>CAZKCG010000141.1:0-1679 GCA_964551445.1 uncultured bacterium | reverse complement strand
ACACCGGCAGCTTCAACTCCCGTAACGGAGACCCCTTCCGTCACTGTTCCCGCAGCGCCGGTTCCTCCGCCCGCGCCTTCGGCGTCGGTCGATGAGGACGTTCCTTTCGTAGCTCCCGCCGTTCCTGTTTATAAACCGGGAAATGATACCGCCGCAGATTCAAAACAGGAGAGCGGAAAGAATAAATCACAGAGCAGCACTATAGCCGACCTGGGAAAAGATCTCGGCAAGGGTAAAGTTGAAGAAAAAGTTCCCGAGGTTTCATCCGATAAAGACTCGAAAAGCAAATCGCCCGCTCCCGTTATAATCGCTGACGCGAAAACGGAAGAACTCAGAAAAGAACTTGCTTCTATGAACGCCGATCACTCGATATGCAAAAACAGAGCGGAAAAGGTAGCGAACACAGCGTTAAAATACATATCCAAAGAAAAAAATCCAGTGACCAAACTCAGCATTCAGAAACTTGTGGCGGTCGATCTTTTAAAAGATGCCGATATCCGCTGCCCTTATTGCAAAGTTAATCCTCTTTTGAGATACTTCAAAAAACCTGAAGGCAAAGTTTTCGATCTGATAATCACTTCAAGACTTATAGTGGTTAAATGTTCTCATCATTTCATAATAGCGACGAGAACTATTCCGCTTAAAGCGTCTGAAAAAGATAAAAAAGAAGACAAGAACGCGGATAAGAACAAAGCCGCCGACAAAAACAAAGAATCCAAACCTGGCGATTTCGCCCGTAACGCCGGAAACGCGGTAGGCGACGCTTACGAGAGCGCCGGTAAAGCCGTAGCCGGTAAAATAGGCGAGAACCTTGCCGGACTTCCCGCCGCCGGCGCAAGGATCGCGGGCGAAGTGATAGGATTTGAAGTTGACGCGGCCGTCGCCACCGGAAAATTTTTGACCAAGGCCGCCGGAACGGTAGTTGACTTCCAGCTCGGCATGGCACAGACAGGCCTCAACATAGTAAAAGGCGGCGCCGGTTTTGTCGCGGACAAGATCAGCGGCCTCAGAAACATGCTGCCGAAGTTTTAATCAAGATACGGTAAATATCTGAAACCATAGTAAAAACAATGACGGTTCCGTTAAAAGACCGTCATTGTTTTTTATTTTCGGCTTCGCGCGAAGTTCTTCCGGGATGACCGATGCTTTGCCGGAGCGGCAGTGAAGAAGGGTATGCTCTGATTTGCATTTTTGAAGGAGTTTTTTCAGGCATCCCGTTTATCGATCAGAGCATAAAATAAGCGCATTACTTGACATACGGCTATATATTTAATATAATTGAGCATACATAGAAATAAACCGTAAAATTAAAAGTCTATAATTAAAATAATATAAGGCGGGGTGTTTATGAGTGTGAAAAAAAAGATCGCAAACAGATACATTTCACTATTGGTTATCTTTTCATTATGTGTTTCGCTTTTTTCGCCTTTAGCCCCGGCGGTTTACGCGGGCCCGGAAAATGACCCCTCCGCCGTTTCGGAACAGGCCGCGGCGCCTTCCGCGGGTAAAGGCCTCGTCGGCAAACTTATAGATAAATTGAAGCCGTCCGACGGGCTTACCGCCGGGGATCGCGCATCCAACATGTTCGACAGGATAAAAAAAGGCGAGCCTATACTTGACACCAAGGGCGGAGCGATAAATTATGACGCGATGTCGCCGGCCGGCGCCGCGCTCGAAGC
>CAZKCG010000140.1:0-1999 GCA_964551445.1 uncultured bacterium | reverse complement strand
AAAAATAGGCGAAAGGTATGAGGTCGTTTCAAATGAGAAAATTAAATATACAGATTGTACGATTAACAATTATTGTAGATATAATATTGTGAAATGCACAACTCAAAAAGGTATCTTTAATTGTGGAATGTGTAGGGATTTTTCTTGTATTATAACGGAAGAGGCTTTTAAAAACACTTTTAATTTTGAACCATCATGCAAAGAAGTATGCAGTGATGAAGAATATAAGATTTTACAACAAGCTTTTTTTAGGAAAAACGAGAATTTGAACGAGTACAAGTATAATAACTTAACTTTCGCATTTCAAAAAACACTGTAAAATATTTAACCAACGATATCAGGTGATAATCCTGTTAAGATCGTATTTGTCCAGCACAGAAGTAAAAAGCGAGAATGGTTGGCTATTTTATCTACTGATGTGACTCATTTGGTGTTGACTTTTAAAGTAACTTAACATATACTAAAGAAAAGTAATTGTCAATGACAATTAAATGGAGGCGGAAATGAATTATAAAGAACTCGTTGATTACATGGTGAAATCCCTTGTAGATCATCCGGATCAGGTTGAAATACGGGAAGTGGAAGGAGAAAAGTCGACAATCCTCGAGTTGCGGGTAACAAAAGAAGACATTGGCAAGGTCATAGGAAAGCACGGCAGAATCGCCCGGGCAATCAGAACAATCATAAACGCTTCCGCGACAAAATCAGGGAAACGGGTGGTTTTGGAAATACTAGATTAATGACAGATGAATATATCCGTATAGCCGTTGTTGCCGGCGTCCACGGGCTGACCGGACGCCTCAAAATCGCGGTCGTCTCCGACTTCAGCGAACGATTCGAAAAAAACAAAAAAGTTTTTATACAATACAATAACAGTTACCGGGAATTTACAATAGTCGGCTTTACCGTACAGAAAGGGAAAAGCGGGCTCTTGCAGCTTGACGGCATCAATGACCGTGACACGGCGCTTACCTTTAAAGGCCTTGATATCTTCATAGAGAAAGCCGAGGCCGAAAAAACGAGAAGCGGGCTGGACGAGCAGAGTTATTATTATTACGATATAATCGGGTGCGCCGTTTATTGCGACGGGCGGCACTTCGGGACCGTGGACGATATTCTTGAAGCGGGCGCGGGTGAAATACTTATCATAGCGGACGGCGGGGGAAAAAAGTTCATGGTCCCCTTCGTTGAATCGATGGTAGATACAGGGGAAATACGGAGCGGCAGACTCGACATTCATCCTGTAGAGGGACTGTTTGATTTTTAATATCGTGACACTGTTCCCCGATTTTTTTTCTTCACCGCTCAGATCCGGGCTTCTCGGAAAGGCGATCGAATCGGGGATTATCGGCGTTACTTTAACCGATATACGCGATTTTGCGACAGATAAGTACCGCAGCTGTGACGATTATCCATACGGCGGCGGATCCGGAATGGTCCTTATGCCGGGCCCCCTTGCCGGGGCCATAGAAAGCGTCAGACAGGCCGGCGCTGCCGTGGTGGTCACGTCGGCATCAGGCGCCCTGCTCACGCAGGACCTGGTCAAAGAACTGGCCGGCCACAGCGGATTGTGCATTGTGTGCGGGCATTACGAGGGAGTGGACCAGCGGATCATCGACCGCTATGTTGATTATGAGATCTCGGTCGGCGATTACGTGCTTTCGGGCGGCGAATACGCCTCGCTGGTGATCATCGACGCGGTTTCCCGCCTCGTGCCGGGTTTCATGTCCAACAAGGAGTCCCTGGCGGAAGAAAGTTTCGAGCAGGACCTTCTTGAATATCCTCATTACACCAAACCACAAATGTACGAAAATCATGAAGTGCCAGAGATTCTCCTCTCAGGAGATCACAAAAAAATACAAGCATGGAGAATGAAACAAGCGCTTGAAAAAACAAAAAAACTCCGCCCAGACCTTTTGAAGAATCAGGAATAATGAATTAAGAATCAGGGGCTAAAATTCCAAGAGCCAAATAACAAATTTCAAATAAAACTCAATTT
>CAZKCG010000139.1:0-2166 GCA_964551445.1 uncultured bacterium | reverse complement strand
CAGAAAAATCCGATCATCATTATGGCGGAACCCGCCCACACAAGGTTGACGCCCGGGTCGTGTGTTATCTGAAGCCCGGAGTATTCCTCGTAACCCATTCCAAGATCGGCGAACTCGAAACGCCCTTTTATATCAACTGAAAACTTGCCGTCATGCGAAAAATCCGGCATATTTTTGAAAAGCCATGAAACCTTTGCTTCTTTTGTTTCCGGCGTATCAATGGCTATCTGAACGGCGGGATTCAATGGCTCCGTCGACTCTGAAAAATATTCATGCGTCGCCATATCTATCTTGAAATCAGGCTCAAAGCGTTTCACCGTGACGCTCATTTTCTTTCCGGGAACCTCGACGGGAACGCCTAAACCGGTAACGGTCACTATCCGTCCTTCGCCGGTTGAATCGCCGTCGAAATATTTCAGCTTGAACACCTTGCCGACCGGCCTTCTGTCGTAAGAAGACTGATATACGTCGATGCCGTTGTGATGAAGAGGGTCGTTAACGGATATCGTTTTAGTAAGAACGGACCTTGTGCCGTCGAGAACCGTAAGCGTAGAATACCAGTTTTTAACGAATGTTTCGCCGGTTTCCAAAGGCTTTTGTTCGACGTAAACGGTTTTGAAATCGTCCAGTCTCATTGTAAGCACGGGCTCGCTCCTGATCTGTTCGCGCTTCTTCATAAGCTCCCCGAGCTCCACGTGCCTGTCGATCTGATCATCCTTGGACCGTTCGCTAAGTTCGTTGATCCGATCGCTTAGATCTTCATACTGCTTCGGCATGACCTTTATGATCTCGCCGCTTTTCCATAGATAGGAAGGCATCTTGTAGCCGAATGTGTTTCCGATGACGGCGCCGGCGAGTATGAGTAAAATGCTTATATGAACAAGAAATTCCCCGATAAAAGAGTACGCGCCGTAATTTCCGAAAAAGTAATGTTTTCCGTCTTTTTCTTCTTGATAGCAAACATATCCACGGTTTTTCATCTCGGTTTCAATTGCGGCCGGCAGGCCGGCGGAAATAGCTTGTGACTTGATAGTTTCGTTGAACCGCTGGTTTTTGAAAAATTCATCCGGAACGGCGACGCGAACGCTTTTAACGTTTTTCATGTGCGATCGGAACCTGCGCCATGTGCATACCGTCACATTCACGCACAAAAGGATCACAAGCACTATGAACCATAATGAATGGTATAAATTATTGAAGGAAAAAAGATAGATCCATTTTACGAGCGACGGATAATTCTCCTTGTAAACGGAAAATCTCTGGCTCTGCGGAATAAGAGTGCCTATAACCGACGCGAGCGAGATGAGCACGAGAAGAAATACGGCCGTTGAAACGGAGCTGAAAAGTTTTACGAAAGCGTTGCTTTTATGATCCGGGGCGGTCTTTGTTTCGCTTACTCCTGAAGGAACATTGATTTCATTTGTTTCCAATTTATAACTTCTCCAATTTATAATTTAACTTATTTATCTTTTTATGCCGGTCAAAACGGCGAATAATGTTTTTTAATAAATCACCCTTAAATTTTATAAGCGGCTACATTTTAGCGGGAATATAATTGCAGTAAGGCTCTTCATCGAAACAATCGCCGGTAGCCGCGAGCGCACGGGCGCGGCATCCTCCGCAAACGGAGCGGTATTCGCATTTCCCGCATTTTCCTTTCAGGTTGGAGAGATCACGCAGTTTCGTGAAAAATTCCGAGCCCTGATAGATCTTCGAAAAAGGCTCCTGTTTTATATTTCCGGCCGGCACCGGCATATATCCGCAGCCCTGGACCTGGCCCGTCGACGATACGAAAGCGAATCCGCAGCCGGCCAGGCATCCGCGCGTTACCGCGTCAAGACCGAAAGTATTGAACGCGACCTCTATCCCGTCAGCTTTAGCGCGCTGTCTCATTATTCTGTAATAGTGCGGAGCGCAGGTGGCCTTCAGATTTACGCGGTCGCCGACCTCTTTTTTCTTGTCGTAGAACCAGTTCAAAACTTTTTCATAATCGGCCGGCGATATTTCGTCGCCCTTCATGTTCTCCGCGCGGCCGGTCGGAACGAGAAGAAAAATATGTATGGCCGCCATATCAAGGCTAACGCCGAGATCGAAGATCTTTTCGATGCTCGTGAAATTCCGTTTCGAAATAGTGGTGTTCATCTGAATTTTTATTCCGGCATCCTG
>CAZKCG010000138.1:0-2217 GCA_964551445.1 uncultured bacterium | reverse complement strand
AGGCCAAGGCCGATAAAGAGGTCAATTTAAAGATCGGCCGCGACGATAAAACATTCGAAACCAAAATAACGCCCAGAAACCACCCCAAGCTGCTTAAAGGATACATCGGAGTCGTCGCCGACAGCATAAGCGAAGCGGGCGAAGTGATACCCGATACGATGGCATACAAAGCCAAACTCAAACAGGCCGACAAAATTCTAAAAATAAACGGGCGCGAGATGAGATATTTCGCCCAGATAGAAGACGCCCTGAAGGAATGCGAAGGAAAAACGGCGGAGATACTCGTTAAGCGTGATACATCCGAGATCATGATCGCCGCTCTCGTTGAGATGCCTGAACATTTCGGCATAATGCCTCCGAACATACCGATAATCGGCGATGTTATGAGCGGACTGCCCGCTGAAAAAGGCGGAATGCTTCCCAACGACCGCATCGTTAAGATAAACGGCCAGCCGATCGACACCTGGGGCCAGATGCTTCGCGTCGTAAGTTTGAACCCCGGCCGTGAGCTCGCGGTCACCGTTCTTAGAAACGAAAAAGAAACGGTCGATCTTAAAGTGACGCCGAAATTAGACACGACCTCAAATGAAGGTCGAATGGGTATTTCAATGAAAAATTCCGTCGGCGAAAGGCTCGGCGTTATAGAAGGCGCCAACGCCGCTTACAATCAGGTCGTAATGATCACGAACGAGATGCTTAAGGGCATTAAAAAACTCATTCTGGGCGCGATCTCGATGGACGCCGTTCAGGGGCCGGTCGGGATCGCCAAGGTCGTTAAAGACCAGGCAACCGAAGGGTTTTTCAGCCTTTTAAATATAACCGCCCTCATTTCGATAAATATCGGCCTCTTAAACCTCTTCCCGATACCAGGTTTAGACGGAGGCCGTATAATATTCACCTTCCTCGAAGCCATCAGAAGAAGAAGACTTTCATCGAAAGTAGAGGAAGGCATACACACAGTCGGCATTATAATGCTCTTAGTGCTCGCGGTTCTTGTGACCTACAAAGACATAATCCGTCTTATAGGGTGGAACTAAACCGTAGTGAAGAGTGTATAGTGAAAAGTGAATAGTTATGGTATGCGGGCTTTGCCCGCTCGGTTTTGAAAAACGAATACAGGTAATTTTATTTTCCGGTCGCGGCTATGCCGCGCAACCTTAACTATTCTCTATTATCTGTTTTCTGTTCTCTCTTCACTAAAAATTGCCTGAAAATAAAATCAGTCAGGCAATTATCAAAAGCGACGAATATAATAAAACCTTAATATATTAAAAACAGGGGGAATTTCAAGTGCGTTTTTCACAGGCATTCATCAGGACCACAAAAGAAGATCCGGCCGACGCGGAAATAATCAGCCATAAGCTGTTAATGCGCGCGGGCTTGATAAGAAAACTGGCTTCAGGCATTTACATCATAATGCCTCTGGCCAACCTCGCCATAAAAAAAATTGAAAATATCATAAGGACCGAAATGAACTCGGCAGGCGCCCAGGAAGTTATAATGCCCTGCGTTCTTCCGGCCAATCTCTGGAAAGAGACCGGCCGCTGGGAAGTTTACGGTTCCGAAATGCTCAAGATAAAAGACCGCGCGGAACGCGAATATTGCTTCGGCCCGACTCACGAGGAAGTTATAACCGATCTCGTCCGCCGCGATATAAAATCATACAAACAGCTGCCAGTAATACTTTACCAGATCCAGACCAAATTCCGCGACGAGATCCGCCCTCGCTTCGGACTCATGCGCGCCCGCGAATTCACGATGAAAGACGCCTACTCGTTTGAAACGAGCCCCGAACAGCTCGACGCCAACTATAAAAAGATGCACGCCGCATATTGTAATATCTTCAAACGCTGCGGCCTCAAATATACCGTCGTCGAAGCCGATTCAGGCGCCATCGGCGGATCGTCGTCCCACGAATTCATGGTCGTCGCCCCTTCAGGCGAAGACGCGATCGTTTATTGTGATAAATGTGATTATTCAGCCAACGTTGAAAAAGCGACGACGAAGATAGATAAAATATTCGGCCAGTCCGAAAAGCCGTGCGGAGAAAAACCGGAAAAGATACACACGCCCGGCGCCGCGACGATAGACGATCTCGCTAAATTCATGAAGGTCTCAAAAAAGAAACTCTGCAAGATCCTGTTCTTCACTAACGGCAAAGCTGAAAAAGACGGCCGCGAAGATGTCGTAGCCCTTATTTCAGGCGAATTCGAGCTC
>CAZKCG010000137.1:0-2399 GCA_964551445.1 uncultured bacterium | reverse complement strand
TGCTCTGCAAGAAAGACCGTGCCGAAACCGCCTTCCCCGATCCGCTGCAAAAGCTTGTATCGCCCGATCCGGCTTCCCGCTCGTTCAATCGGCGGAGCCGCCACGTCCACGCGCACCGCCACCCCGCCGCCCGTTGGTGAACCAAGAAACGCCCCGTCGTCGAGCGTCGCGAGCAGTTCGATCGCCTCGGCCATCACGGCCGGTTGGTCGCCTGCCGTCTTCTCGATGAACGCGCGCCGCTCCGAGCGCGGCAACCGGGCCGCTTGCTCCAGGAGCTCCTTCACGCGTTCGCTATCCATCAATTCCACGTCGCGTCACTCAGCCGGCTGAGTCGTCGCCCGCCAGCGTGCCAGGGCGTCCTGCCGCTCGGCCAGACGTCGAGTGCAGTCCTCGCCCGGTTCGGCCGCGCATTTCGTGCGAATGAATTCGATATACACCTCCAACAGCCGCTCTCGCGGGCGGTTCAAGCTGGTCACCGTCCCGACCGAGGCCTCGGCCGCCGCGAGTGTCGATTCGGCGTCATTGAATTGCCCGCGCGCGGTCAGCGCCCGCCCCAGCCATGCCTGCGCCTCGATCCGGATGTTATCATGATAGGCGAAATGAGGGACAAGGAAACGGCTTCAATAGGTGTCGAAGCATCTTTAACCGGCCACCTTGTTTTTTCAACCCTTCATACGAACAGCGCGCCCGAAACAGTGACCAGGCTCCTCGACATGGGGCTTAACCCGCTTAACTTCTCCGACGCTTTCCTCGGAGTCCTTGCGCAGAGACTCACCAGGAGATTATGCTCAAACTGCAAAAAGCCGTTCAATCCTTCTCATGAAGAATTTGATGATATAATTTCAGTCTACGGCAGGGATAAATTCACGGCAACCGGCATTGAATATTCATCCGATCTTGTTCTCTATTGCACCGGTGGATGTGAGGTATGTTCGGGCTCAGGCTACAAAGGACGAATGGGAATTCACGAACTCATGGAAGGAACCCCGGTAATGAAAAGCCTTATAAAAAGAGCCGCAAACACCGAGGAATTGTTTGAACAGGCATATAAAGATCATATGACCACTTTAAAGCAGGATGGAATCATGAAGGTTTTTAAAGGAATGACTGATATAAGCGAGATCAGAAGAGTCTGCATAAATTAATTTTTTGTACGGAAAAATTAAAGGTGACATTATGTCGAAAACAGCGCTTGTCGTAGATAATGATTTCTTTTTTGTAGAATTTTTAGGAGAACTCCTTGAAAAAAGAGGATATGTCGTTATAAAGGCATATGACGGCAAGGAAGGAATTTCAAAAATTCAGAATGAAAAGATTGATCTGATGTTCGCCGATATTGTAATGCCTAAAATTGACGGAGCGGGACTTATCGGTTTCGTAAGGACGAAATATCCTGAAAATTGTTTTCCAATTGTTGCGGTTTCAGGTATAATAATAGAGCATCTTGGCTCTCTCGATAAAATTGGCGCCGACCATTACATTGCAAAGGGGCCAATGGAAAAAATGGCTGCCAAGGTAAATAAATTCATGGACAGAATCGACGCTGATTCGTTTGCAGTAACTGACACGGAAAGCATCATGGAATCGGGAACCCTTTTTCCGAGACGCGAAGCCGTTGATCTCCTGGATTCTCTTCACTTTCAAAAATCGATAATAGAATGCCTGGGGGTGGGAGTAATCACACTGGACTCTGATACTAGGATCCTCGGAATAAATAAGGCTGTTCTGAAAATATTCAACAGGACCAATTCTGAACTCTTAAACCGCCTTATAACCGATATATTTCCCAATGATGATAAGCCGAAACTTATTAACGCGCTTAAGAGAATAGTACACAACCATGAACTGGATAATACGGCTTTTACCACAATCACTAATTCAGGAAAAACAAGAGTTATAGTCACTTTGTTAATTGTAGAAGATAAAAAGGTCGGATGGATACTGGCTTTGGAGGATTATGACAAATGGGAAGAACAAGCATAAAAAATAAACTTATAATGTGCTTTCTGATCCTGCTTTTAATTGTTATTGTCGTAATTGAAGCAGTAAACCGGATAACGAATGATTTTTATATGGCACAGGGACTTTCAATTGCCCTTGCCATGGGAATCGGAACCATATTCGGTATTATTTTTTCAAGGTCTCTGACTTTACGGCTGAACAAACTGAGCAACGCCGCCAGAGAAATAAGCGAAGGGAATCTGACGCGGGAGATAGAGATAATATCGGGAGATGAGATCCGCGATCTTGAAGAAATATTTTCTTTAATGGTCAGCCATCTGAGAACTCTGCTTCTTGACATGAAAAGCGTTTCCATAAAAATTCATGAGACGAATTCAACCCTTATAAAGCTTGCAAAAAAACTTGAAACTTTTGACTGTATGTTGATTATAGATGAA
>CAZKCG010000136.1:0-2433 GCA_964551445.1 uncultured bacterium | reverse complement strand
CGAGCCGTTGCCCGCGGCGGCGTGACTCCCGACGCCTGCCCGGCCGCGCCTGCCGCGAGGGATGTAAGCGGCGCGCGGGCCAAACTGCGCTTCGGTTAAATTTTCTGATAAACCGCTGGTTTTATGTATTTATAAATTCTTGAAGATCTGTCTATCGATTCGGAGTGCCCTATAAAAAGGTACCCGTCCGGTTCCGTGTATCTGTGATATTTTTCGATGAGGGTCTTTCGCGTGGGGCCGTCGAAATATATCATGACATTTCTGCAGAAAATAATGTTGAAAAGCCCTTTGAACGGATAATCATCCCTCATCAGGTTCAGCCTTCTGAAGAGCACGGATTTTTTAAGGCTGTCTTTTACCACTACGCGATCATCCCCGGCCATCGTGAAATATTTATGGCGAAGGGCCGCGGGAACATGCGGGAGCTGGGCCGCCTGGTATACTCCTTCGCTCGCTTTGTCGATGGATGTGACGGAAATATCGGTGGCTAAAATTCCGTATTCGCCCGATATTTTATTTTCTTCGAAGAATTCCTTCACTACCATTGCGACCGAATAAGGCTCTTCGCCTGAAGAACATCCCGCGCACCAGATGCGAAGGTCGACCTTACCCCTTTTTTTCATTTCGGCCGTCATCGCCGGAAGGAGCGTCGTCTTTAAATATTCGAAGTGGTCGTTCTCCCTGAAAAAGAAAGTGTGGTGTGTCGAGACCCGGTCGATGAAATCTAAAAGCGCCTGACCGGTCGGTTCTTTCGTGACGTGGTCGTAATAGTCTTTAAAGGTAGGAAAACCGCCGGTCCTGAGCATTTTTTGAAGCCGTTCGATGACGAGCGTGCGCTTGTGGTCGCCAAGGCTTATTCCGAAGCGGTCATATACGAGCTTGCGAATTAAATTGAATTCCTCGTCGGTGAGGTTAATCCCGTTTATCATTTTTTCCGTCCAGATCCTCTATCAATATTATCCGCTGAGCTATTTTTCCGGCGTCGGTCCCGCCGGGAAGGCCGCTTTCATTTATATACATTTCGATCTTTTCATAAAAATCCCTGGGCGAGAAGGGCTTCGGTAAATATCCGTCGAGGCCCGCGTCGAAGCACCTCTGCTTGCTGTCGTGAGTGTCGAAAGCGGTTATGGCGATAATAAGCGAGCGCTTTCCGGTTTCACGCTCTATTTCCCTTATGGCTTTCGTAGTATCAAACCCGTCTATTTCGGGCATCTGAAGGTCCATGAGTATGATGTCGTAGTGCTTGTTTTTCACGCTCTCGATCGCTTCATGGCCGTTGGAAACGACCGCGGCCTTCCAGCCTTTCTTTGAAACGAGCGTGGATATGAGGCGTCTGCAGGTGGCGTCGTCCTCGACGGCAAGGATCTCAACCGAATCGCCGGTTTTGGGCGTTTTTATTTCCGGCATTTTTTCGCCGGAGAATTCAACCTTGCCGGGCTCCATTTTTGAAGCGTCCTCGAGGATGCGGTTCATCGTTTTCATGAGGCTTTCTATCGAGCGCTCTATCGTTTTTATATATTCGCGGCCTTCTTCGCCCGCCGCGCTTTTTAAAAGTTCGGTGAAGCCGACGATGTTATTCATCGAGGAGCGCATTTCAAAATTGATCTCGTTTAAAAATTCGCTCTTTTTTTTGCTGGCGTGTTCGGCCGTGTCCATGGCTTTTTCAAGTTCGGCGGCGATCTGCATTCGGTCGCTTATTTCCTCGCGCAGAAGCCTGTTTATATCGACGAGTTCCGCCGTTTTCTTATCGACCTCGCGTCCGAGTTCCACCGTCAGTTTCTGATATTCGGTTATGTCACGGGCGATCCCGACTATTCCGCGCGCGGCGCCGGCTTCGTCGTATATGGGCGTTTTAATGAATTCTATCCAGGTTTTCGAGCCGTCTTCCGCGGTGAATTGATTTATGACGATCTTCTGTTTGCCGGCCTGCATTATTTCGGCGTCCTCCTGCTTGAAGCGGGCCGAGATCTCTTCGGGCCACAGGTCTGAACATGCGGCGTTTATAAGTTCCTCCGGCTTTACGCCGAAAGATTCGGCGAAGAGGTTGTTGACGGCTAAAAGCCTGTCGTTCTGGTCTTTAAGCCAGGCGATGTCGGGTATGTTGTTAAGTATCGTCATTACCGCGTTTCGCTGCGACATGACGCTTTTAATTTCATTTATGATGTGGGCGCTCGCGGCGTCGTTTTTTTCGGAAGTGTCCACGCCGGATCTCGCTATATCGATATTTTGCTTTACGAAAAGTTTTTTATATCGTTCGCGTGAAACTTCGAGCTTGTCGCACACTTCGATGATCTCGGAAAGCTCTTTCATATACTGGTCTTTATATTCCTTGTTTTCGATAGGGTCCATAAAAGTCCTCTTTTTTATTTAATTCGCGTTAAAATTTGCCGAAGTCCTTGTCGTCTAACGATATTATATCCCCGGGATTTATTT
>CAZKCG010000135.1:0-2640 GCA_964551445.1 uncultured bacterium | reverse complement strand
GCGGATTCGAAATCGCCGTTTTTATAAAATTCAGCGGCGGCGTTGAAATGAATTACGTCCTCCCGGTTCATATAGTCGATCTTTTTGAGCCTTTCCGCTATAAGTTCCGGTTTATTCGCGCCCGCCGCGAGCGCTTTATTATATTCCTCACGGGCGAAAGATATCTTTCCCTCGCGAAGATATCTGTCTCCGAGTTTTATATGATCTACTCTGCTCTGGTAGAATAAAAAGAAGAACGTGAACAAAAAAACCATGAATATCTGCAGATATCTTATCATTTCACCGGCGCCTTTTTAACAAATTTTATAATTTTACGAAAAAACTTTTTTCGTATCAGATATATCGGATATTTTCACGAAACTATTACATATATTATAAACCGCTGGAACGGCTTTCAGTCTGCCACTTGAATTATTGCGCCATTTGTTGTAAAATAGTGTTAATTATGAAGATGAACGCTTTTAAACTTGTTTTACTATTGTTCCCGATTATTTTACTGTTCCCGGCGTACGCGGCCTGCGGGAACTATGGGTCATACGCGATCTGTTATGACGCTAAACCGCCGGTCTCGAAGCTTTTGGAATTTGACGCGGTAGTGCTCGATCCGAAGGTGGTCATAGATATAAAAAAACTCAGAAAAAAGGGCATCTCCGTCTTTTCGTATCTGAGCATCGGCGAAATAAACAAGGCGACGAAGGAATACAAGCTTTTCCTCGATAAAAAAATAATGGTGGCTGAAAATCCAGACTGGAAAGACTCTTTTTACGTCGACGTCAGCTCGTCCGAATGGCGTGATCACCTGCTTGAAACCGCGATACCCGAGATAGTAAAAAAAGGGTTCAACGGTCTTTTTCTCGATACGCTGGATTCGCCTTTGAGGCTTATGAAAAGCGATTCAGGAAAATTTCCGAAGATGAACGTGTACCTCTGCGAACTCATAAGAGATATAAGGGTCAGATTTCCAAAAATCGAGATCATAGCGAATAATTTCGAGGACCACGCGGACGAGATCGGGCCGTATGTGGACGGTTTCAATGTGGAAGAACTCATCTCGGCTTATAACTTTAAAAAGAAGACCTATGAAAAAATTAAGAGAAGCGAAAACATCGACAGGATAAGACGGCTGAAGAAGGTCAGCGAAAAATACGGCGTTCAGATATTCGTCGTTGATTACGTGAGTCCGGGAAATAAGAAGACGGCCGTTTACGTTTATAATAAAATAAAGGAACTCGGTTTCGTTCCTTATATTTCAACGGTGGACCTGAATAAAATAAGCTCGCACATGATATATCTCAACGAAAATTACAGCCAGGAGCTTTGATTTCAGAAGCCAGCCTTTTCCCGCGCGTATGCCGGCCGCGTTCGATAAGCGTTAAGGAAACCAAATGGAGGAAGAATCGTGGACACTCAAAATGGCGGGGCCAAACCGTCGAAGCCTCTGGGAATAATAGTCGCCGTCGTAATGCTGTCGTACGCTTTTTACGCGCTTTATACGGTGATAAGAGTTAAAATGAATTATAAAAAAGAGGCGGTCGGCATAGTTAAAAATATCGAGGCCTCATTCGTTCCGGGAAACAAAGTTTACGTGAGCCAGTTCTCGAATATCGTGACCTATGAATTTTTCGCCGGCGACGCGCACGGAGGCGCAAGTGTCGCTGGTGCCAAGGAAGGCAGGGAAGCGACCGACGCGCACGGAGGCGCAAGTGTCGCTGGTGCCAAGGAAGGCAGGGAAGCGACCGACGCGCACGGAGGCGCAAGTGTCGCTGGTGCCAGGGATGGCAGGGAAGCGACCGACGCGCGCGATGGAGTTAAAAAAGACGGCGGCGGGCCGGCGCCGAAAATATACAGCGCCCGCGTTGATTCGATAATGATGTCGACTAAAAAGGCCGGCGACGAAATAACCGTTTATTATGACGAAACGGCGCCTGGAAAATTCAATATTCCGGCGCTCGCGCTCTGGGGCGATATAATGCTTTTCGTGGTTTTAAGTTCGATCGGTTCTACGCTCATGTGGTATATGCTAAAAATGTGATAAACTTCGTGTTTTAGGTCTTTTAAATTTCAAAAAGTGTATGCGTTTCCGATGTTTTAAAAATTTTCCTGGATCTTTATTTAGAGGAGAGTAATAAGGACGATATGGTCAATGATATTGAAAAAACTGTAGCTGAAGCTATATTCAAAGATCTGGAAGAACTTTCGGAACGGATAACCGCGATACAGTATTCGCGAAATGCGCAACTCGTTTCAAAATACGGTCCGGAAGGCCGGAAAAGATGCCGCGAGGATGTCGGATATCATCTGAGTTATCTCGCGGAAGCCATATCCGCTTCAAATCCGGCTATTTTTGAAAGTTATATAAAATGGGCGAAGGAACTTTTCGCCGGACTCAAGATCGCGCCGAAGCATCTCAGGGACAATCTTTTGATAATACAGGGTATTCTTGCTGAAACGCTCGGGCCTGGTTCTGTCGGGATCATCGGGAAATATATCGAGGCCGCCGTCAGTATCCTTGATTCGGAGGAAGTTGTTAAAACGGGGACATACATAGGCGGGTACCTCAAATATTGGGATTTAGCCGGAAAATATCTCGCCCGCCTTCTTGCTGCCGGTCGCGTCCAGCAGCACCCGCACCTGGCAACC
>CAZKCG010000134.1:0-3362 GCA_964551445.1 uncultured bacterium | reverse complement strand
CCCGAGGAAGCGGCCTCCGCCGTCAACATGCAATTCGAAACGGGCGACGGCGACACGGACGGCAAAGCCGACATTTTAAAACAACAGGCCGATCAGAAGCCTATCATCCTTCTCGTCAACAAGATAATCATGCAGGCCGTCACCGAGCGCTGCTCCGATATTCACATCGAGTCCTGGGAAAGCCAGGTCCTCGTGCGTTTCCGTCTGGACGGCCATCTCACCGAAAAAATGAAGATAGCTAAAAAAGCCGGCCCCGCCATAATTTCGCGTATAAAGATCATGTCCGATCTCAACATCGCCGAACGCGCGGTCCCTCAGGATGGAGCGTTCACGATAAAGCTCGGCAAAAAGAGCGTCGACTTCCGTGTCTCGATAATACCCTGCGCCGAAGGAGAATGCGCGTGCCTTCGTATATTGTCAAAAGACAACCTCAAGCTCGACCTTAAAGCTCTCGGCTTTTCCGACGAAGAATACGCCCGTTTCAGCCGCGCGATCAGGCGCCCATACGGCATCATCCTCGTCTCAGGCCCCACCGGTTCCGGTAAAACGACGACGCTTTATGCCTCGCTTCAAACGCTCAACGACTCCGAAACCAAGATCATAACCGCAGAAGACCCCGTCGAGTATCGTCTCGCCGGCCTCAACCAGATCAACGTCAAGATCAATAAAACCGACCCCGACCGTTCACTGACCTTCGCGAAAGCGCTCAAAGCGGTCCTGCGTCATGACCCCGACATAGTCCTGCTCGGAGAAATTCGTGACCATGAAACCGCCGACATCGCCATCAAGGCCGCGCTCACAGGCCACCTCGTCTTCTCCACGGTCCACGCCAATAACGCCATCGACGTTATAGGCCGTATGGCGGATATGGACATCGACAGATACCTTCTGGCCGCCGCTTTCATCCAGGTTATCGCCCAGCGACTGGTCAGGACCATCTGCCCGAACTGCGTCGAGGAATGCCCGCGCGACGAAGCCAAGATCAAATTCGCCGAAATAGACGGCGACGAATACAAAGACATGAAATTCTACCGCGGCCGCGGCTGCGACAAATGCAAGGGCACCGGCATGAAAGGCCGTGCCGCCGTTTACGAGATCCTCGACATCGACGACGAATTGCGCGCCATGATCGCCGGCGGCCAGTCCCTTTACGAAATTAAAAGGGTCGGTATCGCCAAGGGCATGAGCACCATCCGCGGATCCACGATCAGAAAAATGCAGAACGGCCAGACGACGATCGACGAACTCATAAAGATCAGTGCCGCGTAAAAAAATAATTTGTTTATAAAAGGGGCGTATCCGGAAAACCTCATTTAAAAGATAATTCCGTATGCGTCCCTTATTATTTTTTATAATTTACACTTCTTTTTTTTTCTTTTTTTCCGATTAAATATCTGCGACGAATAATAAACAGCTTTATTTTGGAGTAATTTAATGGCGAGGCCTTTAGTCTGCATAGATCTGGGTTCCAAATACATAAAAGGCGCCGTTCTGAAATCAAAATCGAACGGCGACAAAGATATCCTCCTTGCCAAATTCGGCTCCGTCGAGATGCCCGAAAAGGCAATGGTCAACGTATTTTCCGACAAGCCCATAACCAAAGCCAAAGAGGTCCAGCAGAAAATGTCGGAGCTCGTTTCGAAAATGGGCGTGCGCGGCTATGACGCGTTCCTTCTGATACCCGATTACCTCGTCGTCATAAACTGGCTCAATATGCCCGTAAAGGCAAAAGACGCCATCGAAAAATCCATCCCGACCACGCTGAGCCCGCTTCTGCCGCTCGAACTCGACAAATGGTTCTACGACTACCAGATAGCGGAAAACTCGAAAAAACAGACCATGGTCGTGGCCCAGGCCATTTTAAAGGCCAATCTTTTCGATCTGGGCGATCTCATTTCAGGCGCCGGGCTTAACGCCATCGGCATCGACAGCTCCTTCTTCAACCTGGTCAATCTCATGCATCCCTACTATTCGGACGAAGAGGTCGCGAAAAAGAACGTCGCCGTGGTTTACATGGGAAACGAAGCAACGACGATAGCTTTCTTAAAGGAAGGCGTCATAAAAAGCTCGCGGTCGATACCTATCGGCGGCGGCGCATTCACGCGTCACATCATGGAAGCTAAGAGGATCGACGAGGCCGCGGCCGAAAAAATAAAAAAAGAAGAAGAAATATTTTTGAAGGAAAATCCCGACAAACAGAATAAGGTCGAATTATACAACATAATCAAGCCGTCTTTCGGCGAGCTCGTAAAAGGCATATATAACTCCATAGATCAGTATCTGGCGCGCTTCAGGGAATTCAAGATCCACGAGATCATCCTCTGCGGCGGCACATCGTCGTTTAGAAACATCAGCGGGGCCATGCAGCTTCACTTGAACACGAAGACCGTCATGCTCTCCGAAATAATAAAGATAGACACGGGCTCCAAACAGGCAATGACCGACGACGACAGAAATATGCTGCAATGCGCGGTCGGCGGGCTTTTAAGGAATTGATCCGGCGCTTTCGTTGTTTTTTCAGGCTGGTTTTACGCGTTTTTTCCAGCTTGGCGTAAATACGGAATTTTTTAAAAAAGGCCGGCGGAGCTTAAAGGATACGGTTTCACCCGGGAATATTAGTTTATAAGAATATATATTTTATTTTTACGGAAAAGGAGGTTATGAACTTTATGAAGATGAAAATGGATCTTCTCCCCATGCAGTATAAATGCCTGCCGCGGGACTGGAAAGCTATAATAATTCTCATAATAGTCATAATCGCCATTCCAACTACCTGGTACGGCCTCAAATATTATTACGATTCCGTCCTTAAACGCTATGAGACCCAGAGCGAAGAAGAGATATCCGAACTCGACAACCGCATCAAAAAGGTCGACACCGACATAAACGAACTCGACACCCAGCTTAAAACGCCGCGCATCGCGAAGGACAAGGTCAAAGAGATCAACGAAAGGGTCAATTTCTTCAACCGCATCTACCAGAAATCATTCTCATGGTATGATTTTTTCGATAAGATCGAAAAGCTGACCCCGCCGGACGTCTGGGTAAAGGACATAAAGGTCACGGGCGGAGAGCTTCTCACGGAGCAGGCTTTCGAAATAGTCTGCGAGTCGAAAGAGCCTTATCACGCGCCGCAGTTTCTGAAAAACCTCATGCAGAACAAGGAATTCGTGCCGCCTGATAAAGACCAGAATTCGGTCGTTCTCTCTCAGGTTATAATAAATCCGGCTTTCGGATACGAGTTCTCGCTTAAATTCAAATTTTTCCCATTCAAACAGATAAGCGTGGACCCTGAAAAGATAATAATGCATGTCGGCGATAAAAAAGACATCAAAATTTTCGTGGTCAATATAGTCGACACC
>CAZKCG010000133.1:0-3515 GCA_964551445.1 uncultured bacterium | reverse complement strand
GCTTCTGATAGACATGCGTTCCGCCCAGATCCAGATAGAAAGCCTCAAGGAAACGGAAAAAGGAATAGCGGCATTGAAAAAGCTCGCTTCAGAAGCGTCTGGAATGAAGGCCGAGCCCGAAATTTTATTCGCTATCGGCAAAGCCCTCGAAGAATATGAAAAAGATTACAAGAACGCCGTGGTTTATTATGAAAAAGTCATAGCGATGAACGATATCAATTCAAAATCTCAAATGATGTCGATGTTTAAAGCGGGTATAATATATGCCATAAATCTTAAAGATTACGAGAGCGCTTTTAAATGCTACAGTCTTATAATGAGCAAATATCCTGACGAGGCGAGGAATGAAAAACTCGACGCGAAGATAGCCAACCTTTTGAACATCGATCTTGGTTCGCTTCAAAACTACCTTAAAGCCACGAATATATCTTCACGCAAAGAAAAATCAGAAAAACAGGACGCGTCAGATAAAACAGGCGAAGTGTCCATCGAAACGGATAATTTAGCCACGGCGGAAAATTCCGTGAAAAAAAGCGGCGGAGAAACATCTCTTTTTAAAGGCCTCTATGACACTTCTCTCGGCATAATCGACAGCTTTAAAAGCGGTTCGAGCGACGATTCCGAAGGCGTGATCGAAGAAGAACCGTCGTGGTTCTCAAAGGCTTCGAGGCCGGTTTATGAAGACGCGTCATGGTTTAAAAAACGCTCGAATTTAAAGGCGGCTGGAGAATATTCATGGTTTCAAAAACCCGTTGATCTGTCCGACATTGGCATAAGCGAGCCGTCGTGGTTTAAAAAAGGCGGACTTACTATCGAGCGCAAGCTTTCGAATATCGACGAGGAAACTTATAAAATGCGCGCCGAAATGGAACTTGCCCCCGTAAAGTCCTCAAAAACATTCAAATATTCAAACTATATCGAAAATAATCCCGAATCTAAAAAACTGCCCATCGTTTATCTCTACCTCGCCATTTCTTACGAGGAGAGCCATGACTTCGACAAGGCCCTTGAAACCTATAAAAAGGTCATTGCCGATTATTCCGAATATCCGAAAATAACTTTCACCGCTTATGAAAGGCTTTCGGCCCTCATGGCCCGCGAGCGCCGAGAATACGGCAAAGCTAATTTCCTCATCGCCCGGATGAAGGAAAAACTTCCCGAATATTTCAATCAGGCCGACAAATTATCGGAGAAAATAAAACAGTACCAGAAGATCGATGAGAACGATGCTTTCATAAGGGAAAATATCGGCGAAGAAAAGAGCCTCGACCTTATGTATGAGAACGCTAAGATATACGAGGAAAAATTGGGCGATAACGCCCAGGCAGTGACATATCTTAATAAATGCTCGTCATATATAAGCGGCGACCCTGAAGAAGTCAAATATAAACTTGAAGCCGCCCGCGTATATTCCGAAAAATTGAATGAACATAATCTCGCCTATGAAGAACTTACTGATATTCTGGCCAGATTTCCCGGGTGCACAAAGGAGAACGAGGTAAGATACAAAGCCGCGGAACTCGCCATCTCAAAACTTTCTAAAAAAGACACGGGCATAGCCCTTCTTGAGAAGGTCAGAGAAAGCCGCAGGAATGATGAATCTTATAAGGACGCGATGATATTGCTTCAATCCACTTACAAAGAGGACCAGGTCGAAGAGCGCTTTTCGGCTGTTCAAAGTCTGCGCGAGGTCGTTTCCGGGCTTAAAGTTTCGCCTGACATAGAAAAGGCATTTAAAAAACTAGACGTCGATAAAAAAGCTAAGAGCCTTCTGGATATGATCGATATGGACGAAGAAAACCCGGACAACGCTCATTACATGTATTACGTGGCCAGGTTATATGAGCGCGAGGCGGAAGACTATGATAACGCGGCGAAATATTACAGGGAATTCATAAGCTTCGATCTGCCCGAGGAAAAGCTCATACAGGGGATAAACGCGCTCGGCCTTATTTACGAGACCAAAATAAAAAAACCTGAAAAAGCGATAGAACTCTACCGCGAGTTCATCGTTAAAAATCAACCGGAAAACACTGATTATCTGGCCTTTTTACAGTTTAAAATAGGCGAGGATTATGAGCTGATGAAAAAGCGCGACGAGTGCATAGCCGCCTATCGCAAGGTCAAGTTTTATTTTCCTATATCGCGATGGGTTAAAACATCCGAAGACCGCGTCGCCCAGATACTCGCTTCCCCTGATAAATTCGTGACGCTCCACGACCGCATGATGGATGAAGAAGACGAATTTGCGACAAAGGAAGCGGGTATTAAGGAACCTAAGGGCACTTTCGAGATCGCGCTTGCCACCGGGGAAATATCGCTGTCGTCGGCGGAGATAGAGATCGCCCAGGAAAAAGACCCGGAAAAGAAGATAGAAAAACTTCAGGCTTTGATCGATTCGAGGCCCGAGAAGGATCCTAAGCTTCCGAACTATCTTATAGAAATAGCAAGGCTTTACGAGCAGGGGCAGAAGGCCGACAAGGCCGCCGAGGCTTTGAAGAGGATCGTCGACGAATATCCTAAATATGAACGGTATTACGACATAGCCCTTAAACTGGCTGAAATGTATCGAATGGCGCAGAATATAGACGAGGCGACCAACTATTATAAAAAGATAGTCCAGGAATCGCCGCAGTACGATAAAACGGAGTACGTCAGATATATGCTGGGCAAAATGTACGTTGAAAAGCGTGAATACGTTTACGCGATAGATACTTTCCGGGAACTGGTCGAAAGATACCAGGATTCGCTTTACGCGAAAAAAGCTCAATATGAAAAAGGCCTCGTCAACGAACGGTACATGAAGGATTATGACGCCGCCATAGCCGATTTCGAGCTTATGGCGGACAGATTCTTCGACCATGAGAACGCTCCCGACGCCCAGGTGGAGATCGGCTGGATATACGAGAACGCCAAGCGCGATTACCAGAAAGCGAAGGACGCATATCAGAAAGCGCTGGACAAGTTCCCGAATACGCCCAGAAGGCGCGAGATCATAGAGTCGATCGAGAGGGTGACCCCCAAGATACCTAAATAAAATAAAAACTTCGAAAGCCGCGCCATAAAACCTGCTTTTTTTTTGACAAACACCGCTTATTGTGTTATAATGCGGGGCAGTTATACGCAGGCTTCCGGCTCGGGCATATAATAGGCGTCCGGTCCGCTCCTGCGGGCTTTACAGGCTCGCGTAAGGGCGGTTTCCGCTTTGGCGCACGCGCCGGTGAAAGCCGCGAATAAAATGTTAAGGGTATGTTTTATGAAGTTAGTGATGAGCGTTCCGCCCCGAAACAGCCGCGGAGACATCATTCCCCTTTTAGTAGGCGATTTTATTTCAATAAACTTCATCGGTCATAACGAGGTCAGCGTAGTTACGATGAAGATCGTTGAAAAGAAGATGGACGCTAATATAACTCTTGTTTTATCGGATGCGGCGAGCTCGGAGGAGCATCAGAGACGCCAGCATTTCAGGCTTTCAACGAAAATGGAGGAGCTTGAAACGAACGCTCGGTCAAGCG
>CAZKCG010000132.1:0-3760 GCA_964551445.1 uncultured bacterium | reverse complement strand
GAAATAACGAAGCGGCTACAGTGTAATAGGTGAACCATATGAAATATTTTGTTTTCGAAAATTTCTCCCTGCGCATACTCTCGGTGCTTGTCGCCGTGATAGCCTGGTTCTACGTTAACATAATCGTGAGCCCGCAGGCGGAGCGGCAGTTCGACACCGAACTCGTGCTTACCGACCGCCGCAGCGACTGCGCGTATAAAAATATTCCGACAAAGGTCAGCGTATTCATAAAAGGCGGCCGCCGTGATATCATCGAATACTATTACCCCGTTAAATCAAAGCTCGTCGCCACCGCGAACGTTTCGAAAGCGGTTTCCGACATGCCGAACAAGATACCCGTTAACGTTATAATGCCCCGCGGAATAGAACTTGTCAGGGTGGAACCGCGCGAACTCGACATCACTCCGGTCCTTATGGAAGAAAATACCGTTGAAGTGCTGGTCAAGCCCATCGGTGAACCCAGGCCGGGATATTACGTGAAGGGGTACGAACTCAGCCATAAAAAGGTAACGCTGCGCGGCCCGAAAAAGATCATAGGCGGCATTAAGAACATAGTGGCTCAGGTCAAGGTGGACGGCCTTGACTCGAACTTTTCAGTAAAACAGACATTAGGACTTATCGAGATCAACGCGAACGAGAATGGAGATATTTCAATAAATCCAAAAGAGATAGAGATTGCCGTGGGTATAATACCGCAGCCTTCAAGGCCTGCTAAAGTCGTTCCCATCGTCAGCGGAAAGGTCGCCGCGGGTTTTTTGATCGATACGGTTGAATGCGAGCCTAAGTCGATCATGGTGAAAGGCGCCGCCGAAAAAATAGAAAAGATAGGCGAAATAAAAACGGAAACCATAGATATTACGGGCGCGAAACAGGGGCTCACTCAGACGGCTAAATTGATGCTTCCTGAAAATGCCGATTTTACCATCGACAACAAACAGGTTACAGTGACCATAACGCTGAAACAAACCTATAAAACTCAGAAGTTTCACGGCGTTCCGGTCGCGGCCCCGAAACTTCCCGCAGGCTATGAGATATCTCTTGAGAAAAATGCCGTTGATATAGAAGTGAATGCTCCTTCGCTTAAGTTCGCGGAATGGAATTCGGCCCCGCTCACACTTGACGCCATTGCGCCAGATTCGCCGCTTGAAACCGGTCCGGTCATGCTCGATCTGAACATTCACGGCTCTACCATACCCGTAGATATAAAGCCGCCGCAGGTAAGGGCGAATATAAAACTCAAACAGGCCGACGCCCTTTTGCGTTAGAAGAGTTCTTTAAATTCGGGCCGCTTGACACATGATAGCTTTTGTGTTATTTTAAAAAAAGAATTTGCGGCCCTCCCGGAAAGACTTAAGAAAATGATAAGGATCCTGCGAGGTCATATTTCAATAATAAGGTAAAGGTGGTTGAAATTGTCAGAATTTAACTTAGGCGATCTTAATAATAAAAATAAGATCGTCCAGAAAAACGCGATAGATTATTATTCAAGCAATATATCGCCTGAAGATTCATCCAAGCTCGCCAATCTTTTCGACCAGAACCCTAAATCCGAACTGGGCCTTATCTATTCCGTCATTCTTGGCAGGAACGGCAATAAGGACGTTATCGATAAACTTATACTCTATCTTCAGAACAAAAATTATTCCCTTCAGAGACAGGCCGAACTCGCCCTTATAAATATTGGAAAGCACGCTGTCGAACCGCTTATCAAGGCTACCGCGATAGACGATAAAACGCTTCTGATGAGGATATCCCGCGTCATCCGCAACATGGAGGACATGAACGTGCCTCTTATGCTGAAAATGATCGAAAGCGGGACCACTCCAATGAAGGTCATCGCCGTTTACGTGCTCGGTAAGGTCAGAAACGACGACAAAATCATAATATCCCTTGTAAAAGCCCTGGCTAATGATGAACCGGATCTGGACCTGCTCGTAATAGATTCGCTCGTTGAGAACGGCGAAAGCGTGCTGCCTATGATACAGAAGGTCTTTAAAAACTGCAACGACAGGATAGCCGGCATCCTTATGGAAGTTTTATACCGCATAGGAAAGCCTGCCATGAAAATTCTCATGGAATGTCTTGATTCTCCTACGCTTTCGCTTCGCCGCCACGCGCCGTACGCTCTCAGGTTCGCAAACGACGTTGAAACGATCAAAAAAATAATCGCCGCTTTGAACGATTCGGATTATTACGTATGTGAAAGCGCCTACAAATATCTTTGTCATAATCTCGAAGAAGCGACCTATACGATCGTGAAAATGCTCGATGACAGCGCTCTGGCGGTTGAAATGAAAAAGCCCGAGAACGCGATCGCCGAAAATCAGATGCACTGGCTTATAAAATCTCTCTGCAAAGACTTCGAAAAAAACAGCGAACACGTTCTTATATACATGAAAAATCCGGAGGAATTGAAGAACCGGCAGCAGCCGATCCCGCAGAATCTTAAGATATCTCTCGCGTGCGCCGTTACGACCTATATGAACACGGTAATGGTTTCAAGGCTGATAAAAATGCTCGGAGACGAAAGTTATTTCGTGCGCGAGAACGCCCTGACGCTTTTGATCGAATACGGAAAGCCTTTCGTGCCCGAAATAATCATGGCGCTTGGAGATCCTAAGGAAGACGTCAGGGACGGGCTTATAAGGGTTTTAAAGAGTATCAAGAGCGTCGCTTTCAGCGTTCTTTTAGAGAATCTGCGCCTTGGAAACAACGAGATGCGCTATAACTCGGCTTACGCTCTCGGTTTCATGGAAGATAAGGCCGCCGTGGAACCATTGAAAGCGTCTCTGATCGACGGCAACGACTGGGTCCGCGAATACGCCATAATGTCGCTCGGTAAACTCGGCGAGTACGAGGCGCTTATAGCTCAATTGCCCCGCGCGACCGATCAAACTAAAGCTCAGGTATCGAAAGCTCTCGGATACTGCGGCGCGCCCGCCATCGACTCGCTTGTGAATGCTTTGCGCGCGGCGCCGGTCGATAAGAGGGAACCTTTCGCTAAAGCGATAATGGCCGTCGGTGAAGCCGGAAAATCGAGGATACAGGCTGTTTTAGAGACGGAGGATAACGAGAACGTCCGTTTCTGGCTGGTCAAGGTCACCAGAAGCTACGAAAAGAAGCCGTCGCTGTAAGCCGACCGCTGGAACGATAATTCGCGGACCTTAAAATTTAGTTAATAAAAAGGGAAACTTTTGACGGATAAAGATTTAAAATATAAACTGATAGCGGCCCGAATGTATATTTTTTCGAAGCATCATCATATATTTTTCACGCAGATGCGCGATTATTTCGCAGATCTTTATAACCTCGTCGAAGGCAGGTTAATTAAAAAAGCCCATGACCCGGAGGATATCAAGGCGCTTGATGCGGTCATAAAAAAGGCCGAAAAAGCCGGAGAAGAAAGTCAGGCGGTTGAAGACGCGGCTCAAAAATTTCAGGAGTTCGGCGCGAAGCTTCAGGGGTTATACGGAAACGAAGTTAAGCTTGACGCGGTTTCTATTTTTGATGAAAAATATCCGGCGCTTCTCCGGGAGATCGAAATGCCTCCGCTGGTTTTATTTATCGCCGGAAAAAAATTCGATCCGGCTTCAGGGAATTTTTCCATCGTTGGAACCAGGAATCCATCGCCATATGCGCTTCGCGAGTGCGAGAAAATAACGGGCGGACTGGTTGAAAAAGATCTGACCATAGTTTCGGGAATGGCCGCCGGCATCGACAGGTGCGCTCACGAAACCGCCTTAATGAACGGTAGCTTCAG
>CAZKCG010000131.1:0-4194 GCA_964551445.1 uncultured bacterium | reverse complement strand
CCCTTCTGGTTTTTACTGTATTAAGGCTCGGCGCCGTTCGCGACGCTATAAGTAACTGGCGCCGGTTTGGAAGTGATGTAATTGCTGTAGGTATAAAATTTAGCGAGCGCCGCGTCAGTGGCCGTCGTGGTCATAGTGAGAGTGACCGAGCTATTCGTGGTTATGGTATTATCGTATGCGTCCTTCGCCGAGACCGTGCCGAAGAACCCGGCGCCGGCGATCTGGTTTGCGACCTGCGTTATAACATACCTGTTTATAGTCGGGTCCGGATTGACCGTAAAAGTGTTTGAATTTCCGGGTCTTGAAGCGGCCGTGACCGTAATGACGATATTCGACTGGGACTTTCTGACCGAAACATTCCCGGTCCACGCACCGTTAACGAAAGCGCCGGTCACGGTCGGGTTTATAGTCCCGGTCGTGTCCGAAAGCGCCGCCGGAGCGGTGTATGTGGTATCGGTATTACCGAAAGCGTCCTTCGCCGTTATCGTTATGGAAAACTGCGCGCCGGCCGTTTTGGGCGAAGCGACCGAAGAGATCTCGAAATGGTGGAACGAGCCGGATATCCATGAAACATTCACGGTCGCCTGTATGGAAGACGATGTGTCCTTGATCGTGACGGTCTTATTGGCGTCTATGGCCGTATTTGTAAGGCCTATCGTCGCCGCGCCCGAAACGAAGCCGGTCCCGTCATAAGCGCCGGTCGGCCTGACGCCTTTTCCCGACCATGTAACGCCGGTCACGCCCGCGATCGCGAGCGTTCCTTCCGAATTAAATCCGGTTATGGTATTTCCGTACGTGTCTTTAGCGATGGCGGTTAACGATACTATGCTTCCGGCCACCTGCGGGCTGTTCGAGGTCAGGTCGAAATGATGGAGCGCCGCAGGCGTGACCTCGATGATCCCGGTTTCAGCCGAGGCGAGCGCGCCTGATTTAAAACGCACCTTGATGTTCTCCGCTTTAATGTATAAAAGATTCGTGAAATTGGCCGTACCCGCGATGGACGCGGCCGTGAGCGTTCCCTGAAGCGAGCTCGTTCCAGTGCTTCCGCGTTCGGCGGTAATTACGGTCGAGTTATCCGTCGTGACGACGTTCCCGTAATTGTCGCAAACGCTGACGCTCACCGAAGCGGAGGTGGTGGCGAAATTATTTCCCGCCATGACCGATGACGGCGGCTGTTTGACGACGAGCAGTTTCGTCGCCGCGCCAGGATTTACGACGACCTCGCATGTGCCGAGTTTTCCGGCGGCGCTGACGGTGATGACGACCTTCGTCGAAGCCTGGGTGATGGCGAGATTTCCCGTCCAGAGGCCGTTCGATAAGTTCGTCGTGACGGCGGGCGTGATGGTGCCGGTAGTGTCGATGATATTGACCGGCGAATTATAAGACGTCTTGACGTTATTTGAAACGTCGAGCGCCCTTATCGTGACCTGGAATAAAGACCCGGCGGTTTTAACCGAGCTTATAACGGGAATTATCTCGAAACGGTCAAGCTGCGTGGAGTCTATCCATGTGAGCGAAGCCGTCGAGCTTTTATTCGTCGTCGAATCGGTTATGGTTATGGTCTTTGAAGAATCTATAGCGGTGTCGCTGATATAGACCTTGGCGGTTCCGGCCGCAAAGGTGGCGGCCGTGAAAGAACCGCTTCCCGAGCCCTTATTGGTAACGCCGGTGCCGCCCCATACGACGGTCCCGGTCGCGCCGCTTATCTGCAGCAGGCCGTTGCGCGAGTAATCGCTGACGACATTACCGAAAGCGTCCTTGGCGGTCAAATTTATTTCAATGGTTCCGCCGGCTTTCTGCGGGCTGTTTGTCGCTATGTCGAAGTGGTCGAATTTTTCGGCCGTGAGGTTCATTTTGTTGGCTATTACGCTGAATGACTGAGACTGCGGCTGATTTATCTCGGCGACTATGGAAGTTCGCGTTTTAGTGTGGTTTTCGGCGATATACTGATCGACGGAAACCTTTGTCTGGTCTATGTATTCCCATAATTTCGAAGGCCTGGAATCCGAGACCGTCATCTGCGTCTCGAGTTTTAATTTTTTTATGATATTCGAAGCTATTACGGCGTCCTCGTTCAAACCGCCGGTGCTTTTATAGGGCTGTGAAATATCTATCACGGTATTTGAAGCCATATTCTGGCTTATGGTTCCGACGATTATCTCGTTCTGCGCGCCGCCGACGATTATCGATACGGCTACGCCCTTATATTCTCCGGTAAATGAAAAAGTGCCCGTTTCGGTGACCTTCTGGTCAAGTATCTGTTCAGTGCGGATATTTTTCAAAGCGATGAGCGAGCTCTGGCCGGGCGCGAGAAGCAGCCTAGTCTCAAGCGAACTCTGAGCGGGGATCGAAGCAAGCTGCGTTTCAAGCTGACTCTGGCCCGGAGCCGGCATTAAAGCTGGAGTCCCGAGCATCGCAGGCGTTAGAAGGCTTCCTGAAACGGTTCCGGTGATGGTGACCGAATTACCGCCGGTTGGCGTGGTCGTCGTGGAACCTCCGCCTCCTCCTCCGCCGCAGCCGAACATAGTGACGATGATAAAAATCGAAAAGATGAATAATGACGAGCCGATGAAATTCCTTGATCTCATAAGTGATTCCCCCTTCAGCTTAGCTGACTTTTAATATAATAAAATTATTCGCGAAAATAAAAAAAGAGTAAACTGCGATCACAACTTACTCATTCTGGCGATATTTAAAACCATAAAAATTATAGCATGACAAATGCGAAACAAAAGTCATTAACTCATTTTTTTCCATTAAAAATTTCATTTCAATTATCTTCATAGCCTCATAAAAAAACTTTAAAAAACATGAAAAGATTATCGAAGCTTCAACTCCGACATTTTAATTGTATCTTATATTTATTTAATTGTCAATAACAGGTTCTTTTTTTCGGCATGTTTTTCGGCCGCGCTTTTTTACTGGTTTAACCGTACCTGCCGCAAAAATACGGTTGGCTTTTAAAACCCGCCATATTTTTAAGCTCTGCCGATAAATCAAAGAAAAAACAAGATGATATATCAGGCACAGCGAAAAGACTTCCTGCCGATCCTTTGATGCCAACCGCTGGAACGAATCAAACCGGCTGCTAATTGAAAGAACGCCGCAAATGATGTCGAGCCGGAACAAAAAACGCCAAAACGAACTTAAATATGATGATTTTGAAATATCATACCGGCGCCCTGCCTGACGCGTAAAATTTTCTGCCATTAATAAATTTTCATTTTATGTTTCCGTTTATGCTCTTTAAAAACTTTAATCCTGGAAAAAATTGCCACCGGGCGTTGACAAAACTCATCCGAGCGCTTATAATTGATGTATGCTTCGAAAAAGATCTTTATTTTGCGTTGATCTTCGAAATTAATTTATTAAATACACGCGGAGGTAACTTATGAGAAAAGCAAGACTGTTACTATCTTTACTGTGCCTGGCCTCACTGTTTTTATTCGCGGCCGTAACGAACGCGCACGCCGTGGCGACCGAAAAAAATAACTTCGAACTCTACTTCGGGCCGTCGGCCGACCATACAAAAACCATCGACAACTTCTTCATCGCTTTCGTCGATTCAGCCAAAGAAACGCTCGACGGATCGTTTTACGAGCTGCGCCTTCAGAGCATCGCCGACGCATTTCTGCGCGCGAAAAAACGCGGCGTTAAAGTGCGCCTCGTGACCGAAACCGACAACTACGGAAACGAATTCATGACGCAGTTAATAAAAGCGGGCGTCGAAGTAAAACAGGAGAACCGCTCGGCCCTCATGCACAATAAATTCGCGATAGTCGATTCAGTAAAGGTATGGACCGGATCATTCAACCTCACCGACACATGCAGCTTCAACAATAATAACAACGCCATGAATTTTTATTCGAAAGAATTAAGCCAGATCTATCAGCGCGAATTCGATAAAATGTTCGTGGACGGAAAATTCGGGCCTTCAAAACCTTCCGACATCGACAAACAGAAGATCGAACTTTCGATACTCGGAAAAAAATCAGAGGTCGAAGTTTTATTCGCCCCTCAGGACGACCCGAACGACAGAATTTATGAAATGCTGAAAGGCGCGAAAAAAGAGATCATCTTCATGCAGTTCGCCTTCACCGCGAATAATATATCGGACATGCTCATCGAAAAATCAAAATCCGGGGTAAAGGTCGCCGGCATATTCGATAAAATGCTCTACCGCTCGACCGGACC
>CAZKCG010000130.1:0-4441 GCA_964551445.1 uncultured bacterium | reverse complement strand
CGATGGCCTCGACCGGGATACCGACGGCAATCCGGATATCACAACGCAATTTTTGACGTTCCGGCTTTCGATTATCTTCAAACTCGCCGGATAGTCCTTTACGAAAAAATGAGTTTGAATACCGCGTTTTTCGAATTCCGCAGCGAGATTTATCAATGATAAAAGGTCTCCGGTTCCGATCGCGGGAAAAGCATCAGCCCTGAAAATAGCGCTTTTCAAAGAATGCACCCCCAGTCGACAGGGTCCTCGAACCCGATGTCGCGCTTCGCCAAAACGGAATTTTCAGCAAAAAGCCTGAGATATTTAGGCTCAAGGCCTCGTTTTTTCTTTCCAGGCCTTAATATCGTCAGATCTTCCGGCAAAATCCTTTCGCCCTTTTTTATAATCCTGCCCGCGAAACAGCACATATATGAGAAATCACGAATATATCTTTCGTGCTCATAGGTTTTTCTGGCGCAGCATCCATAAAGGCGCCTGTCGATTTTATAAGAGCCTTTCGCGAGATCTTTTTCGGCCTCGCGGACCTGCGATACCATTTGTTTTAATTCGTCCGGCTCCAAAGCGAAAAATTGATCCGGCCCCGGCATCTTTTTATCAAGGGTTATATGTTTTTCTATAACTCGCGCCCCAAGATAAACAGACTGGACGGGCGCGTCATAAACTTCCATCGTATGATCGGAATATCCGGTTTTAAAACCCGGAAAAGCGTATTTCAGCGTTTCGATGACCCCGAGGTTGCATTCTTCAAGAGCAGTGGGATATTTCAATGAGCAATGCATAAGAAAAATCTTGTCATGATATTTTAAAACGGCGTCAACGGCGTCTTCGACCTCTCCGATTCGGGCGCCTCCGGTTGATATATACAGTGGCAGCATCTTAGCCGCGCAATATTCCAACAACGGAATATTAGTTATGGAATTGGACGATATTTTATAACTTTTGATACCCTTTTCATAAAGCAGGCACGCTCCCGAAATGTCAAAAGCCGATGACGAAAATTCTATTTTTTTCAAACCGCAATATTGAATAATACCGTCCAGCCACTCGGCCGGCAGCTCGAATTTCCGGACCGCCTCATAGATATCATAGCTATATTCCTTTTCGGAATCCTTCCAATCGAGCTTTCCGGCCGACACGGGGTACAGGCCCGAAGCCGAGAAAAGCTGAAACTTAACGCAGTCACACCCTGCATCGGCGGCTGAATCAATTAGTTTATAACAGTTTTCGAGCGACCCGTTAAAATTGATCCCGATCTCGGCGATTATAAACGTTTTATTATTCATGAGGCATCCATTCATCGAGCCAGCAAATAATCCTGTTATTCTGGTTAGTTTCAAGATATTTCCTGAACTCGCAAATCTTGTTTTTTTCTACCGCGTGGACATAAATCTGTCCGCTTTCATTAACGACCAGAGCGGTTTTGAAACCTTCTTTTTTAAGCCTTGAATTCAATGACGGGCCGAGGTAAAACCCCCATTCTTTAGCCGAAAAATCGCATTCGCAACCATTTTCAGTCACAAACGATACCATCTCGTCCTTTTCAAGGTATATTTTTCCGAAATCTTTTATGGCGACGCCCTTGAACTCGAAACATCTCGGTTCTTTCATAAAATCAGTTCTCAAGTTTACATCCCCTCAAGATATCCGGGAATATGCCAGCTCCCGGAGGCGTCTTTTTTCCATATATTAAGGTTTCTGAATTTTTCAAGCCCGAGCCAGAATTGTTCCACCGTTATCCCTATCTGCGCGCAAAACAGTTTTATCTCATGTTCGGGCGTTTTTTCGGACTTTTCCCTGAGTATGTTTATGCCTTCGGCGCGGGTCATTCTGCCGTTTCTTATTTCTACGCTGATATTATCAAACAGTCTTGTCATACCGAATTTAAACCATTTTATATAATGATGAACCACGATATTCGTAGAATCAAGGTCCGCGAAATCGTAAAGACCGAGTTTCGGTCCGTCAGAGGACTTTTCAAATCCGGCCGCGGCCGCCGTCTTAAAGTTTTCTAAGGGGTCCCACGGCAGATAATACCCTAAAAAAATAGAAGATATTTTCGCGCCCGCAAGCTCGGCGTCTTCGGGGATCATATAAACAAGCATATCGTCGGCGGTAAGTTCCTCGCCGATCCAGTCTTCGGGCGCTTTCCCCTGAAGGCAACCGTATTTCAGGCACCATTGTTTATTAAGATACGGAAGCTGCCGGTCACCGGCCGTGCCTCCGTATTCCATGGCCGTGCTTTCCCCCCAGACGATAAGAGGAATTTTATAATTAACGGCCATCCTCAAAGTTACGGCAAATATGCCCATATGATCTACGAGGCAGGGGTCGCCCGCTTCGAAAAACGCTTTTTTTAAAAATTTCTTTTCGGCGTCGGGGCGCGGAGAAATTTCAATGTGGTCGACACCCATATTTCTAAGATTATCAAGGTTTTTTTGTCCCAGCGCGGTCCTGTCGCCATATCTGTAGGTGACCGCCAAAGGGTTCATGCCATATATTTTTTTCATGATATATACCTGATAAGTACTGTCCTTGCCTCCGCTGACCGGTATTATGCAATCATAACCGGCGCCGCGCTTTCTGAATTTATCGATTATTTCATCCAGCTCTTTTTTTCTGGAATTCCAGTCGATCTTTTTATACTTTTCTTCATGACCGACGCAACCGGAACATATGCCGCTCTCGTTAAGAAATATGCCTGGCCTGGTATCGGGTTGAACGCATTTTTTACAGTAATTAATATCGAACACCTCTTTTCTTTATATATAAAATTTATATTTCTTTACATCAAACAATGGAAAATAAAGGCGGTTCATTCGCCGAATACTTCATAATCATTATAACACCCCGACAGACATTTTTCAAGATACTCCGGTTCGGCGGAGTATTTTTTCAGAATGCGGTCGGATGCGGTCATTTTCAAAAACATTCTCAAATAAGCCTTTTCAGATGCGTGAAAGCTGTCTATTATTTCGGCCCGGCCGGCGCCGAATGATCTCATATCTGAAAAATCAAAGAAAGTATACCCGTATTTTTCAAAAATCGGCTTCAACCTCGGTTCTATCTGATAAATGTACGCGTACCGGTCTTTCGCGGCGCTTATCCTGTCATAAACCGATTGAGAATACGGCGGCATGAATCCGGCCACATGTATATTCAAAGATCTGCATTTTCCCAGAAACGATTCCAGCCGGGCCACCGCGCCTTCCGAGATACGGTCGGCATGTCTGAAATAATTGACGCCGCTGTCCATCATCTCAAAAGTTTCCTTGTTTTGAACCAGTTCATCCTGAGGCGATCTCAAAGAATCCGCTATATATTTACCGTAATGATACGTCCCGTCGTTTCTGAAATAATTAGAATTTACGATAGCGTTCAATCCGTAAACTTCAGCCGTCGCCGAAACCGGCTGTAACGAACTCAGGGTAAATTTACCAGCGAAAAAATCAAAAAATACTTTGTCCCAGTTTTTCGCGACGATATTGACGCTTGAACTGTTTCGCGCCAGCTCTTTCTCGTAGTTGTCGTCGCTCAACTTATCCCAGTTCGGATTCAAAAAATTCTGATCGACGCTTATTATGAACATTTCAGGCTCGCTTCCGGGCTTAAGCCTGTCGAGAAACTTTTCAAACTGGCCTATCTTTTCAATTCCGTTACCCGCGTTATAAAAATTAACGCCCTTTTTAAAAAATTCCGAGCGTATCTGCAAAATTCTCGATGTCCCTAGAGCTATCACCGAAGGTTTCGCGGCCTGAACCCCTCTCAGCTTATAATACTTCAGCGGACTCGTGTAAGCGAAACCGACCCGGACCGTAGAAGTTTTATTCTGCCTCGCAACGATATTGTCAACGCTCTCAAGTTCGCCGGTTCTAAGAAGGACATAAAACGGAAAACCGAAAACGAAACACATCGGCAATAAAAATATAACCAGCTTTTTCACAAATAATTTCATCGTCAAATCCCTTAAAATTGAAAGTATATGAATTCCTGTTCCTCAAACACTCCTAATTTGAGTATGATAAAAAACGCGGCGTAATAGATACCCCACCTGACAGCGATCGGAAGGCCGCCTATGAGTTTTCTTAAGCTGTGATATCTCTGGACCAGATGTATGCTTTCCATAAAAAAGATGGCGCCGGCGGCAATTAAAAACTCCGTCTGTTCCAGCCCGATTCCCTTTAAAATTGTTTTAACGCGGCCGATATCACCGATATTAAACAAAAAGTCGCCAAGTCCCGAGCTCAGGTGAGTGACAATATAAACCGCGTCCGACATGTTTTTCGCCCTGAAAAATATCCAGGCGAAACACACGAGAGAAAAAGTGGTCAGCACCTGAACGCATTTATGCAGGAACGGATAGTTCGCGAGCCCTGTTTTTTTCAACATTTTCCGCTTGAAATTCCTTAGAATGTATGAAAATATAATATAAATGCCGTTAATG
>CAZKCG010000129.1:0-4446 GCA_964551445.1 uncultured bacterium | reverse complement strand
AAATCATAACGGATGTGAGAACCGGCATTATGCCTAATTCGTGCGAGGGGGCAGTTCCCGGACTGCCGGACGGACCTCAGCTGAAAAGTGTGCCGCCGGCTTCAGGGGCCGGCCCGGGCGCCGAAGAAATAACCGGGCCCGTCACTTTTTCAACGACGCCGGTAGAACTGCCCAATAAATAAATTTTGAAAAGCGAGATGGCGCTATGACTAAAAAAAATAACGCAAAAATGCTATTCATAAGTAATATCGCGATAACTTCAGGTTTCGCGATATTAGCGTTATTATTTATTAGCGCGTCTTACGCGGCGGATATTAAACCCTGCACTTCCTGCGCGCTTCAGCGCCTGGTGGCTCCCGCCGTTCGCGACCTGGGTTACGATAATTACGATTCAATGGAATCGGCTCTTGTTATCGATTACGCCACGCTGGAAAAGGTCGTGCCGTCTTCGAATCCTAAAACTTTAACGGGTTTTTCCCCTGAAGAACAGGCGGCCCTGACATTTTTTTTCGCCAGAGAGACCGTTTTCAGGCCTGACGAAGTAGTGGCAAGTTATGAAACGGGAGGCCGCAAGGTTTCCATAACTTATTCCGACCTCGAAAGATCCATAAGCGAACAGCCATTTTACAAAGACAACACAAGCTCGATAGTTCTGGTCGCGAAGCCCCAAAAACTCAACTATCTTAACAACATAATAAAAACGAACCTTCTTTATGAAGAAGGCATGGCGGACCTTAAAAAATATGAAAAATTCATCATGTCCGTGGACGATTACCATAAAACCAGTGTTTATAAAGCGGCATATTCGAAAATACTCGACGGGATAATCGCCGGCGTTTCCCAAAATCCTTCCGTTCAGGCTGCTCCCATCGATATTGAATCCGCGGCTCGCGGAAAAATGATCGGCGAGATAGGGTTTTCGGTTAAAACCGAAAGCGTCGTACTTTTGAAGAAAATAAAAACTTTCAAAAAATATGACGGTGATCTTCAGACGAAACTCGCCGTATTTAAAAACGGCGCCTTTACCATTGGCGATCTCAAGAAATACGCGGATAAAGACACTTCAATGTGGGATTTTTTCACTGGCGTTCCCGACGCCTTTTTTATTGATAATTTAGTTAATAACCTCATGCTTCCTGATTCGTATTATCGATATCTCGTCGCTGAAAACAAAATTGATATTAAAAACCACGATTATGATGAATATGTCGTTTATACGCTTTCTTCGCTCGTTCTGAACGAATTGAACGCCGGCGTGAAGGTTTCCGAAAAAGAATGCGAACAATATCTCAAAAAAAATCCTGAAGCCTTTAAGGCGCGCGAAGGAATTATTTTATCTTACTTTATCTTTAAAAAAGGCGAGGCGGAGTTCTTTAAAAAGCTCGCGGCTGAAAGTTTTAAAAGTTCGACCGCGATCTTCGAGAAAATATTGTCCAAAAATATCGTTTGCGAGAACTCCGACGGGAAAAAGTTTTATCGCGGCCAGCTTGACGCCGGTATCGAAGATTATTTGTACGGCTTGAAAAAGGGTGATTTTTCAAAGATAATTCCGCTTTCGGGCGCCGGCGATAAATTCGCGTTATTTTATGTTTCTGAAAAGATCCCGGCTGCCGCTCTGGATTTCAAGAAATTATATCCCATAATACACAGACAATTGCTTGCCGAAAAACAGGCATTAGAGATCGAAAATTATTTTAAAGGTCTTTATGAAAAACACGGAGTGAAAATTTATATTAAATAGGGCGCTCTTTTTATTAAGAGATAACTGAAATGTGAAATTAATAATAATGATATAGATTGGAGGGGGCATTATGAAGTATTACAGGTTTTATCGAACTAATATCATAAAGCTGTTATTGATACTTGTTTTTTTCGTCATTTTCCTCAATTATACCAGGAGTGAGGCTTTCGCGTGGGCCAGACCTTATGGCGTCGCTCCGACCGCGAATCCCGCGGCGTGGAACTGGAATATATGTCCGATCATCAATCAGCAGGACTATAACGGCGCGAGTATAGCCTGGGGCTGGAGCGGATGTAACACCTGGGATATGGCGATGAACCTCTCCGGTACCTATGTTTTCTGGTACTTTTACGGAGGCGGCACGACCAATTTCTATCATGGCACTTCTCCCGGTTCTTATGTTTGTACCTGGGGCGGACTCGGCTGGGGCTGGTATCTTATTTACTGGTACAATTATCTAGGCCAGGGCACTTATTACTGGATGGTAACTCCTTCGCCGGATACCGGCCAGAGAAAATTCCACGTCGATAATGCCGCGCCGTATTTCATGGGGGGAATAAGCCCCGCCGATAACTATAAGGTCTGCAGCAGCGGCACGGTTAATTTCGTTTTCAACTGTAACGATCTAGTTACCGGTATCGATAGTCTCTCGTCCATGTCATATTTAGTTATCCAGACCAGCGGCGGCGCTCCCGTTGCGACTTACGCGATCCCCAACGTCACGGGCGGCGGCAATTCAATTTCACATACCTTTGCCGCGGGCGGAAACTACAGATGGAATATCCATCTCACTGATAAAAGCAAATGGCGGTGGGCCGGAGCCGGCTTATCGACAAGGAACGGTCTTACGGCCGACAGCGGCTGGCGTTCCATAGTTATAGATACGGTAGCTCCTCCGTCCATGACTATGAATTCGCCTAAAAATAACATATGGCTTACCAGCGCCAACGTTACCTTTAACTGGCAGGCTTCCGTCGATGCCGGAACCGGAACGCGCGGTTATTATTTAAAAATAGTAAGGCCTGACGGCAGCGATTATCCCGGATACGGCGGAACCTACGGCACATGGGTCGGAAACGTCACTTCAAGAACGGTCAACGGAATGCCCGATAGTCCGAATGCAGGCAATCAGAGCTACAAATGGTATGTCTGGGCCGAAGATAACTGCTTTATCAAATCGGCGGTTTACGCTCCCGCGGCTCCTGACAATACTTTCAGAATAGACACCGCATTACCGACCATAACGATAATCAATCCGCAGCCGTCTCCATACTGGTATAACGAATACACGGCGTCAGCCATAAACATCAGCGCGCAGTTCGCGGATAATATTGCCGTAAAACAGGATCTCGCCAGAGTTTATGATCCAGCGACCGCTTTAAGAGCGACCTATGGCTGGTTTTTCCCCGGAGCTTCGCCTCACACGATCAGCGCATCTTACAATGCTCTGGCGACCGGCGTGAACGGCATATGGCGCGCCCAATTCGATGTTCAGGATATGGCCGGCAATGCGGCAAGCGCTTCGAGATCTTTCAAGGTTGATATGCTGGCTCCGACTCCCGGCGTTCTCACAAGCGTAGCCGGAAACGCGCTCGGCGCACCGGCCAACGATGCAAAACTTATCGTAAGGACTGGAAGCCCCATTTTGGCGTGGACGGCTTCCGCGGACGCTCATTCAGGCATATCAGGCTATAATCTTTATGTCTGGGATGCATTAGGGGCCGTAAAGGTTAACACGAACGTCGGAAATGTCACTTCTTATACCGTAGGCGGCCTTACTACCGGAAAATATTACTGGGAGGTCAGCGTTCGGGATATCGCCGGAAACCACGATGTTTATTATACCAATATGACTGCTTTTAATACGAAAAGATCTTTCATAGTCGATCTCGACGTTCCCGTCGTTACCGCGGCCAACCCGCCTGCGCCTAACTATTCCATGAGCGGCGCTACCAAATGGGTTATTTCCCTCAATCCCACATACACCGGTACCGTCAGAGATACATACGGAATAAGCCGTTATGATATTTATTCATTCAACTCGGGATACGGCTATCTGGGCGGTTATACCTATACTTCAAGCCCGCCTCTTCCCACGGGAAATACTCTTTACTCAATTCCCGCGGTCACGGTGGTTCCGCTTGCTTCGGACGGTAATTATATTTTCAGGATCGACGCTTATGACCGTTCCCTTCCCTTCTGGGGCAACTGGTGGTTCAGCGGATGGCAGAATTATCAGGTTGATACGCGCGCGCCGATCGCCGGAGGCCTTACATCGCCTAAGAACGATCTTTGGGTTCAGGCTAAAAAACCGACGTTTAACTTTACCGCGTCAAATGATAACTGGGGATTCCCCGGTTTTTCGAATGTTTATCAATATACGGTAAGGGTATGGTGGGATAATTCAAATACCGCCGGCACTATCGCCGCTAATTCTATCAGACCTGCTGCTTTCCCTGCGGCTACGCCAAGTTTTAAAGCTTACAACATCGGCACGGTCACCAGCTGGACCATCCCGGACGATCTCAACGACGGCCGTTACTACTGGGATGTCTGGGTTTGCGACACCGCCGGTAACTGGAGATGGTATTTTAACGCTACTACCGGAAATTATAGCACGAGCGGAACAAACTGGGGAAATACGGTCATGCCGGGCGCCATCGGCCAACGCTTTGATGCGGCCGGCATAGCGGAAGCCGCCCCGG
>CAZKCG010000128.1:0-4629 GCA_964551445.1 uncultured bacterium | reverse complement strand
GAGGTCCTTCCGGCATGCCGGGAATGGTTACCTCGAACGAATTAGCGATAATGCCGGTTTTACCTTCCGTTTTTATTATTTTACCTCTGAGTTTGAACCCGGCCGCTTCAAAATCCGGGATCGACAATATTTTATCTAAAATGTCCTTGGATCCCATTATAACTATTTTTTCATTCTTATCGCTAGTTATAAGATACTGAACTGATTCGGGCTTGCCATCAACGGAGCTTTTGGAGATCTTTCCGCTCGCTGTGCCGTCTTCGCCTTCGGGCGCAGCCGGAGAATTCGAAACGGCGCCCGCAGCCGGAGCTTCTTTCTGGTCCTGGGCGCGGACGGTCTTCGTATCAACGGCTGAAAAATATAATAAACTCAAGGCTATCGCAAAAACTAAAATTTTTCTCATGACTATCGCCCTCACTTTTTTTATTTAATGACCACGGAATTACCGCCGAAGGTCGTATTTGATTTATCTATCTTGACGTAGTTTTTGTTGACTTCAGCATTCTGAGGATCGTATTCGGGATTCATTTTCCAGTTTCCCGGCGTTTCGACGCCTTCCTTGTTCTGAGTAGCTACGAAAGTGGGATTTCCGACTATTGAGTCGCGCTCGTATTTAGTTCTTATGTCGTCCGATGGTTTTTCGGATATAAGCTGGGTGCCGTTCGCCTTATAATCATCATAATCGCCGATTTTTCTGGTTCCGAAGTTATCGTAATATTCGTAGGATTTTCCTTTCAGGCCGTCGTCGCCGAGGGAATAAACATAGGTTCCGTCCACTTCGTATGCGTGGCCCCACGGGTCCTTAGGGATCTTCTGAATATATTTTCCGAGCAGCTGGTTAAGGTCCTTCACCTGATAGAATTTCTTTCTTTCTATGCGGTTAAAGCTTTTTATGGCGTCGGCTATGCTTCGCACGTCGGAGAGCGCCCTTTTTTTTCTGGCGTCATAGCTCGCGTTCGAATATTGGGAAAGGCCGAGGCCGACAAGAACGCCGAGGATCGCTATCACGATCATCAGCTCGATAAGCGTAAAACCTTTCGCATTATTGGTTTTAAGAGTTTTTTCCATAAAACACATCCTTAAAAAAATGGAAAAATGGCGTTATTTTTAAATATAATAACCCGATTTAATTATAGCATAAATAATACCGCGAGGTCAAAATTTTCAAATTTTTTTAAAAAACTTCACTTTTGAGAGCCGCCCGGAAGCATTCTGCCGGGATAAACGCGGTTAAAATTATTTAAATGTGAAAAAACAACACTGCCATTTACAATAACATAATTTATGCCACACGGATAAGACATAGGTCTTATATAGTTACTGACCTCATCAAGACCGTTTGGGTCAAGTACGACGAGATCGGCGTAAAATGAAGGCGCTATACGGCCTCTACCGGCGATATTATATTTCACGGAAGGCAGATGAGTTATTTTTGAGATAGCCTGCGGCAGACTTAAAACCTGTTTTTTCGTCACGAAGTCTGTCAAAAATTTGACAAACGCTGAAAACGCCCGTGGATGAGGCCTTCCCTTGGACAAGGGTCCCTCGGTCGTCCGGGCGGTAGCGTCAGAACCCAACATTACATAGGGTTTTGTTAAAATCTTTTCGAGGTTTTTCTCGCACATGTTAAAAAAAATAGCCGAGGTTTTAAGCCTCTCCTTGCACAAAAATTCTATGAGGCAATCGACGATGTCAAATTTTTGACAATCCGGTTTGGCGGTCTTAAGGAAATTGTAAACCTGCCTGAAATTAAATCCCTCGAATTTAAGATTTTCATTTGAAAAGGCCTGGGAGATCATTATGCTCTCCCAATATTCCGAGTTCACGGGATGTTTTTTCAATACTTCGCTCTTGATCTTGGATGATACCAGATTGTCCGAGAGACGCCTTATGGCAATCTCGTCGCCGCCGTCGAAGATCCATTTCGGAAGCGTCATGTCAAGGCTTGTTTGAGAAGCCAGATACGGATACCTGTCGGCGGTCACATTAAAACCGTCGCGGATGGCGGATTCTATGAGTTCAAACGCGCTGTCGAGCTTATACCAGTTATGCCGCTCCGCGGTTTTAAGATGCGATATCTGAAGGCTGACGCCGCTTTTTCGAACTATCTGAAGCGTCTCGGCGACCGCCTCCAAAAGGCCGTCACCTTCGGAACGCATATGCGTCGAGAAAACGCCGCCGTGTAAGGCAACCGTCCCCATTATGTTAACCAGCTCGTCGGTTTCAAAATAACAGCAGGGCGGATAGATCATGCCCGTCGAAACGCCGGCCGCCCCGTCCTCGATCATCTGCGAAACATCGTTTTGGATGGCCGAAAGTTCAGAATGAGTGAGCGGCCTTGCCGAGTAGCCGCAATGAAAGGAGCGCACCGCCGAAAGTCCGGCCTGGGCGATAATATTAACAGGAAGTTTGCCGCGCGCCGAAACTTCCTCGACATACTCGCGAAAGGTCCGCCATGTGACAGTAATGCCGTAGCCTTCCGCCTCGCGCTTGACCTTTTCGAGGAATTCGCCCGCGAGAGGATAGACCGAATAGCCGCAATTTCCGATAACCTCGGTCGTCACGCCCTGGCGGATCTTCGAATCGAAACCGTTCTCTATGAAAGGGTTCAGGTCGGAATGGGAGTGAACGTCGATAAACCCCGGAGTTACGACGCGCCCGGCGCAATCGATCTCGGCCGTTGACTTGAATTCTTTGAGATCGCCTATTTTTACTATCTTATCGCCAAGCACGCCGATATCGCCGGCATAGCAGATATCGGAAACTCCGTCGATTATGTTGCAGTTTCTTAAAATGAGATCGAGCAATTTTTTTCTCCCGGATAAACCGTATGCTTTAAAAATGGTTATAAACCGTTTCATTTTATACCACAAGCCTCAAAAAAGCAATAAAAAAAGGCGTAAAAAAGATAAAAAAAAACTGCACTCAAGAATGAATGCAGCCAATGTTTGGGGGTTTGAGAAGTTATTATGAAAATGAATGAAATTTTGAAAGTCTTGTGCTAAAAATAAATTCTACGAATGGTACTTCCGTGTGTGGGGTCCGTCTGTGTTTGTCGTATGCGTCTTCTTATTTGTTTTTAAGCCGCATCGTAATACGTCTCCTCCTAAGCCGCCTCCCCGATTTCCCTGATTTCCCTGTTAAGACCGTTTACGCGCCTTAAGACCTCGGCTCCGTCACCTGGAAGCGATTCGTCGAAACCGGACGATTTAGCCTGCCCGATGAAAAAAGAGGCCAGCGGCGGCGTAAAATATTTGGATTTGTTGATCTCTTTGATTATGCTGAGCATTTTGACGTGTTTTTCTGAAAAAGAATTATAAGCAAGCAGATCGCAAGAAGCGTCTTCAATTTCATATTTTTCCATGTAATGCTTCACGAGTTTTATACTCATTCCTGTTTTTTCCGCCAGATTCATTATGTTGTATCCGTTTTTGTTCATCACACAAAACATATCGGACGATTTTAAAGCTTCACTTAGAGTTTTTTCACCGTTTTCGAAAATATTTTGTCCGCCTCTGAACTAATGCCCACTTCGGCGGTATGCCCGGCTAAAAATTCATACTGGCGGGAGGCGTCCGGGGCCAGATCCGCCGAGTTCTGAAAATATAAGCCGAGGAATAAAAACTTGTGCGCCTCAAGATTAACGTCGAAATTAAGCGCGGGAAAAGTTTTCGAATAGGGAAATTGTTCATTATAAAGTCTTTTGAAATAATCAAAACTTTTGACGCACGCGGCGTGATCGCGCTTTACATAATGGACCGTAGCCGCGCCGACCGCGCTTTCAGGCAGAGCATCAATGTCGTATTCGAACTGATAAAGCGCCTCATCGTATCTTTTGAGCTGAAGCAGCGAAAAACCGAGCCCGACATGCAGCCCGAGTTCGCCCGCGCGTTTTTTTATGAACGATTCGCCGCCGGAATTTAATATTTCGCCGAATTCCGAAAGGGCCGCGCCGTATTTTCCGGCCGCGTAATAATTCCATGCCCCAAAAGCCCGCCCGGCCAGTTCGTCATCTGTCGTCTTCGAATAAAGCCTTGATATCGTGGTTTCGCCATCCGAGCTCTTGCAGCTTATAACAAGGCCGATGCCGAGAATTATAAAAATTAAAAAATATAGTTTTTTCATAGCTGCTTTTATCTCCTCCGCCTGCGCGATAAGCCTTATTGCATAACGCAAGTTCCGCCGCGCGCCTTTTCGGGAAAATTATATTAAATCTTTTTTACTTATGCCGGACGCTTGTATTTTTTTGTCCGGCATTGCCTGATTGCAGTTTTTCAAATCATTTTAAAAGGCGTTTATCCCATCCAGCGGTCGGCTCTTTGCCCGGAGCGTTTCACGCCGGCTATTTCAATATGGAAAACTTTCCTTTAAACTCGCGCTTTTCTTCATCTTCCGACAAAATGCGGTAAAAATACGAGCCGTTCGCAAATTGCGAGACATCTATATCGCCGCCTGAATAAGAGTCGATCGAACGGATCTCGCGCATGGCGGCGTCGAAAATTTTAATTTTGACCGGGCCGCCCGCGTATGACGCGCCGCGATCGGGCATAAATCTGACTTTATTTCGCGCGGGGCATGGAACGGCGTAGAAAACCGCTGCTTTTACGAGGGCCGCGGCCTTTTGAAGCC
>CAZKCG010000127.1:0-4792 GCA_964551445.1 uncultured bacterium | reverse complement strand
TTTTTTCTGTGGAAATTGTTCAAGAATATAAAACCTTTTCTTTGGCCGCGGGTAAAAGGATAAAAAAAAGGAACTTTGAAAGATTAATTAAGGCGAATAAAGTCCTTTTCGATATCGAAACCCACAAGGGAAAAAAAATTAATATAAAAGGCGGCATCGCCATAGATCTTAAAAAAGCCAACCTTTCCGAAATAAGATCATTTTACGAGCTGATAAAAAAAGTCACCGAGCCGGCATTTATCGATATGATAAGCGATCCCAAGGACTACAGCAAAAAGGTCGTTATGGTCGCGAAATGCATTATCACTACTAATCATATGGCTGATAAGATCAAATTCGACATGAAGCTCGTTCCTCCGAATCTCGATCAAAAGCTCTCGCATTTCAAGGACCATCTGGACGGATTCGCGAAATATTCGAAGGGATTCCTCGAAAAATACGCGAAAAAGAATTTGGAGATCGCGGAACTCATCAAGCCTGTGAACGATCTTATAGAATTTTGCAGCGACGGAAAACCAAATGCCAGATTCCCTTTTTATGACGATCTGATGAGGCTGGATAAATGTGAGTCAAACGATATCGATATTTATAAAAACTATTTGGCCTTCTTCGAGAACAAGCCTTCGGAAAATTACGCGGAAGCAAAAAAATTCGAGGGCACTTTGAACATGATTCTTACTCAGGACGTCATGGCGATCGTCGAAAAAGAAAATTACGGCAGGTCGAAATATGATATAATCAAGACTTTTTCAAATTATTATTCATTTTTCAAATTCGTTATCGAATTGCCCGAACCCGATCCCAGATTTATGGAATACGAAAAAAAAGTGCTTGGAGAGATCAAGGATAAACTAACGAAATGCGGTAAAATCTTACAGTGACGGATCCTGAAAAGAAAATTAGAAGTATTGGCGCGTAAAGGTTTTTGCTTAAGGCTGAACAGTTATGCGCTTATATTTTTATTTCCGCTTTTTTTCGAAACATTTTAAGACCTCCCGTTTGGGTTGGTGTTACACTAATATTTTACAATATGCAACAAAGGCGTGAAATACGCAAAATGAAAATTTATTATTATTAAAAACGATATTTTTGAAAATATTTTTAATTTTTGTGTTGACTTCGAGTAACACGAATGTTTTAGAATGTAGATAAGGGTCACAAATGACCAACGCATTTTTTAAACTATTAAAAGGTAAAAAACCATTTTTATTAGCATATCAGGAAAAAGGAGACTAAATTATGTACAAAGCCAAAGCCTATTCAGCATCCAGCGCCGCTTCACCGTTAGCGTGCGATACTATCTCGCGCCGCGAGACGACGGAACGCGACGTTCAGATCGAGATCTTATTCTGCGGCGTATGCCATTCAGACGTTCATACAGTCCGCAACGAGTGGAGCAGCGTCATGCCAACTGTCTATCCGGTCGTTCCAGGCCATGAGATCGTAGGCCGCGTAACGAAGGCCGGCTCAGCCGTCACGAAATTCAAAGCCGGCGACCTGGTCGGCGTCGGATGTCTCGTAGATTCGGACCAGAGCTGCCCGAATTGCAAGGACGGGCTGGAACAGTTCTGCCAGAAATCCGTGTTCACTTATAATTCGCCGGACAGGCATCTCGGCGGGGTCACTTACGGCGGATACTCCGAAAGCATAGTCGTTGACGAGCATTTCGTGCTGAGCGTTCCGGGCAATCTAAATCTCGCGGGAGTAGCGCCGCTTCTTTGCGCCGGAATCACTACCTATTCGCCGATCCGCCGCTGGGGCGATATTTCAGGCAAGAAGGTCGGCGTTGTCGGACTCGGCGGCCTTGGGCACATGGGCGTCAAGTTTGCGAAGGCGTTCGGCGCGGAGGTCACGGTCTTTACTACGTCGCCCGGTAAAAAAGAGGACGCACTCCGTCTCGGCGCGAATAACGTCATTGTTTCAACCAAGCCCGATGAAATGAAACAGCACGCCGGTTCGTTTAACTTTATCCTTGATACGGTCGCGGCGGTGCATGACGTCAATGCTTATATCAATATGCTCGGCCGCGGCGGCAATATAACTCTCGTCGGAGCGCCGGATAAACCTCTCCAGGTCGCATCGTTCGCGCTCATTTTCGGCCGCCGCAGCATGTCAGGGTCTCTTATCGGCGGCATCGCCGAAACGCAGGAAATGCTTGATTTCTGCGGCAAGCACAACATCACCGCGGACGTCGAGATCATCCCTATTCAGAAGGTAAATGAAGCTTATGACAGGCTTGTCAGGTCGGACGTGAAATACCGGTTCTCCATCGACATGGCCTCGCTGAAATCCCAATAAAAGACGAAAAAGACCGGACCCGGCCGAAAGCTTTTGCCGACGGCCGGACCGGCTTCGAATAAGTAACGAACCGTGAAAAAAATGAAAAAACCGAAGCTTGTAAAAACCGTTATGGACGGGACGATAGCGGATCTTGCGAATAAAAGCCGCCACAGAACTTTAGGCGTCTGGGCGGCCGATTGCGCTATGAGGGTGCTGCATTATTTCGAAGAAAAATATCCGCAAGACCACCGCCCGCGAAAAGCCGTAGAAGCGCTCCTTGCATGGGTCGGGACCGGTGTTTTTAAAATGGACGATGTGAGAGGTTATTCGCTTTCTGCGCACGCGGCGGCCCGTGAAGTAAAAGATGAAGACGAGGCTGCAAGGGCGGCGGCCCGTTCCGCGGGCCAGGCGATGGCGACGGCTCATGTTCCCGCGCATGCTGTCGCGGCCGCTATCTACGCGGCGTCCGCCGTTCGCGACGCTGCCGGCTCCATTGATGAAGCTCTTTCCGAACGGCATTGGCAATACCGGCATTTGCTCGAACTCAACGACGCTGCCGGCGCCGCGCCTTCCATGGAACAAAAGCTCTGGAGAGGCGGGCGGGAATGAAACTGTGACCAACGCGAATTGGTTATACCTTTGCGATCACCGCCCGGACGGTTAAAAAAAGCGGAATATTCCAAATAATAAATTAAGGCCGGAAGTTTTAAACGCTTCCGGTCCTTTTATTTTGCGCGTCGCCTCCCTGCCGCACGAAATTATTTCAAGGACTGCGCAATCATGAAATTTTAACTGGCAAGCCCGAAAAACATTTTTGACAAAAAATAAATAATTTGAGATAATGTATGTTCATGGCCGTATATTTAAATAAGTTAAAAATCATGGCGGATGTGCGGAATATCCGTCAACGAAAAAGGATTGTGAATGGTAAAATAAGATGGCAGGGAATCGGCAAATATTTCGAATAACCGCCCGGGTGATAATCCGCTTTCACGGAAATTGCCATGCCGTTTTTTCTCCTGGAAAAGCTATTATTTTTAATATTGAGGTGTTGCTATGTATTCGCGCGGCGCTTTTTTAAAAAGCGGATCTTTCTTATTTATTTATTTTTTACTGTTCATGGTCCTGGTCTTTTCTGCCGGCTGTCTTGAAACTGATGTTTCGACCGCCGTCGCTTTGAAAAAATACGATGCGGCAGTTCTGGCCGCTATCAACGGCCTTATCGATTCCCAGATGAGCGCCGGCAAAATTCCGGGCGCGATCGTCGGAATATGGGAAGACGGATATGAAACCCAGCTTATAGCCAAAGGCATGGCTGACGCATCGGCCGGCCGAGTTGCGCTCGTCACGGACCGTTTCAGGATCGCGAGCAACACCAAGATGTTCACCGCCATGGCGCTTCTGATCCTCGCCGATGCTAAAAAGATCGGGCTTGACGATAAAGTGTCGAAATATATTAACGATCTGCCGCACACCGGTATGATCACTATAAGGCAGCTCGCCAACCATACTTCCGGCTATTACGATTATTCGAACGATCCCGCGTTCGTCGCTACGGCTGGGGCCGATATGCTTCGTAAATGGTCGCCTCGCGAGCTCATGGATTTTATAAAAACCAAGCCGCTCGATTTCACGCCCGGTTCAAGCTATCATTATTCGAACACGAACTATGTCATGATGGGGCTTGTTATCGAAACGGTCACCGGCATGAGCTGGGAGAGCTACATAACCTCGAAGATCATTTCTCCGCTTCTGATGACGGAAACGGAATGCCCTTCAGGCTACGCGATATCGGGCAGCCATCTCAAAGGCTATAATTTCGATAACGGCGTGACTGGTGAGATCGTCGTAGATCCTTCGTGGGGCTGGGCCGCCGGCGGCATCATATCGACGGTATCCGACATGAAAAAATGGCTCGACGCTCTCGCCGGCCATTCGCTGATATCTTCCGCCATGTTCGCCGAACAGTTGAAACGCGTTCCAGACCCTGACTCCGGCGGCACGATGGAATACGGCTTCGGCGTGATGATGATATGGTCTCAGTTCATCGGCCACACGGGCGTCATCCCCGGCTATAACTCTGCCGCGTTCATAAGCCTCGACGGCCAAAAAGCCGTAGTTGTGGTTTTTAATAACGAAGAAGGCTTCTACGGCGCGGACACTGCTTTCAAGCTGACTAAAATGCTGTTCAAAAAATAGAGCGGTCGCCGGAGCTTGTCTTTTGGCAAGGCGTGTTGAAAAAAATCAGTTCCGGGTCTTGATCTTAGAAATCCGGTCCTGAACATATTTTAACTTTTACATCGATAAAATTATACGGAGGCTCTTATGATAAACGGATACGCCGCGAAAGAACGGGGCGGACGCCTCGAAAAATTCTCGTACGATCCCGGCGAACTGCAGGAAGCCGATGTCGAGGTGAAAATAACTTACTGCGGCGTCTGCCATAGCGATCTTCACCTCATAAACGATTTCTGGAAAGGTTATTCGACATACCCTTTCATTCCCGGTCATG
>CAZKCG010000126.1:0-4798 GCA_964551445.1 uncultured bacterium | reverse complement strand
GGTCGCGCGATATGATAAAATTGAGCGAAGAGGTTTATAACGACGATATCAAATACAAAGTTCACATCATTGGCGGGTGGCATGACGGCAAAGAGGATGATCCGCGGCCGGAACCGACGGTAGAATCTCTCGCCGTGCGTCTTTTTAGCGAAGTAATTCGGCGTCTGACATTAAATGTCGCCGGCCGCATTCACATCGAATCGAAAGAGAGCGAATTAAATATAGTTGAGATCAAAGACGGAATTTCCTGTCCACTTGCTTCCGCCCAGTGGCCGTTGAAAGTGGATCCATCTGATATGCGTGAGTTCGTCGATATTTTCGTTTCGAAATTCAAAGGCGTTGCCTATCTGCCTTCCAACGAGGATCTTCCAACGCAGGAAACCGGCGCCCTCATAAAATATCAAAATAAAAACTATATGTTAAAACTTAATTTTAGCGATGCCGAAGACGGCGACGGTCTTGTAATTGATGTTCAATGCTCTTTCCTGGATGAATAAACGAACTTAAAATAAAGATAATAAATTACGAAAGACTTATTACTGCTTTATCCTGTATCTTTCGCTTCTCTATACGGCTTATTCTTACATATTTTTCGGCTGCAAAACGCTAGCGCGATTACGTGTTGATCGCGCCTGGATGTTTCACCATGTTGTGTTCATTGACCTGAAATGCGATATCAGAGTTTGATCTTATTTCCCGCCGAAATAATCCTTCCAGAAGTTATAAACCAATGGAAAAGCCTTTGAAAAATATACCGTCATGAAAAATAACGCTAAAAATAAAACAACGAAGAATTCTACCGTTTTTTTTGAAAAATTCAGTCTTGAAATATGTGTCAAAAGATCTTCGTCAAGATATTTTCGAGTGTTTTGCGACAAATTCGCCCTGTCGCCTTTCGGCAATATCAAAAACAGAAGTATCACCACGGGCGTTAATATAAGAACGGCGAAAAAAACCGCTGGATTGAAGATACCCGTTATAAGAAGAAAGACATCCGCGAGCGTTAAAATAGCCAGAACAAGAAAAACCGATCTATAAAACATATCCCGCCCGGATAAATTTGATCTTTTCTCTTTCCATGGTTCGAGCGCTTTTTCTTTTTCAACGCTCCTGCGCTTATATGTCTTTAAATTCTGTGACGCGGTTTCAAGCGCCGAGGCGAATGAAATAAATGTTTTATTCGTGAAAACCTTTGACAATTGTAAGAAATTAACTTTTACGTCGCCGTTCTGAAGCAGAAATATAGATCTTTTTCTGTCTGAAACTCCGCCGGCGAGAGCGCCGGACGAACATGAACCGTCAATTGCGCATAACTTTGCCGAAGCCGTGACGGCAAGTCCGGCTAATTCGTCAAATTCATCCCTCGAAAATTCATGGAGCGTTCCAATCGAAAGAAATATCACCGCGTCATTTTTCCCGCGGAAAAAAACCTTAGCGCCCGCCGGCCCTGAATATCCGACGATCGTGGCGTCGTTAAAAACAGTTTCATTAGAATTCATAACAAGCGATATTATAACAGCGCAAAACTAAAAAAAGCAAAGATTATTTATTTATTCTTTATCTCTTCGGCCAGGCACGCATAAATACGCTATCCTATCTGTATTATTCGATGCTCTTTCCGGAAGCGGTTCTGATCAGGCGCATTGTTTTGTGACCAGGCCGGATACGCCGGTGGTAAAAATCATTGAAATATTAGTTTAGTTTACTTGTAAAATATAATGCAAGTGTGTAGGATGTATCTCGTAAATAAAAAAAGAGGAGTTGTTCAAATGAGTAAAGACATGGTAAAACAGATGTTCGGCAAAACTTCAGGATTCGCCTTTTCAAATGAAGACCTCCTGGCGGCGCGCGCCGAACTTATAGACAAGGTTAACTCAAACAAGTAATTATCAGACGACGATCTGGCTAATGTGGCCGGCGGCAGCGCAGGCAGCAAAGCTATGATCGGAGTTAGTAGCGTACTTTCATTAGGAATAGGCTGCATAGCTGTCGGTATAACCAGTGCCATAGCCGAAGGAAATCAGAAAGGAAGCTGCTCCGCCGCAGTATCGGCAACCGCAAAGTGCTAATTTAATTTTACATATCCCGGACTATCTCATAAATAAAAACTTCTCCGAAGATCAAATAATATCCGGAGAGTTTTTGTTTTCATAACCGGCGTTTATTTTTCCTGCTGAACTTATGCCGTTCAATGCGCTCTTGCCGTGATGAACGCGGCGCAATTCGTTCCAGCGGTTTGCTTTTTAAAAAATTATTTTGAAATACTTTTATTTCAAACGGTGTATCTTTCATTCCAGCTTTTTGGAAAAGCCAGATCATTCCCATAAAAATACCGGATCAGCTGGCCGTGATGCATGATCTCATGCTCAAGCATTGTAATTGCCAGTTCGGCTTGAATCTCATTCAATTGCTGAGCATCAAGAAAATTCAAACATCGCTCTGCGGAGCTTTGAAGGCATTTCAAAATTTCCGCTTTCGACGCAGTATCTTTAAGCGAACAGCCAAATCCTGCCCATCCATTATTAACCATCGCTTTCAAATAACTTTCTCTCGCCCCGATCATGCACCAGATCTGCTGGCCGATGGTATTTGAACGCAGCGTTTTAAGCCTCAGCTTCAGCGCATCGTCAGATACGCCGTTGATAAGGTCGCTCGTCAGGTTAAAAGCTTTTCCCAAACGCTTTATTAATATTTTCATATTCAAAATTATCTCCTTTTACCCGGACGATAGTTTCGCTGGCTCGATCGGGACTTTTCTTTAAGTCGAAACGGTTATCATACCAGAATTCTTTTTTAGTCAATAGAAAATCCAGCCATTTTTGAGATTTGAATTTATTTTTCTCCCGAACTCACTTTCACCGGCCCTTATCCCTGGGGTTGCCGCAATTTTGACACACTGCCTTATGCACGCACAGCAGGCTCCCGCAGCACGGGCATTTCCATTTCTCTTTCTGTTCCCTGATGAACGCCCTTATTCCTTTTTCTTTGATCATATCAAAGTTTGCGATGGCGCTCTCGCCGTATTTCACGGAGTATCGCTTGTCCAGGTTTTTGACGCTTTTGCACGGATATTTTGCGCACTTATTGCAAAGCTCTGAATCATCGGCCTTTTCAGGGCACTGCTTGATCCGGCATCTTTCGCAATAAGATGTTTTGACCCCGCCTGAGTTACACCCCGCGCATCTGTTCTTCGTTCGCTGGAACGCGTAGCACAGATCGCAAATCAATCCGCACGGCGCGACGCTTGAATACTTCATTTTCCTTCACTTCCCTGATATACCAAATCAATAATTTTTCAGTGCTTCCCGGATCCGGTTAAAAAAGAACGCCATAAGCAATAGCATACTGGCGTTCTCCTGATCTCTTTTGAAAATAGATAGCCGTTAATCCTTTGCGACCTTCGTGCCCGAGGCCGTTTTAACCTGCTGGATCTTAGTATTGAGGTAATCGTTAGCAGCTTTGAGGTCGCCGGCCTTTAAAACGTTAGACGAAATATCACTCAGCTGCGTCTTTATCTGCGCCGTTGTAACGCCGCTCTGGGCGCTGACCGCTTTCCATAGCGTCGTCAGGTTTCCGAGAACGGCCGCTTTTGCGCTCGAGATCTGAAGGCTGTTAGTGCCTGTTCCTGAAATAATGTGGCCGGCGGCTTTAGCGTAATCGGTCATGGCTTGAAGGCCCGACTGAGAATAAGCAGCTGACGCCTGGTTTAAAAACTGAGTGGCGGACGACGCCGAGATCTGTTTTGAGATCTTATCGGCGACCGCAAGCTCATTGATCAAAGAAGCTGTGTTTTTATCGTTTACCAACTTCACGCCCGTCTCAAAAAAATTCTTAAGCCCGGCCGCGTCCCCGGCCTTGGAATAACCCATGACGGCTTCGCGGAATCCGTCGATCGCCTCTTTATTTCCGCTCTGTTTGACCTGTTCATAAACTTTATTTAAATTACTCGCTTCGCTGCTGATAACCGAGTTGACACTGCCGGTGGCGGTTGTGGAACTGGCTTTTGCCGCAGCATATTTTTGCGCCACTATGTTCAGATTTTCATTCGCCTTATTCGTACTCAAGCCAAGTAGGTCCGTGGCCGAGCTCTGAGTAGCGTTTAAATATTGCAATCCTATCAGTTCTGAATTATAATTTGTAGTTCTCATATAAACCCGCTTTCTATAAATGTGCTCTCCATATAACATATCGTCATAACAGCACGTTTATTTACGGTTTATCCATAGATCTCTATGCTGCGCGCGCCGTATAACTTTATTGATCAGTGGTTTCAGTTTTTCCTGTCCCGGCACGCATAACTTTCGAGTTCGCTCAGCTTTTAATATTGTTTTTTCAGGTCAGACTCTTAACTTGGGCGGGCATCAATAAAAATAAGGCTTGAATATGTTTTCAGAAACGAGCTTTCCGGAAGCGGTTTTTATCGCCCCGATATTTTAAATCTTGAGTTTTTTTGAAAAATCGAATATAATAAAATCTAAAAGTTTGCCATGTTTTTAACAACCTTCCTCTTTTAATATTTGATCATCGCTTTCGTTTTTATGAGAATTAGAATTAATTTTGAAACCAAATTAGCCATGTTTTTGGGCATCGTTACGCTTTCGGTGACTTTTTTTACTATTTTTCTTTATTACAGGGTCATCATGCGCGATGTTACGCTTGCGTTCGGAAATAACCTTATTTCGATCGTCGCAACCGCCTCTATGAAAATAAACGGCGACGAATTCGATACGATCAGAAAGCCTGAACTGAGCTATCCCCGGAAAAGTGGACACACCGAACACACTATTGTTAGTTTTTC
>CAZKCG010000125.1:0-4844 GCA_964551445.1 uncultured bacterium | reverse complement strand
TGGCTCCCCAGACCACGAATGTCCAGTTGGCGCCATGCCAGATCCCGCTGAATAAAAAAGTTATAAAAAGACTCGCGAATAGCTTCCAGCGGACCACGGTGTCCCCGCCCAGAGCAACGTAAAGATAATCCTTGAGCCAGGTCGAAAGCGAGATGTGCCAGCGCTTCCAGAACTCGGAAATATTTTTAGAGTAATAAGGGCGGTTGAAGTTCTGCATAAGTTTAAAGCCCATGACCGAAGCCGAACCTATAGCGATATCGGAATAAGCGGAAAAATCACAATAGATCTGAAAGGCGAAGAAAATCGTGGCGATTATGAAATGTATCCCTTCAAAACCGGAGGGATTTGAATATACCTGTTCCACCAGCAGAGCGGCGCGGTCGGCTATAACCGTCTTTTTGAACATCCCCCACGCCATCAGCTTGATACCGTCCGTCACCCTTTGATAATCGAATTCGTGCTTTTCATGAAACTGATGGATCAGGTTCTGCGGCCTTTCGATCGGCCCGGCTACCAGTTGAGGGTAGAACATAACGTATAGCGCGTATATGCCAAAATGGCGCTCGGCTTTCTGGCTGCCGCGATAAACTTCGATGGTGTAGCTCATTGCCTGGAAAGTATGAAAAGAAAGCCCTACCGGCAATATTATGTCAATGCTGTGCATGGGATTTTGGAAATTGAAAAATTGAAGCATGACGCCCAGATTTTCATTGAAAAAATTATAATATTTAAAAAACGCCAGAATAAAAACGTTGGAAAAAATACTGGCCGCAAGATAGAGTTTTCTTCTGCCTCCCGAGGCGCCTTCGATCATAATACCCGCGATATAATCGATGACTATCAGTAAAAAGAGTATTAATATATAAACCGGAATAAAGGACATATAGAAAAAACAGCTCGCGGCGAGAAGCATGAACCATCTGTATTTATGCGGCAAAGCAAAATATAAGGAAGTGACCAGTGGGAAAAAAATCAGAAATCGAATCGAATTAAAAAGCATCTCGCGGCAGGCATATCACGCGCCATCCATTATAGCGGCCGGGCAACCTTGAACGCCTCCTTCCAGTCGTTATAAACCATTTCACGATAGATGCTGCGGTTATATTTTCCGCTGCTGTCCCATCCGAACCAGACGTTGACCGGTGCACTGAAACCTCGTTTATCTACGCGTTCAGCTATCTCGCGCGGAATGAATTTCTTCGCGATCTTCTTCAATATCCACTTTGTAATGCCTTCGTTTATCTTGTATTTCGACGGCATGCTGAAAGCATACTGCAGCAGCCTGTAATCAAGAAAAGGCGATCTGTTCTCGACGCTGAAAGCCATATTTACCCTGTCGGCCATCTGCAGCAGGACCTGCATGGTCGAATAAAAATCATTGAGCCCCATCGCGTGAACGACGTCGTTCTTCACTTTGCCGAAATAAAAGCCTATCGACTCGTGAAGGTATTTCCATACCGCCGCGTCATATATATTGTCGCACCTGTTCACCAATTTCGCATAACGTTCAACGGGCGAGCCGTAATAACGGTTTATCAGATATTCATATTCCTGCATGGCTTCAAGCTTTTTTATCTGTTCGTCATGGTTCAAAAGATGATATCTGTGATAACCGGCAAAAGCCTCATCGGCGCCCTCGCCAGACATAACTACCCTGACGTCCCGGCTTGCCCGTTCAAGCACCATCCATAAGCTGAAACTCGTCCAGGTGCAGGGCGTATCAAGATGATACGCGATCGGTTTTCGAGTGCGCTCGAAATCTTCCTTCGCCGGCTCTATAATAATGAGTTCGCGGTCTATTTTTTTCGCGACAAGTTTTGCGTATTCCAGTTCGTCAAAAGCCTTACCCAGAGGATAGTAGCAATGATAAACGAACTGCGGTTTGGCTATGCAGGAGATAAGCGCCGAATCGACTCCGCCGCTTATAAATGTGGCATAGTTATAAGCGCAGTTCTTCGTCCTGAGAAGGATCGCGTCTTCAATGAGTTCGGTAAGATCGTTTTCTATCTTTGCCGGGTCGTCAGGCACATCGATCAGATTATCCCATATCTTCCAGTAAGGATTGACCGAAACATCTCCGTCATTCGTTATTTTAAGATATTCGCCAGGTTCAAGTTGATAAATATCCCGAAACATCGTTTCCCGGCCGATGCAAAATTCATAAGCTGAATAACTCGCAACCTTATTTTCGACGGCCGGAATCACCTCGAGCAAAGCTTTTATCTCACTCGCAAAAGCGACATGTCCGTCAGTTTTTAAATAGTAAAGAGGCTTTTCGCCAGCCTTATCCCTTGCGACGTAAGTACATTTCTCGATGGCGTCGTGCACGACTATAACGTACATCCCGTTATAATCCCGAAAAGACGCCGTCCCCTTTTCGGCAAAATTATAAAGAGCGGTCTCCGCATCCGAAACCGTTTTAAATTCATATTTGCTTTTGAGAGGACCTTTGATGGAATCATGGTTGTAAATTTCACCGTTATAAACCACGAAATACCGTTTCGAAGGTTCTGAATAAGGTATTTCATGCTTCGCCGAGTCAACTATGCTCAACCGGTTCATACCGATAGCCACATTTGAGTATTCGCCAATCCCGCCCTGGTCGGGGCCGCGATGGCTCATTTTTTTCAGCATGGACGCAACTAATTCCGACGGGTTTTCAGGTCCCTGCTTATTCAATTTTATATATCCGCAAATTCCGCACATAATATCAGCTTAAAACATCGACGGTGCCGTCGCCTATCTGATGATAGACGGTGCCGCCGTTAAATTTATAATGGTTCCATGAATTGGAGCTGTCGATAACAAGCTTAACTTTCCCGTTCAAAAATTTTTCGATATCGCGCTGCGTTAAATATTTATAGCCTGTATGTTCCGATGCGACGATAACGACGTCAACCCCGTGAAAATCCATCTGTTCATATTCAAAATAGCTTATTCCGCTCAAAAGCCCTGAAATTTCATCGCATGAGTAAAGCGGATCGTGTATTTTAACATCAGCGCCTGATTTTAAAAGAGTTTCTGCGATAACCAGAGACGGCGAAAGTCCGAGTTCCTTCTGATTTCCGCTGTATGAAATGCCGAGAATGACCACGGTGGAATATTTATGCCTTTTAATATATTCGCAATAACTGATCATCGTCGAAATATTCACGAACTGGCTTTCTTTTATCAAACTTAACGCGTTCGGATAAGAACTTCCATAAATTATGTTATCCAGCGCGGCCGGCATTCTATAACCGCCTGACCCTATCCCGGGGCGGCATTTTTTTATATTCGGATTTGATAATATTATGTCGGATATCTCGTTGAGATTGGTGTCCGGATAAGCCAGCGCCAGCTGGTTAACGAAAGATGTTATCGCATATTGTATCCCGTTTTTGGCGTTTTCCAGAAGCTCGGCTTCTTTTATCGTGCAAAGCGGCCTTGTAGAAACCCCCAATAATTCAAAAAACGCCCTTAATATTTTTAAGCCGTCCGAAGTTACGGCGGAACACGAAACCGCGTCCGACGAAGCCAGAAATTCTTCTATCGACCAGTCGCTTCTGAAAGATGTGCCTATATTATAAAAATTGATCTTATCGCCGAGCGGTTCGATGAAAAATTTATTTATGGACCCCGGAATAGATGCCGACTGAAATAGTACGAGCGGTTTTTTTCCCTCGATCGCGTTATGTTTGAAGATTTCGGCCAGTTTTAACAGGTTTCCGTTCTCCGGGCCTCCGGAATGAGTCGCGGGATGTGAAAGAATATGAACCGGCGTATCGTCGGAAAACATATCCCGTTCCGAAGCGGATATTTCGATCTTACCTGCATCGAGCGCGGGTATGTTCCCGGTCGAAGACCATGACACGGATTGTTCGGCGCTGGGATATTTCCCGTTCAAAACGCCCTCGGCCCTGGCCGGATCAAAATCATATATCTTTGAAAAAAAACCCCTTGATTGAAGCTTTAAAACCGTCGTGTAGCCGAGATAACCAAGTCCCCACACCGCAACTTTTTTAGAAGCCAGGATAAGTTCCAGCGCGTTTTTCATTTTTTAAAACTCCTTATTATTGCGTTCACGCTTTCTATAACGTAACCGACCTCTTCGTCGCTCATCGAAGGGTACATGGGAATTGAAAGAATCGTCTCAAAAACGTTATTCGAAACAGGGTAGTCGCCTGAACGGAATTTATCCCTGTAATATGGATGATGGTGTATAGGTATAAAATGAACGCTCGAGCCTATATTTCTTTCCTTGAGCATATTAAACATGTCGTTGCGGCTTATTATCGAAGCCGGAACCCTGATAATAAAAAGATGATAAATATGATAATTCGAATCCGAGCCGTTTTGAAAACCGAAAACCGGATCGAGCTCATTTTTATATCTTTCGGCTATCGCGCGCCGCCTTTGATTCATAAAATCGAGTTTTTTCAGCTGCGCGAGACCGAGCGCGGCGTGAATGCTGTCGAAATTATATTTAAACCCCAGTTCTTCAACCTCATAATACCATGACCCTGATTTATCATAGCGTTTGAAGGCCTCTTTATTGACTCCGAAATAACTCGCTTTTCTAATTTTTTCTATCAATCCGGTATCCTTTGAAACCACCATCCCGCCTTCGCCGCATGCGAGATTTTTAGTGGCGTAGAAACTGAATACGACGGCGTCGCCATGCGTTCCTATCATTTCTCCGGCGTACTTCGTGCCTATCGCGTGCGCGGCATCCTCAACAATAAAAAGACCGCGCCTTTTAGCTATTTCATTCACTTTCGACATTTCGCAGGGATAACCGCCGATATGGACCGGCATAATAACTTTTGTTTTATCGGTGATAAGCGCCTCAATTTTATTCGCGT
>CAZKCG010000124.1:0-5103 GCA_964551445.1 uncultured bacterium | reverse complement strand
ATATGAAATTCAAACGAAAATAAATAAACCCGCTGCATTAATTTGCGGCGGGTTTAATCTTTTTATCAGATAATAAAGAAGAGATAATAGTGACCATTAAAAATGACGGCCGAAGGCCGCATCCTCAACTATTCTCTTTTCACTATTATCTATCAACTAATTAGCTAACCTTTGACCGCTCCCGCTGTTATTCCCCTGATATAATATTTCTGCACCAGAAGGAAAATTATTATTATCGGCACGATCACGATGACCGCTCCGGCCATCATTATGCCCTGATCGGACCCGTAGCGGCCGTTAAGATTTGCGAGCGCGACGGGAAGCGTGTACATTTTTTCGTCTATCATGATAATCAGCGGCCAGAGAAGTTCATTCCAGGCGCCGATGAAGTTAATTATGATGAGCGTCGCAAGTATTGGTTTACAAAGCGGAAGCACGATCGAGAAGAAGAGCCTGAGCTCGCCGCATCCATCGATACGGGCTGATTCTATCAGTTCGTCCGGTATGTCGTACATGAATTGGCGGAGCATGAATATGGCGTAAACGCTGGTTGATCCGATAAAGACGAGGCCGATGTATGAGTTTAAAAGGTTAAGGCTTTTAAGGATTATAAAAACAGGCATCATCGTTACCTTGCCGGGCACCATCATCGTCAGAAGAAGCAGCGCGAAGAGCTTTTCACGGCCGGGGAAATTGAGCTTGGCGAATGAATACGCGGCCATAGCGTTTATAAGGATCGAAAGGCCCGTAAGCGAGAAAGTCACGATCATGCTGTTCATAAGACTTCTGAAAAAATGAGCGTTCTCAAATATTGTAATATAGTTTAATATGGTCGCCGTTCCTTCGGGCGGTGGCGGCACGATGAGAGTGTTCGGCGCGACTCGCAGCGAAGTGAAAAACATCCATGCGAAAGGCATTACCGTCGAGATAAGAAATATAACGATAAGCGCGTATAAAGATATTTTTTGTATGAGGCCCGTTTTATTTGTCATATTAATTAATCATCGTCAATCGAACCATTTCGCCACTTTAAACTGCATGAAGGTTATCACCGACATTATCGCGAATAAAGCATAGGCGATAGCCGAAGAATATCCGAGGTTATAGTATTTGAAGCCGTGGTTATACATATAAAGCACCACCGACATGGTGCTGTTCATGGGACCGCCGCCAGTCATGATATAAGGCTCGGCGAATACGTGCAGGCAGCTTGTCACTGTCATGACCGTTATGAAGAAAGTGGTCTTTTTGATCATCGGGAGAGTTATATAGAAGAACTGCTGAACGCGCGTGGCGCCGTCGATCTCGGCCGCCTCGTATATTTCGTCGGAGATCGATTGAAGCGCCGCTATGAAAATCATCATGTTATAGCCGAAGCCTTTCCACACGCCCATGAAAACGATAGCCGGCAGCGCCAGATATTCGCTGGAAAGCCAGTTCTGCGGAGGAACGCCGGCTCCTCCAATGGCCCAGTTGATCGGGCCGTGGCTTGTATCATAGAGCCATCGCCATATAAGAGCTACCGCGACGAATGTCGTTATGACCGGAAGAAAGAATCCGAGCCGGAAGAAACTTTTGAACCGGACAAATCCCTGATTTAAAAGGACAGCCGCGCCAAGCGCGAGAAAAATGTTAAGCGGAACACCAAGAAAGGCGTACACAAGAGTGTTTTGAAGCGCCCTGAAGAATATGGGATCGGAAATGATCTTCGAGTAATTTTCGATACCGATGAAAATTATCTTGCTCGCGTCGCGGACGCCGTAAATATTCCAGTTGGTGAAGCTTATTATGAAGGAGGAGATTATAGGTATGAATAAAAAAACCGTCATCACGGAGATCGCCGGCAGGAGAAACAACGAGGCCGCGGAATTGAAGCGCTTAGAGCTTATGCGGTCCGCCGCCGGCGCGTGAGTTTTAAAATAAATGAAAAGCCCTGAAATGATTAGAGCGAACATGAACACTACAACCGAGAATTTATAGAACGCCGTCTGGCTGTAATCCCGCTCAGCCATTATTTCAGAGGTTTTTCTGCCGATCTTTGCGATAGCTTCCCGCGGAGTGATCTTTTTATACATCATTTCCTCGAGAGCGCCGCAGATCAAGCTGTCAAGCTGCGCCCACTCGCCGACGGTAGGCGGGGTGCGCGTTTCGGCGAGCTGATCTTTGAACGCTTTTAATTTCGGGTTTGAAAAGACGACCTCGTAATTCCACGCCAGCTTATTGGGCGGCAGGTCTTTTGATATGCGGTACCATTCGGCCTGAATGTCAGGACGGCTCATGAATTCGATAAGTCTGAACGCCTCTTTTTTTCGTTTGGAATCACGGAATATCACTAAGTTGCAGCCGCCGATGAATGACATGGAATTGTCTTTTTTCGGCATTTTCGCGGTGGTCCATTTTCCGGCTATCTCGGGGCTGTATCTGTCCATATCGGTCATCGTCCAGGGACCCGATATGAACATCGGACAGAGACCTTTTTCGAACGCCTTTTCTTCGAGCAGCGGATCGTTGAATGGGCCAAGTTTTTCGTCAAAGAGCGCCGCGTATTCCGTCAGAGCTTTTACGGCGGCTGGATTATCTATAACGCACTTTTTATTTTCAGGGTCTAAAAGGTCGGTGCCGCTTTGCCACATAAGCGATAGAAAGAAGAACGAGTCGGTCGCCGGAAGCCATGCCGGATAACTTCTCTTCCCCTTTTTTTGAAGATCGGTCTTAAGTTTTCGGAGCATCGCGATGAATCCGTCCCATGTTTCAGGGAACTTATCGTATCCTGACGCGGTGAGAATATCGCTGCGGTAATAGAAAACCCGTGTATCGACGTACCAGGGGAGACCGTAATAACTTCCGTTGTAACGGTTGGACATAAGCGAGCCCGGGAACATGTCGTCAAGTTTTATGATCTTTGAATTTTTTATATGCCCGTCAAGCGGTTCGAACGCGCCCATAGCCTGAAACTCAGGCATCCATGTCGTTCCAAGCTGGCATACGTCAGGCGGAACGTTGCCGACTATCGCGGTGATAAGTTTTTCATGCGCGTCGCCCCATGGAACCGCCTGGTTTATGACGCGAATTCCCGGATTTTCATTTTCAAAGCGATCGGTGAGCTGCCTGATGTACTCGCTCTCCATACCCATCGACCAGACCTTGATCTCGATAGTTTCGGAAGCGGCGAGGCAGTTATTAACCGGAAATAACAGCAGCGTCAGAACGGCGGCCATAACAAGAAGGGATGCCGGCAGCGCCGTTGGTCCGGAAAGGACCTTCATATATGAATTTTTATTGGATATCAATGATAAATTCATGCCGGCAATTATATCATAAATCAATTCATAATGCTATTAAAATATACCTTGAAGAGCATATTGAATAAATTCGCGCGGCAGCTGCATTCAATTATTTTGCTGTGAAAAGCTTTTACAGTCTAAGTTTTTTTAAATGCGCGCAGAATGTCTTTTTCAGCTTTTATTTATTTGCGGCTGTTTTTGAATGACTTTTCGAATGCGCACATCCAGCGGAAACCTTGCAAAAAAATATCTGAAACGGCAACATATTTTTTTATTGATCGGCTATGGTTGCATTATAACTCTTACTCCGTTACCAATGCTCCTTTGATCGCCATAGACGAATCCTCTGTATGCGGCGCGGCAGCTTGCGGCGGTTCCTGTGTAGAAATTACCTCCGCGCAGGGTATGCCCGTTATCAACTGGATAAGGGCCGCTCTCGCCCTGCGGGTCAGTGACGGCGTCGGTCGTGTAAGTCAGGAGATTGAACCAGTCATAACAGAATTCGCTCACGCCGCCCGACATATCATATAAGCCGTTGGCGTTGGGAGTTTTTTGGCCGACAAGATGAAGTATCGGATTGCCGGCGGCTGATTTTGAATTGTCTTTATACCAGCAGTAAGCGCCGGAAATAGCTGAACCGAAATAATAAGGCGTTACCGTTCCCGCGCGGCAGGCAAACTCCCACTGCGCCTCGGTTGGAAGTTTAAATGTCCCGGCGACGAGTTTTTTCGCGTTGATTTTTGACACGAACAAAAAACAGTCGTCGCTATTGATTTGATGAACGGGAAAATTGTCATCAATGCCGTATGCGGCGGGTGACGGGTTCGATCCCATTATGACCGACCACTGTTTTTGAGTGACCTCGTATTTGCCTATATAAAAGCCTTTCGATATCGTCACGCTATGCACCGGGCCTTCGGCGGGCACGCGGCCGGTTTCGGTATCAGGGCTTCCCATAGCGAAACTTCCCGGCTTGATATAAATAAGATCTATCGTCGTTCCGCCTCCCAGGTCCAAGGTCATGGTAATTGGATCGGCGGTTGTTTTGGGATACCAGCCGCTGAGCTGTTTTCCGCTTTCGCTGTAGGACGGCTCGCTGTTATATAATGAATAAAATGTGGCGCTCACGTCAGCGAGCGAATACGCGGTAGAAGCCACGGAATAGGCGACGTTAAGTTTTTTGACGATCGCGGCCGACGCTTCCGTAAGAAGCTTCTTGCTTATGCCGCGCTGTAGAAGGATATCTTCGCCAATGACAGTCGTGATTATAGTGGTTGAGATAGAAAGGACGTCTTTTGCGAACCCGAAGGCGAACGAGCCCCATTCCGATAATGAAGAAGGCATCGAAGGCGGGGTGATGAGATATTTATTGTAAAGATCGGCAGTTATGCCGCCCGATGTTTTAAGCGCCGCCGTAAGCTGTTCGAGTTTCTTTGGGTCAGCCAAAAGGTCCGTTACTCCGATGACCAGCGATATCGTATTTACTACCAGGTATGTTATGGTCTTGCTCGGGTTTTTAGTGAATTTAAAGGTCAGATCGCCATCTCCGGCGTATAAAGAAGTTGAAGTGCCGGCAAGGAAAGTAGGCGGCCAGCCCCATCTTATTTCAGGAGTGAGTTCTCTTTTCGCAAGCGGAGTTATCGCGTCACCGCCGGGGGGAAGTTTCTGCATTCCGTTGGACGCTTCCGCGTCGAAATAGCAAAACGATGTATTGATAAGATTCACGTATGGCGTATTATGGTCTGGATCGTCGGCCACGTATAAGAGCTTCGCCGGAAGTCCGGCTAAATTCGGACCGTTTTTTCCGGCAGCGGTATTT
>CAZKCG010000123.1:0-5193 GCA_964551445.1 uncultured bacterium | reverse complement strand
CCCTGCAGGTCGCGGCGGCTCTGATCGACCGTTTGCCCGAGATTACCGGCCACATCGCCGATCGCCGTTCCTTTTGCGAGGTTGCCTATCTGGCCGAGAACGCCGCCGAGACCGCCGCCTGCTACTTTCTGGACGGCGCCCATTATGTTCTGAGCAAAGCCGCTAACCTTTTCGAATATGCCCTGAGCTTTACCGGCGATGCCGCCGAGAGCGCCCTGAACACCGGAAACTATGCCGCCGATCTGGCTGGTAAGGCCGCCTGCGATCCCTTTGAATGCGCTGGTAAGAGAGCCGATAGTTCCCTGTAATGATTGGGTAATAGGACCGAGAAAACTCTTAAACGATTCAGTAATGGGGCCGATAGCCGATTTAATGCTGTCAAATATACCGCTGATACCACCGCCGCCGCCGAATATTCCGCTGACGGCTTTTGTGATGCCGCCTACGGCGCCTGAAATAGCTTTGCCTATGCTGCTGAAGAAGCCTGCGTGAGCGGGAGTAACGTCAACTACAAGAATGGCGGACGCGAAAACCAATATTAAAAATAGATTCATCACCTTTAAAAACATTGGATTCAGGAAATTTCTAATCATAAAACACCCTCTCCTTTCAAATATCTGATAGAAATAGATTTTTCATAAAATAATAATAACGATCGATTGCGTAAACATCTATATAAAAATTTCAAACCGGGGCGGTTAAAAATGATACTTATCCCCTACTCTAATTATAAGGGATAGGAAATGCGTTGTCAAGGAAATGACCGAAAAAAGATGATTAATCTTTATCGAGAGATATAACGGGCTGATCTCCGACGAAGGTCGTGACCTTGTTGCGGCCGCCTTCTTTTGACTTGTAGAGCGCCGAATCGGCGCATGCTATAAGCGAGGCCTGCGTCGGAGCGTGGCAGTCGGGGTTGGAAGCGACGCCAAGGCTTATCGTGACCTTCAGCGCGCCCTTGGGTGTCTGGCAATAGCTTTCTTCAACGTTCTTCCTTATTCGTTCGGCGAGTTTAAAGGCTCCGTCATTCTCCGTTTCTGGAAGTATGACCGCGAATTCCTCGCCGCCGTAGCGCGCCGCTATATCTATGTTTCTTATGGTATCGCGCACTATTTTAGCGACGTGCGTTAATACCATATCGCCGCACTGATGGCCGTAGGTGTCGTTGAACTTTTTAAAGTGGTCGATATCGGTCATTATGACCGAGATGTTGTTATCATAGCGGACCGAACGGATAAATTCCTCCTTGAGCCGGACCTGGAAATAGCGGTGAACATAGAGCCCGGTCATTCCATCAACCGTCGCGAGCTTATAAAGCTTGGAGTTTTCTATCAGAGTGGCCGCATGGTGGGCGATGGTCTCCATGAGCTTGACGTCATCCTCGGTAAAGCGGCTGTTATCGATCTTATTTACTATGTTTATAACGCCGATACATTTTTTTTCGCCCATTATAAGCGGAACGCACAATAAATTACGGACCTTGTAAGCCTGTCCGCCCGATGCGCCAGGCTCCATGGAAGAGAAAGATTTAAAACGCGGATCCGTGTCGCCTGAATTTGAAACGATCGATCCACAATCCGAAAAAACTTTCCCGGCTATGCCTTCGCCTATAGGTATAAGAACCTTGTTTTCCGTCGTTCCGGAAAACCCGGTGGCGACCTTTACCTCGAGCTTCTGTTCGTCGTCGTCTATGAGCATAAGCGATCCGCGTTCGGTATCGAGCGTTTTAATAGCCTCGTCAAGCACGTCCTTAAGTATTTTATCCAGGTTGATGAGTTCTGAGATATTACGCGATATTGAATATAGGGCGTTAAGTTCGCGGATCCTGCGCTGCAATATTTCATTGGTGGTCAGCAGTTTTCCAAATGAAGCCGCGAGAGCGGCCAGAAAATATGAGGATGTTATAATTACAAGCGCCGGAAAGATATCGAGTATGAAGTTGTATTTAATGAAAAGAAAGCGGTTGGCAAAAAGAAGCAGCATCAGAAAAAACGCGTTTAAAAGAGTCGCGGCTTTGGTCGATGAAAAAATAAAAGCTGCGAGCGATAGAACTGCGAGCGCCAGCCAGAAAATAAAATTCTGGACCGCCGTGAACCGTTTGAGGAAATTATCGTTGACGATGCAATCGAGGATATTTGCCTGGACCTCGGTCCCGGGCATCGTGCCGAATGGCGTATGGTGAAGATCGCCCATCGCCGTGGCGGCCGGCCCTATGAGAACGTATTTATCCCTGAAATAAGACATCGGAAGCTGGCCTGAATAAACCTTTGAAAAAGAGACGTATTCGTAGGTCCTGTTCTGGCCGTGATAGTTTATGTAATAACTGGTATCTTGCGAAGGCACAAGCTTAGCTTTTCCGGTGTTTTTCGCGATCTCATAGGCGAACGAATAATAATCCCGGCCCGGTATATTCTCGAAAAGAGGCAGGCAGCGAAGGATACCGTCAGTGTTGAGCGTTTCGTAATTCACGTTGATAAAACCGAGACCGGCGGCCCCTTTAGCTATGTCCTCGAAAGGAAGCGTAACGCGCTTGATGTTGGTAAGCGCGCCGCCGGCGTATTCGATAACGCTTGTTATAACGGCGGATAAGACTATTATTTTTGCATTTTTGACGGTTTGTATGAATCGGTCGTCGTCGGGCGGATCAGGGCTTCTATCCTGAAAAAGCACGTCGACGCCTATGACGGAGGCTCCGGCTTCGGTGAGTTTTCTGAGCACTTCGGCATGGATGTCCCTTTTCCAAGGCCATTTTCCGAGCTCGGCAAGACACGCGTCAGTAAAACCTACGATCACGATGTGTTTGTCGGCCGCTATAGCGCCGCGCCTTGAAAAATTATAATCGATAAGCTTGACCTCGAACCCTTCGAATTTATGGTTTGAATACAGCCAGAAACAGGAAGTGAACACTATTACAAAAACAAGGGTTATCGTTATGTTGATACGGATATTCAAAGACAATTGAAAGCGCCTTTCAAAAAATTTTTTTCAGAAGATAATATTATAGGATTTTCAGCTAAAGGTCAAGAATTTTATTGATAATTAAGCTAATTTATGATACATTTTCATAAAAATAACGGAGGCTGATAATGGAATTCGAATTTGTAAAAACCATAAAAGCGGAAGAATTGAAGGAAAATGAAGGGAAAATGTTCAAGCTGCCGAACGGCGCGGAAGTGGCGTTCTTTCTGACAGGCGGATCGATCTACGCGATCGACAATAAGTGCCCTCATATGGGAATGCCGCTCTGTGAAGGGATAATGGCCGAGGATCAGGTTTTGATATGCCGTTATCACCAATGGAAATTCGACCTTAAAACGGGGGTTTCGACCTTCGCCCCAAACATCTACGTAAAAAAATTCGAAACGAGGCTCGAGGAAGGATTTATTTTCGTAAAGATCCCTAAATATTAAATACGATAGTGAAAAATGGAGAGTGTATAGTGAAGAGTTAAGGAATCAGCGCCAAAGGCGCTTTATTTAAAAAGCTGTAACGATAAAAAGACCATTTCCAAAATATCCAAAAAGGCCTTTAGTTCTCAACTCTTAACTTTAAACTCACAACTAATCTTTTTTATTGCCGCCGCCATCGATCTTCTTGGGGACCGCGGCGTCAGCCGGGACATCATCATCTTCTTCGTCTCCGTCATCTTCCGATATCTCGTATTCTTCCTCGCCGGGCTCTGCATCTTCCGAAAGACCGTCTTTTTTGTCTTCTTCAGGCCCTATTATATCATTGAGCATCTGTTTTTTGCTTTCATCGAGACGGCCGGCGTCGCGCTTCTTCTTCTTGAGCTTACGCCGTTTCGCCTTCGTCATCGGAGTTCCGTCGGACGATTTTATGGAAACGCGCTTTTCTTCCGAGAACATGAATTCGTCCACGAGCCCCAGAAAAACGCCCGCTATTACGAAAAATACCGAATACATTATATAAAGAACATAAAACGATCCTCCGGCCTGAAATTGGGTGAAAAAAGCCGGCATCGAATAAAAATCAGATCTCATGTGTAAAAAAGCTACCGCAGCGAACGGCACGGCGACCGTTGATAAGCCGTATAAGGCGCCCATGCGTTGTTTGGACACGGCTATGAAGCTCGCAGCGATATTTATCAGTAATGGCAGAAACAGAACGTATAAAAGAAAGAAACCGTCGCGTATTCTCGTATTCTCGTCCTTGTAATAGATTATAACGAAATAAAAGAACGCCATAAATAAAGCCGCCAATAAAGGCTTTATAAAATGTTCCAGTATTTTGACCGCACCGGGCGATCTTTTCAAATTTTCGATGATCGATTTTATTTTTTCATTCATATCTTGTTATCATATCAAAAACAGGCTTACTTATCAATTATTTTTTTTGACGGGTAATTATTTTTTTAAAGCCTGCCTTAAGAATCCTCCGCTTTTTTTAAGTTTTTCACGGGCCTCTTTGAGAGTGAGCCCCTTCTGATGCATTAAAATGGCCGTTTTAACGTTCATTTTGCCTTTTTTCAGAACGGCTTCCGCGGCGTCCCTTTCAATGCCGCAGATATCCGATATTATTCGGCAGCCTCTTTCGACGAGCTTTTTACAGGTCGGAGTGAGATCGACCATGTAATTTTCATATACTTTTCCCATTTTTATCATCGATATCGACGATATCATGTTAAGTATCATTTTCGTCGCGGTCCCTGATTTAAGTCTGGTAGAGCCTGAAATGATCTAGCTTCCGATATCGGGGGCGACTAACCCGTCGAATTTTCCGGCATAATCCGCCCCGGCTTTTTTATTTCCGGGTACCGTGTGTACACAGAAAAAAGAGGGCCCGGATTTCTCCGGACCCTCGGTTGATCCTTAATTCTCCGGGGCTATTCCTTGTAGAAAACTTCGCCCTGAAGTTCTTTCAGTTTGAAGGTTTCCCCTCCTTTGCATTCAAGGTATTCGGCCCCTAGTTGTTTATACCCTTCGGGGCATGCGAAATTCCATTCTGACGCTTCAGGAGCGACCGCAAAGACTCTCCCTTTGGTAAAGCGACGTTCGAAGTGGCCAGAACCAGTGATGAATTCTTTGTATGGCCCTTCGGCTTTACCTAGCGAATGGTGCAACACGGTCGGGTCGTAGTAGGGCGGTGCCGTTGCTTCGCGCCCTAGCTCGGTCAGAAAGTCGTATCCGTTGTTGAGCAGGAAATAGGTGGCTAGCTCGAAGAAAGCACTTTTGC
>CAZKCG010000122.1:0-5594 GCA_964551445.1 uncultured bacterium | reverse complement strand
TAAGTCATGTTTTCCGAGGGTTAGGTGATTCCCGCTCTGGTCGTTACCGAATAAGTGCCGTCATCCGTCACCTTATCAAAAGTGAAGCTGCCGTTTTGATAGAGGGCCGTTTCACTTCTATGATAAGCTGAAGGGCCTGACACGAAAAGCGATATGTTGCCGGTAGCATTGGAAGGTATCGGCGTTATACTTTTATCGGGCCCGGATACGAATCTCATAGCCATGGAAACTTTAAGCTGACCTTTGCCGTCGCGGGCGGAAATTCCTTCTCCTGCGCCGCCGCTGCCGCATCCATTCAGCATAAACACGAACGGAAGAATAGATAAAATAATTATCGCCAGAACCGTTAAAGCTCTTTTTATTTTCATCCGGCAATTCATCTCCTTGATAAAATATTAATAAAAAACACGTCACTAAAAGTGAAAATTATAATTCACACCTTCAATTAAAGTATATTTTATTATTATACAAAGAAAAATGCAACAAAAATTTTATTTTTTTTTACCGGTTACCTTTTATACCCGTTCATAATTCGTTTTCAAGAGTTCAGATATCTTTTAAGAGCGTCCTGCCAGCCGGGGAGTAAATTCAGGCCCGCTGAAATTATGGAAGTTTTATGAAGCATGGAGTTTAAAGGCCGCTCCGCCTTCCGGTTAAGCCTGTCGGAAGTTATCCCGGTTATTACGATCCGTCCGGCGCCTGCGAGCGAGACTATGGCCGAAGCAAAATCAAGCCAGTTGCAGAACCCGTCATTCGTCGCGTGATAGATGCCGTATTTTTCGGTGTTTACAAGTTCCAGAAGGAAAACCGCCAGGTCTATGGTGTACGTCGGAGAACCCCACTGATCGACGACGACCGCAAGCTTTCTATTTTCGGATATTTGTTTTTGTATCGCCTTGACGAAATTATGACCGTTCTTTCCGAAAAGCCAGGACGTTCTGACGATAAAGCTTTTGCGGCAGGTTTTTTCGGCGTATCTTTCGCCGTAGTATTTCGACATGCCGTAAACGCCTATCGGAGAAGGCTGATCATACTCGTGATAAGGCGCGCGCGACCTTCCGTCAAAAACGTAGTCGGTCGATATATAAACCAGTTTCGCGCCATATTTTTCACAGCATAACCCTATATTTCGCGTTCCTTCCGAATTGACGGCAAACGCTTTTTCGGAAAAGGTCTCACATTCGTCGACGTTCGTGAAGGCGGCGCAGTGGATAACGGCGTCGGGTTTGAAGGATGAAAAAAAAGAATCGGTCTGGTTCATATCACAAATGTCGAATTCGTGAATGTCCGCGCCGCGCACCTCATGCCTTGCCGAAAATGTATTCGCGATATCGCTGCCGAGCATTCCGCGGCAGCCGGTTACAAGTATCCTCAAAATTTACGACCTCCATTTTTTATTAAGACGGGCCTGCGGCGGAGCAAATCTTACGAATTCACCCTTTTTTCAGTTTTAAAAATATCGTCGTTCCAGCGGTTTCATCAGTGGTGAACCCGATGGACGCGCCCATCGCTTCAGCCATCATTTTAGCGCCGTAAGCTCCAAGGCCGGTGCCGTAACTTTTACCGTGCGTAGTATACTTCTCAAAAAAAATCTTGCGCACGCACTCGGCAATAACGCCCTGGTTGTGTATGGTGATCACCAGGTTTTCACCGGCCGCGGCCTTGATAGTGACCAGACCTTTTTCAGGCGAGGCTTCTATGGCGTTCTTTGTAAGATTGACCAGTATGCTGTTAAAAAGAGTTTCGTCTCCCATTATTGTAAATGTTTTGCTTTCTTCATTTGAAACAATGCCTTCAAAATGAAGTTCCAGGGAAACGTCAAATTTTTTCGAATACAGCCCCATATCATATTCTATTTTTTTCAAGGCCTTAAAAGCGTCTATTTCAATGGCGTTAAGCTCAAAGGCACCTTCTTCTATCCTGCAAAGGCACATGGATGAATTTATGCGATTAAGCATTTCGCTGCTTTTCTCATAAATTATCTTAAGCATCTCCCGCTGTTCAAGTTCAAGATTCTCGTCGCTCATCATGACCTGGGGAAAGCCCATTATGGCCGTGAGCGGAGCTTTCAGGTCGTGCCTCATTATTTTTTCTATGTTGGCCTTGAATTCTTCAAGGCGCTTTTGTTTTGAAATGTCTTCCTTAACCCCAATATAATTTATTATTTCGCCTTCTTGATTTTTTACGGGAGTTATGACCATTTTCTCCCAGTAAAGCGAACCGTCTTTTTTTTTGTTCTGGATCTCACCCTGCCAGACTTTTCCCGAGGATATGCATTTCCAAAGTTCTTTGTAAAATTCGGGGCCATGATAGCCGCTTTTAATAAAATTCAAATTACGCCCGATGAACTCATTTTTATTATAACCGGTAACCCTCTCAAATGCCGCGTTGACATAGTTTATGATACCGGTTTTATCGGTCATCACAATTGCGTTATAGCTTTGCTCCATCGCTATGGTGAGTTTGCGAAGCTCGTTCTCTATCCTTTTTTTTTCGGTTATGTCCTCGAAACTTTCTATCGCGCCTATTACAGAGCCGGTTTCATCGTATAAAAGGTCGGATTTTTTTGATATCAGCCGGACGTCCCCGCTCTTGGTGTTAATCAAGCATTCCCTGTCCAAAAACTGTTTTGAGGCTCCGGGGAAAAAGGCATAGCATGATCCGTCCGGTGAAGAAAATGAAAACACTTCACGGTTGCATCCGATGACGTCCTTATTTTTATATCCTGTGATTTCTTCCGCCATTTTATTGAAAATGTTTATTTTTCCTTCGCTATCGACGGCTAATATTCCGCTGGGAATAAGTCTGAGCATCAGCTTGGTGCTTTCCTGAGACTCGTAAAAATTTTTTTCGATATTTTTTAAATCATCGATGCATCTGACTATGCCTATAACGTTGAAATTTTGGCTGGAGTCTTGATAAATAAGGCCGCTATACCTGACCCATGACCTTGAACCTGCTTTTTTATAAATGAATTTTTCAAGATCCGCCTCATGGTCGGAATAATTATATTTAATGCCTTCAACATTTGCCAGATCGTCGCTGGGGAAAAAAATCTCAGATACGTTCATGCCGGCCAGTTCATCTTCGGAGTATCCGCAAAGATCGCAGAATGCTTCGTTGACGTAAACGACACGGCCTTCGCCGTCGCTTATTATGACGCCGAAAGTTTTATTTTTAAGCAGTTTTTCAAGAAGCGGTACCGCTTCGAGATGTTTTAATCTATTCATCTTAAATTGATTATATTTAAACGCAAAGCTTTTTGTCAAGTTTTATTATTTAAAAAATCAAAATTAAGATATTGTTTTTTCGATCGAATTATGATAAAGTTAATCGAAATAACATCAAAAAGGAGTGCAATCGTCAATGAAAAAATTTCTCGCTCTGATCGTATTGTTAGCGGTCATAATCACTTTAGGAAACGCGTTCGCGCAGAAAAAAGAAGAAAAAACACTTGTGGGTCAGAACTTTGTAGAGGTCGAAGCTAAATCATGGCTCAACTCCGACGCTTTAAAGGTCGCCGACCAGAAAGGCAAGGTCGTCATACTCGAGTTCTGGGCCACCTGGTGCCCGCCCTGCAGAAAATCGATACCTCATCTTATCGAACTTTATGATAAATATAAAGACAAAGGCGTAGCTTTCATGGCATTCACGGACGAACCCAGAGAAACCGTAGAGCCCTTCGTAAAGGAAATGAAAATGCCTTATCCCATCGGTCTTGAATCAAACAGCAAGGCTTCTTATAACGTCAGCGGGATCCCTCACGCCGTAGTTATCGGGACCGACGGAAAGATAGCCTGGGAAGGCCATCCCATGGAACCCGGATTCACGAAAAAAGTGGAAGAACTCGCCGCGGCGGTCGATCTGAAAGCCATAGCGCCCGCGCCGGAAGTAAAAAAAGATGAGAAAGCTCCGGCCGCGGCCGAAGCGAAAAAAGATGAAAAAGCCCCCGCTACAACGGAAGTAAAAACGGAAGATAAAGCCGCTCCCTCAGGAAAATGAGGATCATGCAATTAACGGCAGTCTGCCGTCTAACGCTTTAATCCGGGGGCATTAAAAGGCCCGGTAAATAAATTAAAAACGCAGGGGCGCGGACATTACTGCGCCCCTGCCGCCTTAATAAAACGAAAAGGAATTTAAGTATGATCGAAAAATATTATATTTCATGCGACATGGAAGGCATAACCGGCATAACCAATTTCAAGGAAATGGAAGAACAAAGAGCATACGCTTCAAAGATGATGACCTGCGAGATCCGCGAGGTGGCAAACTCCATAAACGAAGCGCGCGCGGTATCCGGCATCGAAAAAGAAAATATTGAAATAATCGCCGCCGATTCACATTCCCTCGGAGTCAACGTTACTCACGCCGATCTTCCGTCGAACGTCAAGCTCATACGGGGCTTTCCAAGACACTATTACATGGCGCCTTATCTCGACCCTTCATATTCGGCGATCATGTTCGTCGGATATCACGCCAGAATAGGTTCTTTCGAAGCGGGCATGGATCATACCTTTTCGGGTTCGGCGATATACGGCATACAAATTAACGGCGTCGATGTCGGCGAATTCGAGATCAACGCGGGACTCGCCGGGCATTATGGAATTCCGACGGCTTTCGCCTCCGGCGACGATAAATTCATCAAACAGATAGACTGCTTTAAAGAAAAAATGGGCTTTGAAACAGTGGTCACGAAAGAAGCTCTTTCCAGATATTCGGCCGTGCTTTACCACCCGGACAGGGTGTATAAGGATTTCAGGGGCGCGATCGCGAAAACCCTCAATGATCGGAAATGGGCCGGAAAGCCAATGAAATACGATTATCCGCTGGATATTAAAATCGAACTTACGAACACGGTAAAAGCCGATCTGGTCTCGCTCATACCGGTTCTCACCCGCGAAGGCGGGCGCACGATAAGATTTAATGCGCCGGATTTTTTATACTTTTATAACATGCTCTGCGCCATACTTCCCATCTGCTGGACCGACAAGTAAATTTTTGTTTCCCGCTTCACACGGAAGTCCTCGTATTAGTGAAGAGTGTATAGTAAAAAGGGAAGAGTTGCGGATTTGCTCGCTTCGCGAGCCTTTACAAATTGAAAATGTTCACATATCCCAAAATCCTTTAGTTCTCCACTCTCAACTTTACACTCATAACAAGCCAATTCACCCGCACAAAATTATGAAAAGCGGGAACGGAGAATCATCAATGAATCAAAAACAGCTTGAAAAATATAAGAGCGACATGCTCGAAGAACTGGGCTCGGAATATTGCATTTACGGCAAAAGCCATGCCGTACGCGAAATATGCACGATCATAAAAAAGATCGCGAAGGTGGATTCGACGGTCCTCGTGCTCGGCGAAAGCGGCACAGGCAAAGAGATGGTAGCCAACGCCATACACCTTAATTCAAAACGGGCGAAGGGCCCATTCATAAAGGTCAACTGCGCCGCGTTGAACGATAATCTCCTTGAATCGGAGCTTTTTGGACACGCGCGCGGTTCGTTCACCGGAGCACTTGCGGATAAGGTCGGGAAATTCGAGGCGGCCAACGGCGGCACGATCTTTTTGGACGAGTACGGAGACGTTTCACC
>CAZKCG010000121.1:4729-5639 GCA_964551445.1 uncultured bacterium | reverse complement strand
CGTCGGGAGCGGCGAATTTGTTGTATCTGTGACCGTGTTCGATAGCTATTTCGGGACGGCCAGCGGGTGAATATTTAGCCGCGCCACGAACATCGTTGACGGCCTGGTTTATGCCGGGAAGGATCCTGCTGAAATCGGAAGGTTCTATCAGCATATCGTGATTTCCAAGAACATATGTAAGTTTAACTCCGCTTGCCATAAGGTTTTTGAGCGCGGTTATAACCGCGCTGTGAGTTACTGCTGTTTTATCGACAAAAGCAGCCTGTGTCGATCCGCCGAATGTATCTACCTTTCCAGGTACGATCCATTCGTCAAGAAGATCGCCCGCGATGACGAATTCCGCTACATTAGGCGACTGGCTGATCTTATTGATGAAGTCAACGAACGCCGCGCCGTTGCCTTTATATTTTGCGTCGAACTGGCTGTACAGAATGTCCGCGCCCATGTGTATATCGCTTACGACAATTATCTGGGTCTTTTCGTTGTTCATATCTTTGATGCCGGCGGCGCCGAGAGCGAACGAATAGTTCGTTGCGAAATAGCCTTCATAGGCTTTTTCAAGGGCGAGTCCGGTCGTTGATTTTATTTTCTGGCTTACCGTGATCTTATATTCTTCGCCTTCGGTTAATTTTGAACCGTCAGCTTTGGCGAGATTTATCTTTGTGGGGGCCATTTCGTCATAGAACGCCACGGACGGCTCTTCTACGGTCGTTCCGTCAGATTTTACCTTATAGAGTTTTACTTCGCCCGTAATGGTGCTCTGATTAAGCGGAAGGCCGAATTCGAGAACTATTGTCTGAGCCGAATCATTGAGAACGGGTTCGCCGACTTTAGTTGACATTGAAAAACTTGGTTTAAAGGTCAGCGTCGTAGCCGGAGTAGCAACGTTCGTGGAAGTAGAGTCGGAAAA
>CAZKCG010000121.1:0-4719 GCA_964551445.1 uncultured bacterium | reverse complement strand
AACAAGAACCCCCATTAGTAAAAGAAAAACCAGTACTTTTTTCATATTTTCTCCTTATTTTTAGCTGTTTGAAAATTGGCCGGGTTTAGCCGGTTTCAAACAGCCGATTGATTTTTTGAATTTTGGAATTTTTACAAAGAACCCTTTTTTGAAGTGAAAGGTTTTACTTATAGTATCATAATGCTTTTTTAGTTGCAAGTTAAATATTGGAAAAATAATGATACTTCCTTACACATTGCGTTCGGTGTATCTGTTATATCAAGGGCTGATAAGTGTTGTTCGGTCAGTCCTTATCCTTACAATTTGAGTTGTTAATACTCCACGAATCTAAGGCCTTATTTAAGATAGCAAAAAAAACTGAATCAGCTTTTATATTATGGATCAGTTGATCGTGACCGAAATGGTGTCTTCGCTGGTAATTCCGCCACTCGTTGCGTGAACGTAAACAACGTGAGAACCCGCTGTTAAGTCCTTGACGGGGAGAGCGGATTCCCAGAGCCTTCCTCCGCTGTTTTTGAGGGCGTTCCAGGAGCCGTTCTCGCCTATGCGGCACTCAACGGACGATGCGGTTTCCTTCGAGAAGACCATGGCCCTGAGGGTCGGGCCCGGCTCGTCGGCCTTGTAGGTTTTCTGGTTGGGATTGCCGCCGCCAAGAGCATTGTTGACCGGCGCCGTGATGAACACGACGGGCCATTTGATGCTTGGCGAATTTTTCGAGTTAATATTCACAAGCTTCGCGGCGGCGTATCCGGCGTCGTAAGCGACAAGATAAAAGGTCGAACTCGTCCCGTGCTTGCCGAATGTATCAGCCTGGACGACGAGGGTTTTCCCGACCCACTTGAGAGCGGGGGCATGGACATGACCGCACAGATAAATGGGCGCACCGGCTTTAGTTATAAGCTCCTTCATAAGATCGTTGCCTTTCGGTGGCGTATTGGGGCGGGAGATCTGAGGGAGCGCGTCGCCTGTGACGTCCTCCTTGACGGGATTGTGGCCGAGCACGATGTTGAGCACTGACGGACCAGGGCTGAAGCCGGGATCATTGAGGAGCGCCACTTGCTGCGTTTCGGGAAAATAACCGTTTATATTTTCTGTATTATTGTTTGTGGGCGAATCGGCTGTGTCCGTGCGGATGAGGCATACAGGCTGTTTATTAATGCTCACAAGGCGAGTAATGCCGAATAAGCCGCCGCCATTGCTGCCGGTCTCTGAATATTTTTTGAATTCGGTCTTGCCCTGCCAAATAAGTTCTTTAACATCATGGTTGCCGATCATGTCGACATACTGCTGACTGCCGATGTTAGCTAAGAGTGATTGGTAGGTTTGCCATGCAAGAATGTCGAAGCCGGCATTGACCATGTCGCCGGTGTGGATGGCGGTCAATGGATTTATTACCGGCAGCACTTCGGTGAAGAGGTTGCGCATGAGCTCCTCGCCGCTCTCTATACCTATATGCGTATCGGAGATGTGCACGAAGAAGACGGGTTCGGCAGGCTGAATAGTGCCTTGATAGATATTGTTATTTTGAGTGCTTTGAACGATAGTGTCGTCCTGGCCGAAGGGCCCGCCTGAACAGCCTGATGCAAAAACTCCTGTGATAAAAGCCGAAAAAAGAAATAAAATTAGAAATACCTTTAATTTCATCATCGATGATCTGGATTGATTGTTCATTGCTTGCCCCCTGTGTGATTTATAATAGATGTTTTTTCTATTTTCGATTATTTCATTTATTTAGATAATGTTATCGTTCTTGCGATATGCAGCCTCGGCCGGATCAAAACTTTTCTATTTAATTATACGCCGGCAATATAAAAGTATCTCAAAAATGTATAATTCACCTGATTATCTGCGGACCGGCGTTGTGTAGTTCTTAATCTTAGCCTGCATTTCAGGGCTAAGTTGTTTGGCAAGTTCGTCGTAAAAACTTTTGGAATTATTGGATAATCGGCCATTTTTTCGTTCGCGTTCGCCGTAAGAGCTAAAATGAAAAAAAATACGACAACTGATACGGATTTGATAAATGAAAGAATAACTTTTGATATATGTTAAATAAATTAAGAATGTTTGTCAATTCTGATTCGATTTCAAAATTTACATAGACAAACGGTCCTGGAAGTTTATTGAAAAACCGTGATGGGCTTTTCTATATTATCACAGCCATTTATTATTTTCAAGAAATTTCAAAAAATATTGAAGAAAACGAATTTAAAGCAAAAATTCAAATAAAAGAATCGCGTTACGGACCAATTCAAAACGCTTATATATTTTTTTGTTGACAAATTACTTTTTTTATTGTTACATACTTTAATTACATTTTCCAAATTCATTGAAAAGGAAGTAATATTTATGTTCAACGGTCTTAACTTTCGCAAAATGGGAACGCTTATCATCATACTTTTCGTCTGTTCATTAAGTTTCGGATGTTTCCTGAATTCCTCCGATGACAGCGGATCGGGTGCTTTGGCCCACATCGAGCCGTCAACCGTAAGCGTAGTAACTCATCTCATCGAGCCTGTGGTGCCCGCGACCACTTACACGCTGGAACAGAAACTTGCCAACTATCCCGCGACCATAACTCACGGAACGAATTCCATTACATTAACGCCCGTGGCGCCGTCTCCTGCGTTGCGCGGGCTCAATTACGCGTTCACCACTTCCGAAGTTAACATACAGCCCGGAGATATTCTTGGTGGAGGACCTACAACCGATAAGCCGAATGGATATTTAAAAAAGGTCAAGTCGGTCAGTACGGTGAACGGCAAAATAAATATTGATACCGAAAACGCCGCGATGGAGGAATCGATTCAGGACGCGCATATGACCATCAGCCATCCCGTGAAGCAAAAACAGGTAAAATCATTTTCTCCCGCGATAGCAGGCGTTAAACTCAACGATAAAGAGTTTATGCATGACGATATAAAGCTCGACGTTAATATCGTTATTCACGACGCTGACGGCGATGAAGAAACAAAAGACGACCAGATCAAAGCGAGCGGAGAGATCAGTCTGCAGATGTCGCTTGACGGCGTTATAAAAATAAAATGGTTCAAACTTGAACAATTTAAGCTGTACGGAAAACTCAAGGAACAGCTGAACCTCACTATCACAGGCAGCAAGGCCCTCACTGTGAAAAAAGAGATCCCGCTCGGCCATTTCGACATCGAGCCGCTGACTTTTTTTGTTGGTTTCGTCCCGGTCGTCATCGTACCGAAGATCGATTTTAACCTGACTTTTGACGGCAGTTTATCAGCTCAGGCATCTCTCGGGTTCACTCAGACTTATTCGTGCGCCTCGGGAATTCAGTTGGCCAGCGGAAAATTGGCCCCGTACTCTGAAGGCCCCGTATTTAACGTCACTCCTTTAACCCAGACGCTCGGCGTCACCGCTGCCATCGATATCGGCGTAGGCCCCGAACTCGAAGCGAGCTTCTATGATATAGGGGGACCTGGTATCGGAGTGGACCTGTATTTCAGCGCCGATGCAACCGCTCAGGAGACGAGCGGGAAGCCTTCCGCGGAGCTTGATTTTAAGATAGGATTGAGGGGAATAGTTTCCGGCTAGATAGACGCCCTTGCCAAATGGATCGGAAAAATTCAAATTACGGTATTTGACAAGGTCTTCTGGGAAAAAAAGTTTTCCACTGACGGCGGGGCGCCGGCTTTACTTCCGGCTGGCATGAATGACTTCTCCAGATAAAGTATAATTGTTTCGGCGCAGAATCAATTCTCGAAATGAAAGCGAAGGTCGCATTTTTCACGAAGACGGTTCGCGCCGTGACGTTATTTTGTCAAATGGTCAAGAAGCCTGATCATGTATCCTTTATTCATAATCGATTTATTCAAGCATACAATGATTTTATTGAAAACAGCCACGATATTTCTGAGATATTACGAGTCCTCCGGACACTTTTTCGATTAAAATTATTTCTCGTTTTCTATGTAAATTCCGCTTCCGATAAAGTAATTTTCATCGACCTTTTCAACGTATCCGATCTTCCGGGAGTTTTTCTTTGAGATATAACGTGTACTTTTAATTTATATGTTACTGATTCAAGTTCGTGATCGCCTGAGGATCGGCTATTCTTGTTATAGCTCCGCTAGTCGTCAAACGTATTACTAAACATGGCTTTCAATAGCGATATAAAGTAAGGGCTAATCATCATTGCCGTCCATTCTCGAAAACTTGATATCGCAGGACTGCAGCCATTTCACAAAAGGCTTATATAGATAATCGTAGCGGCGAGATATGACCTCCCTGATCTTGAATATATCATGCGATGCGACTATTTTCCGCCCTTTGAAAATTATCGTCTTCAATTTTTGCCGGTCGCCGTCGTCTAATTTTTCCTCGTCTTTTATCCGTTCGATATTAAACCTGTTGCATAATTCGTAGCCTTTTTCCCTCGTCATGCCGCTGCAGGCGAACACTTTCGAGTCGTTCGGAAGATCGAAGCCGTCCTGATATTTAATATTGCCGATCCCGTATTGTTCCTTGTTTTTGTGAATATGTGAACCTTTCTGAATGCCAAAAAAAGAATAATAATAAGAATGAAGCAATCCTTCACCGATGTATCGCATCAGCGTTTCATTGCTCATGAGGGCTTCTTCCTCGGTTTCGGTCGGGAACCCGATCATCATATACGCCGCGAGATGCACCCCGCCGTCCGCGGCCCTTAAAACGTCATCGATCATGGCTCGCGTGGTGCCTTTTTTCATAAGC
>CAZKCG010000120.1:0-5775 GCA_964551445.1 uncultured bacterium | reverse complement strand
CTATAGGCAGGGCCTTCGGCGTTTCAAGGTTCGGCATTTTTTTAATTTCGATACCCGCGAAAAGAGAGTAGATGCCGACGGCTATTCCTTCGGCTATAGCGTCCTGATTGTTTTTCAAAAGCATTCTGTCCTTGGGATTTGAAAGATAACCGACCTCGATGAAAGCGGTTATGGCGTTGGTGAAAAGCGGTATCGCCCAGTCCGAGACGAACGGTTCGCCGTGTTTTCCGAGTATTTCATCGACGCGGGCGTTGGCCGTGCTGTAAAGAGCGCTGAAATTGTTCATCAGCGAGAGCCTGATAAATCTAATGAGTTCCTGGGACGAATAGAAGTTATCGCCGCCGTAGCCTTCAGGGCCGCCCGAGCGCTTGTAACATTCGTAGATCGAATTTTCGCGCATAAAAAAAAGAATGAATGAACTCAACGGCGAATTGGTATTATAACGCCAGGTGACCATCATATAGCGAAGTCCTATGAATTTATTGGTGAATGCGCGAAATCCGGTGAAATAGGTGGCGGTGTCTGATATCATGGTCCGCGTATCGATAGTGGAGATCTTTTTGAACGTGGCCGTTATGAATTCAGCGACCTGGTTGTATTTATTTCCGCCGCTATATTTGATCGCGGTTGACGGGCTTCCTCCGCCCGTGAGAAGATTATTGACATTTGAAAAAAATTGAAAATGAGGCGCTATGACGGCCGACATTCCGCGGGCTGATCTATTGGGGCTTGAATTGACGTGAAGGCAGACCACAAGATCCGGAGAGATCTGGTTTATGTAAGATATGCGGCCCATGGCCATTTCGGGTGAAGGCGTTTTTCCGTTAAATGAAGCCGGGCTGTCAAAAAGCCTGTATTTGGCGTTAGGGTTCGCGGCGTTTTTATCGGGCTCGGCGTCCTGGCTATAGTTGCGTGTAAGGATGGAATTTATGTGTACGCGCCTGACGGGAGCTCCGGGATCGTTCATGTATTTTTGAAGGATCCTGGCGAAATCCGAAAAGCCTTTTTCAGTCCTTGTCAGCGCCAGAATGGCGTCAATTTTTCTGGATACCTGAAGGGTCCATTCGTGCTCGTATATGCCGCTGCTCTGCGCGCCGAAATTATAGGGAAGAAGGAAGGTCCTGGAAAAGGGGTCCCAGTGGTCGCCCGAGTTTGCGCGGGCCGGTTCGTATTTTCCGCCGTGGCCGGGGTCTAAAACGACCGAAAACACTTCCTGTTCGCCTTTTATATCAGGAGCCGGAAACGCTTTCGGAAGTATTGCCGCAGCCTGCTGGACGGGCCTTGCGAAAACCGGCTGAGATTGCCTTGCGGGTACAGTTCTGGCGACTTCCGGCTTGTAAGCTGGAGCCGGCGCAGGCTGAACGCTTGCGGGCGGAGTTGATTTCGCCGGAGGAATATATACGGCGCCCGGTGATGAAACCGCGGCGTTTGAGCTCGAGTCAGTTTTGGGAAGCGTTCCTGAAACGATTCCGGCGGCCGGAACAGGAGGCTTAGTGGATGCTCCCGGCGCCTGATGAGAGCTTCTCATCGTGTTAAGACGGGTTCGAAGGGAGTCGAGAATTTCTTTCCTGTCGGAATTAATTTCGGCGCGGCAAAGCTGGGCTATCATCAAAGCGGCCGGAATGCTTAAAATGAGAGTTAAAAAAAATCTGGTTCTTTTCAATTTAAAACTACCTCACAAATTCTGGTGTAATAAGATCAGCAACGTACTCTATACTTTCAATAAAAATAAAAGCTCAATATCCGCTCTTTCATTTTTAGTTATTTTAACACAGATCCCGAATTATTTCCATACAATATTTATTTTATCCCCTGGCGCGAATTCCCCCGACATTATTTCCTGACGGACCGGGGACTTGTCGTAAACGGCGTATTTATGATGACCGCTCGGAACTTCTATCCAATAGGTCGTTTCGGCGAATATCTGAGTTTCAAGCTTTCCATCTATATAAAGAAGGACCGTTTCCGTCGCGAGGTTGGTGAACGCGGCGCTGTTTGGAACGCTGTAATCCTTGTATTTGTCGTCAAAAATACAGCCTGAATTAATGAAAATTATAAGAAATAAAGACAGTGTCAGGAATATCCGTGTTCTTTTCATCATGCTTTCACTCTCAAGTTTCAGTTACTTCGTTTGTTTTAAAACCGCTCTGAAATATTGAGCGTATTTGGCCATGTTTATCTTTTGTCCGAGCGGGAATTCCAGGGGCTCTTTCGAATACACGGGCGGCTCGAATTTTGGCTGCGCCTGCGCTTTTTTTATGGCGTAAGGTTTCATTCTGCTTTTTAATTTATTCAAAAGTATCGAAGTTTTAGGCTTTTCAAAATAATCAGTGCGGGCGGCCGCGGCTTGCGGCGCTATACCTTCCGCGCCGCGTGGTTTGACCGTGAGCCCCGGATTCGCCTTTATAAGTGCTTCCCTTGTGTTAGGAAGCTTTTGAGGCGTCATGCCGCTTAAGAGCGAATATATTGAAACCGCTACGGATCTTGCAATGATATCTTTTTTATTTAAAAGAATGCTTCTATCTTCAGGATTTTCAAGGTAGCCAAGCTCGACGTAAGCCGTTACCGCATTTATGAGTTGAGGCAGCGCCCAGTCGGATATAAAAGGGCGGCCGTGATTTCCGAGATATTCGTTGGGTGATTTTACCGCGGCCGTATCACCGGCTGTTCTTACGCCCTTTAAAGCATATTCCTGCCAGAGGCCCATACGGATGTATTTAAGCACTTCTTCAGATGCGTAAAAATTGTCGCCGCCGAAACCGAGATAACCGCCGTCGCGGCGCATCGATTCCTCCGCCGAACGCTCGCGGTGCCAGTATGAATCCGGGTTTTTATAACTTAAAAGACTGTTATACTCGTCATCCTCAGAGTAGCGCCACTGGACCATCTGCCAGCGTTTACCGATGCTGCCTTTGGTGGCGGTGCGTTTTCCGGTGAAGTATGTGTCGCAGTCATTTATAAGATCAGAGAGTTTTCCTAAAACCATATTGTCATAATAAAACCATGAAAGGACCCAGAAATAGGTCATGGCTGATCTCATGCCGAGCCTGTCTTTAACAGTTTTAACGAAATCGAAAACATGATACCCGGGGATTATGACCGAAGCCGGGCCGCGCATGGAGTGATTCGTGGAAGAATTCACGTGCATGCAAAGCACCAGTTGAGGAGTTTCCGCGTTTATCTTGCTCATTCTGCCAGGGAAAAGTTTATGAGAAGGTTGTTTTTTTGCGTCGAAGCTTTCAGGTGAGTCGAAGAGGCGGAAATGTCTGTTGACGTTATCGTCGCCTTTATATTTGAGAGATTCGTGAGAATCCGTCCGGCTGATGCTGGCGTCGAATTTTACGCGCCTGTATTCTTCAGGGCGCATTACGCCATATTCGGCGAGCGTTCCGGAAAATTCACGCCAGCCTTCGTCAGTGTTGGCTTTTTGAAGTATCGCAAGAACTCTTGAACAGATGTCGAGAACGATGGCGTGCTCGCATTCACCCGCGCAGGCGGCGCCGAAATTGTAGTTTGTAAGGAAACGCCTGGCTTTGATATCCCAGTGGTCGCCCTTGGTCTGAGAAGCCCGCTCGGATATGCCGCCATGGCCCGGATCCAGGACTATTTTGTATTCGTCGATTCCGGATCGGCGGTTTGAATTGATACCGGAAGCGTCCCGCGCGTTCGTCCGCTCGCTTTTTTCAGGCGTTCCGTAATCGAAGAGGCGCGCAATGAAATTGTTCTTTAACGACGCGTTAAAGCCCGCATGCGCCGGAGTTGAAAGCGCGGCGCACATTAAAATGGCGGCGAAGGTCAGTTTAAGTTTTATGAGGTTGGCGAAGGTATAACGCAGCTTCAAAAATAACACCCTTTCAAATATTTATTTATTATAAAAATACGAAATTATCCGGCAATGACCGATTGTCCTGCCGTTAAAATAAAGACCTGTTACCCATATCGGAATAATCTCCGAAAAATACAGTAGGGATATCAAATATTCGGATAATTTTCCGGCGGCCGGGTAAGGACAGGCGTGAAATTTGATTTTGGAAGCGTTGTAAACAGTTCCGGGTTTATGTTTAAAAATAGGCGCGGCCTGTCCGGATCTGTAATTAAGGCATAAAGACCGTCCGCCGAATAAGAAGCGGCCGAACAGCCTGAGTTTTTATGGACTGGTTTCAAATAAGAATAAAGAAACGCGGCTTCATCGTCAATAAACTTGAACTTGAAATGCCGCGTTCTTATAAGTTTTGTTAAGTTTTGTTAAGTTTTCAGCGGAGCTGATATTAAAGCGCGCCCGCGCGTTATTTTAAAATTCGGGTCAAGCCTGTTCCATGAAGCGGGCTTTTCGTTCCATGGTCCGGATGACCGATATAACGCGGCCTAATATTTTAACGTCGTTTACGTATATGGGCTGCATCTCGCAATTGGCGGGCTGAAGGCGGATCCGGCCGGTTTCGCGGTAAAATCTTTTAAGCGTTGCGGTCTCGTTCTCGACGAGGGCTACGACGATGTCGCCGTTGGCCGCGTGATTTTGTTTTCTGACAAGGACCATGTCGCCGTCGTCGATGAGATCTTCGATCATGCTTTTTCCGCGGACCTTTAAAATGAAGGCTTCGCCGTTGGTAAGAAGAGAACGGGCGACCTGGATGGTTTCCTGGTAGTCTTCATAAGCGAAGATCGGTTGACCCGCGGCTATTTCGCCGATGACGGGGACTTCGACCAGATCGTCGCCGCGCGTGTCGGCGTACTGCCATCTGGCGGGCTTTATGGAACGGGATTTTCCGGATGATTTTACGATATGGCCTTTCCGTTCAAGTTCGGAAAGGTGATAATGTATGGTGGAAGTTGATTTAGTTCCGATGAAAGTCCCGATCTCTTTTATGCTCGGGGCGGATCCTGTTGTTTTCATTTCAGAAACTATGAAATCCAGGATCTGTTTCTGGCGTTCGGTAAGTTTTTCTACGGTCATATGAGTTTCACCCCTTAATAAAAAGTACGCTTGTTCGAAAATAATTTCGAATGTATAACTTAATTTTATAAAAATCGGCGTGTAAAGTCAAGACTTTTAAAAAAAAACTTGAAAATATTGAAATTTAAGCGTTATGCTTGATTTATATTTTAAATATGCTACAATATAAATTATAATAAAGGCTCTTTTGTATTTTGTTTTTCGGGAACAATTCGTTGCTCTTCCTTAAATCGTGTGGGTAAAATCGGTTCATTTCAAGTTGAGAGTTCAGAGTGGAGAGTTTAGAACTAAAGGAATTTTTGACGATAAAGACAGTCTATTTCGTCTTTTGGGCATTATTTTATTTGTAAAGGCTCGCGAAGCGAGCGAAACCACAATTATCCACTCAAGGAACACGACGTTCCGGGTGTCGCCGAAGCCAGGGAGGGCGAGAGGCGACCTCCGTTCTCAACTCTTCACTAAAAAAATCACCCATACCAAACACGAAAGAGCCAATTCGTTAAGGACCCGCTATATTTTTTTATGATCCCGTTTGCGGCCAGATAGCTTTTATTATAGTTTCAGTGCTTTGTCACAAGGCGAAAAATTTAAAGACAGGATAATTAAAATGAAAAAATTCGATTATAAAATATTACTTCTGGACGCGCCACAATCGGTCTGGAAATGGTTTGACGGCACGCTTCCTTCGCCGGCGCTGGCTATATTCGCGTCATATTTTAAAACGCTGTACGAACTTAAAATACTCGATCTGAACATCGAAAAAAAACCGTGGGAGCTTCTGAAAAAGGTTCTGGCCGAATTCGGGCCGGATCTTATCGCGC
>CAZKCG010000119.1:0-6114 GCA_964551445.1 uncultured bacterium | reverse complement strand
GACGCGGCCGGAAGCACGACATGCGCGTATTCAGATGTTTGAGTCGGGAATATGTCCTGGACCGCCAGAAACTCGAGATTTTCAAAGGCTTTTCTGACATGTTTCTGGTCCGGATCCGACATCACCGGATTTTCACCCATGATATATAAAGCCTTTAAATTCCCGTCATGCGCCGCGTTTATCGCCGCCGTCATGGTCAGGCCGGCGTTATCCGGAAGGCCGTTGACTCCCCATGCCGCTTCAAATTTTTCTCTGACGGTTTGGTCCGTGACTTTCTGATATCCGGAATATAAATTAGGCAGCGCTCCCATGTCGCAGGCGCCCTGGACGTTGTTCTGGCCGCGCAGCGGATTGACGCCGGCGCCCGGCCTGCCGATATTTCCGGTCAGCATCGCGAGGTTCGCGACCGATCTGACGTTATCGACCCCGTGCGTGTGCTGCGTGATCCCCATCGAATAAACGATCATTGCCGATCCTGCGCCGGCGAACATTTTCGCCGCTTTTACTATTTCATCCGCCGCGACGCCGGTGATCTCCGAAGCTATCTGCGGCGTATAACGTTCGACGACCTTCTTCATCTCTTCAAAATTTTCGGTGCGCGCCTCGATGAAATTTTTGTCCATCAGATCTTCTTTTATGATCACGTGCATCATGCCGTTTAAAAGCGCGACATCGGTGCCGTTTCTGGCTTTCAGATGAATATCTGCGTGACGCGCCAGCCGGATGGTTCTGTTGTCCGCGACGATCAATTTCGCGCCGCGTTTCACGGCGTTCAATATCCTTGTGCCTATCAACGGGTGCTGTTCGGTGGTATTCGATCCGGTCACGAAAAAAAGGTCGGATATTTCAAAACACGATATCGAATTCGTCATGGCGCCCGAGCCGAAAGATGCCGCAAGTCCGGTCACTGTGGACGCATGGCACAATCTCGCGCAGTGATCGACGTTGTTGGTTTTGAAAACCGCCCGGGCAAGTTTCATCATTAAAAAATTCTCTTCGTTCGTGCACTTGGCAGAGGTGAAAAACGCGATCGAATCTTTGCCGTATTTCGCCTGTATCCCGCGCAGCCTGTCGACGGTATATGCAAGAGCATCGTCCCAGCCGGCCGGCTCGAATTTTCCGTCTTTTTTTACAAGCGGCACGGTGAGCCTGTCAGGATGGTCCACGAAATTGAACGCGTTCCAGCCTTTTACGCAAAGCTGCCCGCGCGAGACCGGATGGGTCGCACTCGGTTGAATTCCAATAAGTTTTCCAGGATCGTCAGAGATGAGATAAAACATGCAGCCGACGCCGCAATAAGTGCATGTGGTAAGCGTCTTTTTCATATGGCCCCCGCTATTTTTTCGATCACCGGCAGCCAAAAAACCGGCCCGTCGATACAGCAGTAAATGTGTTCTATCACGCAGTGGCCGCATTTCCCGACTCCGCAGCGCATGTAGCGTTCAAGTGAAACAATTATCTGATCCGTCTTTATTTTTTTTGCGCTCAATTCGAGAATGACGTATTTATACATTGCCGGCGGACCTACAATAATCGCTACGGTTTTGGCAGGATCGAGATCCATTCCGGGAATGAGCCTCGTTATCAGTCCGATGTTTCCGCTGTAACATGCTTCACGCGGGGCGTTGTCCACCGTCTGAAGGCAATTAAAGACAGGGGAACGCTTCCACATATCCACATCGTCCTTGAACATAATATCGACGGGCGATTTCGCGCCACAGAGGATCGTCAGTTTTCCGTAATCGGCGGCACGGTCTTCGCAATACTGGATCGCGGAGCGTAATGGCGCGATCCCGCATCCTCCGGCGATGAATAGTATATCTTTTCCTTTGATATCCTCGACCGGAAAACATGAGCCGAAAGGGCCTCTGATACCGATGGCATCTCCTGGTTTCATAGCGTGCAGCGCGGTCGTCAAGACGCCCGCGCGCCGGATCGCAAGTTCAAACGTGTCCGGGCTTCTGGTCGGCGAATTGCATATCGATATAGGCGCTTCTTCAAGGCCGGGAATTGAAACCTGAACGAATTGTCCAGGTTTATGGCCAAGGCTTTTTCCTTCAGGCATTTTAATAGTGAAAAGTTTTTCAAGCGCCGTCAGATCGCTGATGCGTTCTATCGTAGCGGTAACCGGCACATAAGTACATTCGGTCTGCGGGTCTCTCTTTTTTTCTGCCATAAATGCCCCCTTTGGCCGCTGAAATAATGCCGGCTCGCTTGAATTTTAAATAATCAAAAGTATTTGATGCGTAAGTTCTTATGACCGCATAATCTCTTACAACCATGATATTAAACCATTTCCGTCTCCTTGTCAAGCGTAAGTTTCATGATTTTTATCAGACGCGGCGTTATATTCGTTTTTTTAAATATTCTAAACTAATAAAACGGCGGCGGCGCTTCCGGAAGTTTTGCCGGAAACTTTAGTTAAGAATTCAGCGACCCTGGTCCTTAAAGAACATATATCGATCACCTCGTCAACTAATCCCATTTCCACCAATTTGCGAGGATCTTCAGCGCCGCTCATCATTTCGCTCATCGCTTCCTTCTCATCGGCTGACGTTTCACGCGTTGAGAGCTTTTCAGCCACCGATTTCCCGTAGATCGATATCACGGCGTCGGGCAGAGGGATGAAACTTTCCGGGTCAAAACCCGGGCCGGCCATGGCGTAAACGCCGGCGGTGTAATCTTGCGCAAAACTATCGAGATCTTAGGCATTCCCGAATTGGCTATCGTTGAAAAAAGCAGCGAGCCTTCTCTTATTATCGCGTTTTTTTCGACGTCAGAGCCGATCATGAAACCTGAAGCATCGGCCAGAAAAACCGCCGGTATGCCGTAAGCCGAGCATATAGAAATCCGCGCGCGGATTTCCGGCAGGTTTCAGGAAAAAACAATCCGCCGCGCACGCATGAATTGTTGGCGATGATCCCGGCCGTGCGTCCTTCGATGCGCCCGAACCCGGTTATAAGTTCTCCGGCGTATCCTTTTCTCAACTCAAAAAATGACCCGGCATCGACAATGCCCTTGATCACTTCATGTGTGTCAAAAGCGAAATTAGGATTGGCCGTAATGGCCTTTCTCATTTTGTCATCGCCGTATTCAGGGCCGTTCTCGATTTTTTTAAAAGCGTCCGGCATATGGCCGAGATATTTTCGGGCCCATTCAAAGTCGCCGTTCTCGTCTTCGGCCACATGATCCATGGACCCTGAAACGCTATAGTGCATATTCGGTCCGCCCAGCTGATCATAATCGACTTTCCGTCCCAGCATTTTTTCTACGACATCGGGCCTGCCGACGCTCATTCCGGCGTTCGCGGTCATGACCGCGGCGTCGCACAGCGCGACGGGAAACGTCAAAGACGCGCCAAGCCGGTTTAAAACTACAGCAATTTGATGCACTTTAAAGCGCTTTTTTTGAAATGTGGCGGTTTGAAAGGCTCCAAAAATTGAGTATTACAACCGCTCAGTTATGATATGCGTTATTAGTTCAGGTCCGTGATAGCCTGAGGATTTGGAAGCCTTGTTATCGTTCCTTCTTTGGAATAACTGTAAAGGCTGACGAATTCAGCGGCCGAACCGGAGGCTTTGCGTGGAGTTATCACAACGAAATCCATCGTCGGGCCGGCAGGATTGTGGTCTATCCAGGTCCCGGAATTAGCGTATATGGTTTTTTGTGATCTGGTGTTGGCCGAAGCTTTTATAAGCGGCACATGCGAATGCCCGAATACGACGATCCTTTTGTCGGAGGCTGAATTTTTGAAATACTGGCTGTCCGATTTTTCGTCCAGGTCGCTTGAATAGGCGGCGTTTAATATCGCTTCTTTTACGGGAATGTTAACGGGTACCAGATTCGCCTTCTGTCTCTGATCCCATGTATCCTGGGCGCCTTTGAAGAGGTTCACGTCGATGGCCCCGGCGGCGTTCTGGTAAGGGAATACGTCGCTCATAGCATAATCGGCAGTAAACCCGTCTATATTCGTTTTTATGAATTTATCGTTAAAGCCCTCGGCCACGGGCAACGCGGTTAAAACTTCGCTGAAAGCTTTATAATAATAATACAGCAGCATCTGGCTTTCGCTGCGTGACCCCGTGGTTATAGCAGGCGGGGTGATCGTAGATACTTTGACGCCCTGCGCGCGTTCGACGACCGATGAAGTTGCGATCCTCGTGAAAAAATAACCGGGCGGAAGGATCGAATCGGTTTTGGTGATGGATCTGTTCGAGATCGGGTCCGGGGCGCAGAAGTAATTATATCTGTGACCGTGTTCAAAAGCGATCTCTGAATGGCCGGCTGGCGAATAAATTCCAAGGCCCTTTACGTCGCGGGCTTGCGATATGCCGGGTAAAATACTCTCAATGTCGGATCCCGTTATCAAAATATCATGATTTCCAGGCACGTAAGTTAACTTTATCCTGCCGTCTTTTATAATGCCGTTGAACGCGTCTATAACGGTTTTATGCGACTCGGCAACCCTTTTCACGAAGTCGGCCTGAGTCTTTCCTTTGAAAGTGTCCACATTCGAAGGAACGAACCATTCATCGATAAGATCGCCAGCTATAACCAGTTCGGATACGTTAGGCGCAAGCCTGACCTTGTTGAGGAAATCCGTAAGCGCCGATCCGTTGCCCTTGCCGGCCCTGTCGCACTCGCTGTAAGCCGGGTCCGCGCCAAGATGGATGTCGCTTATGCAGATGATCTGAGACCTTTCGCCGTTCATATCCCTTATGCCGGAAGCGTCAAGGCTGAATGAATAGTTTATCGCGAAATACCCGGCGAAATCTTTTGCCTGAGTATGTCCGGATGCGGATCTTACTTTGCCGCTTACCGCGATCTTATATTCTTCGCCCTCGACGAATTTAATTCCGCCTTTTCTGAAAATTTTCAACCGCGCCGGCGCGCTCTCGCGAATAACCGTTATTGAAGGTTCTTCAACCGCTTCTCCGGCAGATCTTATATTATAAAGTTTTACTTCGCCTGAAACGGTTTTCATGTCAACGGGCTCGTTAAACTCAAGAGTTACGGACTCCGTAGAATCGATAACGGCCGGATCATCCGCTTTATCCGACAGGTAAATATTCGGCTTCACGGTCAATACGGTTTCCGATGCATATGCCCGAAGGCCGGCAAAAGACATAAAATATGCGGCCAATAAAATAATAACAATAAACTTTTTCATGTTCACTCCTTGCATTTTAAAAAGATAGTTATATTAAATCTTTTTTCACGCTTGTTTTCTGCTCAAGTATACGTGCTAAAATAAAAACTCTCCGAAGAAAAACCGGTCTCCGGAGAGTTTTTATTTATGTCAACAATGCTGTTTTCATAGCGATATCATCGTTTGAAACGAATGATCGGGATTTTCTGAACCCGGTCATTTTATTACTGATTGATGTTGAGCGCCTGTGTATCGATCTTTCTTATGTTTCCGCTGTTATAGTACTGATAGCAGCCTACGTATTCGGCAGCCGATCCGGTTTTGGCGGGAGTTACGACGACGAAATCCATCGTTGGGCCGACAGGATTTGAATCTACCCATGTTCCGGTATTGGCGTATATCGTTTTCTGTGATTTAAGATTTGTGGAAGCTATTACGCGGGGCTCGTGAGAATGTCCGAATATGACGATCCTTTTGCCATAATAAAAATTTGAAGCGTCCGTGACGGGATTTAAGAAATATTGGGTCCTTGCCTTATCGTCGAGATCGCTTGCGAGGTTAGCGTTGACGATGGCGGTTTCAACCGGGATGGTAACGGGCACGTTGTTCTGCGTGCAGCGGGTGTACCAGTTGTCCTGTATCCCTTTATATAAAATCACGTCAATAACTCCGCCCGGAACGGTCTGATAAGGGTAGAAGTCGGACAATCCATAAGTTTCGGTATATCCGTCGATATTTGTCACGATGTTCTTAGTGGTAAATGATTCATTTTCATTTAATCCGGTTAAAACTCCCTTCCACGACTGCCAGTATTTATATAACAGGTCCTGGCTGGTGCTCGGGCTGGTAGTATTCGGAGTAACGACAGGTATCTGATAGGTTTGTTTAGGCAGGCCTTCGGTGAAGCTTGTCGTGCCGACCCTGGCGAAGAAATATCCGGGAGGCAATATTGAACCGGGTTTTGA
>CAZKCG010000118.1:0-6131 GCA_964551445.1 uncultured bacterium | reverse complement strand
GCTGCCTTTTCCCGGAACGCTTTTCAAATTGATACCGGCGGCTCCCATAAGTTTCACAAGATTATTTGAAATGGTCAGCCCGAGGCCGGTGCCGGAATGTTTTCTTGAAACTGAATAATCAGCCTGAATGAATGGATTGAAAATATCGGCCTGCATTTTTTCAGAAATACCGATGCCTTCGTCAGCTATCGAAAATTTTATCAGAGAACGGCCGTCGAATTCGCGCTCAAGCTCGACGTCAATATTTATATCGCCTTTATCCGTAAATTTTATAGCGTTAATGACAAGATTTAAAAGGACCTGTTTCAATCTTCCGGGGTCGCCAATAAGATCATAGGAAATTCGTGAATCTATAGTGAAAAGTATCCGGAGGCCCTTGCACAAGGCGGCGTCATATGTGATCTTGGCTACTTCATTTATGACCGCTTGAATATTGAACTCACAACTTTCTATCTCTATCTTTCCAGCTTCGATCTTTGAAAAATCAAGTATATCGTTGATGATAAAAAGGAGGCTCTGACCGCCTGTTTTAACGAGGTCGAGGAGTTCCTGCTGCTGCTCGTTCAGTTTTGTTTTAGACAGCATGTCGGTAAAGCCGATAACGCTGTTCATAGGGGTTCTTATCTCATGGCTCATATTAGCCAGAAAGCTGCTTTTTAAAATATTAGCGGCATCGGCTTTTTCTTTCGCTTTCAAAAGATCTTCCGCGATGCTCTTTCGCTCCGTTATATCCTCTTTCACGGCCAGAAAATTCGTTATTACGCCAAGGCGGTTTTTTATGGAGGATATGGAGGCTGATTCCCAGTATAATTCACCGTTTTTCCGCCGGTTATGAAATTCACCGCGCCATTCTTTTCCGGATTTTATACATTCCCATAATTCACAATATTCTGAAGACTTTTTATCGCCAGATTTTAAGATCCTCGGATTTTTTCCGATGACCTCTTCGCTTTTATAAAGCGTAAGCTCGGTGAATTTAGGGTTAACGTATTCAATATTACCGTCCGTATCGGTTATTATGACGACGCTCGGACTCGATTCCACCGCTCTTGAAAGCTTTCTTATCCGCTCTTCCGAATCGCGCCTTTCAGTGATATCTTCAAAAGAGATAACGGTCCTTACGGAATCGGGCCATTCAAAATGAGTTACGGCTACGGCGTACCAGGCCCTGACGCCGCGTCCCTCATAAAAGAGCTCGTTTGAATAATTCTGCGTCTTGCGCAACATGACGCTGTTTATAGCTTCACTTATATCCGTCACGAGGTGTTTTAATTCTTCCGCTGAAAAATTTAAAAATTCAAAATAATTAATTCCGGCCCCGCAATTTTTTCCGAAAAAAGGATTCTCAACGGGGCAGCGCCGCCACGCCTCGTTAACGTAAACTATCATCCCTGTTTCATCTAATATGGCTATATTTACGGGCAGAACGTTAAAAACCGACTTTAAGAACTCGTTTGATTCATTGATGGCTTCCTCGATCTTTTTGCGCCCCGAAATATCGGATATAATAGTCGCGAAATAACCACGGTCAGGGCTATAAACGGATATTTCATACCATCTGTCGCTGCGCGCGGAATATTTTTCGGTTCTATAATGATCGCCGCTGGAAGCGACGTAACCGTAAAATTCAAAAAGATTGAAAGCGGGGTCAAAATCAGTCAGGATATCACTCATCCTATGGTTTATTACGTTTTCTTTTTTTATCCGTATGATCTTTTCAAAAGAAATATTCATTTCAAGGAATATATAATCTAAGGGAATGTTTTTCTCGTCGGTGATCATTTTACAATAGGCGAAACCATCCTCCATATTCGTAAAAAGAGAACGATACCTCGACTCGGCTTCATAAAAACCGCTAAGGGCCATGTTGTGTTCGGTAACATCATAGATCGTGGAATAAAGAAAAGTCGAGCCGTCTATCAAAACGGGCCCTGTGTATATATCAACGTCTCTTATGCCGCCGTTGGCGAGCCTGTGCTTGAACTTATAGATCTTGTTGCCTTCAACGGCTTTTAACAATAATGTCCGCAGCCGCTCTTCGGGCATCGTGTTTATTTCCCAAATTTTCATGCCGCGGATCTTTTCGGCCGTGTATCCGTAAAATTGAAGCGCGGCGTGGTTGGCGTCAATTATCGAGCCGGCCGCCGGATCGATAATAAGTTTCGGCAGAAGATCGCGCTCGAAGATCTGGCGGTATGGGTCTGGCGCACCGTCTTTTTTGAAGCCGGCCTGTTCGCAGGCCAATATTTCTTTATTCATAAAACTCGACTCGTAAAATCATATATCGGTATTTTATAACAGCGCCCACTAAAATGCAAGAAAAATCAGTTACAATTCTTCATAAAAAACAAAAGCCGCTAAGAGAAAATCCCGGCGGCCTTTGTCTCATATCTATTTCGTATAACGCTAACGATAAAAACGCCTAATCAAGCTTATGCACGAGAACGCCCGAGCGCAGCTTCGGCTCGAACCATGTCGATTTAGGAGGCATTATCTTGCCGGCGTCGGCTATATCCATCAGCTGCTCGATGGTGGTCGGAAACATGGCGAAAGCGACCTTGAATTTGCCTGACTCTACGGATTTCTGAAGCTCGCCGAGACCTCTGATCCCGCCGACGAAATCGATACGCTTGTCGGTACGCGGGTCTTTGACGGCAAGAAGCGGATCCAGAACGTTCTTTTGAAGTATGGTAACGTCAAGGCAATCGATAACGTCCGAAGGATCGAATATTTCGACCTTAGCTTCGATCTCGTACCATTTAGAGCCCAGAAACATTCCGAACGAATGCATTTTAGAAGGCTTGAAAGCTTTATGGCCGTGATCTTTGACCTCGAATTTCTCTTTTATCTTTCCAAGGAATTCTTTTTCGCTGTGGCCGTTAAGGTCTTTCACCAGACGGTTATAATCCATTATGTAGAGCTGGTCATGCGGAAACGCGGCGGCCATGAAAAAATTATATTCTTCCGACCCGTCGTGTTTCGGGTTGTTTTCTTTTCTTATCTGAGCTATGCGCGCGCCCGAAGCGGTCCTGTGATGGCCGTCGGCGATATAGAGTTTATCTATCTTTTTGAATGAAGCGGAAATATCGGCTATCAGCTTTTCGTCTTCGACGATGTAAAGCGCGTGCTGAACTTTATCTTCGGTAACCGTATCAAATAATGGTTTATTATGTTTTACGAATGTATCGACGAGATCGTTGATATGTTTCTGCGAACGGTATGTTAAAAAAACCATGCCGGTGTTCGCGTTACAGATGTCGACGTGTTTAGTGCGGTCGTCTTCCTTGTCTTTTCTGGTAAGTTCATGTTTTTTTATAATATTATTCCAGTATTCCTCGGCTGACGCGCATCCGACCAGGCCGAACTGAGGCCTGCCGGCCATGACCTGTTTATAAATGTAAAAACAAGGTTTCGCGTCATGCTTAAGGACCTGTTCGCTTATAAGTCTTTTTAAACTTGCTGCCGCGGCGTCATATACCTTCTGATCATGCAGATCGATACCGGCTTCAAGCGCGATCTCCGACTTATCCACGAAAAGATAACTGTCCGGTTTTCCCTTTGCCAGTTCCCTGGCTTCTTCAGAATTTATGACGTCATATGGAAGACATATTACGTCCGCTGCATTGTTCGGTCCGGGATGGTAACCTTTAAAAGGCCTGAGTGTAGACATTATTAAATACCTGCCTTTTTCTATAAATTAGAGGCGCAGCGCGCATTTTGATGCGCCCTACGCCTCTTTTTATTTTACGGGCGAAACGCCCGCGTTATGAATTTAACTTTGTTCTTTTATTCATTGCCCTCATCCGCGATATCTCCGCCGCCTAAAACTTCTCTGGCGCGATCTTCATCAGACTGATGAACCTGTTCGCTCATAGATTCCTTCAGGTCGTCTTTGTTCAATGCTTCGAGCGCTATGGAACTCTGTTTTATCGGAGTTACCTTGGTGAACGAAGGCAGGTGAACGTTTCTGTATGCCGAGATACCGGTTCCGGCGGGTATGAGTTTACCTATGATAAGGTTTTCCTTGAGACCGCGCAGATAATCGACTTTGCCTTTGATCGAAGCCTGCGTGAGAACCCTCGTGGTTTCCTGGAACGAAGCGGCCGATATGAATGAATCGGTCGTAAGCGAAGCTTTGGTGATACCCTGAAGGATCTGTTCGCCTTCGGCCATTTTTCCGCCGAGCTGGTCAATGCGGTCGTTCTCGAAATAGAACTCGTTTATGGTGACTATTTCGCGGGGAAGGAATCTTGTGTCGCCGGCGTTTAGTATCTTGATCTTTCTGAACATCTGGCGCACTATAACCTCGATATGCTTGTCATTGATCTGAACGCCCTGATTTTTGTACACGTGCTGTACTTCGTCGATGACGTAGCGCATCGTGCGTTCGACGCCCGCGATCTTTCTGAGTTTCTTGGGAGCGATGTTGCCTTCCGTAAGCTGATCGCCGGCTTTAACAAGCTCGCCGTCGAATACGAGGAAGTTGGATATCGTTCCGAACTGGCTCTTGTACTGTTTGCGTTCGCCGCTCGCGCTTTCGATGATGAGCGAGTTACCGGCTCTTTTAGCGACGCCGTCGAATTCAGCGATGATAGCTTCCTTCTTCGGGCGGCGGGCTTCGAACAACTCGGCGACACGCGGTAGACCCTGAATAATGTCGATGGTCTTTTTGGCCGATGATCCCCATTTAGCGAGAATGTCACCGATATTAACGGTCTGAGCGTCTTCGACTTTAAGTTCGGCTCCGTCGAGGATCTGGTGCGCTTCGCCCATCTGAACGACTATGCTGCCGATCGTAGTGCGCTCTTTGCCTTCTTTATCCTGGCGTTTTATGAGTTTTACCACTCCGGTAACTTCGTAATCATATTCAACGTCTAATTCTTCGGCAACCCTTTTTTCAAAGTGTATTTCGCCTAACGCAAAGTTGATCGTTATATCGGGCGAATAAAGCTTGACGTGGGTCTCGTTAAGATTCGAAGTATTGTTAACGAGGAAGTTCGCGGTGTTCTCGTCGATTATGTGTTCGGACTCGATCACGCATGTTCCATCGTGCTCGTTGATGAGCGTTTTATTGATGCGAAGCCCAGTTATCTCTTTGGCGGATTTTACTTTGGCGAGATCAACGAGCTTATAGAAATCAAATTTCTTGCCCTTGACCTTCATCACGAGACTATCTGAAATTACTGGATAATAACGAAGATGACAGATATTCTTACCGCTGACGGTGATCTTTTCGTTATAAGACTTGACGGGGTTGAACTTATCGTTCACCAAAGCGGCGAGTTTATCGCCCTCTTTTACCGTATAGCCGTCATCGACGAGGATCCTCATATCGGAAGTTATCTTGTATTTCTTTTCGTTCTTTTCAGGCTTGGTGAATCTTTTAAAGCGCTTGTCTTCGCTTTCTTCGATGGTGCCTTCGAATTCGATAGGTTCGGTAAGCGGAGTTCCGAGCTTTATGCTTTCGCCGTTTTTGACTTTTATCTGCAATCCGTCCGGGATCTCGTATTCTTTACCGGCGTAGATGATGATCTTTCTAACGACTTCGCTGTTCACCTTTTTGCTGTATTTCATTATGTAGTTGACCTTGCCGGCGATATTCGAGAATATCGAAGGGATCGGATCGGTAAGATTATCGTTGGCTTTAAGGTGATCGCCGGTTGATACGAGAAGGTTCAATGTCTGAGGTATCTCGTATTCCTCTACCTGATTTATCACCCTTATTTTTTCGATATGCGTCGGGTGAATAAGTTCGGCGCCGGATTTGATCTGAGAGCCGTCTTTTACTTTTATCTGAGCGCTCTTCGGAACGTCGAAAACCTTGTAATCTATTAACTCAATGCGTTTGATAGTATGATCGGCGAGTATCTTGTCGCGGACGTCTTCATTGATTATAGTATTTGCCTGACAGATAAGCTCTGAAGTTTCCGGCGAGAATATGTCGCCTTTCGTCTTTTTACCGACGAGTTTTTCGCGGATAGCGGCTGTGTCGCGTAACGCTACCACTATTTCGTTTGAAATAACGACGCGCGTGCATTCAACGTAAAGCGTCGAAAGTTCGGTGCTGAGCTTGTCGATCTCGACTATGGTCTTGTTGTCGATTATCGATTCAGCTCTGAAAACGACTTCGT
>CAZKCG010000117.1:0-6636 GCA_964551445.1 uncultured bacterium | reverse complement strand
CTAAATTCGGACCGTTGTTTCCGGCAGCGGTATTTTTGCCGCCCGCTGAGAAAACGGGCGACTTAAGCGCCGCCATCTGGCCTGCTATATCGGCCGATATGGCGACCGCTTTCTGGTATATGTCCCTGTGTTTTACATCGTCCAGCGGATCGGCTGGATCGGAGGCGATAGAGCTTTCAATAAGACTTATGAGCGAAGCTCTTTGGACATTGGATGCAAGGAGCGTTCTGGCTTTTTGAAAATTCGAGTCGTCGAGCGCGAGGAAGAAAGGATCGAAAAGGACCAGTGAATCGGCTGTGGAAGATGTGGAAACATTTGGATCATCACTGCCGCTGGCGTTTCTAAAGAAGATCATTTTCATCATTACGTTTTTAGCGGCCGAATTTTTGACGAACATGACGCTCTGGCGCGCGGAAGATGTCGCCGATACGGTTGCGGAATATGATCCATTTGAATTTACGGGGCCTTCCGAGTAGTTTGCCAGAAAACTCATAGATGAAAAATCGAGCGTCGTTCCCGCCGGGGCGATAATATTGCCGTTAACGGCGGTCGTTGTGAAAAGTCCGCCGTTTGTTGCCCCGGCCGCGACGGTCAGCGCAAAAAGCGCCGAGACCGAATTTCCATTTTCAGTGAACGATGCCCTGATCACGTCGTTTTCAGCGAACGCCGCGGTGTTGTATTTCCCGTTTTGTATCGTTCCGGAGCCTATAAGGACATCCCACGAAGGTGAAACGGCCTTTGTGGTGCCGTTTGAATAAGTAAGCGTGGCCGTGATGGAGGAAAGATCGTATGTTGATGATAATCCGGCCTGGCCGGATGTTTTTGAGAGCGTAAGCGATGCGGGTGAAACAACCGCGCTCGTATCCTTCGTTATGGCAAAGCCTGTAAAATAAGCGGAAAAAGACTGTGAATTATGATTGTTGACGATATAAACGCCGACTTCGATCTGTGAAGAAAGTTTGTATGTTAATTCCGATACTTTCGTCCATGCGGTCACGTTCGGGTCGCGGGCGTAGTATGTGAATAAGTCGCCTTTTCGTTCGACCTTCAGATAAATATCGTGAAGGTTTATAGAATAACGCTGACCTATGAATTGAAGCGGCGTAAGCAGCGACGCAAAGTGATCGGCACCATCGTAAGCATATTCGAACCGGAGCAGCGACGCCGATTTATTGACCGCAAGAGGATCTTCCACGATAATCCCTGCGCCGTTATAGTTAGCCGCAAAGGTGGGGAAAACTCTCGCGTACGCTATGAAATCTCCGCTGACGGACTTTGTATATCTCGGCGAATTATAGTTATAAACATCATATAGATCGTTTTCGTTTGGAGCAGTTAGCGTTATGGTAGTTCCGGACGCCGTAACTGTTTCTTGTTTCACCGCGTCCGCTCCAGGATCGGTGTATTTCCAGGCGAGCGTGGAAGTTATGTCCTGGGCTGCGGCCGTTGCCGGGAGCTGAACGGTTATATATATATCGCATGTTTTTTTAGTGCCGGCCTCTGAATAAGATGCCGTTATAACGGTGTTCGCGGGAGAAGACGGAGCGGTATAAACGTCTCCCGCTATGGCACCGCCACCTGATTTAACTGTCCATGCCGGCGTTATAAGCGTTGAAGTTCCGTCGGTATAAACGGCGCTGATCTGAAGATTTGAAAGCGTGACCGCGGCGCCTGGAGCGCAGGAAATAGAAGGCATCGAAGCGACGATATGCCCGAGCGATTTTGTGACGGGTACGACCGCCTGGCCTCCGACCACGATGGCCGTATTATCATAATTCATGGTCGTATCGGATGAAACATTTATAAAATAGGCCTGGCCGTTGGTTATAACGGGATCTATGCCGTCGAGTTTCTGCGGGATGCTTGAAGCGTCGCGCACCACCTGTATGAAGGAGCCGGAAGCGGCGCTCCATTTATACATACCCGTTATCATGGAATATTTGGTCATTAATGCGCTGAAGGTGATAGCTTCGACAGGTTTGGATATCCCGGCAAGATTGAAGCCGGCTTTGAGTGAAATATCGCCGATGATGCCGGCGGGAATACCAGATGTGTTAAGATACGCATCCGTATTAGCTTTTACGATATATCCCCGGCCCGGGCTCAGGGATGTGAGCGTGCCTTCGGACGCGCTGATGAAGCTTCCCGCGGCCGCGCTGTATGCGTAAAAATCATCGATCTTAGGGTTAAGTGCTTTAAGCTGCTGCGGAGAAATATAAGATCTGAGATTGAAGCTTACGAAATTAAAACCAGCCTTTAGTGTAAGCGTTTGATCGGTCGTCTGGGCATAAAGAGATGAAAGGAAGAAGATCGTTAAAACTGCGGCGGACATCAAAAAAGTTTTTTTCAGCATGCTCCCGGCTCCTATTAATTGTTTTCAAAATATTAATTTCAATAAGCGTAAAAACATATGATAACACAAACAATCCTTATATTCAAGATGCCATCCGGTTAAATGTTTCAACACTTAAAAGCGATATTTTTGCCGCGGCGGATAAATACTTTTATTATTAGTTGAAAATTCCGGGGTGATGATATATAATTTTATAGTTCACACTTCCAAGTTTTCAAAAGTATATGAATTAAAGGAAGATGAGTGTATTTATCATCAGAAACGGGGCATGTAATGATCACTAAAGAAGAATATTACAAAACTATTAAAAATATCCGGGCGGTGCTGAAAGATCCGGAAAACTTGAAGTGCACCTGCCCGAAAATTAAATGTGAATGGCACGGCAACTGCAGAAAATGCGTCGCACAGCACAGATTTTTTAAAAGTCACATTCCAACCTGTATGCAGGCAGTTTTCAATGAAAAAATAAAAGATATGGTTCAAATATTCGAATTGAACGCGACGGAAAAAGAAAAAAATCCTGAAGAATATTGGGATTATGTAAGAGAATGCGATGAAAAAGAAAAAAACAAACCGGAGGAATAAAATGAAAGACAAAAGCTCGAGTTTTATTTTAAAATCAGTTCTTGCTGCGTTGATGGCAGCGCTTATTTCATATACCCCGGCCGGCGCGTGGCAAAAGGGCGAAGGAACTGGCGCCGACAAAGCCGCCGCTATAAGGGAAAAGATAGAAGCGCGAAAAGCCGAGATCAAAGAAAAAATGGAAACGAATCAGGCCGCATTCAAGGAGAAATCGCAGGGCGCTAACGCAGATCAGGCTTCCTGGAAGCAGAAAGCGGAAGATGCTAAAGCCAAACGGGAAGCCGTGCTGCAGAAGATCGAGGAAGCTAAAGCCGGCTTCAAGCAGAAAGCAGATGCCGCAAAGGCTGAAAAGGAAGCCAAAAAAGCCGGCCAGGCGGAGCTTCTGGGGCAAAACGGCCAGGCGGCTGAGGCAGCGTCAAAATCCCCGAAATTAAAGGAGTTTCTTGAATCGTTGAAAACTTTTAAAGGCGTTGACGGAAAAAAAGATCCGGAACTTTTCAAACAAAAACTCGCCGATCTGAAGGCTAAATGGGCCGGCGCGGGCGGCGGGGAAAGAACCGCATTGAAATCGGCCAATCCGGCAGTTCTTAAATTCATGGAAGAACTTGAAAAGAACAAATGGAATTTATCAGGCCAGACCACGGGCGCGGCCGGAAATACTCAAACTTTTGATAAGAGCGTCACTAAAGACGGAAATACATGGAAAACCCACAATGAAATAACCGGCAAAACCGGAACTGGAACGGTCGAGCGCGCTACGACCCGCGATGGAAATACATGGAATTCGACCGCTACAGGAACCGGCGCGAAGGGAAATACGATCGACGAAAAATCAACTGTCACGGTTAAAGACAATGCCGCTGATTTTAAACGCACATATACCGGACCGGACGGCAAACAGGTCACGGCCGAAGGCACGCACACGCTTGACAAATATCATGTCGACACGACTAAAACTGTTACCGGAGCTGACGGTAAAGTAAAAAAATACGAGGCGGTTACGACGGTCAAAGACAACACCGTGCACACCGAAGTGAAAAATGAGGCCGGAAAAACTTATTCGCACGACGGCGTAACGACTGGCGGCGATGGAACATATACGCACACCGGAACGTGGAGCGGCCCTGACGGCAAGAGCGTTACAGCTACGACCGAGACCATAATAAAAAAATAATTGTCCCCATAGTAAACACGAAAGAGCCGAAAAAATTTAACGATAGACGACATGGAGGATTTTAATTGAGCAGAGTTCTGGCTATAATGTTCACCGATATAAAAGGCTTTACCGAGCGCACTTCCAGCGCTTCCCGCGAACAGCTGATAGACCTTCTTAAAAATCATGATTCACTGCTTTTGCCCGTTATAACCAGGTTTGAAGGCATCGTGATAAAAACCATAGGCGACGCCTTTTTAGTTACCTTCGAATCGCCTACCAACGCGGTACTCTGCGGCATAATGCTTCAGGATACTCTCGCCACCTTTAACAGCGGAAAGGAAGAAGCTGAAAAAATTTGCATAAGGGTCGCTATAAATATCGGCGAAGTTGAGATAAGGGACGGCGACGTCTTTGGCGAAGCGGTCAATATCGCGGCCAGGCTTGAAGGCATAACCGAAGCCAATGAGATCTATTTCACCGAATCAGTATATCTTGCCATGAATAAAGCCGAGGTGCCGTCAAGCGAGGTCGGCGCGTTCCGGCTGAAAGGCCTTCCTGAATCGATAAAGGTCTACAGGGTTATTCAGGACCCGGGTTCCGGCGCGTACATGAAAATGGTTGAAAAACTGCGCGAAGTTCCGGACCGCCCCGCGGCTGCGCCCTTTATGGATCCAGGCGCTCCGGGCGTCTTACAATCGATGGAATCCAAACGCTCATCTAAGAACGGCGTTATCGCATTGTTCCTTATAGTCATTATTCTCGCGGGTTCGGGTTACTTTGTTTTGCGCGATACAGCAGCGTCTGATTTTTCAAAGGTAGTCGAGGCGCTTAAAAACTCGGAAGTTCAAAAAGCGGCCATAATATCCGAAAGCATGGCGAAAAAATATCCCGATGCTCCGGAAACATTTTCTGCCGCAAGAGTTTTAGCTGAATACGAAGTGGTCGCGATGATAAAAGGCAAAAAATTCCATGAGGCTGTGGCGTATATCGAAAAAGCCATGGCGGAGAGATCGTGGATGAAGCTCGACGATCTCATGAAGCCGGTTCTTCTGGCCATGGGTTCGCATTATTCCAGGACCGGGAATTATGCCGTTTCAAGTTCCGCATATTCGAAGCTGCTCGATATGCGTCCGGGCGATTATGAGGTCAATATAGAAGTGATCAATAATCTCGGCCCCGGATACAGCGGCGGAACTACTCTGCTCGCGGTTTATGCCGCCCTTGCGGTAGCGGAAAAAACGACCGGCGCGCTCGATGAGACCGTAGCGGTTACTCTCGGCGAAGGACTTTCATACGAAAAGCCTAACTCCGAGCGGGCCCGAAAAATAAGGAAACACCTGGTTGAACGATACGCGAAACTGAGTGAAGCGGTGCTTAAAATGACGGTATCCGACCGTACGGAACTGCGCGAGAACGGTTTTTATCTTTTGAAGGAACTAAAGCTTTTAAAGCCGGGAGAGGAATTTGGACACTATTTCAACAACATGACGAAGCTCGGGTCCGAAAATTATGCCGAGGTCGAGGAAGCGGTCAAATATTTTGAAGCCATATCGCCTGACGAAGCTGCGGAACTTAAAAAAAAGGCCGGTATCGCCGGAACTTTTGAGGTTAAAATATTTTCCGACGCAAGTTATCTTTCCGACAGCGTAAGCGTCGTCATATCGAGACTTTTTATCGCTGAAACCCGCGATGAACTTATCAAATGGTCCGTTGAAAAAAACGAACTGTGGAAACGTGCGAATTCTTACGCGGCTTTGAAAAAAGCGGGGCTTGCTGATAAGATAGACCTGTGGCTTTTTCATTCGCTGAACCTTGAAGAATTCGAGCCCGGTTTCATTCCCGACAGTTTCGGCGACGCGCTGAGATTTTTCGTTGAGCAGAAGGATAAAAAAGCCGAAGCGGCTCTTGACATATTGAACAAATGCCTTGCGAGATCTAAAAAGGCTCTTGAAAAATACGAAGCCGCTAAAGACGATAGAATGAAGGAACGCTGCCTCGCGAATATCGCTGATCTTGAAAAAGCGATCGCCAGGTTTAAAAATTGAGAATGGACAAACATTTATAGTGAAAGACATAAACGGCTTTAAAAATATAACCCGGAATACAAACTGCCATTGGAAGTTATGTTAAAAAATTAACGGCGTTCACTATAATAAATATCAACCGCGCTTTCACTTTTGATATTTACGTATCGCATCGCGAAGAAGATCGCAAAAATAATTGATTAACCTTATGATTTATGATAAAATAATTTCCATAATAACAGCTTTTCCGGAGGATCCCCGTGACCGACAATAATAATAATAAAGCTTTTGCTTTCGTTGAAGACGAGGCTATATCCAAAAACCTGGCTATATCCAAAAACGAGGAAAAATTCAAGCAGCTTATCAAGAATTCATATGATACGGTAGTGCTTTTGGATCAAAACGGGATTCAAATATTCGTGAGCGAATCCTGCGAGAGGATACATGGTTATAAACCGTGCGAACTGACCGATATTCCCGTAATTGAACAGATGATACATCCGGACGATCGTGAAAAGGTT
>CAZKCG010000116.1:0-7024 GCA_964551445.1 uncultured bacterium | reverse complement strand
ACGAGCCCGCGCTAATTATTTTATCGGGTTAATAATGGTATGGCCAATAACCAGAACGAAAAGCCGCTCTAAAAGAACTTGCTTCACCATCACCCTTCCCATGGGCAAGGTCTTTCCCGTTAAGGGATGGGCGATAATTATGAACCGGCTCTAAAAAATTTATAAATTAATATCAAACAAATTGCGGAGGAATTCGATGAATAAAAATTTTTCAATTGAAACATTCGTGCGTGAACACCACAGGCTTTCGGCCGAGTCGGCGCTTATAAATTCGGGCGCGGTCATCGCTTCGAACGACTTTGATTTTTCAGATTACCTCTCGTTTTTAAAGCCGCCGGCAAACGCGGCAGCCGTAAAAAAATATACCACGGAAAATCCGGCCGTCGAACTTCGCGAGATAATTTCAGTTCATCAGCCCATGGAATTTAAAAATCTTATAAATACAGGAATTATTGACAGCGTTGAAAAAGAGCACCTCGCGGATTTCGATTTTCATCTTTTGAATTTCTACTTCGATATCCGGCCGAAAAATAATTTCAAACTTCAGTCGGTCGCCGTGACGGCCAAATTCAACGAATTCTTCGTTCCCGCGCTTCGCCCGCGCGTTATTTCCTATTTCCCGACGCCGGACATATTCAGGGAATGCCAGAGCGTATTCGGCAAGGTCATAGTCAGCGGCGGTAAAGGTTTTCAGTTCATCAACGGAAAACAGTACGACGAGAATAAACACAAAACCCCTGACGCGGATTTCGTTTACGATTATAACGCCACTAGAAAATCCATTTTCGCCGCTCAGACGGGAAGCGGTTTTTTCTTTAAATTCTTCGTCGATGAAAACACCAATGATACACAGACGTTCCGCATCCGCGCAATACTTTTAAGGCCTCGCGGGGTTAAAAAGATACTCATGAACGCCAATTTCATGGTCAATGAATTTCCCGTCGAGTATAATTACATAGCGGAACTTCCGGTCGAGGAATCAAAAATCTAACGAAAATAAAAAGGGACGACCAATGAATAAAAAAGGCTGCGTTTATATAGTCGGCGCGGGCCCCGGAGATCACCGCCTCATAAGCGTAAAAGGGCTCGAAACGATAAAAAAGGCCGACGTTATTATTTATGACAGGCTTGTGAGCCCGAGGCTTTTAAGCTACGCGAAACCCGGCGCTAGATTGATCTACGTCGGGAAAGCGTCGTCGGATCACACGATGCGCCAGGAAGACATGAACGTTCTGATAGCGGACGAGGCGGCCGCCGGAAATATAGTTTGCAGGCTTAAAGGCGGCGATCCGTATATTTTCGGCCGCGGCGGAGAAGAAGCCCTTCTTTTGAATGAGCGCGGTATCAGGTTCGAGGTAGTGCCCGGAATATCGGCGTTCGCGTCCGTCCCGGCCTACGCCGGAATTCCCGTTACGCATCGCGGCTATACCGCCACTGCGGCCATAGTCACGGGCCATGAGGATCCGACCAAGGAATCGAGCGATATCGACTGGCCTAAAGTTTCCGGCATCGGAACTCTTGTTTTCTTCATGGGCATTAAAAACCTTCCCGATATCTGTGAAAACCTTATAAAATACGGCAAAAGGCCGGAAACTCCCGCCGCGGTAATTCAGTGGGGAACCACTACGAAACAGCGGACCGTCACCGGCACGCTTGAAACGATAGACGAAATAGTTAAAAAAGCGAAAATAACGCCGCCGGCGATATTCATGGTCAGCGAGACGGTAGAACTGCGTGAAAAACTCAACTGGTTCGAAACACTTCCGCTCTTCGGCAAAAAAATAGTCGTGACGCGCGCCCGTGAGCAGGCATCTGATCTTGTCTTAACGCTCGAGGAAATGGGAGCGGACGTTATCGAATTTCCGATGATAAAGATCGCGCCTCCGGACGACGGTTATAAATCTATTGACGCGGCCATTGAGAACATAGGACGGTTCGATCTGGTCATATTTACGAGCGTTAACGGCGTAACTCATTTTCTTGAAAGGCTGCGGGCGAAAAAAACGGACATCAGGTGCCTCGCCGGTAAAAAAATAGCGGCTATAGGCGAAAAGACCGCGGAGGAACTCGAAAAGCACTATCTCACGGCCGATATGACGCCGTCAGAATTTAAAGCCGAGGCGCTCATTGATCTTATATTAAAAAAATATCCGGGTGAAAAACTCAATATCTTAATAGCCCGCGCGCAGGAAGCCCGCGAGGTACTTCCGGAAAAACTCGCCGAAGCGGGGCATATCATCACTATGGGATATTCCTATAAAATGCTTCGTGAAACCCATTATTCCGAAGATGTTTTTGAGACCGTTAAAAAAGGCGAGGTCGATCTTATAACTTTCGCCAGTTCCGGCACGGTGTTGAATTTCATCGAGACGATAGGCTCTGAAACCATCGCTTCGTGGTTCGCCGAAGGCGCTGATAACAGGCCGAAGATAGCCGCCATCGGCCCCGTGACATCGGATACCTGCGCGAAAAATAATATCCCCGTCGATATGATGCCGGCGAAATATACCATAGAAGCGCTTAGCGAAGCCATAGCCGAATTTTACCGCGTGAAATGTTGATAAACAGGATCTCCCTTTTAATACCGCTTTTAATACCGGTGTTTTACTCTAGGCAGCTTCAGGATTGCTTTCTTTTTCCTAAAGAAATGCTTTTTATGGTCCTTTGCGGGCTTTCTTTTTCCGCCAGAATTTACTCGTTCATGGTTCGCGGCGAAAATAAGAAAGCCTTCTTTCATTTTAACGACCTTTTATACGGCTTTCTAATTTTTCTGTGCGCTCTCTCCATTCACAGAGTCGCTAACTTTTACGTGCCGCTTTCATCTTTAGTCCTTATTTTAAGCGCCGCCCTCATATATTACGAATTTAAAATATTTAACCGTTTCGATGAGCTTTTCGGAATTTATTCCAACCTTTTTCTGATCTCATCCGCCGCGGCCTCCATATTCGCGCTTTTTCAATATTATAAAACGGATTTTATATTCGAAGGCGCGCCCTATCTGGATAAGATGAGGATGTTCTCGTTTTTCGGGAATAAGAACTATCTTTCTGAATTTCTCGTCGTCATATTTTTTTTGTCGCTCGCGAAAATTCTCGCGCTTATAAGTTTTAATAAAATGAGATTTATATCACGGTTCTACGGACTGAAACTTTTCCTTTTTTCGGCCTCGCTCATACTAACGGGAACGGTCATATTCATTCTCCAGTCAAGGGCGTCTTTCATCGCTCTGGCCGCCGGCATGATTATGATAAATTCATTTTTTATGAGAAACCATTACGCGCAAAAGGCGGTTTATAAGAAAATACTGACCATCGTTCTTATCGCCGCCATATTTTTATCGCTGCTGGCAGTGTATTCGATCAAAACGCCGCTCACCAACGAGACCACCGATCTTTTTCAGCGAGCCGCGTCGGTTTTTGACATAGCGGGAAGGAACGCCGCTATCCGTTTCGATATATGGCACGCCACATACAAAATGATAAGCGATAACTTCTGGTGGGGCTGCGGCCTCTCATATTTTAAAATGAACTATCTCAGCTATCAGGGAATGCTGCTTCGCGAGAGCAATGTGATGTTCTTCGAGAATCATTTTTTCGCCAGGGCGAATCAGGCGCACAACGAATTTCTGCAGATATTTTCCGAACTCGGGGTTTTCGCTTTTATCGCGGTGCTGATATTTGTGGTTTACTTTCTGGCTTTATATAAAAGGCTTATAGATTTTAATGCCGGCCGCTCAGATCTTGTCAGGGGCATGACCGTTTCATGCCTCGGCGCGGGGATAGTATCCGTTTTTATTAATTCGATGTTCGGGTTCCCGCTGCACGTGCTTCCGACCGCGGTCATTTTGATATTCACGCTCGCTATCATCGAAAAGTTGCTGATGCGCGCTGAGGAGAAAGGAGCAAAGGCCGCGGACGCGGCTTTTTATTATGAAATTATTCCTTCAAAAATAAACGTTTTTGCAGTATGCGTTTCGGGCGCCATATTTTACGCGATGACCTTTTTTATGATGCCCTCTTATATCGCGGCCAATATTAACATGAAGGCGGGGCTCGATTACCTGAAGCTTGAAATGCCCGAGCGGGCGATGCCGCATCTTAAAAAGTCCATCGCCATAAATCCCTACAGCGGTGAAACACGCTATTATCTGGGCGTATGCCATCTGCAAAAGAAGGAATACGACCTGGGGATACTCGAACTCATTCAGGCGCTCGATTCAGAAGCGGACCCGAATATCTTTTCGAATATAGGCCTGGCATATTATAGAATAGGAATGTACGGCGAAGCGCTCGAATATCTGAAAAAAGCCATTGAAATGTCGCCTAACGATATTTATTATCTTTTGAACGCCGGATGCGCCGAACAGAGGCTTAAAAATTACGAGAGCGCGCTTTCATATTTTCAAAAAGCGCTCAGTTACGCGGTAACGCCGGAGGCATACATAAACGTGGGCCACGTCTACCTTTTGATGAATATGCCCGATAAGGGCGCGGGGATACTCGGCGACGCGCTTAATAGATTCGGGCAGCTGAATCCAAGATATTTGGAACGGATAAATTATCTTATGGGCCTTTGTATGGGTGAAATGGGAAAATATGGAGAGGGAATATCCTATCTGTCGCGAGCACGCGCAGTGACGCCAAGGAATCCCGACTATTCTCTTAATATAGGCCTTTTCCAGATATATTCAGGGAAGACCGCGGAAGCCGAATTAACTTTCAAAAAACAGCTCGAGATAGATTTCAGCGGTATCGTGGCTTATAATCTCGCGAATCTTTATTTCAACTCGTTCCGCTTCGACGACGCTATAATGACGCTCGAACAGGTCAAAAAAAGCCTCGAGGTTTCGGGCGGCCGTGAAAACCGTTTGTACGAAGAAACGCTTCATCTCATCAAATTAGCTAAGCAACACAAGGGTTTTTGACCCCTTATAAACAAATATACTAATTTGCCGATATATATAACGCTATGATAGATGCGGAACGAATTACAAAGATCATGTCGGGATACGGGCATTGCTCCCGCCGCGAGGCAGAAAGGCTTATCGCGGACGGAAGGATATCCGTGAACGGCCGGGTCGTGCTCGAACAGGGGACCAAAATAACTCCCGGAAAAGACAGGCTTTGCCTGGACGGGAAAGAACTCGCGACCGCGCCGGAAAACCGTGAATTTAAATATTATCTTCTTAATAAACCCGCCGGCTATCTGACGACATGCAAAGACCCGTTCAAAAGACCTACGATCTTTGATATAATTAAAGTAGAAGGGCATTTTTTTCCGGTCGGGAGGCTCGACCTTAATTCGCGCGGACTTCTATTGATAACAAACGACGGGGCCATGTGCGATCTTATAATCCATCCCAGCAACGAAGTGAAAAAAATATACCGTGTTCTGGTGTCAAACCGCATCTCGGATCCGCAGATGATGTCGCTCAGATCGGGCGTCGAATATGAAGGCGAGACCTACAGGGCAGAGAATATTGAAAAGATAGGCGATGATCAATTTTACGCTGGCGAGCGCGGTGTCCTGTATCAGATCGAACTGATAGAAGGCAAGAAGCGGGAGATCAGGCAGATGTTCAGAGCGCTTGGAGTGCGGGTGATAGACCTTTTCAGAATAAGCGTCGGACCTCTCAGAGTCGAGGGTATAGCCGAAGGCGGATTCCGTGAGATCGCGAGCGCGGAGCTTGCGGAACTTAAAAAATACGTAGGATATGACGAAGCAAAAAAAATTAAAAAGTAGTAATAAATATAGACGGTAAGGAATGATTCGATGCAAAAAACAGTAGTATTGGACAATAAAATGAAACTCGTTCTGGAAAATACCAGCACCGTCAGATCGGTATGCATCGGCGTTTGGGTGCGCGCCGGAGCCATTTACGAAAATTCGAAGAATAACGGAATATCTCATTTTCTCGAGCATATGATGTTTAAGGGAACGAAAAATCAGACTGCCCGCAAGATCGCAGAGGTCATGGATTCAGTCGGCGGACAGCTCAACGCTTTTTCGGCCAAGGAATTCACCTGTTTTTTCGCCAAGGTCCGCGACGAGCACATAGAGCTCGCTATCGAGCTTTTAGCCGATATGCTTAAAAATTCGCTTTTCGATCCCGAGGAGATCGAGCGTGAAAAGAACGTGGTCATCGAAGAGATCAAAATGTATGAGGACGCCCCCGATGAACTCATTCACGATATATTCACGCAATCGCTCTGGCGCAATCACCCGGTCGGGTATCCAATACTCGGCACAAGCGAGACCGTCGGCGGATTGAACCGCGCCAGCATTGTCGATTATTACAGCAAAAATTACGTTCCGCAGAATTTTCTGATAACGGCGGTCGGAAATTTTAAGATGCCGAAACTCGTTTCACTTATAAACAAATATTTTAAATATGAAAAAGATATGCCGGCGGAAGTCCACAAGGAACTCGAACGGCCGAAACACGTCATCAGCCACCAGATCCGGGAAAAAAAGGTGGAACAGGTGCACATGGTCTTAGGCACATACGGCATACCCGAATGCGACGACGACCGATATAAATTATACGTTTTAAACTCCGTCCTCGGCGGTTCCATGAGTTCGCGCCTTTTCCAGGAGATACGCGAGAACCGCGGCCTGGCTTATTCGATATTTTCCTACGCGACGCTCTATAAGATCGCCGGGCTTTTCGCGATATACGCCGGATGCAGTTATAAAGACTGCGACACCGTCGTCGATCTCGTTTTGAAGGAGATACACAAGATCAAACATAAGAACATAACTAAAACGGAGCTCGTGCGGGCCAAAGAACAATTGAAAGGGAATATGATATTATCCCTTGAAGGCGTTAACGCCCGCATGAACAGGCTCGGCCGCAACGAAATGTATTTCAAGCGCCAGATCCCGATAGATGAAGTTCTCAACAATATCGACATGGTGACGGAAGAAGACGTCAGGGAAATTGCCTAGACCGTGTTCCACGAGAAAAAACTTGCTCCTTCGCCCGTCGGGCCCGCCGAACCGACAGCCAAAAACCTATCCAAAA
>CAZKCG010000115.1:0-8778 GCA_964551445.1 uncultured bacterium | reverse complement strand
TCGGATATACCTCCGGGCGAGGCGGGCGGCAGTGCGAAGAAAAAAGGCCATTAATATCTCCGTAGCCGCCGGAAATTTATATACCAGTGTCGGCGTATTTAAAAACGGCGGGCTCATAAAGTTCTTTAAGTTTAATTCAAAACCTCAAAATTCCACAAAAAAACTGTTTGATATTTTCAGTCAGAATTATGGTTTCGCAAAAGACTCTTTCGCGGGAGCTTCCCTCACGCTGTCATTTGCATCCGATATTTCCGGAATTGAAGCTATATACGAACGACTAGCGAAAAAACTGGGATCATGCTTTTTAAAGATCGATCCATCTTTAAAACTCCCTTTGAAAATAAATTATGACACGACCGCGTCGCTTGGGATCGAACGAATTTGCTCGGCTGCCGCCGCGTTTCAAAAATACCGCGCGGAAGCCTCGAATCTTCTCGTGATAGATTTCGGCTCTCAGACAAGCTTTGGCCTTATATCTGATGGTGTTTTTCGCGGAGGCCTCATTTTACCGGGTTTTCAACCATACGCAAACGCATTGGACATAGATTCTTCATACCTGTTCCGCATCCATTACAACAGGATATCCGGGTTTTTGTGCCGCGATGACGGCTCAGCAAAAGCGGCTGGAGTATATGGCGGTTATTCGATATTGATCAACGGCCTCTATAAAAAACTGCTTGACGACGCCCGGCTGAATGAAAATGAAGTTTGCGTGATAACTACCGGCGACTATTCAAGTTTTTTCACTACTAACGTGGATTTTCCGGTAGTAAACGATCAGACCCTCGTACTTGCCGGGATCAATTATATAGCAAAGGATAATTTTTCGAAAAATGAATAAAAACTATATACGGCCTCTTCAAATAGGCCGCGTCAAACTCGAGAACAATCTTATAATGGCGCCAATGGCCGGCGTAACCGATTATCCTTTCCGCCTCATGACGAAGCTTTTCGGGGTCGGGCTGACCGTTTCGGAAATGGTGCACGTCACCGCCATGACATTTAAAAGTAAGACCACGCCCGTTTTAACGAAACGAAGCGAGGTGGAGGTCCCCTATTGCATACAGCTTTTCGGAAATCTTCCGGAACATTTCGCCAATTCCGTCAGATACATTTCAAGATATGAGCTGGCCGAACTTATAGACATAAACATGGGTTGTCCGGCTAAAAAAGTAGTGTCCTCAAAATCAGGCGTCTTTCTTATGAAAAACGTCGAAAACGCTAAAAAAATAATAATAACGGCGGTTAAAACTGCGGCGGAATTTCCCGACAGAAGGATCCCGATAACGGTTAAGATCAGGCTGGGATGGGACCGCGATTCAATTACGGCTGTTGATTTCTGTAAAATGATAGAAGACTGCGGCGCTGAAATGATAACCGTTCACGCGCGCACTCAGTGCATGAGATTTTCCGGGACCCCTCTTTATGAATGGATAGCCAAATGTAAGGAAGCCGTGAAGATACCGGTCATCGCAAACGGCGATATAAACGTATTTCCGAGCGTTAAAAGCGTCATGGATGAGACCAATGCCGACGGCGTTATGATCGGCCGCGCCGCGATGGGAAGGCCGTGGATCTTCCGCGACATAATAAATGAGGCTGAAGGAAAAAGAAGGCTTGACTTTACCATACCCGATGTTATAAAATTAATGAAATACCATGGGCGTCTTGTCGGCGCTTTTTATTCGGAAATTAACGGCGTGGAAAGCTTCAGAAAACAGCTTTTGTGGTATACGAAGGGCTGGTACGGCTCGGCGCAGCTGCGCGAAAGCCTGAAATTGGTCGCAAGCGCCGATGACATCGACGCGAGGCTCGATCAATACCTTCAAAGCATCGACCATCTGGAGCTTCCGGAAACGAAGATTTTTAACGTATATGCGAACTGATAAATATTCATTTTTTTTAATATGCGCCGCGGCTTTATTTATAACGATATCCGCGGCGGGCGTTGCTTTTGCCCAGGTCAGCTTTCCGCCGGGTGAGATATATTTTTCTCCGGAAACAAGACTCGAAGATAAGTTCACTTCATTTATCTCCCGGGCCCAGGGAACGGTTTTTTTTCTGCGCAAGCGAACTTACTTCCGAAAAGGTTGCGGATGCCTTGATAGATGCGAAAACGAGAAGGATGCTTCCGGTCCGCGTCGTGATATATAAACCGCAGGCCGCTAACAACCTTTTGATAGATAAGCTTTTGACATACCAGATAGAGGTCGTGCTGGCCGAAAATCCGGCGGGATTTGATTATAATTTCTGCATGATAGATTATAACGCGGTTTATCTTTCGTCGGCCCCATTCACTTACACGGCGATGAATCAGGATTATAACTACGCGATGATCCTGACCAATATCGAAAAATTCGCTAAAAACTTTCAATACGAATTCGTTGAAATGCTCGAAGGCCACTATTTCGGGACCGCTTCGCCGCAGAACACTCAATTTCCAAACATCAGCTGGAACGGCGCAACCTTAGATACCGCATACCTTCCGGAAGATTCGATCGACAGCAAGATCTCATCTATCATATCAAAAGCCGGATCAAAGATAAGAATAATGGCCCCCGAACTTAAAAACACGCTTATAACCGACAACATTCTTGGAAAGAAGAACACCGTGTCAGACATTCTGGCTCTTTTTGAATATGGCGGCGATAACATCTCAAAACCTGAATACGAAATTTTCCGCCGGGCCGGAATTTACGCGGTCCAGAATAAGACATTTCCTAAAATAGGGTCAAGCGTTGCCATAGTAGACAATCAGTACGTAATGTTATTCGGCGCGAACAAGGCGAGATCGAACACGACGGCGGCCGATTCAGCCTTCATAACCATAAATTCACCGCAGGTCGCGGCGCTGTTCAACGCCTATTTCGATACGATAATGCAGAAAAATACCGCCGGTATCGTTTTAAAGGGACAGGTAGTGAACGCCGCGAACAAGCTTCCGTTAGAGGGCTCCAGAATATATTTCATGGCGCAGAACGCCGAAACTTACACCGACTACCTTGGCTGGTATGAATTCAAAGGCGAACTTTCCGAAGAATTCCTGGTCATGGCCGAACGCGAGTATTATTTCTCGAAAGAGATAATTTTTTCTAAAAAAAACGGAACAAGGCTTGATTTTTTGCTATCACCTATTATATCATATAACAGTTTATCGGGGTTCGTGATCGACGCGTTCACCCGAAATCCGATCACAGGTTGTGGCATGACCGCCGTGTATATAGAAAAGCCTACGGGCACCAGAACTTTCATACGAACGCATACTAACGGAAAGGGGTTTTTCACTTTTCCGGCGCTTCCGCTCGGTTCATCGGACATAGAGGCGTACCATCCGAATTACCAGAAGCGCGTTGAACGCTCGTTTTTGGTAACGGCGGGTTCGCCCGTATCGCTTCAGGACCCGCTGGCGCTTACGCCTAACTATCTTATAACGGCCTATCCCAACCCTATTTTCGAGGATAACATACTCATAAACGTTCGCGACTCGAACGTGGGCGGCGAAGTGCCGCGCGTGACCATAAAACAGAATAATTATATCGAGATCCCGGTAAATATGCGCATAGCGGCGTCGGCCGACATTAAAAATATTTACGTGGGAAATTATATCATGAAACGCGGTTATTACGGCAACGCCAGGATCAACATCAACGGCGGAATGTCTTATAAGGATATCGCCATCGACTTTCTGGAGGCGTATAAAAAATATACCTACCAGGCTGACGTAAAGTCGGCGCTTTCCGGCGTAATGCTTAATATCGGGGCGGACGAGATCACCCGCGAAGGGTTCGTCTCCGTCCAGAAAGACACGGCTCCTGCGGCGGCAGGCGGGCTTTCATATATCAATTCCCAGCCTGTTTCGGTCGGTTTCAGCAGAAATTTCGCCATGGCGCGCGGCGACGGAAGTTTTATCGAGCTTACGATGGAAAAGGCCGATCACGAAAGATCAATTAAAGACGCGCGCGCGGGGAAACCGGCGATCTATTATTACGACGACGCTTCTGAAAAATGGCAATGGCGTCTAACTTCAATATCCGGTGAAAGTGAAACCGGCGCGGTCAGATTGCGGTCAGTTTTTGACAGGGCAGGAAAATATTGTGTTCTCGCGGACGGCGTAATGCCCGGAGTCGAGTTTAAAAAATATCCGGACGGGTCCGTCACGGCGATCGTCTCTGACGGCGGTTCAGGCGTAGACGAGAACTCGGCGGTTGTCGTATCGGGCGATGGGCCGGCTGCCGCCGACGCGGTCGAATTCGTAAGGACCTTTAAAAATAACAACGGATCGGAATTTAAAATTAAAAAAATATCTGAATTGGCGGGTACTGCGGCAAGAATAGCTTTTCGCGACAGAAGCGGCAACTCTTTTGAATTAAGCGCTTCCGAAATATCCAGACAGGCCGTGGCCGCCGCATCAAAGGCGCGCACCGTGCAGGTCTATCCGAATCCGTGCAGGAACTTCGCGAAATTCAGAATAAGCGCCGGCGCCGGCGAAAGTGTTTCGATCGCGATATACGATTCCGCGGCGCACAAAGTTTTAGATCTATGCGAAGAGCTGAGCGTTAACGGCGCCATCAGGGAAATAAATTTAAATACGGCAGATATAAGTGGTTTTAACGGCGGAAGGTCCGGCAGGATGTCGAATTCGACTTATTTTTATAAGGCGATATTTTCATCCGGGACCGAAATTAATGGCAAATTATCAATTTTGAACTAGTAGGAAGTGTAAAGTTATGGGAAGACGGCGTGATGCAAGAGTATTAGCCCTGACCTTTATGTACCAGTATGACCTCGGGGTGTACGATAAGATCGAAGATATAATTCACTACACGCTCTTTATGGATGAATACGAGGTGGATGTCGTGAACTACGCTTCCGAACTTGCTATCGGTGTCGTTAAAAAGATCGAAGAGGTCGATGCGGTTATCTCGCAATCGGCCGACAACTGGTCCATCAACAGGATGGCCACCATCGACCGCAACATATTGCGCATATCGATCTTTGAGATGATGTTCGAGGAGGACGTTCCGAAAAACGTTACGATCAACGAGGCCGTTGAAATGGCGAAAACTTTCAGCACCGAAAAATCCGGCGAATTCGTCAACGGCATTCTCGACAAAATTAGCAAGACCGTCGTGAAGAATAAAAAGTGAGGTTTTAAAAAATGGCCCGATTGGAAAGGAAGCTTCTCGGACAGAGTTTGATCAACGCGAACCTGATCACTGAGAAACAGCTTGACGAGGCTTTGAAGGAACAGCGAAAAACAGGACAAACGCTTGGCTATATACTTATGGCCAATAATTTCATATCTCAATCCGATCTGATGAACTTTTTTGAAAGCAAGCTCGGAATACCATACGCCAACCTTACCAACTACGTCATCGATCCGGAGATAGTCAAGATCGTTCCCTATGACATCGCCTTCAAATACAAGCTTATTCCGCTTCTTAAAGTGAAAAGCACCGTCACCGTGGCCATGATAGATCCGCTCGACAGCTTCGTCATAGATTCCATAAAATACACTACCGCATGCGACGTTAAACCGCTTGTTTCGACGCAGGAAGAGATCGAAATAGCGATCGAAAAATATTATAACGTTCAGAAACCTCTTAAAACGCCGGAGATAACTTCCGAGGCTGAATTGAACGAACTTCAGCTGATAGCCAATAAACTGCAGGGCCATGCTATCGATCCGAAATTGATCGAAGGCGGCAGCGGCGAAAGCGTAGCTCCCGTAATAAAACTCGTCAACCTGATGATACTTAAGGCTATAGCGGACGGAGCTTCCGATATCCACATCGAGCCTTCCGAAAAAGTTCTGCGTACCAGATACAGGGTCGACGGTATTTTACATGAAGTCATGACGCTCGCTAAATCCCTTGAACCGGCCGTTATTTCACGCATTAAGGTCATGGCTAATATGGATATTTCAGAAAAGCGCGTTCCGCAGGATGGAAGAGCCGAAATGAAATTCCAGAATCGTTCCATAGATCTTCGTATATCTTCGTTTCCGTGCGTTCACGGCGAAAAGGTAGTTATAAGAATTCTGGATAAAACAGGCGTTCTTATTCCGCTCGAGGACCTCGGGTTCGCGCACGACGTGCTTGAAAAATTCAAAATGGTCATCAGAAAGCCTAATGGAATAATACTTGTAACCGGTCCCACAGGTTCCGGTAAATCGACGACGCTTTACGCTTCACTCGATAAAATTAATTCCATGGACAAAAACATCGTCACAATCGAAGATCCCGTCGAGTATGAACTGGACGTCATCAACCAGGCCCAGATCAACGTCAAGGCCGGATTCAACTTCGCAAACGGCCTCCGCTCGATATTGCGTCAGGACCCGGATATCGTGATGGTCGGAGAAATACGCGACTATGAGACAGCCGAGATCGCCATTCGCGCCGCTCTTACGGGCCACATGGTCTTTTCCACGCTTCATACCAACGACGCTTCGGGCGCCGTCACAAGGCTTATCGATATGAAGATCGAGCCGTTCCTGATATCATCCTCGCTTATTTGTATAATGGCTCAGCGTCTCATACGAAGAATATGCTCGAAATGTAAAATGCCTTATAAACCATCGCCGCAGTTCATCGAAAAGATCAACGAACTTGTCGACGCGAATCTTCCGGACGATTTTGAATTATACCGCGGCGCCGGATGCGCGCATTGCAAACAGACCGGATTCAAAGGAAGAACGACGATAAACGAGCTTTTGATACCGAATGAAAAGATACACGAACTCATTGTCAACCGCTCACCCATGTCCTTCATAAAAAAAGAAGCCAGGAACAACGGAATGAAAACACTTCGTGAAGACGGCATCTTCAAGGTCATTGAAGGCATGACGACGATAGAAGAAGTTATAAGGGTAACCCAGACCGATGAAAGTTGACGATAAAGAATTAATTTCGCCCTCATTTGAGACCGAGATCCGCGTCAGATACGCGGAAACGGATAAGATGGGGGTCGTATATTACGGAAATTACTACACCTGGTATGAGGTCGCTCGCGGCGACGCACTTAGAAAAGTCGGATATCCTTATTCGGCTTTAGAGGAAGACGGCATACTTCTGCCAGTCACCGAGTCTTATTCCAGATATATGGCGCCGATACGCTATGACGAACTTATAATCGTTGCAACTAAGATCGAAGAGATCCGCGCCGTTTCAATCTCGTTCGTTTACGAGATATTCAGGGCGTCCGATCGAAAACTTTGCACGAAAGGTTTCACAAAGCACGCGATGCTTGATAAGAACGGAAAACTTTTACGGCCGGACGGAAACAACGCCGCGCTTGAAAAGCTGAAAAAAATGCTTTGCGAATATATCGAAACTAACGCTAAATCATCTTAAGGTGTGAATAATGATATCAAAAGAAGAAGTTATTAAAATTTCAAAACTTGCCATGCTCGAGCTTAAGCCCGAAGAGATCGACGATTATACGGGTCAACTGTCATCCATACTTAGTTTTTTTGAGCAGATACAGGAACTCGACCTTGAAAATGTCGAACCTACCAATAACGCTCTGGTCAATTCAAACGTTCTGCGCGAAGATATTTCTTCGGGATCGCTCCCGCAGTCTAAGCTTGTTTTTCAGTCGTCAGGGAACGACGGCAAAAATTTCGTGGTGCCTTCAATAATAGAGACGGGGGAGTAAAATGCCTGAAAAATATTTGAAATACGACAATATAAAGGACGCCCCGCTTCATTATAAGCCGGCTCATGAGATAAGAAGAATGATCGATGCTCGCGAAATATCGGCTGCGGAAGTAAGTTCTTACATAGCTGAACGCATCAAAAAGACCGATCCGATTCTAAACGCTTTTTTAAGGCCTGTCGCGCCGGATGCTGTTTCGCCTAACGATAAAAACGCTTTCTGGTCGAGTATCCCGGTCGCTTTAAAAGACAACATTTTAACTGAAGGAACCGTTACAACGGCCGGGTCGAAGATCCTTGAAAATTATATGCCTTTATATGACGCGACCGTCGTTCAAAAATTAAAAGACGCCGGCGCCGCTATCTGCGGAAAAACCAATCTCGACGAATTTGCCATGGGTTCTTCGACGGAAAATTCTCCATTTATGAAAACAAAAAACCCGTGGAACATCGATTTCGTTCCCGGCGGTTCTTCGGGCGGCTCAGCCGTCGCAGTGGCTTCAGGAATGTCATACATGGCTCTCGGGTCGGACACGGGCGGTTCGGTCCGCCAGCCGGCCTCATTTTGCGGTATATGCGGTTTGAAACCTACTTACGGCAGAGTTTCGCGCTATGGTCTTATCGCTTTCGCTAGCTCTCTCGACCAGATAAGCCCTTTTACAAGGGACGCCGTTGACATGGCGCACGCGCTCGAGACGATATCAGGCCATGATAAAAAAGATTCGACCTCAAATTCCCGCGGCGTGGAAAAATATTCTGAAATTTTAAAGAGCGGAATGGATATATCAAAACTTAAAATAGGAATACCTGAAGAATATTTCGGCACAGGCATCGATCCCGAGGTTCTAAAATGCATTGAAAACGCTATCGATGTTTTTAAAAAAGAAGGCGCTGAGATAGTGAAAATATCGCTTCCTCATACAAAATACGCCATACCGGTTTATTATCTTATTGCTACCGCTGAAGCCAGTTCCAATCTTTCACGCTTTGACGGCATAAGATATGGCTATAGAAATGCCGATCATAAAAACCTCAAGGAACTGTACCAGAAAACGCGCGACGAAGGTTTTGGAGCGGAGGTTAAAAGAAGGATAATCCTTGGAACTTATGCCTTAAGCTC
>CAZKCG010000114.1:0-9075 GCA_964551445.1 uncultured bacterium | reverse complement strand
CGTCGTTCATATCCTTGTAATTCGTTTGAAGATGCTCGGCAAAACCATATAAAATTGTAAAAGGCGATCTCAGGTCGTGCGATATGATCGAGAAGAATTTGTCTTTAGTGGCGTTTAAATATTTCAATTCGTCGTTTTGCTCGTTTATGATATCCCTCGCGCGCTTCAACTCCAGGTGCGTAAAGACCCTTGAAAGCAGTTCGGACGAGTTGAACGGTTTTATCACGTAATCGGCCGCGCCGGCTTCAAATCCATGGATGATGTCCTCGGTCTGGACCTGCGCGGTGAGAAATATTACCGGAATACTTTTCGTGACAGGATTTTCTTTAATTTTTTGACACACCTCGAAACCGTCCATTTCCGGCATTGCAATATCAAGCAAAACAAGGTCGGGTGGATCGGCTGCCACGATTTCGAGCGCCTGCGGGCCGGATGTCGCGGAAATAATGTTAAGTCCGTTTTTGCAAAGAATTTTCCCCAGTACCTGCATATTTTCAGGTTTGTCGTCCACTATCAATACTTTGAAATTATTCCGGTTTTGTGTTTCATCGCCGATCATAAAAGAATCGCCCCTTCCTTTTTTTATTTTTTGCGCTCTGAGATGTCGACGCCCATTCCAAGAATGCAGGGTCTGCCCTCAACAGGAGATTTGAGAACAGCGCAGCGCCATTCGATCAATTTTTCAACGCCTGATTTCGTCAGCCAGGGGTTTACGTGAGGTTGGCGAAGTTCGGGCGCGTATGGATCAGCAAACCTTTTCTGAACAATGGGAAGCCATTGGGACGTCAGAAACAACTCTTGAATAGTTTTGCCAAGCACTTCTTCCCTTTTATAGCCGGTCAATTCCTCGCAAGCGTGATTGAACAGCAGAATACGGCCATCCGAATCCGTAAAAACAATAAGAGTAGGAGCGGTCTCTAATATTGCTTCCATCAATACCTGATCCCGCCTTAGAGTCTCTTCGGCCGACTTTCTTTCAGTAATGTCTTCGCCGACCGACTGGAAATCCGTAATTTTCCCATTTATATCGAAAAATGCGTTATTGATCCATTTCAGCCATCGCCTCGAGCCGTCCGGCATGATCACATGATGTTCAAAAGTCGCTGACGGCATTTCTTTAGACAAACGCATGTATCGTTTTTTAATATTTTCCCGTTCGTCTTCATGAAAAAAATCAAAAAAAGATTTCCCGATCAAATTTTTCAAGCTGATTTTTAATACTTCGCAATAGGCGTGATTGGCGTATGTGAGCGTGCCGTCGACCATAAATGCGATTATCAGAACCGGCATTTCCTCAGCCAGCCGGCGAAACTTCGCTTCGCTCTCACGCATCAGGTTTTCGGCCAGTTTTCTGTCCGTTAAAAACCGCCATTGTCGCAAAACGCGCTCAATGATATGCGGCATGTCTTCAAAAACCGCTACTGACTTGACCACGTAATCGAGCGCACCGGATTTCATAGATTGAACCGCCTTATCTTCATCGCCCCGGCTTGTCATAACAAGAATCGGAAATCGTTGCGCTTCAGGCGGATATACAAGAATATCAAACGCAGCTCCGTCCGGCAGCCTGAGGTCGGCAAGCACTATATCGGGACTTATGGAACTGACATATTTTCGATAGTCGTGAAGGGATGATACAATATTAATGTTTCCATAACCCGCAGCTTCCAGAGACCGCCTTATAATCTCGACATGCGCCGGTTCGTCTTCGAGAATAAGCACATTCATGTTATTTTTATTCATGCCGCCCTCCGTTTGGATTTTGCAAGAGAAAACCAGAAAGTCGTGCCGAGGCCCGCGCCGTCAGATTCTATGCGGATATTTCCGCCGTGAACTTCAATTATTTTTTTGATTATTTTAAGTCCCATGCCCAATCCTTCGGATTTGGGATCGAGTTTTTCAAACAGGTCGAAGATTTTAAGATGATATTTTGAATCAATACCGATTCCGTTGTCACGCACGAAAAATTCAATTTTATTTTCATTTTTATATGCGCCGATTTCGACACGCGGCAAAGGTTGATCGCCCATGAACTTGACGGCGTTATCGATCAGATTCTGAAAAATCTCTATAAGCCTCGGGCGGTCTCCATAAATGAAGTAAGGCTCATCAGTAATGCAAATATCGACGCCGCGGCCGATGATGCGGCCGGCGACGATATCGACGGCTTCTTTGACAATTTCCTGCAGAGATGACCAAACAGGCGGGTTCAACCTGAGCCCCATGCGTGATATTTTAAGCAGTTCGCCAAGAAGACAGTCCATTTTGGCGATAGCGTTATGTGTATAATCAAGGTCAAGTTTGACGCGTTCGCCGTCACTCTTGTTCATGTCATGTTCAAGATAGCCGATAAATGTCTGGATAGTTAAAATGGAGCTTTTAAGGTTATGCGAAACGGCGTATGTGAAGCGCTCTATTTCTTCGTTTTTCTTTTTGATTTCATCATCTTTTTGTTTTTGCTCCGTGTTATCTATGGAAATTCCAATGACCCCGTGGATGTTTCCTTTTTCGTCGCGGACGGGCGCTTTTGTCGTAATAATCGAGCGTCGTATTCCGTCCTCGATATAATCCTCTTCGGTTTCCTCTGTTTTACCGGTTTCAATAATTCTCATGCAGTCGGCATGGTGTTTTTCGGCCAGATCGGCAGAAAAAAAATCAAAATCCGTTTTACCGGCAATTTGCGCGGCGGCGATCCCTAAATCGCGGGCGTAGAGCTCATTGCACGAAATATAAACCGAGTTGCAATCTTTATAAAATATTTTAGCAGGAAGGTTTTCCAGCAGAGTCCGATATTTAATTTCATTTCTGATCAATGATTCTTCGCGGCTGTAACCGTAAAGCGCGAACGCCGCACTGTTTGCTTCTATTATTCTGTCGTCACTGGTATCGACTAATAATCCGGCGTCCGATTCAAGTTCAAAAAAAGCGCGGTATTTTTTCTCGTATTCGACTCTTTTTAAAGCCGCTATTACGGATACCCGCAGGCATGCCAAATTAACCGGTTTCATTATAAAACCGTAAATTTCGGGAATGATCTCGTCTTCTAAAATTTTCGGGGAATTTGCGTCAATTATGCAGATCGAGGGGATCTTTATTTTTTTATCATCATCGATGGATGAATCGATGAGTTTTATTGTTCCAGCGTGTGAAATGTCTAAAATCGAGAGATCAGGTTTAAACTCATTCGCTTTTTCAATCGCTTCATCGAAGGATAATGCGATTTTTGTGCGCTCATAGCCCAAAGCACGGAGTATTTTAGTTAAATCTTCGGCTAACGAACGATCGGACACGTTGATCAATATTTTTTTGTCAAGCATATTGCACCTGGAGCGGTTCGCGAATTGCATTTAGGCAAAGAATATTCACTTGTCACAAAAGCCCTGTATGAAAAGTTCGAGGGCAATTAAATCACACGGTCACCATACATATCACAAGGCATATAATTACATTATACCATAGAATTATGATTTATACAAAACTAAATATACGTCTTTTTAAAAAACTAATTTCGGGTTTCGTCAATTATCTTTCAGATTTTATCAAGCCCGCGCACAATCGTCTCGGGATTTCATCGTCAACCTGGCGGGCTGTGTTTACGATTGCGCAACTGCGGGGAATCAAGGTCTTTCTATGGCGCAGGAAGTTTTATCGTAGTTCTCATAATATTACCTTTATATGGCCTGAATCGATCCGGCCCGCGAAAACCACTGCATTTAAGAGTTTTTACCAATAACGCGCTTGCTCCAAAACACAAGTATTTCAAACCCAAGGATGAAAAAATTGGAAATTAAGAGCGGGCCGCCATAGCGCGTGAAAACCCGATTTCTTTGTAAGCAGGTTGTTTCCAACAGGAGCTGATTTTCTATGAATATCTTTGATATGTTTTATTTCCGGGCTTAAAACTGTTATACTGTTATAGATCGTTAAACCGGCAGATGGTAATATGGACAACGCATGGTACCCAAAGGCCGTTTTTTTATGAACTATACGTCAAAGCTTTCAGGGATTCGAATGAAGACGATATGGGAGACTTCAAAGGACTCACCGAAAAGCTCGATTATTTGAGTGAAATAGGCGTCAATTACCTGGGGCTTCTTCCTACATACCCGTCGCCTTCGCGTGATGACGGTTATGACATAATTGAGTATGGCGATGAGATCGGAATGGTCGATAATATTTACCCGGGCGGCAGGAACGGGGTCGGGACCCCCATGCAATGGAACGACCGCAAGAATGCGGGATTTTCAGAATGCAGCCCTTCGCTGCTTTACGCTCCCGTGGTCAGCGATCCGGAATTTAACTATAGCGCGGTGAATGTCGAACTTCATCAACGAATTCTTTGAATTTCGCCAGCGCTTCAGGCATATTTTTACGGGCGAAACCTATTCTGAAATTGTTTCCGGCGTAGTCATATTGATCCGCAGGCAGAAGCAGCACGCCTTTCTTTTCGACAAGCTCCCGGCAGAAGCGGGACGCGTCGATATCGCTCTTTAATTCAGGGAAAGCGATAGGGCTCGCTTCGGGTCTATGCCATTTGAAAAGCCCGGTATGAGCGGCGAAAAATTCATCGAGCAGTTTTAAATTCCGGTCGATAATTCCAAGATTTCTTTCAAAAATTTTATTCTTCGCGCGCAAAGCCATGATCGCAAGGATCTCGCCCGGCGCGTTGCTGCAAATGGTCGTGTAATCTTTGAATGTAACGAACCGTTTCAATAAATCAGCATTTTTCGTTGTAAGCCAGCCGATCCGTAATCCTGCCAGGGCAAAACTTTTCGACATTCCAAAAAGGGAAACGGCGTTTTCGTACAGATCGCAGGCTGATGAGGTCCTGACGGCTGCGTCGTATTCCAGGAACCGGTACATCTCATCCGAAAAAAGAATGATATTATTTTGGCGGGCCATATCGACGATCTTTTTGAGTTCTTCTTCACCGATCGTCGCGCCCGTGGGGTTATGAGGAAAGTTTATGACGATGAGCTTTGTATTGGCTTTGATCAATTTTTGCAGGTCAGCGACGTCAAAGACCAGGCCGTCCTGTTTTCGCGGCGTCCATCTGGAGATTTCGCATCCGATGGAATTGGCTATTTCGTATAACGATTGATAACCGGGAAACGTTACGATCACATGATCGCCTTTTTGCAGGATGTTGTTCATGGCGATGAAGATGCATTCTTCAGGAGCGGCTATCATAACATCTTCGGGCTTGACCGTCTTATAAAGTTTTGAAACTTCTTCGCGCAATAGCGGATGGCCCTGCGATTCGGTGTATCCAAGTTTCAGATCGTTCCACATTTCCAGCGAATTTTCATCGGCCAGCGCCAATATTTCTTTTAAAGAGAGTGCTTCGCAATCCGAGCAGCATAGAAGATAGGGCGCCGAGAATTCATATTTTGCGAAATATCTTTCGAGTTTGAACGGTTGGATATTCATTGTCGTGTTCTCCTGTTTCTTTAAGATCGGATATCGCCGCATATCGCGAAATGATATATTACGAAACTATAATATGCCGTATTTGGAAAGTTAATTCTCGATTTTTAAGATTATACTAATTTATTGAAAAATTTACAATAAAATTATCATGCCGGCGGAAGGATATTTATGAGCGAACAAGGCGGAACCGCCGCGAGCGAAATAAAGAGCGTTCCGCCATGGCGGCGAAAAAAGCTTGCCGAAAGCTTATAGATACGGCTTATAAATACGAATTGACAAGCGCCTCTCATTCTGATAAAATTTGTTCTTACGCCGCTTTAAATTCATTTTAAATTAATGGGTTTCTGCGTGAACGACCGTTGCGGATCAATGAAAGGCTTAATATTCATGTCAAAAGACATTGATACTTCTATCGAAAAATACGATGAAAAAGTCATATTGGGGCTAATCGCCACATACGGGCCGAACCTTTCTTTCGCGGGTTATGAAAAGGCGGCGGATCTTTTAGTCAGGGCCGGTAATTGCGACGACCGCGTAAGGCTTGCGGCTATCGTTAAAAAACATATCTCATCCGGCGGCCCGTTCAACGACGAATATTTCGCCGCTATACGCCGGCGATATTTCATACCCGAAGAAGCCGTAAAAGCGGCCGACCCGCATGACATCATCGGCTTCATTGATTATATGGCGACGATCGAAGAACAAGAACGCAAATTAACGGTCGAAGCTCTTCGATGTTTTTTCGACAACTCTTATCTCATTCCGCAGGACATTTATAAAGACCTTAACGGCGAAAGTTTTGACGACTTCATAAAAGCCGTGGGATTCGTCCGCGATATCGTTTCGAACGAGGCTTACATAAAAATAGATGACGCGAAGCTTTTCAAGGACGCTTCGGCCGGATGGACGATCGGGGAGTTATCGGCCGTAAAATATTGCGTGAACGAGAAAATTTCCGCGGATGTGTTTAAAAAGGCTTCTGATGAAAATGTTTCAGCTGGCACGCTCCTGGAAAAAATTAAAATTGCCGGCGAAGCGGAAATTAAAAAATGCGAAGAAAAAGAGAGCATTAATTTAGGGCGGATAAATTCCGGTTTGAAGGCAGGCGCGGCATTTCTTGTTTTATGCGCCGCGCTTTATTATTATCTGTGGTTCGGGATATATTTAAGCATCCCGTCGGACGGCAGAATTATCGCGCAGAACTATTTGGGATATTATGGAATAATTTCAAACGGCAAATGGATCAGGGGGCCCCAATTCGACTGGATCGGACAATTCGACAAAAAATATAAACTCGCGAAAGTGTACCACAAGAAAAGATACGGGTTCATCAATATCGAAGGCTGGATGGCGGTAGAGCCGATTTTTCAGTCCGTTGACGACCTCGGCGAAGACGGGACCGCGAAGATGCGGATGAATTTTAAATACGGCGTGATCGACAAAGACGGAAAGATAATAATAGACGCGAAATATGACGATATATTCAAATTCAGCACGAACGGCAAAGACGAATTCGCGAAGGTCAAACTGAACGGCAAATACGGCCTGATAAATAAAAGCGGAAAAGTCTTGATCGAGCCGCTGTACGACGAATTAGACCTGCTCTCTTATCATCTGCGCGCCGTGAAAGTTAAGCGCGACGGCAGGAAAGGCGTTATCGGCATAGACGGCCGGATTATCATTCAGCCGCTATATGACGAGATCGTCAAATATGATCCGAACGCGATAACCGTAGTAAGGCTGAACGGAAAGTTAGGCGGCATCGATAAAAACGGCAAAATGGTCCTTGAACCGATATACGACAGCATCGGCGATTTTTTCTTCAAGGATCAGCTCACCGCGAGGATCAGGCTCAAAAACAAGGAAGGCCTGATAAATATAAAAGGCGAAATATTGATAAAGCCGCTGTACGATTATATCGGCAGCTTTCAGACCGGCTATCGCAAGGCGGTCAATATCGATACAATGAAGATCGGAAAAAAGTACGGATTGATAGATATTACCGGGAAGGTCATTGCGGAAGCGATTTACGACCACATATCGGTTTATCCGGAACACGGCGTCGCCGTAATTTCGCGAAACCAGAAATACGGCCTGATGGATCTGAACGGAAAAGTTCTGGCCGAGCCTTTTTACGATGACATAGGCCGCTTTAACATACACGGCGTAGCCGAGATCGAACTCAATAACAAAAAGGGAAACATTACCAAAGAAGGCGCGGTTTTAATTAAGCCTGAATGATAAAGTTCTTACCGCCTCGATATCGCTTGCGCCGTTAAAACCGTAGTATAGACTTTTTAATAATATGTGATGCGCGGCTTCAAAGTTTAAATGCGGAAAACATTAAATTTAAACGCCGGCGGCATCATTCGACGGATTTATGGCGGTCAGGAATTATTTCGAGCCAGTAGCCGTCGGGGTCGGCGATGAAATAAATGCCCATGCTCTTATTCTCATAACAGACGCAATCCATCGATTTGTGAAGCTCAAAGGCTTTTTGAAAATCGTCGACGATGAAGGCGAGATGAAATTCGTTGTCGCCGAGATCGTATTTTTCAGTCCTGTCGCGAAGCCATGTCAATTCAAGTTTATGCGGGGTCGCGCCGTCGCCGAGAAAAACGATAATGAAGGCGCCGTCGGGGGCGTTGATCCTTCTTGTTTCGGTGAGGCCGAGCGCGTCGTTATAAAATTTCAGGCTTTTTTCAAGGTCGGTAATATTGAAATTATTGTGAGCTAATTTAAATTTCATTTTTTTCTCCTGTTTTGGCTGAATTATATAAGGGGCGGCCGTGTATAAAAATTAATTCTTTAAAACTATACGGTATCTTGCCTTGTTCCCGTGCACCCTTTCTACGGCGGCGTTGGCTTCGGCCATCGGCATCGGCTCCGTTTGGGCGATAATATTATTGCGCGCGGCGAAGTCGAGCATTTCGCGCATATCGGAACGGCCGCCGGTAGCGCTTCCGCATATCGTTTTCTGCGTTCTGATGACCGCCGTGACCGGGATCTCAAAATTCCCGGGGGCGGCGCCGACGATTATTAATTTTCCGTTCGGACGCAAAAGACTGAAATATAAGTTCCAATCGGCTCTGGCAGCTATCGTTGAAATTATGATATCAAGCGATTCGCATGATCTTTTGACCATGGCCTGGTCAGAGCTCACAATGAAATTATCGGCTCCGAATCTTTCAGCCTCGGCTTTCTTGTCCGGCGTAGTTGAGATCGCGGCGACCTCGCATCCGAATTTTTTGGCGAATTGGATCGCCAGGTGCCCGAGGCCGCCGATGCCGACCACGCCGACGCGGTCCATCGCCGACACGCGGTGGTTTTTCAGCGGCGAAAAAACCGTCAGGCCGGCGCATAAAAGCGGGGCGGCGTTCTCCGAAGCGATGCTTTCAGGTATAAGATACGCGAACCTGTGATCGGCCCTTATCAGGTCGGCGAACCCGCCGTGGCGGCCGACGCAGGTGACCACTTTTGACTTGCAAAGGTGTTCCTGACCCGTCAGGCACCATTCACAGCTCATGCAGCTTCCGGCCTGCCAGCCGATCCCGACGCGGTCGCCGGGCTTGATTGACGATACGCTTTTCCCCGCGGCCGTCACCTCGCCTATAATTTCATGACCGGGAAAGCAAGGGTATGTCC
>CAZKCG010000113.1:0-10090 GCA_964551445.1 uncultured bacterium | reverse complement strand
GGTGCGTCGTGAACTTTCCCGCCGGCGACATCGCCGTAAAAGCGCCCAGGAAGATACCCGCGGGCGAAGCCGTCGTAAGATGCGAAGCTCCGCGCGGCGAAGATATACACTACTACCGCTCGAACGGTTCCGAATTCCTCGAAAGGGTAAAAGTGCGCGCTCCGACGATGGCCAACTGGCTCGGCTGCATGGAAATGTGCCGCGGACAGAAGCTCGCCGACATCCCCATAGCGATAGCGTCTATCGATCCATGCTATTCCTGCACGGACAGGGTTATAGAAGTCGAAGATCTCAACAGCGGAAAAACGATCAAACACACCTGGGAAGATCTCAGACAATACGGAATAAGGTGGTATTCAAATGAATCTTAGTGAATTCGCGAATATTTTATTCTACATTTTCATTTTCCCCGGAATGCTTTTCCTCGTCATCTACGCCGGAGCTTTCGCGTATCTCGACAGGCACTGGTACGCAAGGCTTCAGAACCGCGTCGGTCCTCCCTGGTTCCAGCCTCTCGCCGACTTTATAAAGTTGTTCTCGAAAGAGGACATTACGCCGAAGAACGCCGCCCCAATAATATTTAATATGGTCCCGCTCATATCCTTCGCGGCGGTGGCGACGACATTCTTCTATATACCCATATATAAGCACGCTTATCTTTCGAAGATATTCTTCGAGTTCGACCTTATAGTCGTTCTCTATCTTCTGACGCTTCCGACCATCATGCTCTTTCTCGCCGGTTACTTTTCGGTTAGTTTATACAGCACCATCGGCGCCGTCAGGGCCATGGCTCAGCTTTTCGCTTATGAAGTGCCGCTCTGTACCTCCTTTCTCTCGCCGGCCATCATCGCCGGTTCATGGAGCATACTCGGCATAGTGTCCTTTTATGAAAAATATCCTTCATACATATTTTTCAATATAATCGCATTCTGCGTTGCCATTGTGGCCCTTCAGGGCAAGCTCGAAAGAACGCCTTTCGATCTTCCCGAAGCCGAGACGGAGATCGTCGGCGGACCGCTCACGGAATATTCGGGTAAAAAACTGGCTATATTCCGCTTCGTCGTCGACATGGAACTCGTCGTCGGAACGGCCCTCATTGCCGCCATATTCCTCGGCGGATTCGGCGTCACAAGCTACGCTCCGATGTTCTCGATGTTGAGCTTCGTATTTAAAACGCTCGTGCTGCTTATGATATTAACGGTCATAAGAGCGGTATTCGCCCGCATAAGAATAGACCAGATGGTCAATTTCTGCTGGTACTATCTCGTCCCCTTATCGCTCACTCAGGTGCTCATAGCGATAGCAGTCAAAGGATGGTGGTTATAATGAAACTCGGCGCGATACTGCCCGAAGCCATAAGAAACCTTTTCTCGAAACCGGTAACGAGAAACTATCCCTTCGAGGAAAGCAAGATCTCCGATACCTATCGCGGAAAACTTAAATTCACCCAGATGCTCTGCATAGGCTGTAAACTCTGCATGCCCGACTGCCCCGCCGACGCCCTCGAGGTCGTAAAGGTCGCCGAAAAAAAATTCAAGCTGATATACCGTATGGATAAATGCATTTACTGCGGCCAGTGCGTTAATTCATGCCCTAAAAAAGCGCTCGAGATGACTCTTGAATACACCCTCGCCAATAACGACAAAGGAAAACTCATAGAGGAACAGGGCGAGATCCTTACCGTAGAAGCCGCGACGGCCGCGGCAAACGAAGCCGCCAAAATTGACGAAACCGCTAAAGCGGCTGCTGCTTCGGCAAATGAAAAGAAAGACCCCGCCGACCAGGTGAATCCCTCGTAAGATTTATTTCTTAAACGGCGCATAAAAATGATCAGGCTTTCTAATTCATGCCTGGTCATTTTTGTTTTTTAACGCCTTAAATATGTCATATTTCTTTCGCGAGTACATGCCGGCTTTTTTCAAAGCCAAAGAAAAACCGGAGCCGTTCGCGAGCGTTACGGCCAGAACGCGACGCGAAATCATAACACGATAAACAAGGTCGGTTTTCCAGAAACGCATACAGTTCCGAGTTTCAGCCAGAACCCTTAAACCGGTCGGTTTTCGTCGCATTTCAAAGACAGAGTTTCAAATTTTTCTGCTTGACATTTTTTTAATTAATGATTATTATACTCCACAAACATCGCTTATTTAAAACTTGATTAAATAATTATGAGGTACCGAAAATTATGGACTGTCAACAATTATTTAAAACTATTTTTGAAAATTCGCCCATCGGCATTCAGATAATCGACGCCGACGGTAATTTTATCGACGCTAATGCCGCTTATTTAAAATTAGCCGGCGTAACAGCAACCGCGGATCTTCCGAAGATCAACCTGTTTGAATATTCAGAACAGGGCCGTATCTGGAAGGAAAAACTCTCCAAACTTGAAACGGTCCATACGGAACATGCCGTTAATTTTGACGAATTAAAAAATAAAGTTCCCATAAAAACGACTAAATCAGGTCTCGCTTATTTCGACATTCTCATTTCTCCGCTAACCGACGATAATGATCTTTTAACCCACTTTATAATTCATATCACCGATATCACCGCGAGAAAGAACGCCGAGATCGAACTTTTACGCGCCAAGGAAAAAGCGGAACATTCGGACATGACCAAAAGCCAGTTCCTGGCTAATATGAGCCATGAAATAAGAACGCCGATGAACGCGGTTATCGGCTTCGCCAACCTTCTGCTGAAATCGAAACTCAACGAAGAACAGGCGGAATATTTAAAAATAATCGAATGCTCTTCCCAGAACCTTCTCGCTATAATCAACGATATTCTGGACATCTCCAAGATCCAGGCCGGAAAATTCAAGCTTTCCCATAACGAATTCATCATAAACGAGATCGTAGAAAAAACTGCGAATAAATTAAATATTCTCGCCGATAATAAAGGCCTCACGATAAACTTATTCGCCGAACCCGTGAGTTCAAAACTGATAGGCGACCCGGTCAGGCTCGAACAGGTGCTCACCAATCTTTTAAGCAACGCCATAAAATTTACGAAAGCCGGAAATATAAATCTGAATTTATCTAAAATTTCTGAAAACGAAAATTCATGTTTTATAAATATCTCCGTCGAGGACACCGGAATAGGAATATCGGAAGAGAACCTCGATAAGATCTTCGAATATTTCGAACAGCTCGACACGCGCGACAAGAAAAATTATGCCGGCTCGGGCCTCGGGCTGGGAATTTCAAAAAAAATGGTTGAAATGATGGGCGGCCGGATAAACGTGTCGAGCCAGTTCGGCCGCGGAAGCATTTTCCAATTCGCGATAAATTTCCGGAAAGCGTCTGAGAAAATAGAACATGCCATGTCGCATAACGCATCAAGATTTTCCTCCGACCATCTTTCGGGGGATGAAGATCAGATCAAAATACTTATCGCAGAGGATGAATTCGTTAATCAGCGGCTTATAGCGAGCCTCGTGGAACTTCGCGGCTGGAAATATCAGATCGCATCCACCGGCCTCGAAACTCTCAGGCTGCTGGGAAATGAAACCTTCGATATAGTTCTCATGGACATCCAGATGCCTGAGATGGACGGATTCGAGGCTACGCGCGCGATCCGTGAAATGGAAAAAATAACCGGGAAAAAGATCTTTATTATAGCCGTCACCGCTTTCGCAATGAGAAGCGATTACGAAAAATGCATGGAGGCTGGAATGGACGATTACATCTCCAAACCGCTTCAGATAGATAGTTTTTTCGATAAGATAGACACAATTTTAGCGCGCCGGGCCGGTTCTTTTTCGACGGCCGTTTAGACCTTTTTAATTCACGAGCGACTTTTTTACGCCATATGAAAAGTTTTTTTTACCGCGCGGTCTCCTTTAAAAGTGTTGACAAATAAGACTCTAACATTTATAATTATTCAGGATTTCAAAGGCGTTTTTCACGCCTTATCTCTATGAACGGGAGTCTTATGTCTAAAACGATAGAATTCAACACGGATATTTATGAGCTTAATGCCGCCCCCGTAAAAGCCGTCGTCATGGGCGTCGGCAATTCCCTCGAATTAGCCGATTCACTAGGGCCTCTCATAGTCGAGGAAGCGCTGAAAATCATCAGATGCGAATATTCGAGCTTGATCAAATTCATAAACGGCGGAACTTCTCCTGAAAGCTACACTTCAAAAATAAAAAAGGAAAAACCGTCGCAGATAATAATCCTCGACTCGGCCAATTTCGGCGGCTCGCCTTATGAAATGCGCCTCATACCGCCTGAGAAGATCGCGGGGTTAAAATTTTCCGGCCACAATCTCCCTCTTTCGATGCTTTGCAAATATTTAAAACATGAAACCGGCGCGGACATATTTATTGTCGGCATTCAGATCCCGGAGCGGGCCGTGGAAACTGAGATACTCGCTGAAATAACCGGAGCGGCTGCTAAATTCAACGACCTGATATACAGCTTTTTCAAATAAATAAACCGGAGGAGCAAAATGGCATCTGATAACTCAAAAGATATTAAAACGATAACGGGTACCCAGATACGCGAATTTTCAATAAAAAACGGAGAAACTTTCAAGCTTGAAAATTCGACATACAATATTTTCTGCGACATATTCATAAGCGCGGGCGGAAAGCTCATTCTCGAGAACGCGACGCTGTTATTCGAAAAAAGCCGCGGTATAATGTGCGAGGGCGTTTTATGTTCGAACGGTTCCAAACTTGCTCCGCGATCGGCTGAAGACGGATGGAACAATCTGACGATCACAGGCGCCGGAACAAGCGGCACTTCCATTATAAACACCGCATTCGAGCGCGCCAGCGGAGCGATGCCGCCTGCCGCGTGCAGCAACGGCTCTGAAATAAGCGGAGGCGCCATACTTTTATTCAATACGGAAAAAGCCGCTATCACAATCAAAAATTCGAAGTTTGAAAACTGCATGGCCAAAAACAATGGCGGAGCCATATGCTGCCAGAATTCAAACCCCGAAATAGAAACATGTAATTTCACTAATTGTTCCGTTATCGCCGAACATAGTTCAGGCGGCGCCATCTGCTGTTACAGATCGCACCCGAAGATCACCGGCTGCGTTTTTATAGAATGCTCTTCAGGCAGCGGAAATTTCGGCATGGGCGGCGGCGGCGCGATAAACTGCAACGAAGCCAATCCTGAGATCTATAACGCGACGTTTGAAAAATGCAGATCTTTCGGACACGGCGGTGCCATAAGCTGCTATAACGAATCGAGCCCCGTGATCGAATGTTCCACTTTCGACGGATGTTATACCGAATCCAAACATGCCGTCGGAGGCGCTATATTCGGAGATTATCTTTCCGCTCCGAAGATAATGAACTCCGCTTTCACCGGCTGCAATTCCAAGGTCCGCGGAGGCGCGATGTGCTTTTCGAACAAATGCAGGCCCGTCGTCGAGAACTGCAAATTCGAATCCTGCTCTAACACTTCCCGTGAATACGGCGTAGGCGGGGCGATATACGTCTATAACTCGAACATAACCATAAGGCGCTGCGCGTTCAAAGCGTGCGCCAATTTCGGCCGCGGCGGAGCGATATACTGCGATTATAAATCCGAGAGCGACATCGAAAATTGCGAGTTCACCAACTGCTCCTGCAAAGACTTCGGCGGCGCCATATATTACGATATGAACTGCCCCACAAAAATAACCGGGCCGTTTTTTGAAGGCTGCAAACCCAACAGCGTCAACCACGAAAGCCACGCCGAGAACAGGATGCCTCAAAACGTTAAAAAAATAGGAAGCTCAAGCGGCCAGTGCTTCATAGCCACCGCCGCTTACGGTTCTTATATGGAGCCCGAGGTCGTCGTTCTAAGAAACTTCAGGGACGATTTTTTAATGGGCAGCATCGCTGGAAGAGCCTTCGTCAAAGCTTATTACAAATTATCCCCGCCGGCCGCGGAATTCATAAAGGGCAGCGAAAAATTAAAAGCGGCCGCAAGAATTTTGCTGGCGCCGATAGTAGCGATGCTCCGGAAGCGTTATTAGTGAATAGAGAACAGTTAATAGCGAATAGTTAATAGCGAATAGTTATGGACTGGCGCGCTTCGCGCGCACTTAATAAACTATGACCCGATACATGCGGATCTTTTAAAAATGGCGGCCGACGGCCGCGACATCAACTGTTCTCTATTCTCTCATCTCTATTCTCTGACTTCCGTTCTTTTTCGGCCGGCGCGATATCGATCATATCTTTATTCGCGTGTCATCTCTGATTTCAGTTCTCAAATATCTATTTTCGACCCATACAAAAAGCGGTAATAAATTAAAAAGCTCCGTTAAGATGTTTTAATACATCCGCGCGGAGCTTTTAGTTTATCTGGAAGTTAATAAATTATCTGGCGCCGATCTTTTCTTTGAGCTGTTTTATTTCTTCAAGCATAGGATCGAGTTCGCTCGGATTCCTTCCGGTTTTTATCTGATCGTAATATTGGCGCATCAATGTATTGTAGCGTTTGGTCATATCGTCGATACTGCCGTTCATCGCGCCTGACAAGTTAAGATCGCCGGCGGCCTGTATGCCGTTCTGAGGCGGGTTCGACGAAGCGTTTCCGGCATTCGCGGGGGCCTGAGCGGGAGAAAGGTTTTTGAAAATTCCGCCTAGCGCGTCGATTATACCGCCTGCATTTTTAACTATGTCGACGATGCCGCCTATCGATCCGGTGTCTATGTTTACTCCGGATATCGGTTTCCCGATGGCGCCTGTGAGAAGTTTTATAAGCTGCGCCAGACGGTTATAAGTGTTTGATTTCATAAACCTGTCAGCGGACTGATACGTGCTTTTCATCGTATTTTTAAGGTCTTTGGCTTTCGCTAATTTTTTAAACGGCGACCACCATGATACGCTGTCGTAATTTACAAGCGAGGTCACGGTGCTGTCGTATGATTTTACCAGGTCTGAAAATATGGGGCCGTCGTTACTGAGTTTCGCTATATAATCGGTTCCCGAAAGCAGCATTTTATAAACTTTCTGGCCCATATCCGTCATTCCGGCTTTTTCTATTCCCGCTTCGATCTCGACCCTTGTTTTGCAGGCCGCGGCGAACGCTTTTTTCTTTTCAGCTATAGCCTGAAAGGCTTTATATTTCTCGCCAACGCTGAGCCAGCTGGCCGATTCGAAAGCGGCTACGGCTTTTCCCATTTCAACCGCGGTGACTATTTCGTCTTTTTTAGCGCGTGTCCATGGCGTTACTATGATGTCGTAAATTTTGGTTGAATTGATGATCTGGTTATAATCGGGAGCCGCTTCCTGAGCGAACAGAGGCGAAAAATTTAAAAACGCGAAAACAAGTACCAAAAGTAAAATTGCGGGAAAAGATCTTTTCATTAACGCACCTCTTTATAAAAAATAGATAAAATGCATGTTAAAAATTCGTTATAGAACAATTGTATTAAATTTTCACGGTCTTGTCAACACCGGTGACCGCTTTTTATCAGTGAAGAGTGTATAGTGAAGAGTGAAGATTTATGGAATGCCGCTTTGCGGCTTATTTTAAAAAGAGCTTTGCATGGCATCTTTTTACTATTGGTTATTCTGCGGTTTCGTTTCGCTGTTTATTATCCTCGACTTATATTAAACGGCGTTAATTTTTCAACATAGCTCTCAACGGCAGTTTGTGTTTTGGGTTACATTTGTAAATTTGTTTGTGCCGTTCACTATAATTATGAATTTTCAAGTTACAATGAGCTGATCCGCCCGCGCAAAATAAAAAAACAGCCCCCAAAAATCGCCGCGCAACCAGCCGGTAAATTTCAGACAAACTTAGTCAAGACAAGGCTTTATATCGAATTAAAGTCAATTATTTCTTGACATCCGCTCGTTTTAGTGTTACTATCAAATTAATTTAAAGACGGCCATTTTTTACAATTAATTCTTGCCGAAAAAGTCTTTCCGTAAATTTTCCGGAAGAATCGACGGCCGACGGCAGAGCATACTCTTATCAACATAAAGCAGGGAGGACCTTTTGATGAAGTGCCCCAAATGCTCACAGACGATCACGCACCTTGCGACGCAGTGCTCCTTCTGTGATTACACCTACAGCGCCGAATTATACCAGAAGCTATTCTTTTACTTCGACCTCAAAAACGAAACGAAAAATCTCGCCGCCGCCGAAAGCACACTTTTGACGCGCATACAAAAGATCGCTCAAAAAGTCGAAAAATATGAAAAGATCCTCGAGGCCGAACTCGACGCCTACGCTAAAACCATGCCGGCGGGCGAAAAAATGAAAGCTCCGGCGGCCGTTTCCGAAACCGCTGCAACGGCTCCAACCGAAACAGAACAGAAGGTCGCCGAAAAGATGCAGGCGCTCAACCAGAAATTACAGGAAGACGCGAATGACAGGCCGAAAGCCGAACAAACGGCACGGCCGGCGGCCTCTGAAGACGCCGAGAAACAGAAACAGGCGGCTCAGAAAAAAAGCGCGTTCGAATCGAAAGCTTCTTCCGACCGGCAATCCAAAGCGGCTCAGCAGCAGTCTTTTTCTTCGCTTAATTCCACGTTCGAAGAAAAGCCGGCAGAGAGCTTCGAAATGGTCATCGGCGAAAAATGGATGCTTATAATAGGCATAATAACGCTAGTTTTCGGCGTCGGATATTTTTTGAAATATTCTTTCGACCAGAACTGGATCGGGCCGGCGGGGCGCGTAGCCATGTCATATCTTCTGGGCATAGGCCTTCTCGCGGGCGGTAACGCATTCGTTCAAAGAAAACTTGACGCGTTCGGGCTTTACCTGATAGGCGGCGGCATAGCAGTGCTTTATTTTTCAGCTTTCGCCGCATTCTCGCTTTATAACCTGTTCGATCAGATACCCTCCTTCATCATAATGATCCTGATAACCGCTCTGGCTGGCTTCCTCTCCATTTTTTACAACGTGAAATGGCTCGCGGTGCTCGGTATCGCCGGCGGCTTTCTGACGCCGATACTTTTAAGCACGGGAAAAGACAACGTGATAGGCCTTATGTCCTACATGACCATGCTAAACGCGGGCGTTCTGGGCATAGCTTTTTATAAAAAATGGGACCTTTTGAATACTCTCGGCTTCATCTTCACCTATATTTTATTCGCCGGATGGTACGGGACCCATTACGCGAACGAAAAATTCTGGCCCGCCATATTATTTCTCAACGTCTTCTTTTTAATTTACAGCGTAGCCCCTTTCGCTTATCAATTCATAGCCAAAAACCCAGGCGAAGCGAGAGGGTTCACCATAATCACGCTCAACGCCTTCGCGGCTTTCGGCTTCAATTTCAACATGATAAAAATGTATTTTGAAAGCACCCAGTGGGTAAGCGTGATCACGATATTCTACGCCGCGGTTTTCCTTCTGATGGGGTCGTACCTTTTCAAACTCGGAAAACAGTTCCAGGACGCTTTCGTCATCGTGCTGGCGCAGGCCTCGCTCTTTCTCGTTATCACGATACCCATGATATTTTCCGGCCACTGGATAACCTTCTTCTGGATGGTCCAGGCGGCGCTTCTTTTCGCCATGGGAGCCCAACTCAACCGCGGCGCGCTTTACGGCGGCTCGTACCTTCTCACGGCGATATCGCTTTTAAAACTTATGTTCCACGATTATCCCGAATCCTTCAGATTCAACCCGGACCATTTCAACATCACGGGCGGTTTCGCCTATCTTTTAACCGACCGTTATATAACGATAGTCGGCGTTCTCGTGATGCTATATGTCATCGCCGTGCTCGCGCGAAAAACAAGCGCGCAATATATAACCCGCGACAACAGCGATTCCTCGGCCATCTATGCCGTATTCGGCATAATGCTTTTCATGATATTAAACATCGAAACCGGCGCGTTCTTCTACGACTACCTTCTGGCGGCTCGTTTTGCCGCGATATCGGTGCTGTGGGCCCTTTTTTCGGTAGGGCTCATGATCAGAGGATTCATGAGAAATAACGTAACGCTTAGAAAGGTCTCCATCGGACTTTTCCTTTTCACGGTCCTTAAGGTTTTCCTCTACGACATATCTGAAATGCAGACCAGCTACAGGATAATATCCTTTATGATCCTCGGCGTGATATTGATATCGTCATCCTTCTTCTACCATAAATTCAAAAGCAGTATAATGGAGGTCAGTTC
>CAZKCG010000112.1:0-10153 GCA_964551445.1 uncultured bacterium | reverse complement strand
AGTAACCCGTTTCGGGGTATCTGGTAACCCGCGTGGTGCCATTTGCCACAGCGTATAGACCTATAAAAATTCTTTCGTCCGGAGTTTGCTGCATGTTATTATTGCATTTATTAACGTCCCAGACATTTCCCCACGGCCATAATTTCTCGTTCGCGTTGTTGCCGACGCCGTATAGTTTGGCCCCGCGCATTGCTTTTTCGTGCTGGTCTTCCGACGCGTGGTACATTTCGGTTTGTCCGCTGTTTTGTCCGGTAATCAACCAGTATGAATAATTTTTAGCGTCTTCTTTCTGCAAAAAAACTGCCGGATGGTTCGCGTAAGTCGGAATTCCCGGTTTGGAAGCCCATGTGCCGACAAGGACCGGCGTTCCGCCGCCGACTACATCGCGCCATTTTTTAAATTGGGCGTTAGTCGTGGGCGTTTCCGCGATATAATAAGTGCTCATCTTAATTTCGGACGGGCTGCCGCCGTAAGTTCCGTCGCCTTTATCGAACATCGAAGCCGGTATCTTGATGAAGGTTACGCCCGGATCGTTATTACAGGTATATTTTCTGAAACCGGCTATGTTCGCGCCGATGAAGGAAAGCGCGGGCGGAGTATCTTCCTGCATCCAGTTCACCGTGACCGTTCCTCTCATTTTCGTCCCGGTTATGGCGTCGAGTACCGTTATATTCCGTTCGCCTTTACTTTCGGTGCATCGCACATATATTTTCATAACGCCGTTTGTAAAACCGCTTCCGTCATATGATCCGGTGGAAGAGCTCCTTTTATAAGTATCAAAAAGCGGGTTGGATGTCATGCCGGTCGTTGCGGGAGCCGAATCACAGGTTATTCCGGTGCCTTCCCATGTGACCATGCCGGTGCCTTCGTCTATGAGAAGCTTCCCGGGTTTTAAATATCCGGATTTGCTGTAATTGATATCCACTTCGCCGCTTGAGAGTATCGCCGTGACCGTAAGCTCTATGTGGCCGCCTTCTTCGGTTGAATTCCCGGCCATGAAACCTAAAGGGCCGATGGTGTTTACGTCAAAAACCTCCGCTTTCACGATGAACCTGTCCACTTCATCGGGCGGGCAGTTCAATTTTATTTTTTGAATTCTATGATTGTTTTTATCGGCCAGATATAGAAAATTTCCGTCGCTTCTGGCGGAGAGGCCGGAAGGTTCGCTGAACTGGCCTATTAGCGAACCGGGTTCACCCATTTCCTCCATGAATTGACCGTCGCCGGAAAATTTTATCAGTTTGTTCGTCAGTTTATCCGTAACGTAGATCGTTTCCGACGTTTCGGTCGACGAAACGCAGATGCCGGAAGGCGACTGCAACGGGGTCTGCGCGCCGGCGGCCGCGAAGATAAGCTGCGAGGCGCAAATAGCGATCATGAAAATTATTGATTTTAGTTTTTTTTCCATCATTTCACTCCGGCGTCTGATTAAATGTTTACATTTCTTCAAGCACGATCCGTCACTGACCGAATTTCAAAATAAAGTTCCCCGCCGCATCGAATTTCTGGACGCGTTTATTACCCTGATCGACGACGTATATTTCGCCTGTATCATTAACCGCTATACTCACAGGTGAATCGAACTGTCCTTCGCCTGAGCCCGGTTTGCCGAAAGTCAGAAGCAGTCTTCCGTTCGGCGTGTATTTATATACGCAGTTTTTTGCCGTGTCCGTAAAATAAATATTGTAGTCGCGATCGACCGCGGCGTTCGAAGCCGACTCTGGAAAATCTCCGCCGCCTGATGAAACATCTGTTTTTATGATGTTGCCGCAGTTTGTGAAGGCGTTGTTCACGATCCTGCCGTCTAAGATCGCGGAAGTGGTGTCGTACCCGGAACCGCTTATGTAAACGGCGGATCTGCAGTTGGCAAAGGCGTTGTTTTCGATTACGGGCCAGGCGGGATGCGACGCCGTTGAATTAACATAAATTTCGCAGGAAGCGTCATAATTTAAACCCGGGCCGGCGCTATTCCCGCTGAATTTATTGCGTGAGAAATATCCGGTTGCGGCAAGGCTTATCTTGCTTAATGCGATGTTTGAATTTCCGGAATGCGGCAGTGAATTATCTTTCATAAGAAGGACAGAGTTTGACGAAGCGGATAATACGGAATCTCCGGAGTTCGACGAACTTGAATTATAAGCGAATGAATTCGACATAAAAGTGTTAACGGACCCATTCAGGATGAATGTGTTTTCCTGAGCCCGGAATTTACTAAGATAAAAATCAGATGTATCATAATTTTTCAGCAAAATAGTAAAACTATTTGCGGCGGATGTTTCATTGCCGAATATGCAATTTGAGAATTTGAATTCCGCTCCGTTCAAATGCAGGTATGATTTTGCGTTACTTCTAAATTTTACGTGTCTGAACGCAGCTAGATCCGGTCTTCCTTTCGCGGCAATGGCGTACCAGTTGCCGTCGCCGCCGTCATCGGGGGTGGCGCCTTCAGGGCCCGGTCCCGCGGTTCCCTCCTCCGTTAAATTTGCGTAAGATGAGTGCGCTAAGTTGATAAGACTGGATGGACTTCCATCCGCTATTATGCAATACCATGGATAATTGTCGGCGTTAGTGTTTTTGAATGAGATCCCCGTATCGGAATGAAATTTTATTATCGCTCCCTGTTTGATGTCAAGTCTTGTACGGGCGCCGATCTCGAGAGTGTCGTTTACGACATAAACGTTGGTGCGCTCCCAGCTGTTGATCCCGGCAAGCGTGTTAAAATTAGCGGGAACAATATTGTTCGGGTATATCGATTTTGTATATATCAGCCCGTATTTTAATTCAAGGTTGTTTATGATCGATTTAGCCGGATCGGCCATGTGAAGCCCTCCGAATGAGTTGGCCGCGGTGCCGTCCGATTTTCCCCAGTCGGCGTATTTAACGCCGCAGTACCGTTCGGTAACGCCGTTTTTATATCTTAATAACTGTGGGTTCGCGAGTCCGTCCGCGGACCGGTAAGAAAGGTCCGGCGCGCTGTAACAGCCGGGCGCCAGGGCCTGATCGTCGAGCGATGTGAATATTACGCGTTCAGATTCTTTAAGGCCGCCTGAGATCAAAAGTTTTCCCGAAGCGCCGGCTTTTATGCAGGAATCAGCTTTGCCGGACCAGCTTGCGTCGTTCATCAGCTTGTCGGCCGTCGCGAATTTGACGACGGTTCCGGCCAATATTTCAAGCGTTCCGTTCACATTAAGGACGCTGTCGACTATGTATAGATTAAGCGTGTTCACGGCACCGCGGCTTTGCGGTTCCCAGGTAACGTTATCGCCGGCGGAAATTCCGGCGGGATATTTCTGAGAGGTGTAAATGTAATCGTATTTCAGGTAATTTCTGTTGGGCGATACTCCGCGTCTTATTTCGTTCGCGGCCTGCCAGTTATAAAAATCTCTTACAAGCGTTAAAGGCGGCATGGAGCCGGCGGTTCCTTCGTCTAATTCCTTTACGGTCACGCAAACGGATTTTTTAGCGGAATTTACGCACTTATAGATCTTTTTAGCCGTTTTGTCCGTGAAATAAATTTCGCCGTTATCGTCGGCCGCCGCGTCGGATATATCGATCCCGGAGATATCGCTGATCAATTTGTTGCCTTTGAGATCGAAAATATTCGTTTTGGAGACTATATAGGTTTTAAACTCGCCGCTGATGTTTTTAGGAGAGAATATTACTTTTATCGGATTGATTATGCCGACCGAGTATTCGTCTATTTGAATACTTGTGGTGTCGTTTATGTCTGAGACCGAATAAATTTTGCTGTCGGTATAGTTCGTTAAAAACACGGTTTTATTATCGGGCGCGGCGAACGCGTTATTAACGTTAGCGTTCAATTTTGACGATGCATCTATTATTTCCGGCGGGGACTTAACGGTGGTCCGGACAAGGCAGTAACCCTGGCTGCTATGTTCGACCCTGTTGATGCAATAAACCAGATTTCCCGAAGCGCCGGATTTGCCGTCATAATACTGGCCGAAAACTTTTGACGTTGCTGAAAGTTTAAGTTTTAAAGCGCCTATTTGGTCCCCGAAATTATAAAGAAATCCGTCAGGAAGCGTTAAACTTGAATGATCCAGGTAGTTACCGGCCGCGTTATTAAAATATTTTCTGTTAGCCAGTATTTCGAGCGTATCATCTGAATTAACAGGGATCCCGGTTGCGCGATCATATGAGTCGTTCTGGTAGTTTGCTCCAGACGCGACCCCCTCTACATTGGAACTTACGTCATTTTGAAATGTTCTGTCAGGTTTTTTTATAAGGATCTTATTATCCAGCCCGTTATAGGTGAACAATTTTGAATTATCAAATGAGTTCGTGTTTACCGAAACGATGTTATTATATTGTCCTTGAGTTACGACAGTAGTGCAATCGATCTTATTATGGCTTAAATTGTAAATTGAAAATAACTTTTCAGCTATTACGGAACTAATGTCGCCTGGATCTTTAAGGTTGTATCGAGTCGACGTGAAAGACAATTTATTGATCTTTTCCGCGGGACCTTTTCCGACATAATTAATATAGTCGATGTCGGACAATATGGCTTCAATGCGCGTCCAGTTTTCCCCGAAATCATTTGATCTGAAGATCCCTTTATTAGCGGTTCCGACCCACCATACACCGTTTTTTTCCATTTTGACCGAGGTGATATGGATACCGGTAAAAAAATGACGCCATTTGAAATTTGAATGAACAGGCGGATAATTGGCCAATTCAGCGGACCAGCTATTATTGGAAGGGGCCCAGTATTGAAGATTTGGTCTTTTTATGTTCCTGATATAGACGCCGTTAGAAGTTCCATATAAAAAATTCCCGTCGTTATCGCCAGTGAAGCACAAGATATCTTCGTCAGGAAAGTTGTATGAATTAAAGCTTGGCGAAAGAGAGCGGTTCGCGTTTGATGAGTAGATATATTTGCTGCATCCGGTAAATAAAACTTCCGAAGGAAAAGCTGAAATATAAAAATTCGATTTAGGAGAGCTGTCCTGAGATTTTTTTAAAAAATATAACTGATCATTGTATTTAGCCGTAGTTAAAAAATCAAAATCACCGTTTTTATTATCAACGAAAATTGGCGGATAGTAATTATTGCCGGACGAATCGGACTTTCTTAAAAAAATCGCATTGTTATTATGTGCTGACATGAAAAATAAATATAGATCGCGCTGTATAAATGAAGGCGGGTAAATTTCCTTCACGTGCAACGGATATTCGGATGAAAGGTTTCGCTGGATATTATTTGCGCTGAATGAAGAATAAGGGAAATATGATGTATTCTGAAAAATATTTGAAAGAGAGTTCCCCAGAGAAGATAAATTTTCGGAAAGATTCAATGAGAAATATGAAAATTTATATTCTTCATTGAACGCCGGCGGCGCGCTTTCGATCGCGTTGACTATGTTAAAACCCGCATTTATCTGAAAGTTCTTTCCGTCGAGGTCTGAAAAATACATTTTTCTGCCGCCGCCGCTGCCGAAGGTGAACATCAACCTGCCGAGGGGCTCTATAACGTTTATGCTTTCTATCTGGCCGGGGCTGGCGTATCTTGCCAGATTCGATAACGGCCATGTTTTTCCGCCGTCATTGGAATAGCGAAGGTTGAAAAAACTGTTGTCTGAAAAAGCGGCATAAACACGGTTCTTTGAAGAAACCGCGACTCTCGTGAATTTTCCGGCGGCGAGTTTTACGGCGTCCGCCGTGGTATTATGGCCTAAGTGGTCGAGTTCGAGAGTATGATCCGCGTTGCCGACGCAAATTTCAGATGAAAGCCATGTTTTTCCGCCATCCTCGCTTCGCTGATAGAACATCTGCCATCCTGTTCCGCCCGTTCCTGTATAGCAGTTCCATACCGCGTGGATAACGCCGCTTTTATCAATGACCTCGGAATGGGCCCATTCATTGTTTCCGTCGTTCACCGTGTGACTGAGCCGGACCGGCGCGTTCCATGTTTTGCCGAGATCGGGCGAATTGACATACCATAATCTGGCGGCCGCGAGCGTCGAGTCATTCGCTCCGGTCGCGCCGGCATTATCTAAATAAAAAATATGGATTCCGCCCTCGTTTATAAGCATTGAAGGAGCGCAGGCAAGGCCGGCTTTTGGAACCGTGTCCCTGTCGAGCACCTTCGTGAAAGGCGCCGGAAATGTACGGCTTCCATCTATGTAAATTGAATTGACCTTTACGGCCGCCGTCGCGCCGGGCGGCATATGAGGAACCCAGGAATAAGAGCTGGAGTTAAAGATGTTCTCGCTATAGGATTGGCCGTTGTCGTTCCCGGCCCATAGTCTGTAACCGCCATCGATAGCCAGCGCGTTTATTCTGGACGCCGCCGGGCCGGCTTTGTTTGCGAAGTTTTTGTCGTATTCTCTTGAAGCGTAAATAGCACCGTTGTCAGCTCCGGCGGCGATATAGCCGTTATCGTCAGCCGCCATCGCCATGATATTGGCTCCGCCCGCCTCCGGCACCCGCGTCCAGGCTCCGCCGTTCTTTGATATCCAGAGGCCGCCTTTGCCGCCGGCATATACGAATTTCGCGTCGCCTGCGCCGTACCCCTGTTTGACGGCCGCGAGGCAGTAAATGGTATCGGCCATTTTTCCGTCGGCGAGCAGCAGTTTCTGGAGTTCCCAGGTTTCCCCGTTGTCGGAGCTTTTCGAAAGCCCGCCGCCGTTGGTAGCGGCATAGGCAGCGCCGTCTTTGTCGACGACGATGGAATTTATCGAATTCGAACGCAGGTCCTTCGAGATAAGGCTGGTATCGAAAATTTTATGAAATGAGGCTTCGGGCGTTCCGTACTGGTTCATATCGACCGTTGAAACGCCGGAATTGTCGTCCGGGTCAAGTATATCGGCTTTATGTAATATATAAAAACGATCGCCCGCCGGGCCGAGGATCACTTTTGAAGGGGCTCCCATATTATAAACGGTTCCGCCTGGCGGGGTCTGTAAGGTCGAAAGGGGTATGCGATCGACGCCCGCGGTGCATGGCGTGCCGCTTAAAGAGGCGAGACCGTTTCCGTCCGGGCCGTTATCTATTTCAGCGCCGGTCTTCAAATTTACGATCGAAACCGTTTTATCCGCGGAATTAACGACCGCGGCGTATTTTCCGTCGGGAGTTATCGCAAGCGACGAAGGGGCGTTACCGAGCACAGCTCCGCCCTTCAAAACTTCCTGCGGGGCAAGAGCGCCCGATGCGCCGCTTTTAACGGATACTTTGACCCTTAAATTAGCGTAGGGGTTCTCGCCGTCGATCAGATATTCATTTCCGTTGGCGAGCGTAGGAAGAAGGACCTCGTCGGAGTTATAGCCGTCGTAGTCGTCGATGTCGTTGTAATATTTGGAACGGTTGACTATGGTTTCGTTGAAGAGCCGCGCCACATTGGTGGTTTCGTCCGTTCCGTTGGCGATCTTCGGCGCCGTAGCGTCAGAGATATATTCTTCGTGCGTGGGCCCCGGTTTAAGATTTACGTTTATGGTAGAAGACTGGTAAGGGTCCTCAAAGGATTTTTTCGCGACCTCGTTCATCATTTCGCGAGCGAGGTTCTGCGCGGCGAAGGATTTATAATTGCGCCGTGAAAGTCGTTCGCTTACCTGAAAGGTATTGAGGATCGGCCCCGTAAGCAAAGCTACGAGGAACATGGTGATAAGAAGCTCCAGGATCGTAAAAGCGCGTTTATTATTATTGTATGTCATCATAAAATTCAATTTTCATTTTTAGGGCTGAAAGGTGTATTCATTACTAACAATTGATATGCGGTGCTTTTATTTTAATTATAAGCTTTTAAATCATAAAAATCAATACGCAAAAAAAATTAAATACTGTATTGAAAAAAACACGATTTTAGTTTAAAATAGCGTAGCGTCCGGCGGATCTTTTTCTTCCGGCCATTATTCGCTTTATAAAATAAAAAGGTTGATCCGATGCCGAATTACGAATACAAGATAATCGATCATAACGGTAAAACGACCACGGGCCAGGGCGAAGCAGCCACCGAGGAATCCATGATCGACAGCCTCACGGCGGATGGTTTTTTCGTCGTAGAGATAAGCGGGGCGCGCAAAGCTAAAAAAACATTCGGCGAATCCATTTCATCGATGCTTGGCGGCTTTTCGTTTTCAAAGCGCGTCAGCCAGAAAGAAATAACTTTTTTTTACATGCAGATATCGGCGCTCGTCGGTTCCGGCGTTACTCTCGTAGAAAGCCTTGACTCGCTCGCCGAACAGTCTGAAAACCCTTATTTTAAAAGCGTTATTCTTGATATAAAAATGCAGATATCCACTGGGCGGACTTTTTACGAGTCGCTGGCTAAATATCCGGATATATTCGACAAGCTTTCGGCCAGTATGATAAAAGCCGGTGAAACAGGGGCCGGCCTTGACACTGTCCTGGTCGAGATAGCCAAATTTTCCGAGCGTGACGCGAAACTTCGCGCGAAGGTCAAGTCGGCGATGCTCTATCCCGGCGTTCTTTCGATCGTTTCAGCCGGCGTCGTATGTTTTTTGATAATCTATGTTTTTCCTAAATTACCGAAGATAGTCGCCAAGGCGAAAGGCGGGCTGCCCGCCCCCACGGTGCTTCTGATGAGCATAAGCAAGTTCATGCAGGCTTATTACATCCATGTTTTGATCGCGATAGCGGCGCTGATAATACTTTTCAAGTGGCTTTTGGAAACCAATGAAAATTTCAGGCGCGCGTTCGACCGTTATCTTCTCAGCGTGCCGATATTCGGCGGGCTTATATTGAAATCTTCGGTCGCCCGGTTTTCAAGGACCCTCGGGACGCTTCTGCAGGGCGGCGTGCCGATACTCAAATGCCTCGAGGTTTCCGAGGATATAATCGGGAATTCGACCTTGAAAAAGATCATCGGCGAGCTTTCGGGCGGCGTCGCGCAGGGAAAGACGATGTACGACATACTTCGCCAGCATAAGATATTTCCTTTTATAGTGACGAAAATGGTCCAGACCGGCGAGAAAACAGGCACTCTGGCCCGCCTGTTATTACGCGCGGCGGACTTTCTCGAATATGAGGTGGAGGTTCTCATCGAAGGCCTCACTTCCATTATAGAGCCTGTTTTAATAGTAGGTATGGGCGTTATCATAGGTTTTATAGCTATGGCGATGTTCCTGCCGATGTTCGATCTTACGAGTACGATAAAATAGCTTGACTGCGTTTGTTTTCCAGCGGTTTTGCCGCCGGGTGGAAATGAGACGTCGCGTTTCTTGAAAACTAAACCGGGAGTAATGAAAATCAAAATAAAAAATATTAGCGGAGGTAGTATTGATGTTTAAATCAAGTATTAAAAAACAAAAGGGTTTCACTTTGATCGAGATCATGATAGTGCTCGTCGTTTTAGGTCTTTTGATCGCGGTGGCGCTTCCCAAGGTCAGCCAGGTCTTATTTACCGGAAAAGTGAACGCGACGAAAACCTCTCTGTCGTCTCTTTCAAAGGCCATTAAAAATTTTAACGCCGATACGAGCGTATGGCCCGGAAATATAGCCGACCTGATGAGCCCGATAGCCGGCGGAAATTCCTGTTATAACACTAAATCGCTCGCCGCTTCCACTTATTCCGCGGCGCAGGTCAAGAACTGGAAAGGCCCTTATATGGACGGCACCACCAACGAGATATCCGTCGACGCATGGGGCGCAAAAGTTTCAGTCGGCGTCGTCGACTCCGCGTTTAAATACACCGGAAAAGACGTGACCGGCGCGACCGTCACGGTGGACGACTGTAAAACATCGGATTCTTTCAAAGAATTAGGCGACGTTGTCGGCTTTTACCTTCATTCGCCGGGCGAAGATACTATGACCGGAGCCGCGGCTTCGGGTAAAGACGATATATTCATTTTCGTAAGCGGCAAGATCCAGTAATTTATAAATAAACCTGAACCCGGGCGCCATTTTAAAACAGGCGCCCGCGTTTTTTTACGCGGCGAAAGCGTTAGACTATATAGATGGCGTCGAAAATGTTTTTTCCATGAAACGGCATTATCCGAGAATGAAACTCCAGGGGCGCGACATGCGGATATCTTGTTTTCACAAAAGTACATACCGTTCCGGTTTCACTCTTGTCGAGCTTTCAATCGTTATCGTGATACTCGGCATTATAGCCGCCGTTTCATATCCCGCCATGCTCTGGTCCTCTCATCACGGCCGGATCATTTCCATGTCT
>CAZKCG010000111.1:0-10468 GCA_964551445.1 uncultured bacterium | reverse complement strand
CCGGGTAAAAGCCAGTAATCCCGGTCTTCCTTTTTATGGTGGACCAGGAGTATAGAGTTATCGCGCGCTACTAAAATGCCTATTCTGACGCGGACAAAACCTTTTTTTATTTCCATATAAAAACTTCCCGTTACCGCTATTAGAAAATAACCAGCAAATTATACTGAAATAACTTTTTTTTGTCAAGTTATTGACAAATACAATCTATTTTTATAGAATGTGCCGAAATTAACCGGAAAGAATGATCTTAATTTGCCTTTAATCAAAGTCACGCTCATATTCGTAACAATAATACTCATTTCGAGGTTTTATAAAGCCAGGCTGTGGCTTTGCCTCACGGCCGGAGCCGCCGCTATAGGCTTTCTTTTCGGCATGGATTGCGCCGGGACCGTCTCGACCTTCTGGCGGACGAGTTCGAGCTACAAGACCATCGAGGTGCTCATCATTCTTTATGGAATAGCTGTTTTTGAATATACGCTCAGAGTTTCCGGTATGCTCACGAGGCTGGTTTTAAACCTCAAAAAAGTTCTCGGCGACGACCGCCTCGTATTGGGAACGCTTCCGGCATTCCTGGGATTTCTTCCGTCGCCCGGCGGCGCGCTGTTCTCCGCGCCCCTCGTTGAAGAGGCCGCTAAAAACATCGAAATATCACCAGAACAGAAAAGTTTTATAAACTACTGGTTCAGGCACATCTGGGAAACGGCATTCCCCCTTTTTCCAGGCCTCATATTCGCCGCCGCGATGTCCGGCATCCCTCTTTATAAACTCGCATGGATAATGCTTCCTATAGTTTTCATAAATATAGCCACTGGAAGCATCATAGTGTTTCATACTAAATTCAAAATACTTGAGCCGGACGCCCATATCGCGCGCCACAAATTCAATCTGAGCCTCTTATACGATCTTTTTATAAATCTTCTGCCGATACTCATCATAATAACCGGCGCGCTGTTTTTGAAAATGAACATAATTCTTCTTATAACGGCTGGTATTTTGTGGACATTCATCCAGTCAGGCGTCAGTAGAACCGAGATCAAAAAAATATTTTACGATACGATGTGGTCTCAGAACCTTATGCTTATAGTGGCGATAATGTTCTTCGCCGGGATCCTTGAAGATTCAGGGGCCGCGGCGGCCATCCCGGAAACATTCGTCGCCATGAATATTCCAAAATATGCTATTTTTATGGGAATGCCTTTTATTTTAGCGATATTTACCGGAATAAACACCGCTTTTGTCGGGCTTTCATTCCCTATTCTCGCCAAAATGGCCGGCGGAAGCCTCAACCCGGATCAGGTCACGCTGATCTATCTTTCAGGCTGCGCGGGCGTCATGTTATCTCCGGTCCATCTCTGCTTTATATTGACGCTCAATTACTTCAAGGCTAATATTTTTTCATTCTACAAAATGCTTATGCTGCCGGTCGCCGTAATGTTAGCTTGCGCGGCTATCTTCGGGAGGTTATAAACATGGCGGTAAAATTGTTCGTGAACGGGGTGGAACACGGCTGCGATATGGCGGACGCCGAAATGACGCTTCTGGATTTCCTCCGTGAAAAGATACACGCGAAAGACGTTAAATGCGGATGCAACAAAGGATATTGCGGTTCCTGCACGGTGATAGTGAACGGCGTCAATAAAAAATCGTGCTCGCTTAAAATGAAAAACATGGACGGGGCGGTCGTCATAACCGCGGCCGGCATAAATTCGCCAAAACTCTCGAAATTTTCAAAAAAAATGCATGAGCACGGCGCGGTTCAATGCGGCTTCTGTTTTCCGGGCATAGCCTGTTCGCTCGAAAGTAAACTCGCGGACATTGAGAACCCGGCCGAAAAGGACATAAAAAATGCGCTGTCCGGACATATCTGCAGGTGCACCGGATACATTCCCATAATAGAGGCGCTTATGGATGAAAAGCCCTTCATTACGGCTAAAAACGATAAATTTATTTCGGTCGGCGATTCTCCGGTCAGGCCCGATTCCGAACCGAAGTTAAACGGAAGCGCCGTTTACGCCGACGATATCGAAACGCCGGATATGCTGCACATCGCCGTTCTAAGGTCGGAACACGCTCACGCGAATATAGTTTCGATCGATGCGGCCGAGGCCAAAAAAGCCGCCGGCGTTACCATGATCATTACCAGCAAAGAGCTTCCGGGCGCCTTGTCTTTCGGTATTATCAGGCACGATCAGCCCGTTCTGTGTTCAGGCCGCGTCCGGTTCCGCGGCGACGCGATAGCGATAATAGCCGCCGCAACACGAAAACAGGCCGAAGACGCGAAACATTTGATAAAGGTCGATTATGAAAAGTTAGACGCAATATCAGATGCCGCGGAAGCCATGGCCCCCGGCGCCGCAGAGATACATGACGGAGGAAACATATACAAGGACATAAAGATACGGTCCGGAAAAAAGGCCCGGGATTATTTCACTTCTGAATTCGTCACCGTTTCAGGCGATTTCAGTACCGTCCCCGTCGAACATGCCTACATGGAGCCGGAATGCTCGGTGTCTTTTTACGATGAAAAAGACGGGCAGCCTGAAATACTGGTCCGCTCATCATCGCAGAACATACATGCCGACCGCTCCGAAATAGCCGAGATACTAGGACTTCCGGAAGAACGGGTCAACGTGGAATTCACATATGCCGGAGGCGGTTTCGGCGGAAAAGAGGATCTCACCACCCAGCCTTATTCCGCGATAGCCTCGCTTCTCACGAAAAAAACATGCAAATACAGATTTACGCGCGAAGAATCGCTGTTATGTTCCACAAAGAAACACCCGTTCGATATAAAAATAACGCTGGCCGCCGAAAAAAGCGGCAGGCTCGCCGCGATAGAGGTCGATACGATATCCGACATCGGCCCGTACGCGTCGCTCAGCCAGATCGTGCTCACGCGCTTCGCCACGCACATCATGGGGCCTTATGAATGGGCCGCGCACGATATATCCGTAAAAGGCGTATTCACGAACAATCTTATCGCGGGAGCAATGAGAGGATTCGGCGTAAATCAGGCCTGCTTCGCGCTGGAATCCATGATAGACAGGCTGGCTTCGAAACTCGGAATATCCGCTTTCGAGATCCGGGAACTGAATATGGTACGCGACGGCAGAAAAATGGGCCTGGGCGAGATAGCCCTCGATTCGGCGGGGCTGCACAAATGTTTCGAAGCGGTTTCAAAACGCTTCGACGCAGCTGCCGTGAATGAATTCAACCAAAATAACGATAAAAGAAAGCGCGCGTTCGGCATCGCGATCGCCCACAAGAATATAAGCCTCGGCAACAATTCCCCGCGCGACGTTTCCAGCATCAGGATATCGATAGCGCATAACGCTCAAAAGATGACGCTGCATACCGGCGCGTCCGACATCGGGCAGGGCATTTATAACATTCTGGCGCAGCTCGCTTCGGAAGCCTCCGGTATCGCCATTGAAAAGATCTCGATCGACTTCGGAAAGACGCTCACCGCGCCTCCGGCCGGGGTCACATCGGCTTCGAGACAGACCTTTATGAGCGGCAACGCCGTGCTCCACGGATGCGGTTTTTTCATTTCAGCACTCTCGAAAAGGATATCAGAAACCCTCAATATTGAACGCGCCTCATTTGAGATCGAAGGCGAAAAAATCGTTTTCACAGGAAAAACACCAGTTGCGTATAACGATATCAGAACGATCTGGGACTATATCTCGGCATACGAAAAAGAAGGATTCGAGATCACATATAAATTCGACGCCCCGCCTACTTTTGAATCGTCAAAGGCCGGATCGGAAGGTTTCAGAAGCCATTTCGCATACAGCTTCGCGGCGCACGGCGTACTTATCGAAACCGACCTCGAAACTAAAAAATTCAAGATATTAAATATCGTCGCCGCCCATGACGCGGGCCGGGCGATAAATCCGAAAAGCCTTTACGGCCAGATAGTCGGGGGCGTCGTCATGGGACTCGGATACGCGGTTTCGGAACATATGACCGTGACCGATGGAATGCCGGACCCTAAGGGACTTGCCGGCCTGGGGCTTTTAAAAGCCTCGCAGGTCCCGCCCGTTGAAACCGTCATAATCGAATGCCCGCACCCGGAGGGGCCCTTCGGGGCTCGCGGAATAGGCGAGATATCGACAGTTCCGATCGCGGCCGCGCTCTGCAACGCGCTTCGAAACGCCACGGGACTCGAATTCAACACTCTTCCCATAAATATGAACGAGAACGGTTTTAAATATTCGCCGGAACTTTGAACGCAAGCCGCCAAAGATAATAAACCGACAAGCTTGTAACTTATCTGAATTCACGGCTGGACGGTCCAACGTAACGTTATGCGCATGTGAACTCTCATTCCGACCGCTGCATGACTCAAAGACATATTTTATTGCAGTCCGCGCCGATAATTACAAAGAGCCGGACCGAAAAAATTAAAAGCCCCGCCTAATTGAAAGGCAGGGCTTTTATTATAGTTTATCGTTTGAGGGTTATATTAGTTTCCGGTCTTTTCGCCCTCTTCAACTTTTTCTTCAACTTTTTCTACGGTGCCTTTAGGCTGGTCTTTATTTTCTTCTTCTTTCTTTTCTTCTACTTTCGTTTCAGCGGGTTTTTCTTCGCCCTTTTTCTCTTCCATAACGGGAGCCTGAGGAGCGCTGCCGCCCTTGGTCATTTTTTCAGCCATCATCTTGAACTGTTCGGTAACGAATTCAGGAGTCATCTTGCTCATGTCCATGGTGATCACCATAACGCCGGCTACGTCGTTTCCGACCATGCTGGCTGAAGCGAGGAAGTTCTTCGCGAAATCGTTCTTCTGCATTTTAGCCGCGTCAGGAGCGAGTTCCATAGCGACCTTCGTGAGTTTTTCGGAATTCATGAAGTATGATATGAAAGCCGAAGCGTCGATAGCGCCGAGAGCTTTGAATTCGGCAGCGGCAGCGAGATTGTCTTTACCAGCCGCAGCTTTTTCAAACGCTTTTCTGGTGGTGGCGATAACGAACTGGTTGCCGATAACGCCGGCGATTATTACGAGGTCTTTAACGGGAGCGCCCTTGACTTCGATAGCTTTTACTTTTATGTTAGCGACGGTTTCATCTTTGAATTCGATCGTCGGGGACATATTTTTGATGAAAGCGGCAAGTTTTTCAATGAACTTGACATTTTTTTCAGCATTCGTGCAGCCGAGGCCGAGGTATACGTCAGGAATGAGGCCTTTTTCTTTTATTTCTTTAGGATTGGTGATATCGCTTACGGCAACGAAGATCCCGCCGTCGAACCATGAAAGTATGTCTTCTTCGAGGCTCATGCCGGTCATCATAAGCATGGGTTTTACCTGCGCGAGTTCGGGCATGTCGAAAAGTTCTTTTGTAAGGTTGAGTTTAAGGTCGAGGAAAAGAACTACGTCAGCAGGCATTATCGCTGAAGGGTGCGAAGCTCTTTTTGTTTCGCCGAGGAGTTTCTTGGCGAGGTCGAAACCTTTCTTGACTTCGGGATCCTTAACTTCGTTCATTGAAACGATAGCTTTTGTAGCGACTTTCGAGAGATCGCCTGTAACTTCGCCGCCGAGAGCGATGAAGTTGATAACATCAGCCATGGGTTTCTGAGGTTCGAGCTGTTTCATTACGTCGCCGTCGAAGAAGAGAACGCTTGTAGCGTCTTTTCCGACTTTTTCGCATGCGAGCTTGAATTTGTCGCTTGAAACTATGGTTTCTTTTTCGTTTTTAAGGGCCGATATAACCGCTTTATGAGCGGCTTCGGTTTTTTTCTGAGCTACGAGGACAACGGTGTTTCCGAGAGAGAGCATTTTCACGCCGTTGCCGTTCGAATGATCTTTCGTGCTGTCTTTAGGACCGGCTGTAGCGATCTTAACGCCTTCTTCTTCTGAATCGGTGAATATGAGTTCTTCGCCTGCGTATTTTTTCTTGTAGATCTGAGCTACTTTTTCTTTCGCTTTAGCGATAACTTCAGCGGGAAGCTTGTCATTGTCGAAAGTTACGATAACGGCCATAGCGGGCTCTTTCATATCTTTAGCGCCCGGAACGGCGGCAAGGGATAAATTCGTAACGTTACTGAGTTTTTCGAATATGCCTTTCGGGAAAGCCGTGCCGGTTTCTTTTTCGAAATTGGCGGTAACTTTATCGAATTCAGGGTTCTTGATTATAAGGTCGACATATTTCATTATGGATGTTTTCTGTTCAGCGGTGAAGGTAACGGTATAAACGAACGGAGATACCTTCGGAACGCCCGGAACCTTGTCTATAGCTGCAAAAGCAGCGGAAAAGCTAAAAAGTACGGCGATTAATGTGATAACCAGTAAAAGTCTCTTTTTCATTTAAGAAAACTCCTCGTTTTAAGATTTTTTTGTTATAATAACAGATAAAAATTTAAAGGTCAAGTTTTTTTTGACGCTTTCGCTCAGTTTTTTAAAATCCTCTGTTTTATTGTTTTTTCTATTGTATTACAAGCCGTTTTGTGATAATATAGCACTCAAATTATGTCACAAGAATCTAATGGTAATAAAAATAACATATCAAAAATACTGGCCGTATCGTTCTTCAAAGTCTATTACTTGACCATTTCGGTAATGTTTTACGCTTACATCCCGATATTTTTTAAAAATAAAGGATTTACGGAAGATCAGACCGGTATACTTTTTTCCGTACAGGCTCTTATGGCGATCGTGACCTACCTGCCTTCCGGCATAATAAACGACCGCTTTTCCGTAAAAAGCCAGATAATTTTCGGGATCTTTATTTTCACCGCGTTCACGGGTTTTCTTCAGCACGCCGTTACCTTCTGGCATTTTTTCGCGCTTTTCGTGCTGTGGGGCCTCTCCGGAACGATGATCGATAACTCAACAAACGTAATGTATTACAAAGATTCCGCGCAGGCTCCGAATAAACTGTTTTTCGCGGTTTACGGCATAACGGCCACCATCGCATACGCGGCGGGCGGAAAGATCGGCGCGATGCTCATCGACGGAAACGATTTTTCAACGCTTTTCAGAACTGTTTTCTATATGTCGCTCGCAATGCTCCCTATCGCTATGACGCTATCCGACACGAAGGCGGCGACGATCCGGATCATGGACTATCTCGACGACATCCTGCGCTTCGATACGTTCGTTCTGGCGCTCACGATATTTATTTTCACCTACCACTGGGGCGCCGAAGTAACGAGTTTTACGATGCTTATGAAAAATGAAGCCGGAATGGATATCAGCGCCATTTCAATGATCTATCTCGAGGTAGGCCTTTTAATGAGCGCAATAATATTCGCGCTTGGAATTTTCAAGGAACGGCACGGGCTTAAACCCGTCACGGCCATCTACATCGCCGTGGCCGCGAGCGCCGGTTCGCAGCTGGCCTTCCGTTACGTCAGTTCTTTCGAGGGAATGCTTTTGAACCAGTTCTTTCACGCGATAGGCGATTCTTTTTTCATGTACTACTGGCTCAATATAATTCCGACGATGTACAGATACGAGCGCATCGGCGGAGCCTCATCCTTCGTCAACCTTTTCGCCGTGATATCGGTCATAGCTGGATCGGCGGTATCAGGAACGGCCGTCCACAGATCCGCCAGCAACTACACGGCCTTTCTCATCTCCGGCCTTTTAGCGCTTCTCATATATCCGCTGCAGATGTATTCAGCGTCACGCGCAAGGGCTGCTTTGATAATAGATAACACGCATTCAAACGAAGATAAAATAATACAGGAATTCCAGGGAGGAATCTCAAAATGATCGAAAACAAAATGAGTTTCAGGGACGTTTTGAACGAAGACAAAGTCTTGATATTCGACGGGGCCATGGGCACCATGTTCTATTCGAAAGGCATATACATCAACCGGTGCTTTGACGAATTAAACCTTTCGGCGCCGTCGCTCGTCACCGACGTTCACGCCGAATACATCAAAGCGGGGTCGAACATCATAGAAACCAACACTTTCGGCGCGAACCGCTGCAAGCTGGCCCCTCACGGCCTCGCCGAAAAACTCGAGGCGATAAACTTTCAGGGCGCACGCCTCGCCTCGCAGATCGCTAAATCGGCCCCGCACCAGGTTTACGTGGGCGGCTCCATGGGCCCGCTCGGCATCAAGATCGAGCCGTGGGGAAAAACTTCGGTCGACGAAGCGTGCGATTATTTCACCGAACAGGCTCAGGCGCTTCTGGCCGGAGGCGTCGATTGCTTCGTTCTCGAGACATTTTCAGATATAAACGAAGTGCATCAGGCGATACGCGCGATCAAAAAGCTCTGCGACCTCCCCATAATCGCGCAGATACGCATAACCGATGACGGAAACGCCACCTATGGAACGACGCCGGAGGTTTTCACGCAGAACCTCGATATGTGGGGCGCGGACATTCTCGGCTTGAATTGCGGCGTCGGCCCGAAAATAATGCTCGACACGATCGAGATAATGCAGAATTACACCAAGAAAAAATTCATAGTCCAGCCCACCGCCGGCCTTCCGACATCGGTAGAAGGGCGCACGATGTATCTTTCGTCGCCGGAATATTTCGCCGAATACACCAAACGCTTTATCCAGCATTCAGTTAAAATGATAGGCGGATGCTGCGGCACTTCGCCCGCCCACATAAAGGCCATGGCGTCTGCCGTCAAAGCCCTGTCGCCATCCGATCGCAAAATAAGCGTGGTCTCGAGAAATTTTTCCAAAGCGGAAGCGATCAAGGTCGTCCCCATAGCAAAAGAAAAAAAATCCACATTCGCCGCCAAGATATGCGAGGGCAAATTCGTGGTCTCGGTTGAAATATCGCCCCCGCGAGGCTGCGACGTCTCGCGCGTCGTGGAATCGGCGAAATTCGCCAAGGACAACGGCATCGATTCGATAAATATCCCGGACGGCCCCCGCGCCACGGCCAGAATGAGCCCGCAGGCACTCGCCAACATCTTCGAGCAGCGCGCCGGCATCGAAACGATACTTCATTACTGCTGCCGCGACAGAAACCTTCTCGGCATGCAGTCCGACCTTCTCGGCGCCTACGCGCTCGGCCTTAAAAACGTGCTCCTTATAACCGGCGATCCGCCCAAACTCGGCGATTATCCTGACGCTACGGCGGTTTTCGACGTCGATTCGATCGGGCTCACCAATATGGTCAACCGCCTCAATAACGGCATGGACCTGGGCGGCAATCCCATAGGCTCGCCGACCGGCTTTTTCATAGGCGTCGGCGCGAATCCCGGGGCGATCGATCTTGACCTGGAGATAAAGCGTTTCGAATACAAGGTCGAAGCGGGAGCCGAATTCGCTATAACCCAGCCCGTTTTCGACATAACTTTACTCGAAAACTTCCTCAAACGCATAAAACACGTCAGGATCCCCGTTCTCGCCGGGATCTGGCCTCTGGCCTCGATGAAAAACGCCGAGTTCATGAATAACGAAGTTCCTGGAATGGCCATCCCGGACGAACTCATGGCCAGGATGAGATCCGCCGAAACTTCCGAAAAGCAGAAGGAAGAAGGCATAAAAATAGCGCGCGAGGCGCTGACGCGGGTCAAAGACATGGTCGAAGGCGCACAGATCTCCGCGCCATTCGGAAGGGTCGCGACCGTGCTCGAGGTCATAGACGGAATAGTCAAAAAATAAGATAAGTTTAAGTTATTGAATAAGAAGCGAAACGGCGACCACGGTATATTTACCGGGGTCGCTTTCTATTTGGAAGGCGCCGCCGTAAAATCCGGCCACTTTTTGGGACAGCGCAAGCCCCAGGCCGGAACCCTGCTGTTCAAAAAATTTCCTTTCGAACTGCATGTAGGCGCCTATTTCCGAAATATACTCGCGGCTCATACCGCGGCCCGAGTCTGAAATTCTTATCGTGAAAAAACCGTTTTCAGCAAGCGTTTTTATCCGGACCGGCGAACCGGCGGCGGAATATTTGAAGGCATTATCAATAAGCTCATAAAGCATTTTTTTCATATGGTCCGGATGAATCTTTAATTTAGCGTCAGAAACATCCAGTTCAAGATCGGATCCTCTTTTATAAAAAGCGGCGCGCGAAGCGGCCATAGCTGAAATATCTTTTTTAGAAAATAACGCGGACGTCTTTAAAATATGGGCCATTTTTTCACAGTCCGTGGAAATGACCTCCAGTTCGGCGTATAACAGAAAGTTTTTTATAGTCCTGGAAAGCCTTTCACCGGATTCGATTATCCCGTTTATCATTTCATGCGCTTCGGTTTTTTCAAGCGAGTCATAATCGCTCTCAAGGATCGAAGCGTAACCCATTATAACATTGAGCGGTGTGAGCATTTCATGCGGCATGGAGAGGCTTATTGAATTTCTGAGTTCCCGCAGTTTCTTTTCATGTTTTTTTTCGGATATTTCAGCCCTGTCCAAACGGGCCTTTATGGCCTTTAAAAGTTCATCGCGCTTAAAAGGCTTGGTGAGATAATCGTCTGCGCCCGTTTCCATTCCGGTCCTCATATCACGCCGGTCGGCTTTGGCCGAAAGAAAAATAAGCGCTATGTCGGAAGTG
>CAZKCG010000110.1:0-11272 GCA_964551445.1 uncultured bacterium | reverse complement strand
CCCCGATATCGCGGGCTTTACGTTAAGCTGGGCGGAACCCGTGCCGCTTAAATTGAAGGTCACGCCTTTTATAATGTCCGTCACTTTATTCGAGGTTTGCGTATATTCGGTATTATTTATAACAAATTTGGCGTCAGCGCCGGCCTTCATATTCGCTGCGTCAACCTTCATTCCGGTCTGGGGGGAAGCCAGAAGGCCGAGCCTGTACAAAAGGTTTTCAGTTGAATCGCTGATCTCAACTTTTGAATATCCGTCTTTAGCGGCAATTTTAATTTTGTAAGAACCGTCAGTGTCTTTCGCTATCGATGCCGTCGTGCCGGGCGAATTATAATTTATTTCGGAAACGATCCTGGCAAGAGAGTCCGTCTGGCCCTGGACTATTTTAATGTGCCTTCCGTTTATTCTGAAACTTCCCGAAATGTTAAGGCTCGCGTTCTCATCGCTTATCTTCGGTACCGGCACACCGGTTATCGAGCTTTCTATACCAAGTATCTGGAATAAATTTGATGTTCCGCCTATAATGTCTATCTTCGAGGCCTCACCCGCGTTCTTTGAATTCAGGTGAAATTTTCCGCCGGTATCGATGGACGCGAAAACCTGGGTACCGCTCTGATTTATCTGTTTAACAAGATCGTTCAACGTCATTGTCGTCGCGTCTATTTTAAATTCAGTTCCGTTTATCATAAGCGTTCCGTTATTTACGCCGCTAAGTTTTGAAATAAGGTCCGAACCTACAAGATCGTTCATTTTGGAATCAACTGAAAACGCGCTCGCAAGACTTTTTACATCGACGGAATAGTTTGCGGACTGGGCCTCAGGCGTCGCAAACCCGTTTATAACCGAAGCATCGCTTGAAAAATTATCGGAATCGCCCTTCCAGTGAAGATTAGGGGCACCGCTCGCATCCGGAACGAATTCGATCTGATTATATGTTTCATTATTTACAAGCGACCTTCCGTTTATAGTTATCTGCCCTTCGTCGATCTGACCGGTCCCCGTAACGTCTATTTTAACTAGTTTCGAAAGTTCCTTCATAAGCCTCGTACGCTCGTCGCGCAGGTCGCTCATTTTATTATCAGACCTTTCAATCTTTATTATATTATCGTTCAATCCGGCTATTTTCCTGGCAAGCGTGTTGAGATCGTTCACTTTCTGCTCTATATTCAGATCCATTGTTTTTTCGATATCGCCTATTTGATAATTCATATATTTAACCGCGCTCGTAAGCGATTCGCCGGCCTGTATCATTGCCTGACGGGTAGCCTGCGACTGCGGATAATTGGAAAGGTCTTCAGTGGATTTCCAGAATTTATCGATAAGATTTTTAAGCCCTGCGTCGGAATCTTCCGCTATGAACGTCTGAACCCTTTCGAGATAGTCCTGTTTGGTGGACCAGTAGGTTGAAAGGCTGCTTTGATACCTTATCTGACCGTCGATAAAATTATCGCGCACCTGGCGTATCTCAGCGATATCGACGCCGGTTCCAACGGTCGTTGAACCCGTCGAAGTTGAATAGTTTGAAGGCGGCGTGTTCTTCATTATTACTTCCTGCCTGGTATAACCGTCGGTGGAAGCGTTTGATATATTTTGAGAAACCACGTTCAAAGCTATCTGGTTAGCGTTGATACCGCGTCTTGCGGATTCGAAAAGCGAAAAAGTCGATATTTCCATAAAACCCCCCTGAAAGCATGGCGCGTTCATTTCTATTTATACGCCTACTGTTATTATCGGCATAAAAATAATTTAATTAAGCAAATGAAGCTTTTTCAACAGAAAAAGTATCAAATGCGGTCCGCAAATTGAATCGATCGGGTTTTATTGAGATGGTATGATAAAAGACTGTACAGAAGATATAGCCGTCAGGCTATAAAATTGATGAGACTTTGCCCGGAGTTTGGGATCGGGCTTATAGAATGATTGGATATGCTTTTTTTTGAATAGGTGGCAGCCTGGCCGTTCGTCGCGGCCTGGTGCTTCTGTATGAGTTTGTTTTTTATGAAATCTAAAGTGGCGTCGACAACCGCGCGCGATGACGCGATAAGAGCTATATTTTCATCGTTGGCGGCTTTTACTTTTTTTAAAAGGCTGAGCATATTTGAGCGCAGCTCAATGAGAGGATTTTTATCGCCTAAATGGCCCTTTTCGATAAGTTCGGCGAATCTGGTCGCCGGCGGAAGTTCCTTCGTATCAAGGTATAATGAAACCGCCTGTTGCCTGGTTTTTTCGCATTTTTCAATCTCGGCCGCCGTTTTTTCTTCGAGGCTGGTTATCTCGATCAGCTTCTCGTTATTCCCGCTTAATATAGTTTCCTTTTTCTGTTGCGAGAGCTCGAAAAGCTTTTCATATAACTGGCTTGTTTGCTGAAGAATGCTGGTTATTTTTTCTGCGAACATGGCGGTTCACTCACCCTTCCGCTAAATTAAAACGTACACCCTGGTCTTAAAATTTTATATGATCATTTAGCGAAGATCACAGATTCTTTAAAAGGTTATTTATAACTCCCGAGTTGATAAGTTTATCAGCGAGTTCTTCCGAAGAAACATTGTATGTTCCGCTGGCTATTTTCGCTTTTATCTCTTCGACTCTGTCGGAGCGCACTTCGGGAGTGCTTTTTATGAAGTTTTTAACTTCTTTCATGTGTTCCGCTTGTCTGGTCGCGTTCGCCGAATTGCCTTGGGCATTAGCGATAGGGTCATTAGCAACCGTTTTCGGAGCGCCCTCGACCGTTTTTTTGTCTTCGGCGATCTTGGAATTGACGAGCTGATTGAATTTTTCGTCGACCTTGATCTTTTTGTCGGCGTTCTGGCTTACCTTTTTCTGATCGTTATTGATCATTGGAATGTTATTGTTTGTAATTTTCATATTATACCACCTCTCAAAATTCCCCAGAACTAAAAATTAATTTATTTATATTTTTTTTAGTTCATTATTTTTTTCTCTCTATGCTAATTATCGGATAGATTTATAATTAACTTAACTTTTCCGACACGCAAAAACAACCAGTTATGAACCAAAAAAATAAAATAAACTACTTTTTCAACTATTATCTTCGTTTTTCAGCAATTTAATCGTTTTATATTAGTTTTGGATATTGTTATAACAAAAACATTTCGAGCGCCGAATTTTTTCAATAATTTTGCCATACTTTCTACCGTCGCTCCGGTAGTTAATATATCATCTACTATTATAACATTTTTATTGGATATTTCAGATATTTTTTTATGATTAATTTCAAACGCGTTATCAAGGTTCAAAAATCTTTCTTCAATTTTTAATTTATTTTGAGGCAGAGTTTCTTTGATCCTATATACCAAATCGCACGCGACGGGCTTTTTTAAAATTTTTGAAATATCGATAGCCAAAAGTTCGGATTGATTAAAGCCTCGCTCCTGCATTTTTTTTATATGCAGAGGAACGGGCAGAATGATATCATAATCAGAAACAGGCGGCACGCTGAATTGGCGGCAAAGCCCTTTAGCGGTCTCTTCGGCAAGGAACCCCACTATTTTAGTTTTCTTGTTGTATTTAAGGTTGGTCAGAAGATTTCTCAGAACGCCTTCATAGTAGCCCAGAGAAAAAAAGCCGGTTATATTTTTGAAATCGGTATTTTTATATAAGGTGTCATCGGTTATATAGTTTATAATATTTCTGCACTTTTCACACAAGGGCGTTCTGTCGCCTGCCCCTGTAACCAATTCGCCGCAGTTAATGCAGGAAAATGGATAGATAAGGCTGACCAGGTTACTGGTAAATTTTATAAATCTGCTCACCAACGGATTTTTTTTCTCTTTTATTTTAATTTGCGTACCGAACATGTTATCTTAAGATACCGCGCTCTGACTTCCTGGCGAACTCGACAAAATTTTTGACCTGAATGTTATCAGAAGGAATGGTTTCACAAATTTTATCGATGGCTTGAATTTTAGTGAGGCCTGATCTGAAGAATATCTTGTAGGCTTTTTTCAGTCCCGAAATATTGGTTTCGGAAAATTCGGCTCTTTTAAGTCCAACGCTGTTCAACCCGGATATTTTAACCTCATCACGGCCGTCGGCTATGCAATATGGCATAACGTCCATGGTTATCTTTGAAAGTCCGCCTATCATAGCGTAGGTCCCGACCTTGACGAACTGATGAACGCCGGCGAGCCCGCCTAAAATAGCGTTGTTCTCAAGCGTGACGTGGCCGGCCAGGGTGGCGCAGTTAGCGAGTATCACGCGGTCATGGATAACGCAGTTATGAGCTATGTGAACGTAAACCATGAAAAGATTATTTGAACCGACAACCGTCGTGCAATCTTCGCCGCAGGCTAAATTGATATCCACGTATTCGCGGATCTGATTATTATCGCCTATGGTCAGATAAGATCTTTCGCCTTTGTATTTAAGGTCCTGCGGAGTACTTCCGATAATGGCGCCGGTATAAAAGTGGTTACCCGAACCTATGCTTGTATGGCCGTCTATTACTGCGTGCATTCCGACGACGTTATTTTCTCCCATTACGACGTTCGGCCCTATGTAGGAATAAGCGCCTATTTTGCAATTTTTTCCGATCTTCGCACCCGGATCTATTATGGCTGTTTTGTGTATAAGCTCCATGGTTATTCCTCCGAATCGTCGTTTTTAGGAGCATTTACGAGCGAGAACATAAGGTCGCCTTCGGCAACCAGTTTATCGTTGACAATTACTTTTCCGCTGACCTTGCCAATGTTCCCTTTTATCTTACCCATTTCTATTTCGAGCACGAGAACGTCGCCGGGAACGACGGGTTTTCTGAACCTGAAATTATCGATTCCTGTAAAAAACGGCAATTTACCGCGGTTTTCTTTTTTATTGAGCATGAAAACGCCGGCTACCTGAGCGAGTGCTTCCACTATCAAAACACCAGGCATTACAGGCTGAGTCGGAAAATGCCCGGTGAAGAAATGTTCGTTTATCGTGACGTTTTTAATTCCTACGGCGCCTTTTCCTTCTTTGATCTCGGTTATTTTATCGACTAAAAGGAAAGGATAACGGTGAGGAAGGACCTTTAATATTTTCATTATATCCATTGTCGTTTTCGAGGTCTTTTTATCGTTGTAGCGCTTTTTTAAAATGCCGGCCATTTTAACGTTCAACGCGTGACCCGACTTCATGGCAATGAAATGGCCTTTAAGCGAAAGCCCCGTAAGAAAAAGGTCGCCGACGAGATCGAGTATCTTGTGACGGACGAATTCATCCTCGGAGCGGAGACTTTCGTTAAGTATGCCGTCTTCTCCAATAACTATGGCGTTAGTAAGGTCGCCGCCAAGCGCGAGGCCCTGTTTTCTTAATTCTTCGACTTCTCTTGTAAAACCGAATGTGCGGGCGTACATGATCTCTTTTTGAAATGTTTCCGGATTTATTACAAGCTGGGCGTACTGAGTTCCGATGATCGGAGTATCATAATCGATGGTAAAAGATATCATGAATTTATCGGACGGCATCGCTATAAGCTGTTTCGAACCATCGATAAGGTGGATAGGCTCGGTTATAGTATATTGAGCGGTTTTTTCTTCCTGCTCGACTATTCCGGCTTCTTCGAGAAGCTTTACGAAAGGCTGAGCCGAACCATCTACGGCCGGAGGCTCTTTCGCGTTTATTTTGATCAATATGTTCGTAAGGCCGAGCCCGGCTAACGCGCACAGAACATGTTCGACCGTATGGATCTTGATCTCGTCTAAGCCGATGGTCGTGCCGCGGAAAACGTCGGTAACGTGTTCGATCGAAGCGACAACTCTTGGTTCTTCAGGCAGGTCGGTGCGAACGAATACAACACCGTGGTTTACGGGAGCCGGCAAAAAAGTTATTCTGACGTTAAGCCCCGTATGCAGGCCTATACCTTCGTAGCTTATCTCGTTGGCTATGGTCCTTTGATTTTGATACATATTGGCGTCCTTCCAGTTTATATAAAATAATTAAAATCCGATCGAAAAATTAAAATTTAAAATTCTTTTCTTTTCAAGGTTTTTAACATTTTTCAAGTCGATCATATCATAATCTAAAGTCAGCATCGGCATCGGCTTGAAACGAAGGCCGCCGTTTATGGTCTGATCCTGATATTCGCCTATCACCGCGAACATAGGGAAAAAAGCATATTCAAAGCCCACAAAAGTTTTTCCTGATTTGTTTTTAACGTCGTCGATGGCGTCCTGTATGGTTTTATAATTTACGAGTTTCGAAGCGTCTTTCAACCCGCCGTTATTCATATATCCGGCATGAAGCGTGAGGCCGAAACTATCGACGTATTTTGACATGACTATATAGTTTGTCTGGCTTACGGCCGGGCTTTTATAATTATAGGCCCCTATAGCCACCGAAGGCATGAAACCGGATTCGGTAAATATAGGAAGCTTGAGATTATATGAGCGGATAGCGGAGGTTTTGTCGTAGAGCATACCCGCTTCAAGAGCGTTTGAAAAAAGAGCCGAGTTAAGTTTGTAAAAAGTATTCTTGCCGGATGTGTAATAACCAAAACCGCTTCCGGTATATGCCGAAGGCGTATTTATAAGGCCGGTCGGTCCTAAAAGATTGGAAGATTCAGCCTTTAAATCTTGAGTAAAAACAAGAAAGGCCGATATCAGCGCAAAAAAATATATGAAATTCTTTGTTTTATGATTCATCATCGTTATCTTTTTCGCTCTTCTCCCCTGAAGTTGAAACGCTCAATAATTTTTTTAGTTCATTAACGGTTTTAACTATCGACGGCAGTTTCCGCATGGCCGCCTTGATCTTCATTTCTTCCGTATGAGGTTTCGCCGGAAACCCGGATATGAATGATTTGGGCTTGACGTCATTGGTGACGACGGATCTTGCGGCTATAACGCTTCCGGCGCCGATCGAAATATGGCCGACAATACCGCTCTGGCCGGCTATCGTGACGTCATCGCCGACGTCGACCGAACCGGATATGCCTACCTGAGCCACTAGCAGAACATTTTTACCGATCTGAACGTTATGCGCTATATGTATGAGATTGTCTATTTTAGTGCCTGCGCCGATACGGGTTGAACCGAGCGTAGCCCTGTCGCAGGTTACGTTAGCGCCTATTTCCACGTTGTCTTCTATGACTACGTTTCCGACTTGCGGTATCTTGTAATAGGCATTTCCGTTTTTCGCAAAGCCATATCCGTCAGCGCCGATAACCGTTCCCGCATTGATTATGCAATTTTTCCCCAACTGGCAGTTCTCACGTATAGTGACGTTTGAATATATCCAGGTGTTGTCGCCGACGGATACGTTCTCGCCGATGAAACAGCCTGGATATAAAACGACATTTTCGCCGATCCTTGCGTTTTCGCCTATATAAACGTTGGGAAAGATCTTCGCATTTCCGCCGATCGCGGCATTTTTTGATATAAATGACGCCGGATGTATTTCCGGCTTCTGTTCTTTTTTAGGATAGAAAAATTCAAGAACGCGCGCGAAAGTTAAATAAGGATTTTGAGATACGATGTACGGTATCCTGACCTCGGCCGTTTTAACTTCCGGCGATATTATGACCGCCGCCGCCTTTGAATCTTTAAGCGATCTGATGTATTTGGGCTTAACCGCGAAAGTGATATCGCCGCCGCAGGCTTCGTTGATCCCGGCCACGCCGGAAAGAACAAGGGAGCCGTCGCCGTAATACGGTTCATTAAGATATTCGCTCATTTTTTCAAGAGTAACGGTTTTCGGCCGTTTTTCATACATCATACTTTTTACGCCACCCGCTCTGAATTAGTCCTGACTGATTATTCTTCGCTTTTCTTTTTGCCGGTTGATTTTCCGCCGTTGAGTTTTTCGATGACCTTGCTCGTGATATCGATACCGCCGAAGAAAACGAGGTTCTTTTCGACTACCATATCAAGGCCGTCAGCTTTAGCGATGGTCCCGATAGCTTCGTTTATTTTTTCCGTGAGCTGTTTTAAAGCGGCAACCTGCTGGTCCTGAAGCTTTCCGGAAAGTTCCTGATAGGTGCCCTGAAGCTTGGTTATTTCAGCGCTGAATTCTTTGTTGAATTTTTCTTTTTCGGTTTCCGTTGCTTTCGTTTTTTTATCGAAATTGTCTTTTTTTACTTTTATTGCGTCCTGAGCCTTATCAAGCTTGGCCTGAAGCGTATCCTTGGCTTTCATAAGTTCTTCGTTCATGGCTTCGGCTTCTTTGAACTCACCGAGGATCTGCTGATAATTAACGAGGCCCACTTTTTCAACTGGTTTCGAATAAGCGGCTGTGGATGCGATCAAAATAAAAAACAAGGCGGCGATTAACCCAAGGGATCTTTTCATTTTTTTTAATACCTCCGAATAAAGTTATAAAGTTACTTTAAAAATAAAGTAACTTTATATTAAAAAATTATTATTACCTTATGTCAAAATTTTTCAAATAAAGCATTAGAACATGCGGTCCATGCTGAAGTATGCTTTACCCGAACGGTCCTGGCCTTTTCCGTAATCAAGGCGGATCGGACCGATAGGCGTTATAAAGTTGACGCCGAGACCATATCCTTTTTTCAGGTTGTAGTTATTTGAAGCGCTTCCTGCAACGATGGAGTTCAAGCTGTCCGAATCCCATGCGTCGCCCATATCGTAAAACAGATAGCTTTCAAAGTTTTTGGTGAACTTATGACGGAATTCGAAATTTCCGACGAGCATTTTCTTTCCGATAAATTCGCGCCATTCATAACCGCGAACCGTATAAACGCCGCCTACGCCATATTCTTCATAAAGCGGAAGCGTGCCTTTGGTAAGGTTCGTCGTTCCGCCCATGATACGGCCCGCTATTACGTCACGCTCGGAAATGGCGTGATACTTTCTAAGCGTAAGCCTGTATTTGGTGAAAGAGTCCGGACCTTTAAAAGCTCCGCCCGTGGTGTCTATATTGATGGCGTTGAAAGTTCCCATTCTGGGGTTGAAATTGTTGTCGCGCGTGTCGCGGCCGAGATATCCGCTTAATGTCTGATAGTGACCTTCACGGATATATGAGTTGTTAAGAGTGGTTTTTATAGTATCGGCATCGGTAAGTTTAACGTTCTCATCGCGGAAAGTAAGCGAGCCTTCGAGTATTTCCGAGAAAGGCTTGCCGAGGGATACGTTAAAGCCGTTGCGGGCTTCGGTATAATCGACGGCCGACTTGTTGGGCTGGTAAAATTTCTGCGTGAGTCTGCTGTTGTAGATATTGGCGCCGATCGAGAGGTGTTTATTTCTGAACCATGGTTCGAGAAAACCGAATTCGTATGTTCTCATGCCGCCGAACTCAAACTTGGCGTTGATCGTCTGGCCTTTGCCGCGCCAGTTTTTCTGAGCCACTTCAAATATTCCGACGAGGCCGTTAGCCGAGCTGTAGCCGCCGCCGATGGTTACCGTGCCTGTTTTCTGTTCTTTTACGTCTATTATGAAATCGATCTTTCCGGGTTCGGATCCGGCTTCGCAGCGCGGCTTGACTTCCGAGAAAAATCCGAGATTGAATATTTTCTGGAGGCTTTTGGTTACCTTTTTATCGTCGTATATTTCGCCTTCCTTGAAGCGGAGTTCGCGAAGAATAACGCGTTCACGGGTTTTATCGTTGCCTACGATCTTGATGTGTTCGATCCTGTTCTCTTCGATGAATATGGTGAGAGTTTCGCCGTCGAACTGTACGTCACGAATGCGGTTCATTACGTAACCGGCTTCATCGAACACTTTCTGAATGGATTTCACGTCGGATCCGATAAGAACATGATTGAATACCTGGCCCTCTTTTGTCTGCATGGCCTTTAATATTTTGTCGTTGCCGACAAGGTTGTTGCCGTTGAGTTTTATCTTTTGAACTACGGGATTTTCAGTGACTTTGATGATAACTTTTTTCCCGTTAGTAACGCTGGCTACGTCGACGCCGATATCCTGAGTAAAATAGCCTATATTATAGACCCTTTTCATGTTTTCGTCTATAAGGCTTTCGGTGAGTTCGTCGCCGGCTTTCATCGTGAGAGACAGCATGATGATTGAAGAATTGACCTTTTTATTTCCCGTGACAACGACTTCGGCTATTTTGCCGATACGATCAGATGCTTCGACGGCTTTTGCCGGCGTTTCTTTTTTTGCTTTCGAGATCTTAGCCTTTGATGATTTTTTGGCTGTTTTGGCGTCATCTTTGGCTTCTAACATATTAAAAGGTATGGCTAATAAATGTGCGCACAAAATAAACGAGAACAGTACTGATAGATTCCTTTTCATGTTTAACCCCCAAATGTAACTTAAAGAAAAATTTCTTTCTTTAATGAGTCACTATTATATTATATTTTTTATGACTTTGTCAAATACTTTTTTAACATATCGGCTAAAGAATGGATGAAACTCTATTTTTTAAAAAAAGAAAATAAAAAGCTCGACCCTTTTCATGGAAGCTCTCATGAGAAAAGTCGAGCGAATAAATCTTGAATTGAAAGTTCAGCCGTTAAAACGGTATCCCGTATTTTGCGCCAAGACGATATTCCAGGTTCTGATTAACGTTGCCGTCAATAAGAAATTTTTCTTTGACCTTATATTCCATTCCAAGGCTGTCATCTTTGGACGAATGAAAATTTTTGCTGTAACTCAAATACAGATCAGGGTCAATATATTTTCCGATCTTTACCTGCACGTCGGTGAACGCCGATAAACCCGGCATAGCGTTTTTGGCGTTCGGGCCATTACCGCCTCCCATAAGCGTTTTTTCATAGGCGGTGTATGGATTTATGCGCAATTCATCAAGATTAAGCTTTTTCTCCAGCGAGCTGCTCAATTTCTGATAGATCGTATCCTGAAACTTACTGTTAAGAGCATCGATTACCTTGGTGGAAGTTATCTGATCGTCTCTTCCGCCTGAATTTGCGGTCGCGGTCGGCGTTATACCATATAAGAGCATGTGAAGCGAGTCCTGTGAAAGCTCCGGTTTCGAGGTAAGAAAAGAGTTTAATTTATTTGAATTACCGGATAGTGAAAGATAAATATCATATTCGTTAACTTTGGCCGTAGCGCTGATATTCATATAAAGCTGAAGATAAGTTCCGCCGGCCTGACCGTAACCGGAAACTCCTTTTACCGCTGAAAAGTTCGAAGATGCAAGGCTGTAATTAAAACCGGCGGGCTTAACTGATCCGTTCTTATTTTTTTCTTCAAACGAATTACCCGCTATTATGGCGGAAACGTTTTGAAGGGTCGAGATCGAAAAATTGCCGGAAGTTATATTGAAAAGCTTATTGAAGTGATTTTCTTAATTGATTATACGCCAAGCCTGATTGTTCTGGGCCTGACCGCTG
>CAZKCG010000109.1:0-11596 GCA_964551445.1 uncultured bacterium | reverse complement strand
GGGTGGGAACGGCCGGCCGTCGTGAAATACCATGCGGTCGTGGGAATGAGGCCTGCGTCGTGCTCAATCGGGATAACGGTCTGAATAACGCCTTGCCCGAATGTTTTATTGCCGATCAATATCGCGCGGCGGTTATCCTGAAGCGCGCCGGAAACGATCTCGGAAGATGAAGCCGAGCCTTTATTTATGAGCACGACCATGGGATAAAGAGGATGTGAACGATAATAAGAAGACAGATTAAGCGTTTTTCCATCGCGGCTTTTCACCGTAACGATGACGCCCTTATCGATGAATTTTCTGGAAACGTCGACGGCGGCGGTAAGAAGGCCGCCCGGATTATCGCGCAGGTCAAGTATTATCGCTTCGATACCGTTAGCTTCGAGCTTTAACAGTTCCTTTTCAAGGTCCGCTGACGTCGTTTCGGTGAACTGGGAAATACGGACATATCCGATCTTATCGTCAACCATTTTGGAAACGACCGTCTTCAGCGGGATAACATCCCTTGTAAGAGTGAAGTTTTTAGGCTCTTTGAAATCGTTGCGCCAGATGGTAAGAGTAACGCTGCTGTCTTTTTTTCCCTTCATTTTGGTGACCGCGTCATGCAGCGACATTTTATCGGTGTCGGAACCCTCGATCTTAAGTATTTTATCGCCGGATTTAATTCCGGCGCGCTGGGCCGGCGTATCGTCTATCGGGGAAACCACCGTCAGCATCTTGTTTTTAACGGATATAACTATTCCGACCCCTTCGAATTCACCGGAAGTGTCCGACTGCATATCCTTGAAGTTGTTCGGTTCAAGATAACGGCTGTAGGGATCGTTGAGCGATTCAAGCATTCCATTGATAGCTCCAGTCAGGAGCTCTTTCTCGGTCACGTCTTTTTTGATGTGGTCCGTTTTTATAAGATTGAAGACCTTTCTTAAGATATTAAGATTATCGAGCGCACCGATATCGACGGTCCCGCCGTGCGCGGGAACTGACGAGAACATAAGGCCGGCCGAAGCGCAGACGATCGCAGGCACCGCAAAAAACCTTTTGATAAGGCCGGCGGCGTTATTGTTTTTGATCATAGCAAGTAAACCTCCACGCATATATTATACTAATAAATTTGACAATATTCAAGTAAATCGGTTTATTAAAGGTAATCCATGGGATCTTTGGCGTTTCCGTTGATACGGATCTCGAAATGAAGATAAGGCTGAGCGCTTTCGCCTTTCGGTTTCGCTATGCTTCCTATCGCCTCGCCGGAAGCTACTTCCTGCCCCATGCCGACCTCGATGCCGCCAAGGTGAGAGTAAAGTGTCGTAACTCCGCCGCCGTGATCTATTATCAAAAGTTTTCCGACGCTCTTCATCTCGCCTTTGTATTTGATCTTGCCGGCGGCGGCGGATAAAACTATCTCGTCCTGCTGTCCTGAAATATCTATTCCTGGATTGAAAAAATTTATATTATACTTCGGATCCTTCTGCGTCCCGTAAAAACTAAGAACGGTCTTGCCGCTCTTTAAAGGCCATGAAAACGCGATCTTCGACGGATCCACATTCGCCGTCTCTTTTACGGGCGCGGCGGTTTCCGTTCCGGGCTTTGAAACGGGGGCGGCCGGTTTTTCAATGGACGCCGGAAGATTTTTTTCGATCTCGGCGATCTCTTTTTCGACCCTTTCTTTATCGCTTAAAAGCCCGCCCGACTGCATGGTCATGAATTGCTGTTTTTGATGAAGCCTGGCCAGATAATCGTTCATCTGGCCCGAAGCCATGCGAATGCTCTTTTCGTAACTCTTGCTGCTTTCGTCTATTCGTTCAAGCTCCTTCATTTTTCTGGCGAGTTCTTCACGCTGAAGTTTTATCTTCGCGACTTTTTTAGAAATATCGGATATAAATTCGGAATCGGATTGAATTATTTTTGAGAGATAAAAAAGATTTATGTAAAAATCCGTAAAAGTTTTCGATTCCATAACGAAGCCGGCTTTTTTGCTGAAAGAACTTTTATATATGGCCTTTATGCGATCGGAAAAAAGATTCTTCTTTCTTAGAAGGTTATCGGTGGAAAGCTTGAGTTCCCTTGCCAGAATGAGTTTCTGCTCATATAATTCCGCGGCCCGCTTCTGGTTCTCATCCAGCTGACCCTTGACCTTCTCGTATTCGCCTTTCTTGATCTCGTACTCCGACCTGTATCTTTCGATATCAGCTTTGATCTCGTCAAGAACTTTGCCGGTTTCGGAAATCCTGGCCTCTATGTTTGAAAGATCGGCTTTTTTGCTTTCGATCTCGGCCGTGCCCGGGAGCTGAGCCGAAACCAGGCCGGCATAAACAAACACCAGAAAGGCCGCGAAAGTGACCGCCATATTAAGTTTAGTTTTTTTCAGTTCGCTCATATTATAAATTTGAATTTTTACGATATTTATTATTCCGCAACGGCGCCGGTCTCCCGCTTCGTTAAGAGCGGCCGGCGTTGAGCCCAGGCTTTTTCCGGCGCCGCGCTCAGTATTTTTCAGAGAGAACGCTGGCCGTGGACCACATGGCCCCGATAACCCCCTGAAGCGTTCCGACCAGTATAAGTTTCCAGAATATTTCCATAATCGAAACATCGCTTTTAATAGCGTTGAATATATACATGCTTTTTGAAAGTTCAAGCACGGCGCTGTTTTTAAAAAACAGGATCAGCAGCGTAGCCAGGGCTCCGGAGGCGACGCCTAAAATTATTCCCTCGATAAGATACGGCCATTTAACATACCAGTCGGTCGCGCCGACAAGTTTCATGATCTCGATATCATCGCGCCTCGAATAAACCGTAAGCTTTATCGTAGCCGAAGTGACCACGATAGAGGTTAAAATAAAAAGAAGCAGGAACAGGATCATAAATTTTTTCAGATTTTTAGCGGCGCTGAGAAAAGAATTGACGCTTTCGCCTCCGTAGGTTACTTCGCTCACCGCGATACCGTTCTCTTTCTTAAGTTTAGCCGTTATTTCGGCGAGATTGTCGGCGGACGCGACCTTAACGCGGATCGATGCCGGGAGCGGGTTTTCCTCTATCACTGAAAAAACCTCGTTAAGCTCCGGCACGTCCTTTTTTAGTTCTTCGCGGGCGCCCTCTTTAGTTACGAGACGGACCGATGCAACCCCTGGATATGTGCGAATAGATGGGATTATGGCCTTTTCAACCGCGGATTCGTTGAAGCCGTCCTCTAAAAAAGCTACTATCTCAAGATTATTTTCGAAATTGGCGACTATTGCCTTGAAAAATTTATCGCCTATTATGAAAATGCCGAGCAGAGCAAGCGATGTAGTGATTATCATCACGGCGCAAAGGAGCATCATCGGACTTTTCTTTAACGATATAAAAGTTTCGTCTATTATATATTTGAAATACATGATATTATGTTTTTCTCCATTTTTTAAGCGTTCTCATAATCGAAACTTCCGCGCTTCTCATCTTTGGTGAGACGCCCGTCCCTTAAAACGATGACGCGTTTGCGCATTCTGTCGACGAGTTCCTTGTTGTGCGTCGCAAATACGACCGTCGTGCCCTTACTGTTTATATCGACCATGGTCTTCATTATTTCCCATGAAATGTAAGGATCAAGATTTCCCGTAGGTTCGTCAGTAACGAGTATCGCCGGATTATTGACGATGGCGCGCGCTATGCAGACGCGCTGTTTTTCGCCGCCTGAAAGCTGCGACGGATAGATCCTTTTTTTCGTCGAAAGGCCTACGAGTTCAAGCACGTGCGAAACCTGGTTCTGTATCACGGTCTGATTAAATCCCATTACCTTGAGCGTATAGGCGACGTTCTCGAACACGCTTCTGTCCTCGAGCAGTTTGAAATCCTGAAAAACCACGCCGATGTTTCTGCGAAGGTAAGGGACCTCCTGCCTTTTAAGCCGCGTGATGTTCCTGCCGTCGATGAACATCTCGCCCGAGGTCGGGGTCTGTTCCCGGAAGATCATCTTTAAAAAAGTCGATTTCCCGGCGCCCGAAGGCCCTATAAGAAACACGAATTCGCCGCGGTCTATGCGCACTGAAATATTGTTGAGCGCGACCACGCCGTTGTCATAAACTTTAGAGACATCGTTGAATTCGATCATTTGGTCTCTCCCTGTCCGTTTTCTTTATAAAAAACCAGCAAAAATTCGGCTGTCGAACAAAACGCCGCTCCTATGACGATGCCCGCAAGAAGGCCGTAAAAGGCCCGCGCGGCCGTTACAAGAAGCGGCACATGGATATGGCAGAATGAATTAAAGACCGATATGCTCGCGAGCGTTCCGGTCGCCGCGAGAACTATATTAAATTTCGTCATTTTTCTGAGGCTGAGATAAAAATATAGCAGAAGCAGCGGATAGCCTATAGCGAACTCCTTGAAACGAAGCTCGACGCCGGTGATCCTTTCAAAGAAAAACCCCAGGTAAGCGTCATATCCGCCCGTGACCAAACGCTCGGCGCCAAGGACGCTTTCTATGGCGGGCGCGTAGAACCAGATGAACAGGGCCGCTACGATAAATATTGCCGCCTGATAAACGCGCACGCTCATATTCATGAATTCAGAAGCCTTCGAAAAAACGTCTTCCGAGCGCATCGAAAGAAGCGCCGCGAGAAGGATAGGCACGAACAGGGCCGCTTTTACGCCTCTGAAAAACTCTATTCCGTTTATGAATTCGACGGACGAAAGAAGTCCGATCACGAGCGTTGAAAAGAGCACGACGAAAAACATGTTATATAAAAGCAGGAAGACCGCCCGGTAGAAAACGATATAAAAATCATGGATCTTAGGCAGCAGTTTATCGGGACGCACTTTGTAGATGACGGGCGCGAGCGGCATTATGAACGCGGCCAGAAGCGCCAGGACCTGCCTGTAAACGGTCATCGCACCGGTTCCATACCATTTCAGCGCGAATATGAGGATGAAAGCCATGAAAATGGTCAGTATCAAATATGATATTTTTCTGGGCATCCCGAATATATATTCGACGAACAGAATATATGTCGCGAGTATCCCCCAGGATATTATTATGATAAAAATAGGCGAGGCAAGATCGGTTTCGAACGCCGAGGACGATTTGATGTTGAAACCGGCGGCCTTTATCTTTTTAACCAGGGCGTCGAGAAAATTAAAATTTTGAAAGAGAAGGTTCATTGGAACGCCGCGCAGCTTGGATGTCAACCCTTCCACTACGACGAGCCTGACGTTTCTTTCGCGCACGGCCCGCAAATATCTTTCGATGGCCTGGTCATGTTCTTCTACGGTTGAAGGCCGGTTTTTTTCAAAGGATGAAAGCCTGTGCCCCCTGACCGTCATCTCTTTTAAAAACGGAGTTATCTGCTTTAGCCCGATCGCGTTCTCGAACTCCATGAGTATAAATTTAGATTTATTGCGGCAGAGTTCGGAAAGTTTTTTTCCGAAATATTCAATATTCTGCGTGTTCTTTTCCGAAAAACCTGGAACTACGGGACCTTCTATAAAAACACCTGAAAGGCTCTTTATATTTTGAAGTTTTTCCATGAGCCTGTCTATCTGGCCGGCGGTTAAAAAGCTCGAATCCGAAAGCCCGAGGATGACCGAAAAATTAAGCTTTTCAAGAAGAGCAAGCGTTTCAGGAGCGAAACCGACGCCGACGTTATGTATTTCAGGCGCGGAACTTGTTATCGTTATCAGATAAAACGGGGCCTTCTCGGCATCGCCTTCACCGGAGAGGTTTTCGGTATTAACGCCTATCTTCTGTTCGTCGTCCTTAAGCTTTATCTTAAGCTCATTGAAAACCCGGTCATGAATTTTAGAGTCGGATGTCATTATGTATGTATAGTGAGGCTGGATGGATTTTTTCTGTATGAATTTGGCCAGCAGGGGATTTATGAGCGCCGCGGAACGGAAATTCCTTAAAAGGTCGTTCCCGTTAAAGAGCGAGACGCTGCCGGCGGCGGCAAGTGTAGCAAGCGTAACTTCGCGGACTAACGCCGAGTTTATACCGCTTTTAAGCAATATCTGAAACCCTGAGAAGATATCGCTTCCTTCGGAAAAGCATATCCGTTCAAATTTGGCGAAATCTATTCCGATCTCGACGTTATTATTGTTATTTTCGAGTATGATCCTTTTTACGGATACTATAAGCGAAAGGAAAAGCGCAAGAAATATGACCAGTAAAAAAATTGAATTTCTTTTTGAAAACATTTAAACCACTCAATTCAATATAAAATGTTCACTCCGATGAAAAAATGAGCCTGCCTTCTTTAATGTAGATCGACTTCATTACGAGTTTAAAGGGAAATCGGTCCAGGCTGAGTATGGGATTTATCTTATCGACGATCGTCCTCAAAAAGGACCTGGACATTTTGAGGCTGTTTATCGACATCTTTTTCAGGTCAAAAAAAATCTTGTCGTTATCGACGATCTTAAAAACGCCCGTCGCGCCGAAGTCGATAACAAAGAGGCCATATTTAAAAACCCCTCCGATGGCGAGTTGATCTTTTTCCATGCGCGCGTAGGGTTTTCTGACCTTTATCGATTCGGATTTTTTTACGAGATAGCTGTTGAGATCGCTTTGAATTATGCTGATATTAGCCAGCACTTCACCCTGCGACAGAACCTTTACGCGGCCGTCGCGAAAAAGTCTGTAAACTTCAAGTTCCATGTTTTTAAGTATTATCGACGCGGTGTCGACCCTTAAATTATCGAAAGAAGCGCCTTTGAGGAACACTTCGACGGTCTCGTATCTGATTGCTGAAAGATCATCGGAAGCAACAGGATTATAAAAATTTATTTCGATCTTTTCGGGGTTGTTCAGAAGCGTTGTGAGAACGCTTTTAAGCTGGGCGTCAATAAGACCGGGATCGATCCTTATCTGTTTTTTAACCGCGAACAGAACTTCTCCCGTTCTCTGCGCGTTTACGGTTTTTAAAAATTCAGGAGTCTCATATTTCGGCCTTTGGCGGCCGGCCTCGGAAGTTTCTGACGCGGCGGAACACTCTGACTGAAACGCGAATAAAAGAAGCATTGCGCCTAAAATAATAACGCCTGAAAAATTAAATTTTAAAATTTCTATCTTCATAGCACTCTTCTTCCGGTATAATTTATTTATCTTTTTTATTAAGCCATTCGTCGAGATTGGGTATCATTGAAGCCACGGCGACGCGATTTCTGCCGTTCTCCTTGCCGAAATAAAGCGAAAGATCGGCTTTTTTAACGAGTTCGGGGCCCAGGCTGGAATCGACTGGAAAGGTCGAAACGCCAAGGGTCACGGTAACTTTCATTTCCTGGTCGTTAAATTTATATTGTTTCGATTCGATGGATTTTCTTATGCGCTCCGCGAGGATATAAGCGCCGTTAACGTTGGTTTCAGGTAATAACGCGATGAATTCCTCGCCGCCGTATCTGGCTACGATATCGGTCGTCCTGACGCTGTCCTTAAAGCACGCGGCTGTCTGTTCGAGAACATAGTCGCCGGCCTGGTGGCCGTAAGTATCGTTGAACCGTTTAAAATGATCGATGTCGCTTAATATCACCGAGAAGTTTTTTTGATAACGGCCCGAACGATCGAGTTCGGCGCGCATAAGTTCCTGAAAGAAACGGTGGGTGTATAGTTTGGTGAGTCCGTCGGTATTGGCGAGCATTTCAACGCGCCTGAAAAGCCTTGAATTTTTAAATGAAAGCGAGACCATATCGACGAGGATCGAGAAAAGTCGCGAATCGTCCTGGGTCACCTTGGATCCGCTCTCAAGTTCCTCTATGCTGATGACGCCGATGACCTCGTTCGAGTGGCTTATGGGCGCGCACATAAGAGTTTTGAATTTCGACTCTTTGTGAAGGGCCAGAAGCATAGGGTCTTTATTTATTTCGCCCGGCGTGGCCATGGCGTTATTCGAAACGGACCACGCCAGGACCTCGCGCTCTGAAATTATTTTATAATCTTCAGGCGATATCGCCGGCCAGCCGTAGGTAGCTTTCAAAAGAAGCTCTTTTTCGGCGCCCCTTAAAAATATGGACATTTTTTTCGCTTTTAAAAGTTTATTGGTCGCGTTCAGCGTCGCCTTTAAGAGATCGTCAATATTTAAGCACATGCCGATCTCACGGGCTATCTGCTGAAGTATCACCATGCGCGAACTTATAAAATTAACCTTGCTGGAGTTTTCTTCTATCGCAACCTGTTTAGCGGCGATCTCTTTTCGCAGCTTGGCTACCTCGGCGCCCTTTTCAAGCTCCCGGTTAACGTCCTCGCTGGTCTGTTCGGCCGTCGAAAAACTTCCGAATACCGTATCGGAAAAATCAATGGATATCCCTATTACGAAATAAACGACGCACTCAGCGAGCATGCCGTGGCTTAAAAGCGCCGCGCCGAAGCCCTGCGCCGTATCTATATTTCCGAATTGTTTGAAGATGAGGACTGAAATGGCAATGACGCATATCGATGATATGGTGCCGCCGTTGCCTTTAAAAAGAAATGCGGAGACCAGGACCGGAAGTATAAGTATGTTATAGACCCATACTTTTCCTCTCATCTCAACCGGCATGAGTATGACTATAAGGCTTGATATGAGCAGCACTGAAGCGGAAATAATAATGCCCACAAGATTAAATCCGGCCCGCGAAAATAACGGGGCCGAAATTGAATTGAACTTATGTTTTAAAAATTTAACCATTTTATTTACCGCTCAAAACTCTAAGTTTTTTGCATGTTGGCAAGCTGTTCTTTAGTTATGGGAGCAACCTTGACACGGTTTCTTCCCTGTTCTTTCGCGAGATAGAGCGCCGTATCGGCTTTTTTAACGAGTTCCGTCTTTTCTTTTGAATGAAGCGGGAACGAAGCTATGCCTATGGATACCGTAACTTTAAGCTTATGACCCGTTTTAGCGTCCTCGTAGGTCTTTTCCTCGATCCTCTTTCTCAACCGTTCCGCGAAAGTGAACGCGCCTTTATAATCCGTTTCCGGAAGCACCGCGAGAAATTCCTCGCCGCCGTAACGCGCGGCAAGATCTACGTTCCTTACCGCGTTTTTAAGAAGCTTGGCGGTTTCTTCAAGAACGAAATCGCCGATCTGATGGCCGTATGTATCGTTAAAACTCTTGAAATGATCTATATCGGTAAGAGCTACCGACAGCGGATGGTTATAGCGCCGGCTTTTTTCAAGTTCGGCGTCGAGGAAATTTTCCATGTAACGCCTGGTGTAAAGTTTGGTAAGGCCATCGGTTATGGCAAGCATTTCCGTCTTTTTGAAAAGGTTTGCGTTCTCGATGGCGACGGAACTTAAAGTCGATATAAGTTCGAGCATCCTGGTTTCTTCCTGTTCCATTTTGGTACTGTCCGAAAACTTTTCAACGTTTATTATGCCGAGCATTTTTTCGCCGTGTTTCAGCGGCGCGCACGCCTTTGAATTCATTATCTTGGCGCCCTCGCCCATCGCGGTATAATCGGGCTGACGCGATTCGGAAGATGTCATTACCTTTCCGGCGCGAAGCGCCGCGCCGACGAGCCCGGCATCCTCTGACGGAGCCGTTTTAAAATTTTCTTTTTCTTCGTCTTTCCAGCCGATACATTCTTTCAGCACGAGAGTAGTGCCGTTCTCATCCAGAAGCCAGAACGAACATTTTTCGGCGTTGACTATCTGCTGAACGACCTTAAGCGATTCTCTTATGACGTCCGTCGGATCCATGGATTTGGTTACCACGCGGGTAAGGGTCTGGATCGACGACATTCTCGCGCTTATCATGCGGAATTTTTCGTCCATTTTACGAACGTCGCCGGTATTGCTTTGAAGCTTGCTGTTTTCAGCCTGGATCCTTAAACATTCGGACATCTTTTCCTCAAGCTGCGTGATATAAAAAATAGTGCGCCTGTCGAAAAGTATTGATGAGAGAACCGCCACGCCAATAAAAATACCTATTTTAAGCTGCATGTCAAATTTTAAAATATTTTCGATGACATTGTACATGTCATAATATTTTGATGCGACGCCCGCCACATCCGCGCTTTGTGAAGCCGCGTGGGTAAAGAAAAAACACGCTTTAAGCTGCAGGGCGAGATTGGGAAGTTCGCGAAAAGTATAAAAATAGTAAACGGCGCCTGAAGATATGGCTGAAACGACCACTGAACCCAATACGCCGCTGAAAAAAGACGCCAGCACTATTGCCGCCAGATATAAAAAATTAACGCCGGCGACGGAAGTAACGTAACCCGAGAATTTTTTCAATATGGAGTTAGTGGAAGAACCGTCAAAATAAGGGTTTTCAGGATTAAATTCGCTGAATTTGGAAGTGAAATCCTTGGCTTCCGCGTTGGCGTCTATGAAATCTCGCTCTTTCCCTGTAAGCCTCGCTCCGTATGCGTCTTTGAAAGACATTTTAGGCTCGAAAACTCCTGACGGGCAGAACTGTTTGAAATCGTTTATAAAACCGTCCTTGAAAACGATATTCGACGGAACCATATAAAACGACGCGCAGCCCGCTCCTATTATTATGAGCAGGTTCACTATCGTCATCATCATTTTGTCTTTAGATAAAAGCGCCATATTTTTTAAAATGCCATCCGGTTTTGTTTTTCAGGGCGGGCCCGGTAAAAGGGCCCGCCTGAAATTATTGTTACTTGACTGCTTTCTGGATCATCTTGACCTTGTCGAGAAGCTCCCATGTGAAATCTTTGTCTTTTCTTCCAAAATGACCGTATCTCGCGGTTTTTTTGAAGATCGGACGCCTGAGATTGAGGTTTTTGATGAGGGCGCCCGGACGCATATCGAATATTTCCTGGTCGTTGACTATTCTTTCGATCTCTCTTTCGGATATCTTAGCGGTTCCGAAAGTATCGACCATTATTGAAACTGGGTGGGCGACGCCGATGGCGTATGCTACCTGGACCTCGCAGCGGTCGGCTAATCCCGCGGCCACGATGTTTTTAGCGATATGACGCGCGCCGTAAGCAGCGGTGCGGTCAACCTTCGTCGGATCTTTGCCCGAGAACGCTCCGCCGCCGTGCCTTGCCATGCCGCCATAAGTATCGACTATTATCTTGCGGCCGGTGAGGCCTGAATCGCCGTGAGGCCCGCCGATCACGAAACGGCCTGTAGGATTGATGTAATATTTGGTGTTCTTGTCGATCAGTTCAGCGGGAATAACTTTTTTTATTATGAGTTCTTTCACGTCGGCTTCGATCTTTTTGAGCGTAACGCCGGGCGAGTGCTGAGTTGAAAGGACTATCGCGTCAACGCGGACGGGCGTGTTTCCTTCATATTCAAAAGTTACCTGCGATTTTCCATCCGGGCGCAGATAAGGAATGGTCTTGTTTTTACGGAGCTCGGCGAGTTTTTCGCAGAGTTTGTGAGCGTAATGGATTGGAGCAGGCATGTATTCAGGAGTTTCATTGCATGCGTAACCGAACATCATGCCCTGGTCGCCGGCGCCGAATTTTTCATGATCGTTGGCTCTTTCTTTTTCGCGTATCTCGAGAGCTTTGTCAACGCCCATGGCGATGTCGGACGACTGTCTGCCTATGGATGTTATAACCGCGCAGCTGTTGGCGTCGAACCCGAAGTCGGGATCTACGTAGCCGATCTCTCTGACCGTGTCTCTGACCAGGTTCTGATAGTTTATTATAACGCTGTCTTTGTGAGTTATTTCTC
>CAZKCG010000108.1:0-11674 GCA_964551445.1 uncultured bacterium | reverse complement strand
GAAGTTCTCAACAATATCGACATGGTGACGGAAGAAGACGTCAGGGAAATTGCCGAGAAGCTGTTCGACGTTAAAAAACTGGCGCTTTCGCTCGTCGGGCCGGCTGAACAGTCGGACAAAAAACTTTCCAAATGCATAGAAATGCTCGAACATATTAAAAAATAAAAAGAGGTAAAAAAATGAAGGAATTTATGGAACGGGCCTCTAAATTAAGGTCTGAACTCTCGGCTAAAAAGTTAGACGCAATACTTGTATCGAAACTCGAGAATACCCGATATCTTACGGGGTTCGCGGGATCCACAGGATATCTCGTGGTCGACCCCAAAAAGACCACGATATTCGTCGATTTCAGATACGTGGAACAGGTGAAGAAAGAGACGAAGAACATCGAGATAGTCCGGACCGGAAGGTCGCAGATCGCCGACGTATGCGAATTCATCAAGAAAAATAAATATAAGAGGATGGGCTTCGAGGCCGATTCGTTCTCAGTTTCAAGGCTCGCCGCGTTCGAGACCGCTCTTCCTAAAACCGTTAAAATGACGGCTACTTCGGGCGTCGTTGAGCAGATCCGCATGGTCAAATCAAAGGACGAGATCAAACACCTGCAAAAGGCGGTCGATCTCGCCGACGTCACTTTTTATGAGATGATATCTAACGCTAAGGAAAATTTCATCGGAAAATCCGAGAGCGCCGTGGCGGCCAAGATGGAATATTATATGAAGGTCGGAGGCGCCCAGTGTCCCTCGTTCGAATCGATCGTCGCTTTCGATAAAAACAGCGCTTTTCCTCATTATAAGCCGTCGCCGGACGTTATCGTCCGCGCGAAGGACAAAAAAGCCGGAAGCGGAAGTTTTTTAAAACTCGATTTCGGCGCGAAATTAAACGGATATTGTTCGGATATGACAAGGACGATCTTCGTCGGAAAACCTTCCCCGAAACATCTGGATATTTATAAGATCGTTCTGGAAGCCCAGCTGACGGCGCTCGCGAAAGCCCGCCCCGGCATGACCGGCATGGAAATAGACGCGCTCGCGCGTAACGTTATCGCCAAATACGGCTACGCCGATTATTTCGGCCACGGCCTGGGCCACGGCGTAGGTCTCGAGATACATGAAGCCCCGACGGTTTCAAGCGAAGGCCGCATCGTCGTCGCCGAAAACATGGTATTCACGGTCGAACCGGGGATCTATCTTCCGGGCCTCGGCGGCGTGCGCATCGAAGACATGGTCATAATGGGCAAAAACGGCTGCAAAATAATGACGAAGAGCCCCAAAGAAGTTATAATAATATGACGCTGAAGTTTTTTTCACGGAGGTGTGCCTGAAATGTTTTGTATTTTAAATGATCTTAAACCGGCGCTCAAAAGGTCGGCCATGGCCGTTCTTATCGCTGCGCCATTTATCGCCGGGCCGCTTTACGCCGAATCGACGGTGACCATACCCGTGCCTGAAAGCGTTACGAATGAAAGCAAAAACCTTGTGCTGACGATAACCGTTCCGACCGCGCTGGAACGCACTTATCAGCAGCAGCCTAAAAAAGAGGAAGACAAGCCTAAAAAGAATAATTTCAGCAAATACTTCGATATGTCGCCTTTTCCGAATATGGTCAACAAGGAAGAGATCGAGGTCATTCAAAGATTCGCAAAAAGAGGCGTTATCGACGACGTCCACCTCGGCGCCATAAGGCAGAAATTCATCAGCACCAACTACGATATGGCAAGGACCTTAACTTCTCTGGTAAAAACGGTTCTGCGGACAATGCCGGAAGATCTGGCCAAGGCCGGGATCACAAGGACCGATATACTCGATCTGGTAAAGGTTTTTGACAACTATACCAAGGAACTTAAAATGTTCAACACCGGCGGCAAAGAGCGCGAAAAACTGACAAAACTGTCTCAAAAACTTAGCTTTACCGACGGCGAGGTTAAGGTCATAAAGGTCGAGACCAACGATATAGGCGGCACGGTCATTCATATGACCCTTAATAACACCAAGGGTAGATACGTTCCGCAATATATCAGCAAGCTCGAACCGCTTCCGATGCAGACTTCCGAGGTACAGGCGAACCGGCCCGATTCGGGTCCCGCCAATCCGGACAGCCTCCAGTTCTCGTCAGGCCAGCCTCCGGTCAATCCGCCGGTAAACAATGGAAACGGAGGACAGCAGCAGCCGCCCGATCTTCCGCCTCCGCCTGAACCTCCGGCGCCGGACCCTAACGGCGGCACGCCTCCGGATCCGAATGGCGGGACGCCAACGCCTGCCCCAGATCCGAATGGCGGCACGCTTCCGCCTCCGCCTCCGGACGCGCCCCCTGCGCCGTAATATGATCTGAAAATGAAAACGTAATATAAAAAGAGACTGCTTGAAAAGTTGAGCTTTTGAGCAGTCTCTTTTTTCTTATTCCATGCCATTGTCTCATCAAATATCATCTCAAATATCATCGGCAGAAAATAATCCGGTCAGCCTCAGCGGCGGCGGCCACATTATGTTTCTCGAATATACTTCGCCGCGGATCGATATTTACATGCGCGCTTTATATTATTTGCATTTTGCTATTGCGATTTGGTCATTTATCAAGTATAATATAAAGCGAATATTTTATTTTTAGGAGATTCAAATTGTTAAAAATAGGCGATTATAATACATTAAAGGTCAGTCACAAAGTCGAGTTCGGTTTTTATCTGGATTCCGGCGACGGCTATAATATTCTCCTGCCCCAGAAATACGCTCCGGCCGGCCTCAGGGATGGCAATTCCATAGAAGTGTTCGTGTACAGGGATTCCGAGGACCGCGAGATCGCGACCACGCAGAAACCGCTCGCGAAGGTCGGCGAGTTCGCATGCCTTCTGGTAAAAGACATCAATAAAACCGGGATATTCCTCGACTGGGGTCTCGAGAAAAATCTTTACATTCCCTATTCCCAGGCGCTGGACAATATGAAGATAGGCTTTAAATACATCGTTTACGTCATGATCGACAAGATATCCAAAAGGGTCATCGCGTCGGCCAAATTCGAAAAATTCTTTGAGAAGAAGGTTATCGACCTTAAAGAAGGCCAGCAGGTAAAATTAACGATCTGCCGTTTCGCCGTGAACGGAATACTCGCCGCAATAAATGATAAATACGCCGGAATATTGTACGAGAACGAAACCTACGAAAAATTAAAGATAGGCGACATAGTTACCGGCTACATCAAAAAAATAAGGGACGATAAAAAAATAGATCTGACCTTAAGACGAAGTATCGTAGACGCCATCGAAGACGCGAAAGATAAAATAATCAACATGCTCATCGAAAATAACGGAACGCTCGAACTGAACGATAAGAGCTCGCCGGAGGCCATAAAAGAAAAACTTCAGATGAGCAAACTCACATTCAAAAAAGCGCTCGGCGGCCTTTATAAAGAAAGAAGGATCGTCATGGGCGATAAGAGTATTTCGATGATACCTGAAAAATAAAATGATTGAAAATTAACGAATATTAAAAAATTAGAATATATTGGTCCGCGCTTTTCTGAAATTTGCCCTAAATAAAAAGCTCTCTGGATATCATGTGATCTCCGGAGAGTTTTTGTTTTCACCGGAAGTTGCCTCTTATTTTTATTTCTCTTTTGGTTGAGTTTGCGGTCGAGCTTTTGGCCGTTCAATGCGATCGGGTAGGTGCGCGCGGTCAGCTTCGTTCACGCGGCCGGCTTTTGAAAAACACTTGTATATCAGCAAAATCATTTTTATCGCCGGACTCGAAGTCACGAAATCGCCGGAAAATTCCGCGAATTTCAATGCAGAGTTTTTATTTTTACTGTTTGGATCGCCAAAATAAAAAAATTATGGTTTTGAGATACTTTCGATCACCAGGCGTATAATTAATATAGAAAAGTTCTAAAGCCGCCAGAGTCTTGAAAATGCAATTTTTTACTAACTCGATTTTATTAACTTGATCGCCTTGCTTTTATTTTTGGATTGTGATATAAATAACAAAAGTTTCAAAGTTTTGCGTTTTTTCTAATTATTTAATTAATATTTTCAAAGATCTGATCCGTTAATTTGTCAATTTAATAAAATAGATACAGGGGGCAGTTTCCATGCTTAAAAGAAGTTTCTTGAGCTTAGTGATTTTGGTATGCGTAACCTTTTTATTTAACGGGTGTATCGTTAATGATGATGACACGGCAACGGTCGGTAACTCTGACGGGTCCAGGTTCGTCATCGAGGGCACGCTTCCAGCTGTTTCCGGCCCTATATTGGCCCCGGCCCGCGCAGCCGATTTTGGGCTATCGGGTAATTTTTCGATAGGCCTTTATCGGATCAGCGGATCCGTCGAAGGCGCTGAAATAGAAGGCTCGCACGCTACGGCCGACGGCGGAAAATACAGCGTTTCCGTTCCATTTGCCGCAGGCGATATTTCCGCGATACTGGTAGTCCGCGACAAAGGGACCGGCTGCGCCATATACCAGACGCTTATCGGCGTGCTTCCCAAAACGGCTGAGTCCGGCGGCAAATCGATAATTCTGAAAAACGTATCCGTCGATCCGGAAACAACGGCCAGAACGCTTATGACAATAGAAAAGAATATGGTGCCCCAAACCAGCATGATATCCGGGCAGACGGGCGAGATCTTTTTTACTTCGATCCCGGCGTTTGCCGCTATGAACAAAATAGCGTCCGCTCCTGATATAGCCGCGATCGCAGCCGCCTTTAAACATGTCGCCTCTGTTATCTGTTCGCCCGGAGTTTCGGACAGCCTCAAAAAACAGATACTTCCTTCGGCGAAAAGCGCGACGGAAATTCTTTCTGCTTTCATGCGCATCGCGAAATCCCAGGATATAAACGTGAAAAGTATAGTCCCCGAGGGCGTGTCGGTCAGCGTCAACGGAACGCTCATCGACAAAAACACCGCGGACGTTTCCGGAAAACTTATCGAAGGCGTAAAACCTATCGGAGACATAAGCTCTAAAGTCGCGACGCCTGAATTCACTCCCGCCGCCCGTGAATTCAATATGCCCATCGAGGTCTCGATCTCCTGCGCCACGCCTGGCGCCCAGATCAGATATACGCTCGACGGCAGCGTCCCAGGCGCAAGCAGCCCTCTGTTCACAAGTTCCGTAGTTTTAGAGGCGACCACGACGGTCAGCGCGTATGCGTTCAAAGACGGAATGGATCCGTCCGGGGTTGCGTCCGCCAGGTATGTCATCAATTTGAACATAGTTACGGTTACGCTGACTGCGCCGATCCCCAACGGCATATATACGATATCGGCCGCGGCGGATAATGCGGCAAATAAAATTCACAACGACGGCGCGGGAACGCTAAAGATAGGAAATGGTTCCGTCCAGATCACGCGCACTTCGACGAATACGGTCAATTTCGCTAAATTCAATGCGTTGATCGGCACGAACGGCTCGACAAGCGCCAATAAACTCGGGACCGGCGATAAGTTCACGGTAACGGCGGGCGAGATCACAGCGGTGGAAATAGCCGGCGTAAATATCACCGCCGACCGCACAGTCGCTCTTGGCACGTGCATTAGATCAGATTCAACGCTTGCCATTACGGGCGACACGACTCCAAGCCACAAGCTAACCGTTACCGGCACGACGAGCGGCAATATCGAGGTCAAGGGCGGCCTGGTAAATATCGCTGATACAACCCTCACCGGCGCGATAACCTACAACACTGCGGCTGAAGCTGATATTACTACCGGCGTGAAAAATGTTACAGTCGGAGCTTCATCTATAGTCCCCACAGGACAATATGTTCGCGTCAGGACAGACGGCGGGATCGTTTCAGTCGATCCGCTCGCGCACGAGGTAAGGGTAAATGTTACTGGAACGAAGACGGCAACTGTAAATGGCATTAATGTTACCCCGAGTTCAAACAAGGTGGTGCAGGTGAACGGCGCTCACGAAATATCCGTCTGGGGCGACTCAACCAATTTTGCGTTCGACGCCGATACCGGTTCAAACGCAAAAAAAGTCAATTTTATTTCTGCAGCTCAAACAGGAACGATCACAGCGAAAGCTTCCGAACTTGTGAACGGCCTTACAATAACTGCGGCAGTGCCGATAAGTAGCGGCGATATTACTGTCACCGGCGGCAGGGTCGATGTAAGCGACGATAAGCTGACTGGCTCGATCCTCCACAATGTCGGAGTGGCGGCGACGATCTTATCGGGCGAGAAAGCGGTATCGGTCGGCGCGGCGGTTTTATCCGGCATGGCTACAATAATCGCGACCGGCGGCACTGTGTTGGTCGATGATGACGCGGGCGCGGTCACAATAAACGATATTAAAGTCAACCCGAACGCTAATAAAACAATAACGGTCAATGGCGCGAACTCATTATCGACAACGGGCGGCGCGACCAATTTTACGCTCAATAATACCACCACAACCGCCAAGACGTTCAACTTCACCGGCGTTACGCCTCAAACCGGCACAATTTCGGCAAGATCTTCCGAATTGACGAACGGTCTCACCATAACGGCGGCAGCTGCGGCAAGTGACGGCGACATTATCGTGACGGGCGGCAAAATCGATTTAAGCGACGCGGATATTACGGGTACAATTTCAGCAACGACCGCTAATTCGACAATTATCGCAACCGCAAATTCTTTAAATATCGCCAATGTATCAGCAAATATAACTCTTACGCTCGCCGATGCTCAGACCGGAAACATTTCAGTGACCGGACCGACCAACACGACGGGCAAAGTCATTATCACGGGAGCAAAGACAGGTAATCTCTCCGTGACAGGCGCGGCTAACGTCGAAATTGGCGATGGGGCATCTACGGCCGGTTCGATCTCGGGCACTACTGCTATTAATAACATATCTGCGATCGTCACGGTCAGGGGCGGCGGCGGCGCAGGCACTCTCGCCGGCGCTATGACGCTTACTTCCGGCACGCTCGATATGAGCGCGACAGGCGCGTTGACAGGCGCGGTGTTAGCAAAGATAGCGAACGGAACGCTTAAAGTCGGCCCTGATGTTTCGCTGACCGGTATTACTGTTCAGAACGGTATTTTAGGCGACAAGAACCTTGAAATTGGTAAAGTAGTTCCCATAGACATTACGAATGTTACATTGATACCAGGAACTATTGCCATCAAAGCTTTGACAGCTATTTCATCCGACCTTACTATCACTCAGCTTGCCAATGCTACATCTACCTTAAGCGCCAATGTTCCTGCCACTCCCGCTCCTGTCGGATGCGGCATCATATATTTGAATATCGAAAGCAACGCGGCCGCGAGCAATTCAACTAAATATACAGTCACCAGCGGTTCGGCGGCGATCAAGCTCAATCCAGTCGCAAGCGGCGTAACCGTAACACTGTCCAAATCTACGCAATGGATGCCGCTTGGCGACAGCTTCCCGGGCGACGGAGTAGAGTCGATTGCGATTGATAATAACGGAAAAGTCTATGTCGACAACGCGAATAATGGTTTGAAAAAATGGAATGGTTCTTATTGGTCTGATTTCTCGTTAAATGGTAATATTCATTCCATAATTATAGACGGAAGCGAAAATATCTATGCAGGTGGAGATATCTATGCAGGTGGAGATATTAATCCATACAGTGTGGTTAGCAGCATTGCAAAATGGAACGGCTCTTCATGGTCGGCGCTTGGAAGCGCAGTGGATGGCTTCGTTCATTCGATTGCGATGGATGGAAGCGGAAATATCTATGCAGGCGGAAATTTTTCGCATGTGGGCGGGGTCCCGGCAAACAATATTGCAAAATGGAACGGCTCTTCATGGTCGGCGCTTGGCAGCGGAACGGATTGGAATGTTTATTCGATTGCGATAGATGGAAGCGGAAACGTCTATGCAGGCGGAGATTTCATGACAGCAGGCGGGGTCGCTGTAAACCACATTGCAAAATGGAATGGCACTACCTGGTCGGCACTTGGTACTGGAATAGCCAACGGTTCCGATTATGACCACATTAATTCGATTGCTATAGATGGAAGCGGAAATGTATATGCGGGTGGAGTCTTTACAACGGCCGGCGGGGTCACTGTAAACCACATTGCAAAATGGAACGGCTCTTCATGGTCGGCGCTTGGCAGCGGAGTGAATGGCGATTTTTCCTACGTTACTTCGATTGTGATAGATGGAAGCGGAAATATCTATGCAGGCGGAACTTTTACTACAGCGGGCGGAGTCCCGGCAAACAATATTGCAAAATGGAACGGCACTACCTGGTCGGCGCTTGGCAGCCAATGGGATCGCAGCATTCATTCGATTGCGATAGATAAAACAAGAAGGATCCTTTACGCAAGCGGATGTTTTATGGGAACCCCTAATCATATTGCGATGTGGCATTATTAGATTTAGTTTTAAACCCGAACGAGGCATAAGCGCACGATGCTCAAGCCATAACTGTGTTTGAGTTTCAGGTTGATAAAATAAGATAGAACGCATAAAAAAGCCCGGCTGTTCATTCGGCCGGGCTTTTTCACGAATTTGTGATAAAGGATAAAACGCTTTTAATTTCTTCAACGCCGGATCTTTTGATAAAACCGTATTAAAAATAGACAGGCTGGAATTTGTGAGCGAATGCCGGATGTTTTTGATAGCAGGAAAAAAAGATGCTTACGCTTTACATAAGTATAGGGGCGTGATATAATTTAAGATATGATCAAGACATTTGCAGACAAAGAAACCGCGAAAAAATATGATGGATGTTTTATAAAAAAGTATCCGTGCGACATTCAACAAACGGCTCGCCGAAAATTAAGAATGCTCAATAATTCTCATTCATTGCCGGATCTGCAAATTCCGCCGTCAAACAAACTTGAAAATCTGACAGGTGAAAGGAAAAATCAGTACAGCATAAGGATTAACGATCAAAGGCGAATTTGTTTTGAATGGAAAAACAACGACGCGCACGATGTTGAAATAATCGATCATCATTAAGGATGTGAAAAATGAAAAGAATAAACAACATTCATCCCGGCGAAATTCTGCTTGAAGAATTTTTATTGCCAATGAAAGTCAGCGCTTATAAATTAGCGAAAGAAATACACATACCGCAGGGGCGAATTTCGGAAATTATTCATAACAAAAGACGCATCACCGCTGATACGGCATTAAGATTAAGCAAATTTTTCGGAACAACCGCTCAATTTTGGCTTGGATTACAGGACGATCACGATTTAGAGGAAGAACAGCTCAAGCTTGGAAACGAACTGAAATCGATCCAGAAGTTTGAAATGATTGTCGCGTAAAAAGGGCGATTTTTAAAAAACGGATTGACTTTTAAAAGTAATTACATTATAATTACTATAGAGGTGATCGATATGAGAGCCAGCATAATTAAAATAGGCAATTCGCAGGGTATTCGCATACCCAAAACCGTTCTTCAACAATGCGAAATTGAAAAAGAAGTCGATATCGAGATAAAAGGGAATCTGATCATATTAAAGCCTTTGCATAAAAAAGCGCGCGAAGGCTGGAACGAAGCTTTCAAGCAGATGAAAAAACATAAAGACGATAAATTATTGATCGATGACGATATCGACGCGCAAATGGATGATTGGAAATGGTAGTAAAACAATATTCGATTTTTTTGATATCCCTCGATCCCACGACCGGCCATGAAATAAATAAAACAAGGCCCTGCCTGATAGTTTCGCCGGACGAAATTAACGACAATATCGGTACCGTAATAATAGCGCCTATGACGACCGGATCGTTTATTTACCCGACCAGGGTTCAGGTCAATTTTGACGGCAAAAAAGGCTTGATCGTACTCGATCAGATAAAAACGGTTGATAAAAGAAGACTGGTTAAAAAATTAGGCTCGTTAGATCAGGAAACCATTGTAAAAGTTAAAAACATTCTGAAAGAAATGCTTGTCGATTGAAAAAATCAATAAATAAATATAATAATTTCTAATTGCATTATCCGCTGATTTTTGATAGAATTCAGCGGATAATTCATATTATAATTTAACCCGATTATCACACATAAAGAAAGGAAACAAGCGATGTATAAAATTTTAAAAAAGGTACATCTGAACGAGTTTAATATAGAAATGGAAGTGGCCGCGCCCTATGTGGCAAGAAACGCCGAAGCGGGACAGTTCATAATGTTTAAACTGGACGATACCGGAGAACGCGTGCCCCTCACTATTTACGACTGGTCGGCCGAGTGCGGGACCATCTCGATAATATTCCAACCCGTCGGTAAATCCACGAAACGCCTCGCTGAACTCAACAAAGGTGATTTCATAACGGATTTCTTCGGGCCCCTCGGAAAACCCACGCCCATCAAAAAATACGGCACCGTCGTTATGATCGGCGGCGGCCTCGGCATCGCGCCTCTTTTTCCGCAGGCCCGCGCTTTTAAAGAAGCCGGGAACCATGTTATCTCCATTACCGGCGCCAGGACCAACGATCTTTTGATATTGAAAGACGAGATCAAGTCTGTCAGCAGCGAATCGTTCTTCGCGACCGATGACGGTTCCGTCGGTAAAAAAGGCCTCGTAACAGATGTATTGCTTGAACTCATCGCCTCCGGCAGACAGATCGACCACGTCGTTGGCATCGGTCCCCTCGTTATGATGCGCGCCGTTCAGAAAGTTACCAAACAACATAATCTCGATTATACCGCGAGCTTAAACACCATCATGGTTGACGGCACCGGAATGTGCGGAGCCTGCCGCGCTACCGTCGGCGGAAAGATCGTCTTCCCATGCGTCGACGGCCCCGATGTCAGCGGCAACCTCGTCGATTTCGATGAACTCCTCACCCGCAACAAGCGCTTTTCCAACGAAGAAAAAGACGCGCTCGACCGCTTCGATAACAAAGAAAAAGCGCCTGAATGCGTCCACGAAATAGTTAAAAAGATGGCCGACGATATCTCGCACGACGCGCACCACGCCGACGACACGGCTAAAGACGGTAAATATTCGAAGAAAGTGCCCATGCGCGAACAGGCCCCCAACGTCCGCAACAAGAACTTCAACGAAGTATCTCTCGGATACAACGAAGAAGAAGCCATTACCGAGGCCAAACGCTGCCTCAACTGCCGCAAACCTCTCTGCGTCGCCGGATGCCCCGTCGGCATCAATATCCCCGAGTTCATTAAACTCATCGAGAAACGCGAATTTAACGCAGCCATCGAGTCCATGAAAAGATACAACAGCCTCCCCGCCGTCTGCGGCCGCGTCTGCCCCCAGGAAACGCAGTGCGAAGAAAAATGCATCGTCGGTAAAAAGAACGAACCCGTCGCCATCGGCCGCCTCGAACGCTTCATCGCCGACTGGGCCCGCGAGAATGCCGCCGAAACCAAAGTGACCCCTGTTGCGTCTAACGGCGTCAAGATCGCCGTTGTCGGCGCCGGCCCCGCCGGCCTTACCTGCGCCGGGGAACTCGCTAAGATCGGCTACGACGTCACCATCTTCGAAGCCTTCCATGTCGCCGGCGGCGTCCTCGTCTACGGCATCCCCGAATTCCGCCTCCCTAAAGTTATCGTTAAAAAAGAAATTGAATACATTCAGTCCCTCGGCGTCAAGATCGCCTATAACGTCCTCGCCGGCAAGACCCTGCGCGTCGCCGACTTCATCAACGACGGATTCAAAGCCATCTTCGTCGCCTCCGGCGCCGGAGCACCGCAATTTATGGGCATCCCCGGCGAGAACGCCAATACCGTTTACTCCGCTAACGAA
>CAZKCG010000107.1:0-11726 GCA_964551445.1 uncultured bacterium | reverse complement strand
GCGCCAGTTCGAAAGGGTCGGCGAGGTGAAAACCAGATCCTGCGACGCCCGTGTGATCGCCGCGACCAATCGCGACCTGGCCGGTATGGTGGACGAAAAAAAATTCAGGCTCGATCTTTATTACAGGCTGAACGTGGTTTCGGTATATCTCCCGTCTCTCAAAGAACGGCGCGAGGACATCCCGAGCCTCGCCAGTTATTTCATCCACAAATTCAACGAGCGCGAGAATACGCGGATAAAAGGCATAAGTACCGGGGCCCTGGAGGAACTTAAAAAACATTCCTGGCCCGGCAACGTCCGCGAGCTCGAAAATATAATAGAACAATCCTGCGTAATGGCCGCCGGCGAAACGATAGAGACCGTGACGCTTCCCTCGACCGGGACCGTTTCAGGCGCAAGCCAGTTCATATCGTTTTCGGACAGGCCGATATTGAGAGCCGAAAGCGGCTCTTTTTCAGGACTCTCCGGCAGACGCATAATCAGGGGCGCGGCGTCCACGGAACATGAACCGTCTGCTGAAACTGACGCCGGAATAACTTTAAAGCTTCCCTGTACGCTTGAAGAAGCCGAAGCAATTATTATAAAAAAAACTCTCGATATCTCGGCGAACAACAAAACGCGCGCGGCGGAATTGCTCGGCATATCGCTCCGCAGCCTTCAGATGCGCCTGAAAAAGATCGGTTAGGTGCCGTCGAATGAATTCAAACGAAAAAATAGAAAAGATATTATCGACGCTGCCCGAAAAACCCGGAGTCTATCTCATGAGATCGGACGAGGGCGCCGTGATCTACGTCGGAAAAGCCAAAAACCTTAAGAACCGCGTAAGATCATATTTTTCAAAAAGTCACGGCCATGACCTGAAAACGGAGGTCATGGTATCTAATATCAGCGATCTCGAATATATTATAACCGACAGCGAGCGCGAGGCCTTCATACTCGAAAATTCGCTCATAAAAAAACACCGGCCGCGATACAATGTCATGTATAAGGACGATAAGACCTATCCTTTCATCAAACTCACGACCGGCGAAGAATTTCCGCGCCTTATCCTGGCAAGAAAAATCCTTCGCGACAGGGGCGAATATTTCGGGCCGTACCCTGACCAGTGGATAGTGCGGGTCATAATAAGGCTCGCGCAGGATGTTTTTAACATAAGATCGTGCGCGTTAAATCTTACCACGCCTAAAAAAAGAGCGTGCCTTCAGTTCTTCATAGGCCGCTGCAAGGCCCCGTGCACGAGGAATATCACAATCGAAGAATATTCAGAATTAATAAAAACCGTAAGGCGTTTTTTGCGCGGCGAATACGACGGGGTCATAGACCAGCTCGAGGACCGGATGGATGAACTTTCCGCCGGATTCAAATTCGAACAGGCCGGACAGATACGCGACCAGATAGCTTCCATTAAAAACATGGCCGGAAAGCAGAATATAGTCTTTTCGGACCTTGTCGACCGCGACGTGATAGCCGCGGCCGAAGGAAAGATACTCTGCGCGATAGAGATGTTCAACGTGAGGAACGGCGCGCTCTTAGGCCACAAGACCTTCATCGTGGAAGAAGAAAGACTTCTCATGGAGAATGTCCTCGAAGACTTCGTTTCGCGCTATTATCAGGACGCCGAAAGCATACCCGACGAAATAATAACGACCTCGCCCATATCACATGAAGCGAGCGAGATGCTCATCGATTACCTTAAAAACAAGAACGGAAAAAAAGTGCGCATATCCACGCCCGCGAACGCGGAACAGGGAGATATGGCGTCAACCGCCCATAAAAACGCTCTTAATACTCTTAAAATAAAAGAAATGGAAAAGATCGAGAAAGATTCGAAGAGCAAAACGGCGTTATCCGAAATAGCTTCGGCGCTTAAACTGAAGGCGCCGCCGAAACGCATCGAATGTTACGATATCTCGAACATCTCAGGAACGCTCGCTGTCGGATCGATGGTCGTGGCCATAGACGGCGCGATGGCGCGGAGCGAATACAGAAAATTCAAAATAAAGACCGTAACGAGCATCGACGATTATAAAATGATGAAGGAAGTATTGACCAGACGATTCAAGCGGGCGATCGCCGAAGAACAGAAACTTCCGGATCTCGTAATGATAGACGGAGGGACGGGCCATCTCTCGGCTGCGTGCGAGGTCATATCCGAACTCGGGCTGAACAAAAAGGTCGAGCTGTGTTCGATAGCCAAACAGAACGAGGATATTTTCAGACCCGCAGCTATTTTCCCCGCGCCCCTCGGTAAAAAATCCCAGGGACTTTTTCTTCTGATGCGCATTCGCGACGAGGCGCACCGCTTCGCCATAACATATCACAAAACGCTTCGGAAAGGCCGCATGACGCTTTCCATACTGAGCGGAATAAAAGGACTGGGGAAATCAAGGATCGCCGCGCTATACGATCACTTCGAGACGATCGAACGGATCCGGGTCGCGGGAGTCGACGAACTCAAGCTCGTTAAAAGCATAAGCGCGCCGCTCGCGAAGGCCGTATATGATTTTTTTCATGAAGAGCGGCAGATATAATTTTTCGTAAACAATTGACTTAAAATATTTGATGCGGTATAATCCATAAAAAAATAAAGTGAATAACGGGGGTAATTCTATCATGATAGAGAATAAGTATATCAATAAAAAACTCGCGCCGTTCGGTTCTTCGATATTCGCCGAAATGACGAAGCTGGCTAACGAAAATAACGCGATAAATCTTTCGCAGGGTTTTCCCGATTTCGACGGGCCGGAATTCATAAAAGACGCCGCATGCGAAGCTATAAGAGCGGGCCATAACCAGTACGCCAACACTTTCGGCGTGCCCGAGTTAAGAAAGGCCATCGCCGCCAAATATAAAAAATTCTATGATCTCACATACGACCCGAACACGGAGATATCGGTTCTCGCCGGAGCCACCGAATCGCTTTTCACGACGATAATTTCACTTGTAAACGAAGGCGACGAGGTCATTCTCTTTGAGCCTTATTACGACAGTTATCCGGTCGCCGTGACCATGGCCGGCGGGCGCTGCAGATACGCGTCGCTTAAATTCCCTCATTTCAACGTCGATCTCAACCATGTTGAAAGCCTCGTCACGAAAAAAACGAAGATGATCGTTATAAATACGCCGAATAATCCGACAGGCAAGGTTTTCACGAAAGACGAGCTGGAAGGCATTGCGAAGATCGCGAAAAAACACGATCTGATAGTACTTTCAGACGAAGTTTACGAGCATATAACTTTCGACGGCGCAAAGCATATTCCGATAGCGACGTTAGACGGCATGCGCGAACGAACGATAACGATCTCATCCACGGGCAAGACCTTCAGCATGACCGGCTGGAAGATAGGAACCGTTTGCGCCCCGGCGAAGATACTCGAGGCCGTGCGGGCCTGCCATCAATACGTTCTTTTCGCGGTAGCCACTCCGTTTCAGCACGCGATGATAAAAGGTTTCGAAGCGCCTGACAAGTTTTACAGGGACCTTCTCTCATTTTATAATAAAAAAAGAAATTTCATGACGAAGGCTCTTAGAGATGTCGGATTCGATATAGTCGTACCTGAAGGTTCTTATTTCATTCTCGCCGACTTCACAAAATTCGGTTTCGATGACGACGTTGAATTCTGCAAATATCTCGCGACGGAGATAAAGGTCGCGGCTATACCGCCTACTTCTTTTTATTTCAACAAAGAATACGGCGTTAATCTGGTCCGGTTCGCGTTCTGCAAAAAAGAAGAAACTCTGGCGGCCGCGGCGGACAGGCTTCAAAAACTTTCCGTTCGGTTCAAAGCGCATAAAAGTGAATAAGCCGGATTTGACAGTTTTTCAGTAATTTGCTATAATTAGCTGACATGCAAGACGAAAACAAGACCATTCCGCATGATAATTCAGGCGGCGGAGAAACCATAAACAATAAAAGCATATACCGCATCGAGGTTGAGTTCTTAAAAACTTTCGCTCATACTCCCGATGCGGCCGGGCTTTACGCGCTCAATTTAAACCTGATGCCGTCGAATTTCCACGCCTCGCTCGCCACAAAATTTCTCTACGCAACGCTTTTCAAGCTTTACAGCGAAAACAAGGCCATCACTTTTAAAGACGCTTACGACCTGTTAAATTCTCAGCGCCACCTGGATAAAACGCATGCCGAAATAGTCGGGTCGCTTCTTGAAGAAATATTCACGCTCACGGGCGTCGCAGGTGAAAAGCCTGTAGAATCCGATGTAAAAACGCTCATATACAACATAAAAGAGAACGGCTTCAAAAACGACGCGCGCAAGATACTGACCTCGTCGGTAAATAAACTCAACCACGAAAAAGGCGATTACGTAAACACGGTCAAAAAATCAGCCGAATCGCTTCTTTCGCTTCTCGAAGCGAGCGGCTCTCACCCGGCGGCCACTTCAGAGGTCGACGTAAAGGCCTTGAACATCGAACTTGAGCTTAAAGCCCAGAAAGGCAATAAAGCTTTTCCGGGTCTCGATACCGGATTCGAAATTTTAAACGGCGCGTTAAACGGCGTCGAGAACGAATTCTACCTCATAGGCGCGGCCTCGTCCATGGGAAAAACCACTTTCACCACGCAGCTGGCCTTTCAGCTTTTAAAACAAAATCCCGAAGTGAATCTGGTTTTCTTTTCACTCGACCAGTCGCAAAAAGACATTTTAATAAAATTCGTCTCCGCCGCGTCCGGCGTTCCCGTTAAATATTTAAAATGCCCGTCGCCCAAAAACGAAAGCCACGAGCTGAAGAAAAAAGACGGCATCGCTTACGTGACGACGCTCGCCAAACGCATGAAAATAATAGATGAAAGCTATGGCGACATAAGCATAAAAGATTTCAAGAACATCATCCGCAAATTCAAGCTCGAATTTTACAACAAACCCATAATCGTCGTCGTCGACACGGTTCTTGCGATAAGGCCGTGTCATACATATAACGATAAAGCATCCGAAATAAACGATATACTCGCCGAGATAAAAACGCTCGTGCGAACCGAAAATATAGCTTTGATCGGCACCTTCAACCTTAATTCGGAAGCCGAAACGGGCCGCCCCAAACGCAGGGACGTATCCGAGATACCCGCTTTTCTTTATCAGCCCTACGCGATGATGACGCTTTACTCGGATTTCATAGTAAGCTTTGAAACTCCTTTTCTGGAATGGGAATGGGGCACCGACGACGCGATGGTCCCGATAGTCGAGCTCGACATTATGAAAAACAAGATGAACGGCTTCAAGGGGAAGATATTTTACCGCTATTTCGATTCTCTTGCCGCTTTCAAAGAATGCGTAGAGGAAGAGAACGACAATTATCGCGCGATGATAGAGAACGTGGAACACTATCAGACCAAACGCGGAAACCGCCCGGTGCCGCAGGTGGCCCCGCCGCCCCCGCCCATCCCCAATATCAGGATCAACACCGACGGGAACGGCAAAAATCCGGCTAACAGAGACCAGTCAAATAACGACGAGGATATAATATAGCCGGCCGGCCTTGTAAAATCACAATCATTTCAACTTAAAAACGCTTTGAACACGGCGACTTTATTAATTGACAAATCGCCAGTTCTATGGTATAATTTTACAAATTTTATAACAAACGTTATGAGCGATAAAAAAGGCTCATATAAAGTTATTATAAAATATGCGAATACTAAACCGTGCACATTAACAAAATCTCAATGTCACCGTGCCGCTGAAACAAACGATAAGGCACGCTAAAGCTTATATTGGCAAATAATAATGAGGAGTGAATTTATGGTACCCGCAACCGATAACGTAACAAACGAAAAGAAAGTGGTCAAAAACGAAAGCATTGAAACTATGGAACAGGCTATGGCGTCAATGGACGCTCAGCAGGCTGAAGGTAAAAGTCAGGTCATAAACCGCGGAAACGTAGTGGTCGGAAAAATAATAAAGGTCGCAAGCGACGTAGTTTACGTAGACGTGCACCACAAATCCGACGGGATAATCCAGATCGCGGAATTTACGGACGTTGACGAAGTACCTGAAATAGGTTCAACGGTTTCAGTTATGGTTATGAAGACCGAAGACAAGAACGGCGATCTTATATTGAGTAAACGCAAGGCCGACCAGAAGGTCGCCTGGGACAATATAATCAATTGCCAGACCGATGAGAAGCCCATAAAAGCCAAAGTCATTAAATTGATAAAAGGCGGATATGAAGCTTCATATAAAGGCGTTCGCTGCTTCGTTCCAAGTTCGCAGATGGCTGACCGCAAAGAAAGCAAGACCATGGATTTTATCGGAAACACCTATGACTTCAAGATCCTCGAAGTAAATAAAAAACGCGGAAACATAATACTTTCCAGAAAAGCCCTCATCGACGCCGAAGAAAACACAAGGCTCGATAAGATATTCGGAAGCGTTCAGGAAGGCGGCACCATCACCGGAACCGTCAAGAGCATAACCGAATACGGCGCTTTCATCGACATCGGCGGCATCCACGGCCTGCTCCACATCACCGACATGTCATACGGCCATGTTTCAAACCCCGCTGACATCGTATCGATAGGCGCTACCGTCACCTGTAAAATATTAAGGCTCGACAGAGTAACCAAAAAAATAAGCCTCGGCCTCAAACAGCTCACGAAAAACCCGTGGGAAGAAGCCGGCGCGAAATATACGATCGGAAGCATATACGACGGAGCGGTAAAAAACACGACCGATTACGGCGTATTCATAACTCTCGAACCCGGCGTGGACGGACTTATTCACATATCGGACCTCTCATGGTCCGGCCGCGTGCGCCCTTCCGACTTCAAATCAGGCCAGCAGCTTAAAGCCAAGGTCCTCGAAGTCAACATCGAAGAAAAGAAGATAAAATTCGGCCTCAAACAGGTCACCGAAGACCCGTGGAAGAAAGTCCTCGAAGCTTATCCCGAAAACACGCTTACCACGGGCAAGGTTAAATCGATATTGAACTACGGCGCTTTCATCGAACTCGAAGAAGGCATCGAAGGCTTCGTTCACGTTTCAAACCTCTCATGGACGAAAAAGGTCAACCACCCTTCCGAAGTTTTAAAACTCGGACAGGAAACCGAAGTAAAGATATTGAAACTCGACCTCGAAACCAAGAAGATAAATCTCGGCATAAAACAGACGCACGCTGACCCGTGGACGCTTATCGAAACCAAGTACGCCGTCGGACAGGTAGTCACGGGCGCAGTAACCAACGTTAAAAAATTCGGCGCTTTCGTCGAACTCGAAGACGGCATCGAAGGCCTCATCCATATCTCCGACCTTTCATGGACGAAACATATGAACCACGCCAACGAAGTTTTAAAGAGCGGCGAAAAAGTAACGGTTAAAATACTCGAGATAAACGGCGAAGAGAAAAAAATAGCTCTCGGCTATAAGCACCTCTTAAAAGATCCGTGGAGCGATATAGACGGCCGTTATCCCATCGGCGGAGTTATCGAAGGTAAAATAACGCACTTCACGAAATTCGGCGCTTTCATCGAAGTCGAAGAAGGGATCGAAGGTCTGCTCCATACTTCAGATCTTTCATGGACGAAAAAGTTCGCAGATCCTTCGGAAGCTCTTAAAGACGGAGACACCATAAAGATCCGGGTATTGAACATCGATAAAGAGAACAGAAAGATAAGCCTCGGTCTGAAACAACTCACGCCGGATCCCCTTATCGCCTACAAAGAAAAAATGGACGCGGCCGAAACCCTTGATGGAAAAGTCAAAAGCATCCAGGAATACGGCGCTTTTATCGAATTCGAAGACGGTCTCGAAGGGCTCGTTCACATCTCACAGCTCGCCGAAGAACGCGTAGACAAAGTTGAGAACGTGGTAAAGGTCGGCCAGGCCGTTAAAGTAAAAGTGATCGAAGTAAACGCCGGCGAAAGAAAGATAAAACTTTCAATGAGAGCCAACCCGTCGCTTGAGAAAGCTTCTTCATCATCTTCCGCGTCGTCGTCATCATCTTCCTCGAATTCATCCTCCGCTTCGGAACGCGTATCAATAGCTAAAATAAACGCCGAAGACGCTCACGACTTCAAAAACGTATCGCTCGGCCAGAAGCTTCAGGACGCTATGAACGCCAAGAAGAACGAAGAAGACGAGAAATAATCGAATATAAATAATCATAAAAAGGAGCGGGTTTTAAACGGCCCGCTCCTTTAAACAAGTTTATTGATTTTTAATGAAGAATGTAGTCAAGCTCTTTAGCCCTTTTATAACTCATAGTATGTAGAATTAAAGTATCCTTCCATCTCCAAGACACAAATACACAAAATCAATGGAGGAAACCACACATGGCAATCAAAGTTGGTATCAATGGATTCGGACGCATCGGAAGAAATTTTTTTCGTTCATGCATCAACCACAAAGACATCGAAATAGTAGCGGTCAACGATCTTACAGATCCTAAGACACTCGCTCACCTTTTAAAATATGACTCGATACTCGGAACATTCAACGCCGAAGTATCCTGCACCGAAGATTCAATAATAGTCAACGGAAAATCAATAAAAGTTCTGAAAGTAAAAGAACCTAAAGAGCTTCCCTGGGGAACTCTCGGCGTAGAATACGTCGTAGAATCGACAGGGCTTTTCACGGATAAAGAAAAAGCGAAAGCACACATCGAAGCCGGCGCTAAAAAGGTCATCATCTCGGCTCCCGCTAAAAACGAAGATCTTACGATCGTTATGGGCGTCAACCAGGATAAATACGATCCCAAGAACCACCACGTAATATCCAACGCTTCATGCACGACCAACTGCCTCGCGCCCGTAGTAAAGGTCCTCATCGACAACTTCGGCGTAGAGAACGGCCTCATGACGACGATCCACTCATACACGAACGACCAGCCCATACTCGATCTTCCCCACAAAAAAGGCGATCTCAGAAGATCAAGAGCCGCCGGCATGTCGATGATCCCGACGACAACGGGCGCCGCTAAAGCCATATCGCTCGTTATTCCTGAAATGAAGGGCAAATTCGACGGCTTCGCAATGAGAGTTCCGACCCCTAACGTGTCGGTAGTAGATCTTGTAGTTAACCTCAAAAAAGAAACCACGAAAAAAGAGATCAACGCCGCTATGAAAAAAGCCGCTGAAGGCGCGCTTAAAGGCGTTCTTGCTTATACGGAACTGGAACTGGTTTCAAAAGATTACTACATGAACGAAAATTCCTCGATATTCGACGCGACCCTCACTTTCGTGACCGGCGAAAAAAGAACCGAAGGCGACAAAGAGGTCATCTATGGAAAATGCATAAAAGTGCTCGCATGGTACGACAACGAATGGGGCTATTCATGCCGCGTTCGTGACCTCATCAAATTCATGGATACAAAAAAATAATTAAATCTTTCCGATAAACTGCAGGGGTTGAAATCTTTTCAACCCCTGCTTTCATAATATACCCCCAATATTTTAAACGGAGGTAATTTAAAAATGAATAAATTCACGGTCAGAGATATCGACTTCAGCGGCGCCAGGACGCTTGTTCGCGTGGACTTCAACGTCCCGATAAAAGAAGGCAAAATAAAGGACGACACAAGAATAAGAGCGTCTGTTCCGACGATAGAATTCCTTGTAAAACAGGGCGCGCGCGTTATTTTAATGTCACATCTGGGAAAAGCCAAAGGCGAAGTAGATCCTCAGTATTCATTAAAACCCGCAGCCGACAGGCTTGCCGAGCTCATGAAGGGCGTCACCGTAAAATTCGTGAACGACTGCATAGGCGACGCGGTAAAAACTCAGGTCGAAGCGCTTAAAGACGGCGAGATACTTCTGCTTGAAAATCTCCGCTTCCATAAAGGCGAAGAAAAGAACGACCCCGAATTCGCGAAGAAACTCGCTGAATGGGGAGAGGTTTACGTTAACGACGCATTCGGAACGGCTCACCGCGCGCACGCATCGACCGAAGGCGTAACCAAATTCATCAGTCCCGCGGTCGCAGGGTTTTTAATGGAAAAAGAGATCGCCATAATCGGAAAAGCTCTTTCAAGCCCTGAAAGGCCTTTCTACGCTTTGATCGGCGGAGCGAAGGTATCGTCGAAGATAGACGTTCTCGAAAATCTTTTAAAGATCGTCGATAAGATAATAATCGGCGGCGGCATGGCCTTCACGTTCTTAAAAGCCCAGGGCGTAGCGATCGGAAAATCGCTCGTCGAGGACGATAAGCTCGAAGTAGCTAAAGAAATACTGAAAAAAGCGAAAGCCGCGAACAAAGAAATAGTCCTTCCGACGGACGCTATAATTGCCGCTGAAATGAAGGAAGAATCACCCGATAAGACCGTCGATATCAACTCGATCCCTGCCGATATGGCCGGATATGACATCGGGCCGAAATCGCTCGAACACTTCAAAAACGTTTTAAAAGACGGCAAGACCATAATATGGAACGGCCCGATGGGCGTTTTCGAAGTTAAAAAATTCGCCAAGGGAACCTTCGAAGTAGCGAAACTTCTCGCCGAAATGAAAGCCGTGACGATAGTCGGCGGCGGAGACTCGGTAGCGGCCGTTGAACAGGCCGGCGTAGCCGCGAAACTCACGCATGTTTCGACCGGCGGCGGAGCCTCGCTTGAATTCATGGAAGGCAAGGTCCTTCCCGGCGTAGCCGCTCTCACCGAAAAAGGCGGATGCGGCGGTTGCTGCTGCGGCAGCGGAGAATGCCACTAAAATAGTGTATAGTTAAGAACGAATAGTGAATAGTTGCGGTAGCAGCGCAAAGCGCTGATTTTTTTGAAGACGTTTCATCCATATTTTTTTGAACTTTAAATGACCGGGCAAGGGCCCGGCCGCCACAACTATTCTCTTTTCTCTGTTCACTATTCTCTGTTTATTTAAGGCTTTTTTATCATTAAATAAATAAAGTTCTAGGAGAAAAAAATGAGAAAAAGAATGCCCATATTCGCGGCCAACTGGAAGATGTTTAAAACATATTCCGAAACCGCTAAGTTCATAGACGAATTCAAAACAGCTTTCACGAAATTCGACAAAAACAAGGTCGAAGCGGTAATATGCCCTCCGATGACATCGCTTTTTAAAGCGGCTGAAAAGTTAGCCGGCACCGCGTTCGGACTCGGCGCACAGAACGTTAACTTCGAAAAAGAAGGCGCGTTCACGGGCGAAACGTCTCCCGCGATGCTTCTGGAATTCGGCGTAAAATACGCTATAATCGGCCATTCGGAACGCCGCGCTTATTATAACGAAACCGACGAATCCGTCAATAAAAAGCTGAAATTCGCTCAGGCGAATAACCTTATCCCGATACTCTGCGTCGGAGAAACGTTAGCCGAAAGAGAAGCGGGAAAAACCGAATCAAAGATCCTCGGCCAGATAAAAGCCGACTTCGCCGGAATATCCGAAGCCGACGCGGCGAAGATCGTAATAGCGTACGAACCGATCTGGGCGATAGGCACCGGAAAGAACGCCACAGCTAAAGACGCGGTCGACGCAATTAACTTCATAAGAAAGACGCTTGCCGAAACCTACTCGAAGGACCTTTCTGAAAAGGTCCGCGTTCAATACGGCGGCTCGGTAAAACCCGAAAATATCGTCGAATACATGAAAGACGAAACGATAGACGGAGCGCTCATAGGCGGAGCTTCATTAAAGCCGGAAAGCTTCATCAAGATCTGTGAAGCAGTTCTATAATCTTTAAAAACTTCGACGCGGTCAATAACAAAAACTGAAAATAAAAGGGGCCGTCTAGAAAGGTAACTTTCTGGGGCCCCTTTTTCTTTAGTGT
>CAZKCG010000106.1:0-12003 GCA_964551445.1 uncultured bacterium | reverse complement strand
ACTATCTCAACTTCATAAATCTCGAACTGATACCTTCCGAGGACGTCCAGAAACGGACCGGCGCATATCCCGGATTCGGCGGGCCATTGAACCTTAACCCGAACGTGCGCGTCATCGCCGACAATTCGCTGAAACATCTCACCGATTTTGTCGTCGGCGCGAATGAAAAAGATTATCATATGAAAAACGTCAATCTGACCGACTTCAAAGTATCAGATTTCGCAGACCTTATGATGGTCGACGACTCCCACCCGTGCCCGAAATGCGAAGGCTCGCTTCAAAAGACTCGCGGCATAGAGGTCGGACATATCTTCAAACTCGGGACCAAATATTCGACAGCGCTCGGCGCGAACTTCATCGACGAGAACGGTCAGGAAAAACCTATAATAATGGGATGCTACGGCATCGGCGTAGGCCGCACGATGCAATCGGCCGTAGAACAGAACAACGACGAGAACGGGATCGCCTGGCCCATGCCTATCGCGCCTTTTCACGTCATACTCGTCTTATTGAACTGCAACGACGAAGCCCAGAAAAAATGCGCCGAAGAACTCTACGAGGGCCTGAAAGCCGCCGGCGTCGAGGTCATTTACGACGACCGCAATGAAAAGCCGGGTTTCAAATTCAAAGACGCCGACCTTCTTGGAATTCCGATCAGGGTAACCGTAGGAAGATATGTAGGCGAAGGAAAAGTTGAATTCAAGCGCCGCCTCGCCAAAGAGCCTACCTTAATAGGCGTAGGCGAAGTTGTCGACATAGTGAAAGCCGAGATCGCGAAAGAGATCAGCGGCCTGTAAAAACTCGCTCCGAATAGTGAATATCAGAGAAATAACTATGAAATACGCCGTAATTTATAATCCTAACGCGCGCAACTCGAAAAAACTTTCGTGTGAACGCATCGCGGAAATAGTTAAAGAAAAAGGTATGGATCCGCTTATTTATGTGACCACCAGGCGCGGCGAAGCAATAGAACTCGCCGTCCAAGCGGTTTCTGATGGCGCGGACCGCATATATCCGGCCGGAGGCGATGGAACCCTGAATGAAGTGGTCAGCGGCCTCATGAAACTTTCAGATGAAAAACCAGGCCTGAAACTTCCGGCCGTCTGCCCCATACCGCTCGGCACGGTAAATGTTTTTTCGAAGGAGACCGGATTTTCCGAGGATCCCGAAAAAGCTTTTCTATCTTCGTTTTCAGCGCGCGAGGAAGCGGTCGACATAGGGCAATGCAATGACCGCTTCTTCATACTTATGACAAGCGCGGGATTTGACGGCTTCATAATAAACGAACTCGAAAGAATGATCTCGAATAAATCCAACATCAAAAAATTCACGGGGCCTTTCGCATATGTTATCCTCGGATTCAAAACGCTTTTTACATATACCTTTCCGAAGCTTAAAATAAGCGCCTGCTCCGTGTTCGGAAAAAAAGATTTTATCGGCGATTTTGTCGTGATATCAAACTCGAAATTCTACGGAGGAAAGTTCATTTTGAACCCGGCAGTAAAAATGAATGACGGTTTTCTGGATGTTTTGATATTTAATTCGAGGTCCAGATTTGAATTTCTGAAATTCTTCTGTCTTGTAATGATGAAAAAGACCGTGTTCAAAGGCCTCGACGTCAAATGCGTACCGGTTAAAAGCTGTGACATACAATACCTTTCCAAAGACGGCGGCATCACTTTTTCGCAGATAGACGGCGAATTATACGAACAGCCGCCGCTGAAAATAAAAATACGCGAACGGGCGCTGAATATTCTTTCATGTATTTGATATTTTAACCTTTGCAAATTATCGCCCTTTGTTCTATAATTATATTATAGGGAGTTTTTATATGCACGATCATAACAACCATCATCATGGCCACGATCACGGTCATGAACATGAACATGAAATAAAAGCCGGAAAGATAACGCGGCTTAAGATAGATGTTTGTATAATAAGCGATTCGCGCACGATCGAAACCGACGAGAGCGGAAAATGGCTTTGCGAAAATATCCCCGGCGTTAAAAACTTTATTCTCGGAAGTTATGATCTGATAAAAAATGATACGAGCGCCATCGGTTCGGTCGTCAATAAATTCATCGAAGGCGATTCAATGGCGCTCATAACTTCTGGCGGGACGGGCGTATCTTCGCGCGATCTGACGATAGAAACGCTGGAGCCGCTATATGAAAAACGCCTGTCTGGTTTCGGAGAGATCTTTAGAATGTTGAGTTTCGAGGATATCGGCGTACGCGCCATGATGAGCAGGGCGATGGCGGGCGTCATCAGAAAAAAGGTCGTTATTTCCCTGCCCGGATCTAAAAACGCGGTGAGCATGGCTTTCGAAAAAATGATAGCGCCTCAGCTGGCGCATCTTGTATTCGAAGCAACCAGATAATTTTTGAGGTAATTTTATGCAGAATTATTTAGACGGCCTGATACTGGACATTTCCCCGGAAAATATAACCTACCAGATGGAGAGCTCTATCAGCATGCTCGAAGACATCAAATCTCCATCCATGGAAGTTAAAGGCCGCATCATAAAAAAATTGAAACAGATAGCATATAACCTTCGCGAGCTTCTGGATAAGCGAGTAAAGGTGGGACTTATTGAAGCGCTTGGCGATTCCGACGACGAGATAAAGATCGATATCATGATATCGCTCAGTTTCACGCGCGATCCTATGGCGCTGCCTTTTTTCCGCAAGATCCTAACTGAATCCTCGAATTATGAACTTAAAAGAGCGGCGGCTTTTTCACTCGGCGAAATGAAATTCGTCGGTTCATCGAGCGTGCTCATAGAATCGCTCGCCTGCGACGATATCGAATTACAGCTCGAGATCATTGAAGCGCTTTCAAAGCTTAACGACAGGGGCACCGCGCCGGCGATAGTCGAGGCATGTAAAACCGTTCCCACCAAAGTTAAATTTTCCGCGTGCGGTCTTTTATGCAAATTCGAATTTAACGAAGGATACGAATTCATAAAGAAAACTTTAGGGCATGAATCGCCCATGGTCAAGAAGGAAGCGCTTCTCATAGCCCGCGAATACCCCGGCGAAAGATTCCTTGAACCGCTTCATAAGATCCTTAATGAAGCTGAAAATCCTGAAATTTTAGCGCTGGCTATAGAAACCATATCCAAAATAGACCACCCGGAGGTCATCGGCGACATCTTAAAGCACCTTCACAACGAACAGTACCCCGAGGTCCGCGCGACCGCCGTGAAAGCGCTTGGAAGCTTAAATGACCCCGCTCAGATACGAACCATAGCGGACTGCCTCAGAGACGAAAGCGAAGAGGTTAAGATCAACGCCGCGCTCGCGCTTGGCGAAATGAAATCGCCCGAAGTTATTTCAGACCTTTTAAATATCATAGACAACCCATCGGAAAAAGTTCGCGTAGCGGTCATCACTGCCGTGCGCTCCCTGGTATTCTGGCTTTCGGACATAACTGAAAAGAACAAACTTACTTACGCGTTGATGTCGCTTCAAAAAGATCCGTGCGAGGTCGTCCGCGCCATAGCCGTCGAAGCCCTTGGTTATCTTGAAAATCCTGATTGCATCGAGGCTTTAGTGGAAGCGTTAAACGACGAAGCGAAACAGGTCAGAGAGAACGCAACAGCGGCTCTGGGAAGCTTTAACGACCCGCGCGTCGTAGCGACGCTTGTCGACCTTTTAGCGAATGAAGATGTCGTAATAAGATGGAACGCCGTTACCGCGCTTACCAAGATCGGCGATACAAGCGTCTTATCAAGCATAACAAGGCTTACGAGCGACCCGGACGAATCGGTGAGAATGGCCGCTAAAACTTTCATCGACGCTTTCATGCCGCCGCCTCAAATGCCCGATACTCCGCCCGCCCAACAGCCGCCGGCCGTTTAAACGGCTCGTCCCGCGAGCTTCAAAACGCTATCTATAACGGCCTGCAATGATATCTTATCCATGCAGTTAAAATGCGCGCATCGCGATCCGATGCAGCGCCTGCAGTATTTTTCATGCGTTAAATTATCCGCGTCGCTGCATTTTGCTTCAGGCATAAGCACGATACTTTCCGCCAGCGAATGAGGGTCGGGCCCCCATCTTTTGGGCACGCACACGAATATCGGGCAGAAAAGCGCGACAACCGGTTTTGAAAGCGCAACAGCGGCGTGCATTATACCGGTAGACGGGGCGAGCGCCGCGTCGCATTTCGATATAAGCGCGAATGTCCTCGAAAGAACCGGGCCCTGAGCAAAAACCTCGCCGCCATAAGAGATCGGCGTGAATGAAAGTTTTGAAAGGAATGCTTTTTTTAAAGCCGCTTCCTGCGGCCCGGTTGAAAGAAATATCTCAAATCCGAGTTCGTGAAGTTTTTCCATCACTTCGACATAACCCGCGACGGACATATTAAGTGCTGAACCGCCGGATCCCGGATGAACAAGTATCATCTTCCCGCCGCTTTTTTTGAACTCGTCATAAGATCTGCCGCGCAGCCTTGAGAACTCCTGATTTAAATATCCCTCGATAAAAGCGGCCGAACCGTCGTCAAAATAAAGCGAAGATGGCGGTTCTTCACCTTCAACACCCAGGAATCTCTTTATAAGATCGGTATTATATTCCGCTTCATTCATAAGACAACGCGAGCGCTTTTGGGCGATCCTTCGATTCGCAAGAAATTGATATATTTTTGAAGCGGGAGCCACGCGAACGGGAATGCCCGCTAAAAAAGGCACGAGAGCAGCTCTGAAATTTAAATGCAGAATAAAACAAATATCATATCGCTTTTTTCGGATCCCGCTCACAAGCCGTATGAATTCACTTGAAAAAATGCTCGTTTTCGCCGGATCGTCAACGATTATTTCACTTATGCCGGGATTATTCGAAAAAACTCCGCTGGTGTAAGGCGTCGTCAAAACGTCTATTTCGGCAGACGGAAAAAGCCTCTTTAAAAAAGCGACCGCGGGCGTCGACAGTATGCAGTCGCCGATGCGGTCGGTCCTTATTATAAGTATCCTGGAATATTTCATTTTATTAATATTTGAAGGACATATTCTGAATTTCAAGGCCCTCTATTTTTTTAAGTTCGCCTTCGAGTTTGTCCCATTCTTTATGGTCCCCGGCTAGTTCAAGAAATATAAAACCGGTTTTTGCGCACGTTTTTTCAGATGCCTCGTGAAGACCGAGCCGCGTTTTTATTGAACATCCGTATTTAGTAAGTATATTCTGCATTTCTTTAGCTTCTTTTATCCTATCCGAAACAAGGATACCAAGTACTCTAAGTTCGTTCATTATGAACCGCCTCCATTTATTTTACCATAAAAAATCCCGACAACTTTATTTTTAGCGTGCAGCGGTCTTTATTTTAAATCAAAACCTTTCAAAAGTCAAATAAATAGTAATTTCATTGCGCGCGAACCGGGCTATATGTTATAATATTATTAACATGATCCGGAACTTTTTATAAAATTCAAAGTAAGATATGACGCCATTTGAAAATCAGACTACATTTAATGGAGGTTCGACAAAATGTTTAAAAATGTCAGCATCGGAAACTTGTTTCTAACCGTATGCGTTGCTTTATTTTCAATTTCCCTGTTCTTCACCGCCGCGGCATCGGCCGATGAAAAACTCGATAAAGAGCTTGTAATGGCGGCCGCGAAGGCCGACGCGAAAAAAGTGAAGGAACTCGTAACAGCCGGCGCCTATGTGGATTCCCAGGACGAAAAAGGCTGCACCGCCCTGGAACTCGCGGCGGATAAATGCTCTTTCGAGATAGTGAAACTTCTCGTGGAAAAGGGCGCGAAGCTCGACAATTTCTCGAGCGGCAACAAAACGGCTCTTATGAACGCAAGCCTTCGCGGAAGCCACGATATCGTGAAATATCTTATCGACAGAGGCGCCATAGTTAACTTCATGAACGGGAACCGGGAGACCGCTATCGATCTCGCGAAAAAAAACAACCATAAGATAGTTATAGCGCTTCTTGAAAAATCAGGCGCCAAAGCTGGTCTGAAAGGCATAACCGAAAAAGAAGCCGTTACCGCCGTCACGAAAAAGATCGGCCGCCCTCTGCCCGATAAATCTTATATCACCGTTGAACGCATCGAAGAGCGCGAAGGCAGATTTTATTATCTGACGCATATTTACGAGAACGTCATAGACGATCAGAAAACCGGAACCGGCCACACGGCTACCTGGGGATGGTATTTCGTCGATCAGCAGAGCGGAAATGTATTCGAGTGGGACCTGGCCGAAGATAAATTGAAATGATAGCGCGTTTTTAAATAAAATAACCATCGATAAAACAGGGGAAGGATCTGAAAATAAATCCTTCCCCTGTTTATTTTTTAACGAATTGCCCGTACATTACGCGTAAGACTCCACCAAAAATCAAAAAACCACGATCGCTCGTGGTTTTTCGGTAGTGCCCCCTGCGGGATTCGGACCCGCGCTGCCGCCTTGAAAGGGCGGTGTCCTAGGCCGCTAGACGAAGGGGGCATTAATTTTTTTTAGGACGATCTTAATATATTTAATTATCAGCTTTTTTTAAAATCCGTTCGACACGTTTTTGCCCACCGAAAGAGTGTATGGTGGGCCCAACAGGAGTCGAACCTGTGACCTACCGGTTATGAGCCGGTAGCTCTACCAACTGAGCTATGGGCCCGTGAATAACTTTTTTTAAAGAAAGTAAAGATAGTATATCACAGGTAAATAATTATTGCAAGTCACTCGAGGCCAGTTAAAGTCGTTTAAATCGATTTGCGATTTTATTTTAATGTTTTTCTCTGTTTTTCTACAAAATACTTCTGATTTATCGATTTGCATTTTATTCATTTAAAAAGACCATAAACAAAGGTATAACGAATATAGCCATTATAAAAATAATTCCGGTTCTACCAGTACACCACATCAAAAACGATCCTAAACCTGTTGCAAAGTTCCGCCCCCCGCCCGTAAAAAAAAGACCCGGCCTTTCGACCGGATCTTTTATATGATGTTTAATTTTAGTCTACGTAGAATTCGCGAAGCTTCTTGGAGCGCGAAGGATGTTTGAGTTTACGCAGCGCCTTGGCTTCGATCTGGCGTATGCGTTCGCGCGTGACCCCGAATATCCTTCCGACTTCTTCCAGCGTTCTGGGGCATCCGTCTATGAGCCCGAAGCGGTACTTGATAACTTTATCTTCACGCTCGGTCAGAGTGCTTAAAACGTCGCTTATCTGTTCTTTAAGCATAACATACGACGCGGATTCAACCGGCGATATTGCGTTCTTATCCTCGACGAAGTCGCCAAGATGGCTTTCATCCTCTTCACCGATAGGCGTTTCGAGCGAAACGGGCTCCAGCGATATCTTAAAGATCTTCTTGACCTTTTCGACGGGCATTTTAAGGCGCTCCGCGATCTCGTCATGGGTTGGTTCGCGGCCGAATTCCTGCGAAAGCTGGCGCGCCACCTTTCTGAGGCGGTTTATGATCTCGACCATGTGAACAGGTATGCGGACCGTTCTCGCCTGATCGGCGATGGCGCGCGTTATGGCCTGGCGGATCCACCAGATGGCATATGTCGAGAATTTAAAACCTTTTTTGTATTTGAATTTTTTAACGGCGCGAATTAATCCCTGGTTTCCTTCCTGGATAAGGTCAAGGAAAAGCAGGCCGCGTTTTTTATATTTTTTCGCTACCGACACGACGAGCCTTAAATTCGCCTCTATAAGCTTTATAGCGGCTTCTTCGTCGCCGTTCTCGATTCGTTTGGCAAGCTCGACCTCTTCTTCCATCGTTAAAAGAGGAACTTCGCCTATACCGCGAAGATACATCTTCACCGAGTCGAGGACCGAATCGTCGCCGTCGAACTGAATGTTATGGAACTCGTCGAATTTTCTGATCTCTTCGAGCAGGTTCTCCTGGCTGGCGAACTTATCGTCGTCGTCGTCGACGATCTCTATTTTGGATTCCATTATAAGCGATATTACTTCCTCTATTTCGTCTATCGTTGAACTTGGCGGCAGCTTCAGTTCGATCTCCTGATAAGAGATCTTATTGGCGGCCACCGCTTTTTTGACAAGTTCAATTATCACCGGCTGAAGAGCGGGCGACAGGCGTTTTTTTATCTCGCCCTCGATGGATTCGAAAGAAGGCCTCGGCGTATCGTCAACAGGTTCCCTGCCCATCCTGTAAGGCAGTTCGAAACTGCCGAAATCGAACTCTTCCGCTTTAACGGGAGATAGTATCGGAAGTTCGATGCGCGTATTGACGAGATTGATCTTAAGCGCGTCCCCGTCCTTTGAGATAAGCGGGCCGTCGATATTTTTTATGGTCGGCATTATGCTTATGCTGTTTTCCGGTTTTACGCCTTTCGCGGGCGTCAAATTCATATGCTCGAAGATATTTTTATCGACGCTCGTCGGCCTTATGGTCGGGTTGATGGATATATGGGCGTCCTTTGGCCTTTCGCTGAAATTGACGCTTTTAAGATTTTTCGTCTGCTCCGTCACTTTGGACGCGGCTCCGGTTTTTAAAAGCGTATTGCGGTAATCCGCGCTTTTTTGCGCGGGAGTTCTAGGTTGCGGATTATAGCCGTTTTTATGCGACATTGATAAACCCTCCAGGCTTCGTTTTATCTAGATGTTAATAATTTCTTTCTGAAGCGAAGAAACTTCCTGCAGTAACCTGTTTGAAGATTCTATATCTCCCATGACTTCAGCTTCCCTGATCTTGAGTTTCAGTTCATCTATCTTTTCCTTTCTGAGTATTTGATTATATTTGTTTATAAGGTCATCGAAGTACTTTTCGATATTGTCAAAGTTAAGCGGCATCGCATATAGCCTGGTATAAAGCGCCTCATGAGGCGATCCGGTGAATAACGCCGGAAGATCGTTCACGAGCGAGAAATTGTCCGCGCCGAGCATTAATTCAACCATGCCGCGAAGCTCAGCGCAGTCCGACGACGATATGTCAACCTGTGAAAGCAGCCTGGAAAGGTATTCGACGTTCTGTATTACGAGATGGAGCATTTCCAGTTGGGTCTTGCGCTTAACGTTAGATTCCGGCGAGAGGATGAATTTATTGTCGGGCGCCGCTCCCTGATTTTTAGCTTCCTTGAAATCACGGAATATGGTTTCGCGTATCCCGTCCTCTGAAACGCCGAGTTCCTGCGATATAGCCGAAATATACTGGTTTCTTGTCATTTCGGAAGAGATCGAACGCAGATGGGGAGTTAAAAAATTAATGATCCCGGTCTTTGATTCGATATCGCTTCTGCCGAATGTTTTATATGCGTAATTTGTTAAAAATCTCGTGAATGGCTGCGCCTGTGAAATCGCGGCGCCTGTTTTTTCGAGCCCGAACTTGTTGATGTATTCGTCCGCGTCTTTCGCGCCCTCGAACTTAACGACGGAAATTTTCATATCCGCTTTCGAGAAAAGCTCGAAATTTTTCATAGTGGCGCGTATCCCGGCCTCATCCATGTCGTATAGAAATATAACGTGGTTGCAGTTACTCTCTATGTAATTTACGTGATACGGTGAAAGCGTGGTCCCGCATGTGGCGACGACGTTCTGTATGCCGGATCGGTGAAGCGAAATAAAATCGAAGTAGCCTTCCACCAGGATAACTTCCTTCGTTTTAATTATAGCATCGTGGGCGTAATTTATGCCATAGAAAACGTAACTTTTTTTATAAGTTTCGGTCTCGGGCGAATTCAGATATTTAGGGGCCACGTCCGGCCTTACGGCGCGTCCGCCAAAACCGATGGTTCTTGCGCTTCTGTCGAATATGGGGAACATGACCCGCCCGAAGAAACGGTCGAAATGTTTTCCTTCAGCCGTCTTTGAAATAAGGCCGGCGCGCTCGAGGTCGCCGTGATTGAATTTTTGCGATCTCAAAACGGCGGTCATGAATTTATTGGGACTGAAAAAGGAGTAGCCTATCATGTACTGTTCGATGTCTTCATTAGTAAGGCCGCGCATATAAAGGTAATTTCTGGCAGCCACCGATTCTTCGGAAGACGATGTGAGCACCTTGAAAAAGTACGCCGTGGCATCGCTCAACAGATTATAGATCGAGCGGTTCCGATCGCTGTCGTCTTTGATCATTCCGCGGCGGAATTCCTCGGGAATATCGATACCCTGAAGCCTGGCGAGCTTTATCATCGAGTCTTTGTATGAGATATTTTCGATCTTTGAGACGAATTTTATGACGTCGCCGCCGGCCTGGCATCCGAAACAATAATAGAACTGCTTTTCGGAATTAACCGAAAAAGACGGCGATTTCTCCATATGGAAAGGGCAAAGCCCGGAGAAATTCTTCCCGCTTTTTCTAAGCTGCGTATAGTTCGAAATAGTGTTGACTATGTCGTTCTGGCCCTTGACGCTGACTATGAATTCCTGAAACTTCTTATCTTCCATCGTTTTTCCTTCAAAAAAATATAAAGACAAAAACAAAACATACGTCAGGCCGATATTCGGGCTAAAATGCTCAAGTTAAGCGTAAATATCGGCAGACGCATATGTTCACTAAGATATGACCGGATACCTATCAAATTATTATCATCTAATTATACTTTAAAATTTTGGTTTGTCAAGTATAATCGATGCTAAAATAGAATTTTTTATGTTTTTTTCGCCAAAAAGAGATCTTATATCGAATTCCGAAGCATCTTCGTCAGCCGTCTGAGCGTTCGTACTTATCTCGGCCGCGTTACTTTTGGCGGAAGAACTCTGTTTTTTAAACTTCGCGCGGCTTTTCAAACTTTCCTTGCGTTCCGCTTCAATGCTCGCGTTTTTAAGGTCCACGACGGCCCCCGTCGAAACCTGCGCCGAAAGCCTTTCCATAGCTCTTTCCGAATCAGTGTCCGCTTTTATGCCGGCTTTGCTTGCCTCAAGCGTTTCCTTTTTGCCCTTAACGACATCTGCCGTTGACGGTATATTTATGGAATAAGCGTCGGGCTGATTGAAAATAGTTTCGAATTTGATCTCTTCCGCCGTTTTTTGCGGCTTCTGGGCGTGGCTGTGATCGTGTTCATAATCGCGCTCATAATCGTGTTTTATCTCCGCGTAATCCTGGTCCGGCTCGCTTGGTTTCCGGGCGGAAACCTGAGACTCATCGCGTTTCCTGGCGATCTTCGAAAAATCGAATTCCTCGATGTCGAAGCTGTCCTGCGAGCCGGTCGAGCCGCCGTTTCCGCTGTTATTGTCCTTCTTTTTGGAAACGGCGTCGATAAAGGCAGATATGGCTATAACTATTATCAGAAATATCAGTTTTTCCATTTTTCCTCACACGGGCGTTATTTAAGTTAAGAGTTCAGAGTGGAGAGTGGAGAACTAAATGACTTTTTGATAATTTGAATAATCTTTTTAGTTCCACAAACGCTATTTTTATTTGTAAAGGCTCGCGCTAGCGGGTCGCTTCTCGCCAGCCGCTCATTGCCCGTCGCTTCACGCCATCCGTGGCTCCAGCGACACTAGCGCCTCAGGCGCGTCGTCCATGGCATCGCGGCACTTGCGCTTCCGGGCGCATCGGCCATGGCTCCAGCGACACTTGGGCCTAGAGGCCCGTCGCGATCCACAACTCTTCACTATTCACTCTCCACTATTCACTAATAAAGTATTACCCGACAAAAAACACACAAAGCCTGTTTTTATACTTTATCGGCTATCGACTGACGCATTTCAGTGTCGGCCTGAACGTTTTTAAGTTTATAATAATCCATGACGCCTATATTTCCGCTCCTCAAAGCATCGGCCATGGCTTTTGGAACCTCCGCCTCCGACTCGACGACCTTGGCTCTCATTTCCTGTTCGCGCGCGACCATTTCCTGTTCGAGCGCTACCGCGAAGGCTCTTCTTTCTTCGGCTTTTGCCTGGGCGACCTTCTTGTCGGCTTCGGCCTGGTTCATCTGAAGGACCGATCCGATGTTCTTGCCGACCTCGATATCGGCGATATCTATTGAAAGTATCTGAAATGCTGTGTTTTTATCGAGTCCGAGCTGAAGAACGAGTTTCGATATGCGGTCAGGCGATTCAAGCATTTCCTGATATGTTTTTGA
>CAZKCG010000105.1:0-12072 GCA_964551445.1 uncultured bacterium | reverse complement strand
AATGCTACACATCGGGCTGTTACTCCACCGGATCTGCGACGAGCGATAAAGTCGAGGCGGGCGGGTTCGCGGGTATAAGCACCAATGTCCGGACGACCGACTGCTATTCTACGGGTGACGCTACAGGAGTCAAGAGCGTCGGCGGGTTCATAGGATATAACGCTCCGGGCAGCGTTATATGCGATATCAAAAATGTTTATTCACTTGGAAATGCCACATGCACGGGAACAGATCTCGAGATCGGCGTCGGCGGCCTCATCGGAAGAAGCGACGGCGGAACTATATCAAAATGCTATGCGTTAGGCGCGATGGTGTTCCAGAACAACGACGCGGCGAATTATTACTACGGACGCCTCGTCGGACGCATCGATTCGGCCAAATCTTTCCTGGCCGACAATTACGCGAACGAAGCCATGGTATATAGGCCTAAATCGCTCACGGATACGACGACGTTTCCGGGACTTCCGGTTTCCGCTTCCCTTACGAGCAGAAGAGGTGCCAATATAACTATCTCCGATGCGAAAACATCCGCTAAATACATGGCGAACGGATGGGACTTTTCCGGCACATGGAAAATATCGGAAGGAACGGAATATCCTCAGCTTAAGTGGCGGAAGTAAATTGATTAATAGCGTAAAAGTGTGGAGTTATGGCCGTCATAAATAGAATGCGGCTATCAAATGATCTTCGCTTTACACTTCGAGCAAATATTTGAATCGCCCCAACCGTAAGACATAACAGCTGGGGCAATTTTTAAAAAGTGGGATTTATAAATTTTTAGCGGATGGCCATATGAGCCGAAGTCCAGTCCAGCTTATATGAAAATGAGATTCCGGAAGAGCGATTCCTGAAAATTTATGCCGGCGGCATCTTTAACTGATGCCCGCCGTTTTATTTATTTACTGACCTCGACGAAAAGCTCCGTGCCTTTGGCTATTTCGACGTTCTTGCCTTTTACGAAGAGGCCGCCTACGATACCGATCGGGCCGAGCAGTAAAAATCCGCCGGCGGAAGCGCCTATGGCGTATCCTTCCTGTTTATTGATCTTCGCCGATTCCTCGCCAAGCTTGATGGGGACGCGGTTTCCTTTTTTATCGTTGACGAAAAGAAAGTTCATTTTTATTCTGGCGTTTTTTCCGAATTTGCCGGGGCCGCGGACCTCGGTGATCTGAGCCTGAGCCAGAGCGCCTTTTTCAATTACCGTTTTCGCTCCGATCTTAACTGATTTACCAACCGTGAATTTAACCATTTCGCCTTTCTGACTGGTTTTAGACGACAGCGGCATCTCGAGAATAAGCTTTACGAGCGTTCCTGCCGGCACGCTAAGATCGGCCGCTTCCAGAAAACCGAAAGAGGAAAAGAAGATACAAAGGGCCATCCAAACTATAAAAAATCTGTTTTTCATTTAACGCCTCCGCGAATAAAAATTATCTGATAATAACATATAGGGGAATTATTGTCAATTCATGCTGCCGCGTTTGTATTAAGTGTTCATTGAATAAAAAATCAAATTAACCGTTTAATTATTTCAACTCGACGCCGACCGCGCCGATGTCGCCGATAATAAGGTCGAGCGCCGTCATCTGTGAGCGCACGTAATCTTCGTTTTCACGGTCCCAGCCATCGAGCGTGTTTTTGGTCCCAGGAATATCCGAGACTATGAAGAGCGAATTGACCGTTCCGCTTAAACTTTCGCTATTGCGCATAACGTGGGCCGCTTCGACGTCTATCGAGCCGACGCCCAGTTTTTTTAAAGATCCGATCTCGGGAACGCTTTCGCACAGCGGCGAAAAGACCGACGCGTGAAGCCTTGATATCGTTACTCTTTCGTCGTTTGCGAGTTTTTTCGCAAACGGATTTTCTATACAGCCGCGCTCCATAAGGAACGCCCCTGGCACGATTATTTCATAATGCCGTGCGTTTTCAAAAAGAGCGCCGCAGCTTCCGTAGAAGAATATTTTTTTCGCCCCGGCGTCGTTCATCGATAGCGCCATAGCCTCCGCCGCCGAACCGTATGGGTGCTCGCAGGCCGCCGCGACTATTTTTCCGCCGCCGCGAGTTTTAAAAGTTATGCGTCTTATATCGAAAGCCTGCTCGAAATATTCGCCCGCTTTTCCTTCAATAGCGATGAATTTTATTCCTTTTTCATCGGCGAGATCTAAAAGCCTGGAATGCGCTGCTCCATTTTTTTTGAGTTCGCATATGATGTTTTTCAACGAGCGATCGGCTTTATCGAGTTCGTAATATTCGCCGGACGAGGTGAAGAACCTGTCGTTCGCCGCTCCGTTTTTTTGAAGGGCTTCAAATCCGAGAATGAAATTCGAAAAAACATCGACATCTTTTTTTAACGCGCGCAGCGTTTGAAATCCGGCATTGTGCAAAATATGGCGCTTTATTTCTCCGATAAAGTTCTCGGCCCCGTCGTGATTTGAAAGCGCTCCGGCGATGGTTCCAGCCTTTCGGACCGCCGTCAGGCGCCAGTAAATATGGCGTACTATCGAACGCCTGTAGCCTATTATTCCTATGTCTATGCGTCCGATCGTCTTTAAGAACGAGTCGTAATCGGCGCGGCATAATTCGAACCAGCGGTTCCTTAAAACGCCCGATATCTTTTCGCGTGAAACGCCGGCGAACGCGTGACACATCATTAAATGGCGGAGCATGTCCTCGCCGAAGGCGTGAAATTCTACCGCGACGGTCTCGCCGCCGGCCGCCGCTTCAAAATAATCCCATTTTTCATTCTTCGAGTTTTTGCCCTCGAGTCTTTTTATATGTCCGGCCCGGACCGTTTCAAGCCATTTTCGAGCCGAATCCCGGCCGCCTTCGACGACGATTATGCGTTTGTAATATCCGCTTTTAACGCCCGCGACTATTTCCGCAAGCGTTTTCGACGCGGCGTATTTTTCCGGCGAGTCCATGGAATGAGCCGCTCCGGTATATTTTTCGATGAAATCCGGATCGATCGTCCTGTATCCGCCAGTGTTTTTATCAAATTGATCTTCAGCGGCCGCGGCGGGGCTTGAGAACAGGGCTGAAATAAGCAAGAGTGAATATAACGCGCTTGCGGATATTTTTAGAATGTATGAGATTTTTCCTGATGATCTTGTATTCATATTCGATGATATTATATCAGATAAATTTATAATTTGAAATACCTTCAAAGCGCAAATTAAGTATCATAGTTCAAATCCATCCGGTTTTAAGCGCCGCGGCTGTTTCAGCGATACCCGGCGGGATCAAAAGGTGCGTCACCAAATATGATTTAACTTTACGGCCGCTCAAAGCTGTGCTATAATGTGTTTGAAGACGGTTCGGCTAATTTATTTTTTTACGCGGGCCGGATGTTTTGTTATGAGCCTTTTGGCTTTAAGGAGCATTGACCAATGAATAAAATTTATGAGCTGAAATACTTTATAAAAACCATCGCGTGTTTTTTGTGGATGATCGTTTTTATTTTCCCGCACGAATGTTACGCGAACCCTATCGTTATCGATTACAGTTACGGCATAAAAGGCATGAGAACAAACGGAGAGATAGCGATCTATATTATTCTCGCGGTCATAGTTACAGTGTTTTTAGAGTTTATCGCGGCGCGGTTCACTTTTAAAAGCAATAGCATATTCAGCACCGTTTTTACCGCTAATATAATATCCGTGCCGTTGACGCAGCTGGCCGCGTATTATTTTCTTACTCGGTTTCCCGAAAGCCAGATGTATCTTCTCGCGGAGATCGTCCCGCTTATAATTGAATTTCCCGTATATAACTCGAAACGCAAAATTTTGGCCGGGCTTGGAATAGCTGAAGAACTGCTGTCGAACCAAAATATGCTCGCGACTATAATCCTCGCCAATATCATCAGTTTTATTTTCGCCGGTGAAATAGTTTTACAGATATACGCATTACTTCGTCTCATGACGGTATAATTGACGCGCTGAAACAATTTTTAAATGTTCCGGCAATTTTACTGGCGATTTACATCTTGTCCGGACATGGGAAGTTACAATGTTTTGAAATTTGATCATGCAAATGAAACAATATATTTACATGATCAAATTTTATTTAAGGGAATATTCCTGGTTATGCCGCGGCCGGCTGGTTTCTTGAAATATTATTATTCGTCTTATAATATCAGAACTATTTAACCTTCACGAAAGCGCCGCTCTTCCATTCTAATTTTTCATCTTTAGAGCTTTTCACCACGTAATCTTTTTTTGCCTCGTCGAATTCGGCTGATTCGTCGGTGAGGACCACTCCGTCCTTGATCCCGCCCTTATCGGATGGAAAGGTTATGAAGGTCCGCGCCTGATAAACTCCGGCTTCGGAATTTGTCGTTTCAGCCGCTATGAAATAAACCTTATCGTCTTTCGTTACGCCGAACCAGTTGGTGCCGTTGGTGTATCCGCAGGCCTCATACAGGCATTTTACGAAGATCAGTTTTTCAAATTGCGTAAAGCCCATTTTTTCTCCGAAATCGTTCGAGTAAAGACTGTATGAATAAGCGGCACCGCTGCCGTCGTCCTGGTTCTGTGGCTTGAACGCCGCAGCCGAAACTATTTTATTCGCTGAAACGATGCGAAGTTCAGCCGTCAAGCCTTCTTTTTTCGAGTATTTTTTAAGCCCCGTGAGGGCCAGCTTGCTGCCGTCAGCATTAAGCGGGGAGTAAGCGAGCGCGAGGAAGCCGCCCCAGATATATCCGGACTTTTTAGCGCCGTCTTTTGCGTATTGCACGCCGTACCATTTCTGCGCAAGGCCTTCGATCGTGAGATCGGCGCCGGCGGACTTAACGGTCACTTCGGTCCCGGCCGGAAGCTTATCTATGACGTTTCCGTCGGCGATCTTAGATTCTTTTCGCACGTTGACGTTCTCGCCGAATGTGTATGTTTTCGTGCCTTCGGAGAAACCGCCGCTGTAAACGGGTGTTTCGTTAGACGCAAGCGCGGCCGCGGGGTTTATAAGCGCCGTAAAAAAAGAGAAAAGGAAGGAGATGATAACGATTGCGGACATTGAATTATTGATCTTGAACATGTTTTTCCTCCGGAATTATCTTTGTTTTTAATATTGTTTTAACACCATTTATGCGTAATGTTTATTTTCGATCATCCAATAGTTTCATCCGCCGCCGGATAATGCGGGATGTATGAAATTTTTAATGCCTCAATCAGCATCATTGTAATAGTTAGATTATATCAAATATTTTTTGAAATTAAAATACTTTGAATAATATTTATCGGATTATTTCACTCCGATATTATCCGCAACTGTTTTATTGAGGTTTAACGGTGCGTTTCGCGCGGATATAAAAATGGCGTCCGATAATTTTCGAACGCCATTTTTAACCGTTTTGGAATATTAAGTTTTATTTATATTTCGATTACAGAGCGAGGGTTGAATCAACTACGGGAACGAGGTTCTGGCCGGTTACGGTGATCGAGCCTGTCGCGTTCTTTTCGTCTATCGTGTTGAACGTGAGCGTCGCGTTGCCGTCTTCGCCGGTTACGCCGGTTACGGCTTCGCCGTTCTGACCCATCGATATAGCTACGCGTGCGTATTTAACTGCGCGTTCGCCGTTGGTTACGTTTACGATAACGTTTTTGCCTTCGCGTTTAGCCGTGAATTTAGCCTGTTTGGGAACGTCGTTTCTAACCTGCATTGAGCAATCGCCGAATATGTTGTACTGTTCGAAAAGCATAACGCCTGACGAATTAGCGGCCGTGCCCCATGTCTGCATGGCTTTTAAAACGCCCGTGAGAGCAAGTGCGCCTACCGACGACTGTTTTTCGGTAGCGGTCTGGACGAGGTTGATCTCCGACTGCATGTCGCAGGGAGGAACCCATTCCGCGTTCGTTGAGGAACCGAATATTGCGGCCGCGCCGGCAGGTTTTTCAGGTGTTCCGACCTTCATCCACGCTTCGCAGAAGCAGTCTGAACCGCCGTTGAATGCGCCGTTCACGCAGGCAACCGACCATATAACGGGGAGCATGCGGTCGTTTTTAAGGGCGAGAGCGTCGGCGTTTCCGAAGTATGTGGTGACCCAAGCGGTTTTCGAGCCGTGGCCTATGTAGTTGATGAGGGATCTGCCTTCGTTTATAGCTGCGGCGAGTTTGGCTTTTGACGCGCCCGGATCGTAGATCTGATCTACTACGTCGAAGTTATATTTCATAAGTCCGTCGCGGAGCCAGTTTGCGCGTTCGAAATCGGTCGGTTTGCCTTCGGCGCTTGCGATACCAACGGCTTTTCTGTACCATTTAGCGGCGTCACCGGTGTAGGGGAACTGTTCGTAGTGAATTATTCTGGCTATCTGGTTCTTGACTTCTGCCGCGTTCTTGGCTGAAATTCTGGAGATCATGGCATCCGGAACGTGGTCGTCGCCGGCAAGCTTGGTATAGCAAGGGTCTGAAGCGGCTTTTTCTTTTACGCCAAGGAGCGTAGGGATGAGTTCTGAATCGCCGACGAGAACGATGTAAGCCATTTTCGTAGCGGCATATTCAGCTTTTATGAATTTGTAAACGTCGTCAGCGGTAGCGCCGATTTCGCTCATTTTAGCGACTTTTACGCCGAATCCCTGTTTTTTCTTCCATTCGACGAGGGGCATAGCTTCTTCAAGCATGCTGTCGTGCGTTATTACGAGGAGGTTTCCGAGCTCGAGCCTTTCGATAACGTCGGTCGGAACGAAGTTCATGAATGTATTTTTGTAGATCTCGGCGAATTCGTAGGGAACGGTTTTCTTCGTTTCAGCGCCGCGGACGGCGCTTTTGTACCTTAATTCGATGCGCATTTTTTTAGCTACTTTCATAGCTTTTTTTGCGTTGTCGTACTGGAACGGGTTTACTGAAACTTCAACGCCGCGAACGTCGCGCATTACGAAAGGAGCGCTCGTTACGACTTTTTTGTCCATTCCGGGAAATGTATCGGTTGTGTTGTAGAAATCGTTGTATTCGAAATTAACCGTTTCGGGGTCGATATTTCTTGTGAGCTGGCCTTTCGAGGGAGCGGCCGCGTTCTTCATTTTTATTTCGGCCCAGTCTTCGGATATTACGCTGGCGGAAACTTCGGCGCCTTCAGGGAGCGTAACGAATGTTTTCATGGCGGGTATTTCAGGAAGGCCTTTTTCCATATGTTTCGATGATATGCCGACTGTCATGAATTCAGCTTTTTTATCGCCTGCGAGTTTTGTTTCGCGATAAAAACCGGGAACGGTGACCTCGATAATTTCGACATTTTTGCTTCTGGTCGTTACGAGTTTCATTTCGGGAACAGCGCCTGATTTACCGCTTTTAGTAAGCTGAACCCATTCGGACGCCGCGAATGCAGTGCCGATCGATGATACCGCGAAAGCGATAACGAGAAGGAGAAGGGACATTTTTTTCATCGAAATACCTCCATAAAATTTGATAATGTAATTATATATGTAAAAATACCTTATGTCAATGATAATTAACAAAAAACCGCTAAAATTTTAAGCCGGATTTTAAAAATGTTGCTAGCCGCAAAACCAATTGTGAATTAATCTAAAAAAACTGCCGCCCATTAATTAATTTTAACAAAATTTTAAATTTCTTATTCTTTCTTTTTTTTCAGCTTTGAGTTATGCCGTGAAATTCGGACATAACTCCGACGATGGATCATTGAAACGGATTTTTCTCCGTAATTTCGGTGTAAACTTATCAAAAATATGAATTTTGCCGTTCAATGCGCCGGCATATTTGTTGCTTTAATTAAAACTGCCGTCCGGGGTCAACATGTTTATTTTCCAGCTGACCGGTAAGTATTAAAATGTAAAAAAAGAAAATACAGGATCTTAAAATTAATAAAAGGACTATCAAATGAAATTACAGCAGCATTACCCAAAATTAATCATAGCCGCCGTTATTTCGGCGCTATGTTATTTCACTTTTTTTTATTCGGCCGGAAAAAGCGAAGGTATTTCGATCGATATAAGCATGGCGTCTAACGTTGAAATGGCATCGGCCGGGACATTCGAGATCCTTATTTCATGTACCGGCGTGATATCGGCCATTTCAAGCGTCGACGTTAAATCAAGAGTGGGCGGCAACGTCGAATTTCTGAAACTTATGGAAGGCGACTTCGTGAAAAAAGGCGACCTGGTGGCTACCATCGATAAGAGAAATACGCTGTTGAAGGTCAAACAGGTCGAAGCCGACCTGAAGTCGGCCCGCGCGCAATATGAGGAAATGAATCTTTCTTACGATATAAACAGGAAAACATATGATAACGAGATGCGCAAATCGCTGACTAATATAGAGCTCAGCCGCGTGAACCTGCTTCAAATGAAAAAGGGGACAAGACCTGAGGAAATTTCACAGGGGGCGGCTCAATCAGATCTCGCCGCCGCTAATTATGAGAACTCCCATAAAAACTACGAACGCCATAAGGAACTTTTCGGTAAAAATCTCGTTTCACAGGCGTCGCTGGATGAAGCGCGGGCCAGGTCGGACGTTTCATACGCCCAGCTGAAAACCGCGCAGGAAAAGCTGTCGCTTTTGAAACAGGGCTATCAGAACGAAGATATACAAAAAGCGCTGCTGCAGTATGAGGTCTCAATATTCGAGGTCGAGAGCACGAAAATAAAGATCGAGTCTCTTATGATGATGGAACAGAAAATAGTTAACCTGAAATCCATGGTCGATAAGGCTGAAAGTCTTTATCAGGACGCATGCGAACAATTAAACGACGCGACCGTTCTGGCCCCGATATCGGGTATCGTAACTCAAAAATGGGTCGACGCGGGCGGAATAATAACGTCGGGGATATCATCCGTCACTTCCGGAACGAATATTGTGACGCTGTCCGACATGGATGAAGTATGGGTAAAAGCGAATGTGGATGAGACCGATATCAGTAAACTTAAGAACGGACTTCAGGCGCGAGTGCGGCTCGACAGTTTTCCGAAAAGGATCTTCGCCGCCGAATTGATAAGCATCGGGCCGAGGGTTTATCTTAAGAACGACGTTCCGTCTGTCGACGTAACGCTCAAACTCGTTGAGGGAACGGATGAAGTGAAGGTCGGTATGACGGCTAACGCTGATATAGTGGTATCTTCGAAGCCTGGCGTCAGAATGATACCTTTCGACTCGATAATCGAGCAGGGCGATAAAAAATTCGTGAAAATATTCAGCCGTAACGGCTCTGCTTGCCAGCCGTATCTGAAAGAGATACTAACGGGCGAATCCAACGGTGAAAAAACTGTGCTTTCAGGCGGACTGGAAGGTGGCGACAGGTTTTATTCAGGGATCGCGCTCAAGCGTGAAAAGGCCTCGAAATCATTATCGGGTTCATCCGGAGGCATGCCGCCCCCGCCGCCGATGTAAGCTTATTAGTAATAGAGAACAGATGCGGAATTGGCGGCTTTCCGGACGCATAGGTTAACGCCTCAGGCTTATGACTGTGAGCAATTTGGATAGAATTTTGATCTTATTATTTTTTTCATGACCTGGAATGCAGGAATGAAATCGTCCGGCGCGTAGAGTACATAATTAAGAAACGCCGATTATTCCGATTCTAGCGTATTTATAAATTTATGCCGTAAGCAGACCGTAAGATCATCGAAAAGTCCTTAACCATGAAATTTCGGCCGTCAAAATGTCAATGACGGACAAGAAGGAAAAATATGAGCATAGCGGAACTTTTCAGAATATCCATAGTAAGCCTCGGCGCGAATAAAATGCGCTCCATACTTACCATGCTCGGCATAGTGATCGGAGTGTGTTCGGTCGTCGCGATGTTGTCGGTAGGAGAAGGCGCTAAACAGATGATAACCAGATCAATAGAAGGCCTCGGCACCAACCTTTTATTCGTAATGCCCGGACAACTCAAGGTCGGAATGGGCGGCCAGGGAATGGGCTCGAGTCAGACGCTTAAGAACGAAGACGCGGCGGCGCTGGCCGAAGAATGTCCTTCAATTCTGCTTGTGGCGCCTGAAAATTCGAAGTCCGCGAGGGTCAAAGCGGGAAACCAGAACACGATGACGCAGATCACGGGAACCAATCAGAACTATCCTGAAGTGCGCAACATGAAGCTCTCCAAAGGCGTTTTTTTTACCGCCGGGGATAATAAGAATTACAAAAAAGTAGCGATTATAGGATCGACCGTCGTGGATAACCTGTTCCCGAATCAGGAACCGGTGGGCAAGGAAATAACGATAAACAGAAATGCGTTCACCGTCATCGGCGTTCTTGAAAAAAAGGGGCAGTCCGGACCGGTAAATCCCGACGACATGATATTGATACCTATCCTGACATTCCAGAAAAGCCTTTTTGCCATGAAATATTTAAGGAGCATAAATATTTGCGTCGCGAATAAGGGCGATATGGACCTGGCGATAGAAGAGATAACCTCGGTACTTCGCAAGCGCCACAGAACGAGCGGCGCAAACGACGACTTCAACGTGAGGAACCAGACCGATATGCTGAACCGCATGAGCGATATAACCGATACCATAACCATTTTTCTGGGCGGTATCGCCTTTATATCGCTTTTTGTCGGCGGCATCGGCATAATGAATATAATGCTCGTATCCGTGACGGAACGCACGCGCGAGATCGGCCTGAGAAAAGCGCTTGGCGCGACGAAAACAGACATATTGAGCCAGTTTCTGATCGAATCGATATTTTTATGCGTGCTGGGAGGAGTGATCGGCATCTTAGGCGGCGCCGGGATCTCTTACGCTATTTCGCATATCGGAAACTGGAACACGAACGTTTCGGCATGGGCAGTCGCGCTTTCATTTACATTCTCGCTAGCCGTCGGGCTCTTTTTCGGCATATACCCTGCCAATAAGGCCGCAAGCCTTGACTGCGTAGTGGCGCTGCGATACGAATGAAATAAAATATCCGCTTTTATCTTATTATATCCGGTCGGCGGTCAGGTTTGCGCCACGATTTATCGTGACTTCAAATTTGAAATATGTTATAGTTACTTTCAAATAATTTCAGCTGCGAATGGTTTAAATTTTCATGTATTTACCGATAAGCCGCTTATTTAATTTTGAAGTAATTATCAACATTTATGGCAAACTTAAAATATTCAATTATTTCAACGTTCATTGATTCCGTGATCATATTTTCGGTATATTTTTTCATGTGGCGTCTTGAAAAACGCAATTACTTTAAGCTCTGGTCCATGTGCTGGTTTTTTTACATCATAAGGTTCCTCTTCGATTTTCTTTTTGATATCTTTCCTTCGATTAACGCGTTTACGGGCCTTTCTCTCGCCGCATCCGCCGTCAGCTGTTATTTTATCATTGACGGCACGGTCGAATTTCTTGAAAAAAAGAAAAGCCGTTTGTTGATTACGATGACTTTTTTAAATCTTTTCTGGATATTCGCATGTCATCTGATGTCATGCGGCAACACAGTTAAAGCCATTCCGACCTTCATGATATTCGGCGCCGGTTTTATCTGGAACGGGATCGCGTTCATAAGAAATCCGGTCGATAATCTTGTCTGGAACAGGATAGTCGGGATAATTTTCATTTTATGGGGAATTCATAAGCTCGATTATCCGTTCATCCGCTATTTAAATAATGAAAGCCTTGTCGCCGCCGGTTTCATAACGGGCGGGATACTTGGAAACGCCGCGGCTATTTCGATATTATTTCTCTATTTTGAAAAAACAAAAAGAGAACTTGTTCTGGCAAAGGAAGCCGCTGAAAAAGCGAACAGGGCCAAAAACGATTTTCTTTCAAATATGAGCCATGAATTGAAAACTCCGATGAACGGAATTATGGGCTTTACAAATCTATTGATGAGAACTGAAAATGATCCGGAAAGATCGGATATGTTCAAAATGATAAAAACTTCCGAAACGCGCCTGCTCAAAATGATCGACGATATGCTTGATATATCCAGAATTGACGCGGGAAAGGCAAGGCTCGAAATTTCAAATTTCGATCTCATGGAATTTATCGATCCGCTAGTTTCACAGTTCGAACTTTCGGCCCGGAATAAAAATATCGAATTCAAGGTCGAATTCTCTTCCGACATCCCCCGCCAAATATCTACAGACCGGCAGAAACTTTATCACATACTCACCAATATTCTTTCAAACGCGGTC
>CAZKCG010000104.1:0-12138 GCA_964551445.1 uncultured bacterium | reverse complement strand
TATCGTGAGCGCCGTGAGCATCGCCGCGATGACCGTCATAATGACCGCTATAAGCCCCGGCACGATATAATTCTTGCTCGCAAGTTCCGGGTTGAACCATACGCGCTGCCGCACTTCGATCGGCGATTCGACCTTTTTCACGCCCAGTTCGATCATCTTGTCCCGCAGAAGCTCGTTCGAGAACATCGCTATCATGTTGTTGAGATATCCGAGCCCGATCGACGCCCTGTTCGAGTCCGACCCGTCCACCATCACGCCTATGACCGGCGATTCATCCCGCGAAAGCTTCGCGTCGAACGACTGCGGTATCGTGATCCCGACGGCGGCGCGCCCGAACATTATGTGCCTTTCAAGTTCCTTCTGGCTCGACGGGTGGTCGACGACCTTGAAAAATCTGCTCTCCGAGATGCGCGAAACGAGCTCGCGGCTCTTGGGCGAATGGTCGAAATCGCATATCACCGTCTCGATGTTGTCCACGTCGAAATTGAGCGCCCACCCGAACAGCACCAGAAGCGTTATCGGTATCAGAAGCGACGCCACGAGGCTTCGAACATCCCTGATTATGTGGAGAAATTCCTTTCTCGTAATGGCCATAAGCCTTCTAAAATTCATTTTGCGTCAGCCTCCGATATGGCCAGTACGAAAATATCTTCAAGCGACGGGAGCGTTTTTTCTACGGCTTTTATCCGTATTCCGCTCTTCGCCGAAAGTTCGGCCGCCGCCGTTCTAACGGTTTCTATGCCATCCGCCGTCACCACGTGGATCGAATCTCCGAATAGATTTATCTCATCGAATTTCCCGAGCGCGTCGAGCGCCGAGTACATTTCGGACGGCGCTTCGCAGTCGATCTTATATATGCTCTGCGTGAGTTTCGATGTCTTAAGTTCGAGCGGCGTTCCCTGTATGACGATCTTTCCCTTGTAAATGAGCACCAGGTGGTCGCAATATTCGGCTTCCTCCATATAGTGCGTCGTTACGAAGATGGTTATCCCCGACTGCGCGAAACTATGTATCACGCTCCAGAAGTTGCGCCGCGATATCGGATCGACGCCGGATGTCGGTTCGTCCAGGAACAGGAATTCCGGCTTGTGAAGTATCGCGCACCCGAGCGCCAGCCTTTGTTTTATCCCGCCCGGAAGCGTCCCCGTCATGATGTCGCGCCGGTCCTTCAAACCGGCCAGTTCAAGGGCCGTTTCAACCCGCGCCTCCAGCTCGGCCCCGTATATCCCGTAAAGAGTGCCGAAAAATCTGATATTTTCAACGACCGTCATGTCGTCGTAGAGCGAGAACTTCTGCGACATATACCCGATGCGCTGCCTTATCGCTTCGGAGTCCTTCATAATGTCGAGCCCGCCGATGCTTCCGCTGCCGGCCGTCGGCGTCAGAAGCCCGCACAGCATCTTTATCGTCGTTGATTTACCGGCGCCGTTCGGCCCCAGGAACCCGAAAATACTGCCGCGCCGCACGCTGAACGAAATGCCGTCCACCGCGTGAAAAGCGCCGAATATCTTATAAAGGTCCGTGACCGATACCGCTATGTCTTTTTCCATGCTTGCCAATCCTTATCTTAGTGAATAGTGAACAATGTATTGAGAATAGTTATCGAAATCGTGCTTTGCGCGATCATTTTAAAATGGCGGCCAAAGGCCGCGACATTAACTCTTCTCTCTTCTTTTTTATCTCTTCTCTCTTCTTTTTATCTATTCACTGATCTCCGTTCCCGTCGCATCGTTGCCCGTCGTCCAATTCAACTTCCGATCTGCTCGATAAAAATGTCTTCCAGATTCGGCGTTATCGCCTCGAGTTTGTCAAGCGCGAGCCCTTTCGCGGAAAAAGCCGCCGTGATCGCCGTTTTCACCGCTTCATCTCCGGTCTCCCGCGTCGTGAAGATATGCACCGACGCCCCCATAATGTATGATGAAACGACCCCCGCCACGCTTTTTAATAATTCAACCGCCGCGAATTTATCGTTCGTTTCGAGTTTCCACATCTTTTTCGCCGAATCGCTTTTCAATTTCTTCGGCGTGCCGATCGCCGTTATCCTGCCGTTATTCAAAAACCCTATCCTGTTGCACCGTTCGGCCTCGTCCAGATATGTCGTCGACACGAATATCGTCACTCCCGTCGCCAGCATATTCTGCAATATCTTCCAGAATTCCCTGCGCGACACCGGATCCACGCCGTTCGTAGGTTCGTCCAGCAGAAGAAGCGTGGGCGTGTGGATCAGCGCGCATGTGAGAGCGAGCTTCTGTTTCATTCCGCCCGACAATTTGCCGGCAAAACGGTTTTTGAACGGGGTCATTCGGCAGAAGGTCAATAGTTCGTCGATGCGCGCGTCAAGCTCCGGGCCCCTTTTCATATTATAGAGGTCGGAATAGAAATAAATGTTCTCGGCCACCGAAAGGTCTTCATAAAGCCCGAACCGCTGCGGCATATAAGCGATATGATCGCAAAGATCGCCAGCGCCGCGGGCCAGGTCGCGCCCGAGGACCGTGACGGTTCCCGCCTCATAAGGCATAAGCCCCGCTATTATCCTCATCATCGTCGTCTTTCCCGCGCCGTCCGGCCCGAGTATGCCGAAGATCTCGCCGCGCGCAACCGATAGCGTCGCGCCGTCGAGCGCGCGCGTCTTCCCGAAAGACTTCGAAAGCCCCTCGAAGCTTATCGCGATATTCGAATTTTCTAATTTATCATCTTTCATAATACTTCTAAACTATCCATAATTATTCAAAATCTATTCAATTCCAAAACTTTTCACTCGTCCCATCGTCCTATCGTCACATCGTCCCATCGTTTTCCCGTTTCCGTACTATTCCCCGGCTTTTATCTTCGCGTCCACTGGCATTCCGAGCTTGAGTTCGCCCGCGGCATTATCCACGTTTATTTTCACCCTGTAAACTAATTTCACCCTCTCGCGCTTCGTCTGCACGTTCTTCGGCGTGAATTCAGCCTCAGGCGATATATATGCGACATAACCCGCGTATTTTTTATCGGGATAGCTGTCCGATATGACCTCTACCTTATGTCCGATCTTCACTTTTCCCAGGTCCTCTTCCGGAATATACCCGCGCACCCATGCGTCTTTCATATTCGCGAGCACTCCGACCGGCGAGGCCGTCCCGACGACCTCCGATGTCTCGCTGAATTTCTCCAGTATCATTCCGTCTTCCGGCGCCGAAAGCGTCGAATCGGCTATCTTTATATTCATGGTCTCGATGTCCGACTTTTTCACTTCGAGGTCTTTCTTCACGGATTCAAGCTCGCTCAAACTCTTCTTGATCTGAAATTCCAGCGCTTCCGCTCCAAGGACCTGCGCCTTCGCCTGTTCCACGCCGGCCTTCATCTGCTCGATCGTCTCTTTTCTGGCGCCTTCCTTCAAAAGATCGTACTGTTCCTTCGCCGACGCGAGCTGCTGCCCTGCCGCGAGATACTGCGCCCTGACCGTTTCCAGCGCCTGTTTGGAGGTCGAGCCGCTTTTATTGAGCTCGGTGTAGCGCCTGAAGTCGGACTCTATCTTTTCGTATTCGACCTGGCTTTTCGCGAGCGCCGCCTTAGCCTGTTCTATCTGCTGAAGCCGGTTCCCGGCCTGCGCTTCTTCCAGCCGCGACCTCGCCGCCGCGAGGCTGGCGTTAGCCGCCATCAGCTGGCTCTGCCTGTTGGCCTTTTGAAATTCGATCCCCGCCTCTATCTGCGGCACGAGCGAATTCGAATAAGCCAGCGCGTTCTCCATGCGGACCTTCTGCGACGCCATTTCCGAGATGTCCAGCCTCGCAAGCACCTCGCCTTTTTTGACCTTTATGCCTTCGTCGAACGCGAGTTCGGTTATCTTGCCCGGGTTTTTAAATGAAAGGTTGATCTTTTTAAATTCTATCACGCCGGATATATCGATAGTTTCGTTAGCCGCCACAGCTCTGTCCGCTCCGAAGCCGCAGATGAAATTCCACGGAATGGATGTTTGACTTCCGTATTGCGTTCCGCCGGCCTTATCAGGGCCGGTCTGCGTACCGCGGATATCCAGATACGCGAAACCAACCGCGAAAGCCGTGAAAAAAACCGAAGCTATAACAATTTTTTTAATAAAACTCATTTTTTCCTCCCCGTCACTTCTATCCCTTTCAAATATGTTTCAACGATGGTCTCTATTACGACGCTCTCGTCGAACTGTTCGTATTCTTTTCCGTATAATATCTCATGAAATATGTTGTAGGAAAGCAGCGTCCCGAGAAAAAGCCGCGCGATTATCCTCGGATCAAGCTTTTTGACCTTCCCGTCCGCTATTTCGCGCTCGAACATTTTCGATATAAGCGCCAGCGCCTTCATAGGTATATTTTCGAAAAGCATTTTGGCCTGTTCTTTGTGGACTATCGATTCCGCGAACATTATCCGCATGACGGAGCTTCTTTCGCGAAAGACCGCGAAAAACTTTCTCGCGATGAATTTCAGCTTTTCACCGAGCGGTTTCGTGAATATCTCCGCCGGAATATTTTCCAGCACCGGAACTATCGTGAACCTTCTGGCGATCTCGGCGAAAACCTCTTCTTTCGATTCAAAGTGGCGGTACAGCGTTACTTCGCTAACTTTCGCCTCGGCCGCCAGCTCTCTCGTAGTGGCGCCCTTGAAGCCTTTTTTAGAGAATACCTCCAGCGCCGTTTCCAGTATCCGCTCATGGGTGTCCTCGAAGCCGCGCGTTTTTTTCCGCGCTCCCCCGACCGTTCCCGAAGCTTTAGCTTCCTTCTTCAATTACTTCACCTGCATATATTTTAAATACTTAACCCGTATATATTTCAATTACTTAACCTGCATACATTCGTTCACTTAACGCAAATGCTTAAATTACTTAACCCGCATACATTCGTTCACTTAACGCAAATGCTTCAATTACTTAACCCGCATGCATTCGTTCACTTAACGCAAATGCTTCAATTACTTAACCATTATCATTTTCAAAAACTTGATCCGTATGCGTCCGCTGCTTAACACGATATATTTTCGACTTCTTAACTTTCAATTAAATGTCATATCATTTAACCGCGGCGAGCATGTTTTTGATCCCCTGAAATAATTATCGTCACTTTTTCAAGTTAAGTAAGTAATTACTTACTTACTTTTATTTTACTATACATTTTTAAACTTGTCAAGCAATAAAGCGGAAAAAATAAAAAAGGCCGCTACCTGCCTTAAACGGCATCGCGGCCCTCCGGAACTTGTTTTTGATAACCAAATAAAAAAGCCCTTAATTAAAGCATAAATATATAAATGTTATCGTTCCCAACTCTAAGAACAACTATTTTTTTTGCGGGGTGTCTCGGAGACGGCGGAGCCCACGGACGACGCGCCTGAGGCGCTAGTGTCGCTGAAGCCATGGATGGCGAGAAGCGACGTGGCGGGAGCCGTCGAGAGACAAGAGGCGCAAATTCATGGATGAATCAAATTGACGCGACCCGCAGGAGGCGGGAAGTGCCGCTGAAATCATAATTTAATAAATTAATGAATATTACATTCCTTACTCTACGAACAACTATTTTTTTTGCGGGGTGTCTCGGAGACGGCGGAGCCAGGGATGGCGAAGAGGCGGCGAGAGGCAAGAGGCGCAAATTCATGGATGAATCAAATTGACGCGACCCGCAGGAGGCGGGAAGTGCCGCTGAAATCATAATTTAATAAATTAATGAATATTACATTCCTTACTCTACGAACAACTATTTTTTTTTGCGGGGTGTCTCGGAGACGGCGGAGCCCACGGAGGGGCGGGAGCCGTCGAGAGGCAAGAGGCGCAAATTCATGGATGAATTTGCGACCTCGTCCCCGCAAAAAAAATTAGTTGTTCGTATCGGATGCCCACAATATCTCGCACACGCCGTATTTGGTCGGATCGGCGACCGAGACAGCCTTGACGAAAACCTTGACGGACGGCTTTTTAACGGGTTTGGTGTATGTGCCGTTAGACGAAACATACCCAACGGTCAACGCGTCGCCGGACAGGATGTCGTTCACGTACCACTTGAGCAGCTTATTCGTGTGACCCGAGACCCTGGAAGGCATAACGTAATTCTGGTCGAATCTGGTGAGCGTAACTACGGGATCAGCGTTATTTAAAATGACCGTGACAGGCGTGAGGGTAACGGTCGCTGAAGCGGTTTTAGTGGTATTTTCGACCGACTGCGCCGTTATCGTGACCATCTTTTGATTATCGAGGATATCGGGCGCGGTATAGGTCCCTGCGGGCCCGATGTAGCCTGAACTGCCGCCGGCCGTATCGACGATCTTGTCGTCTATCTTGAAAATGACGCTTTTATCGACGAAGTTCGTCATGCTCACGGTGAACTGGACGCTCTCGCCGCGTCCGAGGGTGGCCGTGAGAGGGTAGAGAAGGAATACCTGCGGAAGCGGGTCGAATACGTCGAATTTTTTTCCGGAGAACGCCGTCGCCGAATCGATGTCGCCCGTCTTGACCTTTAAAAAGGTCTGGGACATGGTCGAACCGTATATATCGGGCTCCTTTACGAACTTATCCGCGAGCACCGATTTAACTTTGTTTATTATCGAGGTCAGATCCACGCGTTTCGGGCTCGAAAGGACTATGTTCTCGAGTTTTACGCGCCCTTCGGCCACCTGCGTCTCGATAACTTTCGCCGTTATCACGGCGTATTCGTCGAACGCCGGCAGGACTATGTCGCCCGTCGCGGCCGGGTCGATATAACCCGCGTACACGTCGTTATTGGTGAGGCCGAATCGCAGCCCTATCTTTTTGCCTTTGTAGCCGCCGTAAAAACTGTATTTCCCGCCGGTTATCTGGCTCGATGTCGCCGGCGCCCCGTCGAGGTATAAAAAAACCTGGTCGCCCTCGTAGGCAATGGCGCGTAACGCTTTTCCGCCGGGGCCGATCTCCGGAACCGGTGCGTTCCCGGAAGCGCTTGCGTATAACGCTTCAGCGGGCCCGCCTTCAGGCGCGGCGAAAAGCCCCGGCGCGGTTTGAAGGACCGGCGCCGAAGACGCGACCGTACCCGTTATTCCTATCTGGTCGTCGGGATTGTCGGATTCGCCCGTTCCCCCGCCGCATCCGCCGCAGGCAAGGAGCGTTATAATGATGGATGAAAAGCATATCAGGAATTGAAAGCGGCCCCAAAAACCGCCCGAATAAAAAGCGCGTAGCATATCAATGTTCACCTTTCAATATTTATATTGCAGGCTTCAGATGCCTGCCTTTTGATTTTCACTTTGCGGCGGCCCGCCCGGGGCGCCGTCTTCGAGATCCCTGCGAAAAGTTACGGAATTTAACGACCCTTCCGCGCCGCGTCCCGTCCTCACGCGAAGAATTTCTTCAGTATCTCCCTGTAGGCCGTTTCGGCCTTTTCGCGGTCGCCCGCGAGCATGTGGTCCTCGATCGTCGATTCTATCATTTCCTCGAAGATCGATTTACGCACCTCGATGTCGCCTATCGTTTCCTTTATTTCAAGGCGTTTTTCGGCGAGAAAATCGATGTAGTTCTCATAATTTTTCGGGATCATCCTGGCGATGTCCTTCTTTATCTTTTTCGCCAGCGCCGGCGCCGCGCCGGAAGTGGAAACGGCTATGCACAGCGGGCCGCGCCTTATGACGGCGGGGACGATGAAGTTGCAGATGTCCGGCACGTCCACTACGTTCACAAGGCTTCCGTTGTGGGCGGCGATCTGATAAACTATCTCGTTGAGCTCGCGGTCGTTGGTGGCGCAGTAAACCAGGAACGCCTCGTCCAGATCGTCCTCGCGGAACTCGCGCTGGTGGCCTTCTATCTTATTGTCGAATATGAGCTTTTCGACGGCCGGCGTGAATTTTTTCGATATCGCCAGAACGCGCGCGCCGCATTCCAGAAGCGAATTTATCTTGCGTTCGCCGATCGGGCCGCAGCCTATGACGACGCATTTTTTCGCGGCTATGTCGACGTTTATGGGATAGTATTTTTCAGTCATTCGCGCATTTCCCTTTTATTTAATCGACATTATAACGGACCCGGCTTTTCGCCGCCCGGCCGGCCGGTAATGATGCAGATCATGATTTATTCCCGGCGTGCCGGCATAACTTTTTTTGAGCGAAAAACTTCGTTCTCTTAATATTTTCGGGTTTCATTAAATTCTTTCGCCCGATTAATATATTCCAAAAACATAAGATTGTCAACAATAAAAAAAAATACCCGGGGACGGCGACTAAAAAAAGGGACGGCGGCCATAAAAACCTCCGTCCCTCTTGAATAATGTTAATATTCAATATTCATTATTAAATATTCGCGGTTCGATTAGTATCCGAAGCCGAGCGCGCCAAGTCTTTCGCGTGCGCTCTGCGCGAACGGAGTGTAAGGATATGAAGCCGTAAGCTGTCTGTAAACGCCTGCCGCTTCGCGGTTTTTGTAGGCTCTTTCAAAGGCCTGGCCTGATCTGTAGAGTGATTCGGGAGCTCTCGGGTGAGCGGGATATTCGCGTACTACGCCCTGATACCATTTAGCGGCGTCCGCGTATTTGAATGCGGCTTCGCAAACTTCGCCTATAGCGAAGAACCAGTTTATTCTGTTAGCCGAATATTTATAGTCGTTTATCATTATCTGGAGGGTTTTTATAGCGCCGGAGTAGTTGTATGTATTTTTATGGCTCATGGCTATATAATACATCGAACCTTCGCGGTATGTCGAATTAGGATAGTTGTCGGCGAGTTTTTTGAAGTATTTTATAGCGAGGCCGTAGTTGCCGCTCGTGAAGTAGCCGTAAGCGGAGTTATATAATGTGACGTCAGTTTCGTACTGGGGCGTCGGAGGATACTGAGGATATGTAGGCTGCTGGGGATATGTAGGGTTTTGCGGATATGTGGGGTTCGTGGGGTACTGAGGGTATGTGGGATTGGTCGGATATTGAGGATATGTAGGGTGCGTCGGATGCGTGGGGTGCGAAGGCGGAACCTGGTTCTGGAAACCGCAATAAGGGCAGCGGTAGTTTCCGCCTGAGTGAGGGCCGTTATCTCCCGGCTGGTTATATGTTCTCTGACAGTTCGAGCACTGATGCGAATGGCCCATGTGAGACGGATCATAATGTTTGGAAGTATTTTCGGGCAGGTCTATCTTGAGTTCGACGGCTTGCGCGAAACCCGTCAGCGTGATCAAAGCCATGAATACGATAGCGATTGTAACCATTCCGTTCCATTTTCTTGACATTAACACCACTCCTTTATTTTTCGGGTATATTTTTTTCCGGTACATTAATTATACTAAAAAAAAAGATTAAAATCAACTATTTACCAAATCATGATATTTTAAAAAAATTTGTTATTCGTTTTATGTTACAATAATGAAAAAAGGCCGTCCCAAATTTAACTTTGAAACAGCCTTTTTTATGGATATTTTATTTTACGGTACTTACTGTATTAATAGCCTATCTGCTGGATCCTCTGATAAGCCATCGAGGAATATGGCGAGTAAGGATATTCAGCCGTCACTCTGCGGTAAGCGTTCGAAGCTTCCATTCTGTATCCGGCTTTTTCGTATTCAGTGCCGGAAGCGTACAGACATTCGGCGGCCTGCTGGTGAGCGGGATACTCTCTGACGAAGTTCTGGTACCATCTGGCGGCTTCCATAAAGTTCGAAGAAGCGTCATAAACGAGAGCGATCTCGAGGAACCAGCCCGGGCGGGTCCTGGAGTATTTGAGCTTGTTGATCATGAACTGGAACCATCTCGCCGATTCGTTAAAGTTGCGCATGTTTTTATAAGCGAGGGCGATATAATAAGCAGAACCTTCATAGTAGCGCGACGATTGATATCCGTTAACGACCCTCTTGAAATATTCGATGGCCAGCGCGTAATTGCCCTGGTTGTAGTAGCCGAAACCCGTTTCGTAAATCGAGACGTCCGTATCGGAATACGAAGGCGCCTGAGGATATGTAGGAGCTTGCGGATATGTCGGGTTCTGAGGATAGGTGGGGTTCTGAGGATATGTAGGGGTCTGGGGATATGTAGGCTGCTGCGGATAGGTCGGCTGATGGTTGTTTCCGAAATGGCCTGGATTATTAGGATAAGTGGGGTTCTGGCTCTGGCCGGGATTCGTTCCGGGCGAACCGGGATAGTTGTCGCCGGGCTGGTTGTATGTCTGGCCGCCCGGGGTCTGATGCATGTGGCCGGGGTGGGTCGGATCCCAGTGTTTCGTCACGTTACCGTCCAGATTTTTAGCTATATCGCTGCCGGATACGGTCGATCTGGTTTCCGCGGAGGCGTTTCTGCCGGCGCCTTTCAAAAGGTAATCTATCGAATTCTTAGTGAGCTGGATGTGAGTGCACTCTTTGCGGTTGTAGCCGTCATAGAGTTTTTTGCCGGGAGCGCCCGAACCGTCGTCGAATACTGAACTGTCGCCGAAAGCCACTACGCGGCCTTTATAGCCGGCGGGTGCGGAATAGCCCATTAAAAATTTCCCCGACTGTTTTTTGGAAGGGATTATGTTTTTCGATTCGGGAGAAACCGCCGTTACGGTAGTTCCGGCCCATGTCCCCATGGCTTTTACGCCTGTAAGGAACGCGGGATCTTCCGAAGGGTCTACCGGTATCGGAAATTCGTTTATGCTGTTGGTGTCGAACTGAAGTCCCATTTTCGGGAGTATCTGGTTGAGAACGCCGATAGCGTCGATACCGTCGTTGTTACGGTCCGCGCCCTTATGATCGGCTATCGCGAATAAACCGCCGCCGCGTTTCACGAATTCGTCTATGGCTGTTTTTTCTTCTTTGGTGAATACGGAGTTAGGCTCTGAAAGCACGAGCACGGAAGCGTTTTTCAATATGTCGGCCGTGATGCCTTTTTTGGCTGAAACGATATTGAGGCCGTATGCTTTAAATGTGTTCGCGAAATCTGAAAAACCGCCGCTTGCGGTCCAATCCGCGTTTCCTGCCGTCTGAGCGTGACATTCGTCGAAAACCACGTCAGCGCAATAAACCGGTGATAAAGAACCAAAAATGCCGATAGCGGAGAACAATGCGGCCGATACGAAGCTGCTGGATACTTTAGCCCATAATCTGGAAATCTTCATACTAACATCTCCTTAACCCTTTTTTAAAAAATGAACTCTTCACTATATACAATGGAAAAAGCTAAAAACCGGCATCAAACCGGCAGTACTTGATACTCGGAAATATTGTCAATTTATTTAGTTCCTAATAATTATACTAAATATAACGGCCTAAATCAAGTTAAAAAAATTTTTTGTCATTTTTCATGAAAAATCACGGAAGAAAAATCGCCTTCTCGTGTTATATTAGTGAAAGGCAGCGATCATGAATTTTGAAGACGAAAAAAAAGAAAGATATGAAAAGGTGGAAAAAGCTTTTTCCGAATATTCGGAAAGGCTGTTCGCCTACGTTTACGGCGTTACGGGCGACTCGGCCGAGGCCCGTGACATAACGGCGGAATCATTCGCGCGGCTTCTTTCCGAGCCCGGCCTGGCCGGCCCGGATTTCATGGTCAAACCATGGCTTTTCAAGGTCGCCACCAACCTTTCGCGAAATTTTATCACGCGCTTTCTAAAAAGGATCCTCACATTCCCGAACTTCCTCATCGACACGATGGTCGCGAGTAAAAGCGACGTCGGCGAAGAGGTCCAGCGCGGCGAGGATTTCGCCGAACTTACGGCGTCGCTGCGCAAACTCGGAAAGAACGACCGGGAGATCCTCTTCCTCAAATACTACGAACAGATGAGCTATGAAGAAATAAGCGAAGTTATCTGCGTTCCTTCCGGAACCGTAGCTTCACGCTTGTCGCGCGCAATTGACAGGCTCTCCGGCGAACTGAAGAAAGCAGGCGCGCCGGGCCTTAAAAAGGAGGAATCCAAATGATCTCAGAACACGACAAAGATATAGCCGCCAGCACGGAAACCGTCTCAAAATACTTCGACGAAATATCCCGCGCGAAGATCTCGTTTAAACAGAAAGCCGACCTGATATTCATGTTCCACCCGAAAGTGAGGATAGCATCCGCCGCCGCATGCCTCGTTTTTTACCTCGGCATTCTTTATAAATACTTTGTCTCCGCCGACATCCACCGCATAATCTGGGGCCCCCTTTTTTACGGCCACATTATCCTGGCGACGCTGCTCGGCATTCTCGTCGGAATATTCACTGTTTTCAAGGAGACCCGG
>CAZKCG010000103.1:0-12162 GCA_964551445.1 uncultured bacterium | reverse complement strand
CAGAAACGGAAGTCGTGCTGTCGGCGATAACCGTGTTACCGCTATCGTCTTGAGCGTCCGGTGGTTTCGGTGAGATTTTTAAGATCTTTAGGGTAGCGGCCGCGGTCGGCGTAATATTGATCTATGGCCTTTTTGATCTCTTTGAGGTTGGATTTCTGCGTCTCGTATTTTGACGAGTTGATCTGGTTTATGACCTCGGGGATGGCGAACCCCATAAGGATACTCAATATGACGAGGGCGACCATCAGTTCTATAAGGGTAAACCCCTTTTTTGTATCGGTTTTGTATTGTTTCATTACGCTTCACCTCTACATAAAATATATCACAACATGCTTAAAATAGCAATAGTTTCTATTGATTTTTAAGATGATTTATTATAATATACATCCTGCTGAAAAAAACGGGCAAATTTTAATGAAATATATCGGAGACCGTCATGGACGATAAAACTATACACGCAAAAGAAGTGGCGTCGGGAAAACGCTTCAGATTCGGCAGTAACTGGCGGAAATTCCTCGCCACTCTCAACGATGAGAGGATAAAATTCGCCGAGGACTCGCTGAAAAAAATGCTCGAGGCCGGGAGTCTCGCCGGAAAAAGCTTCGTGGATGTAGGTTCCGGAAGCGGCCTTTTTTCGCTTGCGGCCAGAAGGCTCGGCGCGCGCGTACATTCGTTCGATTTCGACACGCAGTCCTTTGAATGCACCAAGGAATTGAAAAGGCGATTTTTTAATGACGATCCGGACTGGGTGGTCGCCCAGGCGAGCGCGCTCGATGAGAATTACATCAGATCTCTCGGCAAATTCGATATAGTATATTCCTGGGGCGTTCTTCACCACACTGGAAGGATGTGGGACGCGCTTGATAAAGTTGCGGAACTTGCCGGTGAAGGCGGCAAACTTTTCGTTTCGATATATAACGATCAGGGCATGGCGAGCCGTTTCTGGACCGCCGTGAAGAAAACATACAATAAATCGCCGAAATTCATAAAATTTTTAATGGTCGCATCCGTCTGGGGTTTCTGGGAATCGCGCGCGGCTCTGGCAAGATGCCTCCGGTTTGAAAATCCACTGCCTTTTTCGGCATGGAAGGAACTGTCGAATCAGCGGGGAATGTCGATCTGGCACGATATGGTGGACTGGGTGGGCGGCTATCCTTTCGAAGTGGCTAAGCCTGAACAGATCTTCGACTTTTACCGTTCACGCGGTTTTAACCTCACGAAACTTAAAACCTGCGCCGGATCGCACGGGTGCAACGAATTTGTTTTTATAAAGAGCCCGGTCTCTTAAAACGGCCGTCAGCGTAAAAAAGGCCTTTTTTATGAAAAAGATAATGATAGTCATACCGTCGCTCGCCGATGGCGGCGCCGAGAGGGTAGCGTCACTTCTTTCGAGAAATTTTCCCGAAGATATCGAAACCGTTTTCGCGCTTTTTGACGGGAAGATCGAATATTCATTCCGTGGAAGGGCCGTGAACCTGGATCTGCCGGCCCGGCCCGGCTTTTTTAATAAGATCGTCAATGTGGCGAAAAGGTATTTTGCTCTGAAAAAACTTATCGCCGCCGAAAAACCCGATGCGGTTTTAAGTTTTATGGAGAGCGCGAACCTGATAAATATTTTGTGCAGCGGCAAAAAGGCCGTCGTGAGCGTTAGAGTGCACCCATCGACAAACTACGCCGGAAGTTTTTTTGACAGGATGATAGTAAAACTTTATAACCGCGCCGGCCGGATCATCGCCGTATCGAAAAACATCATTGACGATCTTGAAAAAAACTTCGGAATATCGCGCGGGATCGTCACGGCAATTTATAATCCAGCGAATGTCGAAGAGATACGCGCTCTTGCGAAAGAACCGCTTGACGGGCGATACGAAGAGATATTTAATGGCGCCAAAGTTATAATCACAGCCGGCCGCTTAAATCCCCAGAAAGGACACGCGGATCTTTTAAAGGCTTTTTATCTTGTGGAAAAGGAATATGAAAAGGCCGGCGAAAAGCTCAGACTGGTAATAATGGGGCGCGGCGAACTCGAACGGGAATTGAAGGAATTGACCGGGCGGCTTAAACTTTCAAATTCGGTGTTTTTTATCGATTTTCAAAAAAATCCTTTCAGGTTCATTAAAAAAAGTCAGCTATTCGTTCTTTCCAGCAGATACGAAGGATTTCCAAATTCCATCATCGAGGCCATGATATGCGGCGTCCCTGTCGTATCGACCGATTGTCCGACGGGCCCGGGGGAAATTTTTGAGAAGAGCCGATTCGGAAATCTCACGGATGTGGGAAATGTTGAAGAACTCGCGGCTGCGATGGCAAAATTTTTAAAGCGCGATAATTCAGATATGCTCAATTTTTATGATGAGAAACTGAAAGAATTCGATGCCGGCCTGGTGGCGCTTGAATATCTGAAAGTGTGCGGGCTTATAGAGAACAGTGAATAATGAATAGAGAATAGTTCAGGCCGCTGCCTGCGGGCAGCCTTTTAAAAGTTTTATCATCAACAACCGTTTTCTTGTTCTCAACACAAAATGAAAAGAAATTTTAAAATTATAAAGGCAAGATTTAAAATGGAAAAAAACACAAAAATAGAGGGCGGGCTTAAAATAAAAGGGCGCCCGCAAAAAGTTTCGAGCGGTGAAACCCCGCTTGTGAGCGTTATTACGATCGTATATAACGGCGAGCGGCATCTGGAACAGACCATAAAAAGCGTTCTGGCCCAGACCTATAAAAACATAGAATACATCGTCGTTGACGGCGGATCGAATGACGGTTCGCTTGATATCGTGAGAAGATACGAGGACCGCATAGACTACTGGATGAGCGAGCCCGACCGCGGCATAAGCGACGCGATGAATAAGGGCGTGGCTCTCGCGGGCGGCGATATAGTCGGCATGATACACGCGGACGACTGGTTCGAGCCCGACGCGGTCGAAACGGCAGTAGGCGCCATGAAAAACTACGGCTGCGATGTTTTTTGCGGAAGCCTTTGTTACTACAAGGATGAGAAAGCGTTCTTCACGGACCGCTCGAAACCAGAACTGCTCGGTTCGTACATGTCAGTATGGCATCCGACGGTGTTTTTGAAGAACGAGGTATATAAAAAAGAAGGCGCGTTCGATCTTATGTTCCGCTCCGGAATGGATTACGATCTCATGCTGAGGCTTTTAACGCGCGGATATAAGTTCGCGTCCGTGAATAAGGTCATATCGAATATGCGGACGGGCGGAACATCTGATCAGAGCTGGCGCAGGATGCTCGACGAGGAATACAGGATAAAGGTCAAGAACGGGGCGGGCCGGTTCAGGTCAGGGCTGACCTATTACAGGAAATATCCGGCGTACTATCTGGCGGAGACGGCGAAAAGGGTTCTTGGCGCACTGGGGTTGAATTTTATAGTTAAATTGGTTAAAAAGATTAGAAATTTTGTGGATGTAAGGTTCGTTAAATAGTGGAAAGTTTAGAACGGAGAGCGCTTAATTAGTGGAGAGTGAAAAGTGGAGAACGGAGAGTTGTTGCAGGCGTGCGCCGCACGCACATGTCAAATTAGTATGAAAGTTGTATTAATTTGAGCGCCAAAGGCGCCATCGTCAACTCTTCACTCTTAACTCTCCACTATCAACTTATTACGGGTTACGGCTGGTGTGAAAATGTGCAGAATAAATGGTTTTATAGAATTTCATAAGGATCCCGGATATGACAGCGGCCGCGTTGTCAACGATATGCGCGATACCATGACCTATGGCGGGCCTGATGACGCCGGAAGTTATATTGACGCTGAAAACGGCGTGGCGTTGGGGCACCGGCGTTTGTCTATCATCGATCTTTCTCCGGCGGGGCATCAGCCTATGATCGAAGGAGAGCTTGTCATCACCTTCAACGGCGAGATATATAACTATGAGGAAATAAAAAAAGAACTCGAAGGCGAAGGCGTAATTTTTAAAACGCACAGCGACACTGAAGTTATTTTAAAGGCATACAGGGTCTGGGGCATGGACGCGGTTTCAAAATTTCGCGGCATGTGGGCTTTCGCCATATGGGACACGCGCGCGAAAAAACTCACGCTATGCCGTGACAGGGCCGGGGTCAAGCCGCTTTACTGGTATTTCAAGGACGGCCTTTTCATGTTCTCGTCCGAATTGAAGGCTTTTTTAAAACATCCGAAATTCACGAAAAAAATTAACGCCGCGGCGCTCGCGCTTTATTTCCAATACGGGTATATAACTTCGCCGCACTCAATATTCGAAAATGCTTATAAACTTGAGCCGGGAAGCTTTTTGACGATCGACGCCGGAATGAATATTAAGAAAACGATATATTGGAAAATAGAGGATCATTATTTGAAAACCCTTGACGAGCGGCTGGAATGGACTAATAAATCAGACGCTGCCGTTATGGATGAACTTGAAGCGCTTCTTTCGGACAGTTTCAAACTTAGAATGGTCGCGGATGTTCCGGTCGGAATGTTTCTAAGCGGCGGCGTCGATTCGTCGCTTCTGACGGCGCTTTTATCAAAAGACGCGAAAACCCGGCTCAAAACTTTTACGATCGGTTTTCACGAAAAAGAATATAACGAGGCGGAGTGGGCGAAAAAGGTCGCCGCGCACCTTGGAACGGACCATACCGAATTATACTGCACGACGAAGGAAGCGTTCGAAATAATTCCAAAACTTCCGGGAATATATGATGAACCGTTCGGAGACGCATCGGCGATACCTACATATCTGGTCTCGGCGCTGGCCAGAAAATCGGTGACCGTTTCGCTTTCGGCTGACGGCGGCGACGAGCAGTTCTGCGGTTACAGCAGATATTTTATGATAAGCGAACGGATAAAAAAGATCACGCGCAACCCTTTCGCGTCAATGCTTTCGGGCGCCCTCGAATTCATAAGCCCGGAGGCGGCGTTCTCGATCTATGAAAAATTAGGCGCCGTACTTCCGAAATGGCACAATTTCAGGGATAAATTCGCAAAATTAAAGGGCGTCCTCAAAATAAAGGACGGTATCTTGCAATACGATTTTTCGAACAAATATTTTCTTGACGGCGAGCTTTCCGGGCTCGGAATCGAAAAAAACGGAGACCAGCTTTTTAAATATGATCGTTCTTTCGATAAACACGACATTCTCACGCGCATGATGTTTTTGGATATTAACACTTATCTTCCGGACGACGTGCTCACCAAGGTCGACCGCGCGGGCATGAGCGTGGCGCTTGAAGGGCGCGATCCTTTTCTGGACGGAAAGATCCTGGAATATTCGGCGAAACTGCCGCTTAAATTCAAATACCGCGACGGCGTCAGCAAATTTATTCTGAAACAGATCTTATATAAATATGTTCCGCGGGAGCTTATAGACCGCCCGAAACAGGGCTTCGGAGTTCCCGTCCATGAATGGTTCAAAAACGACCTGAAAGATCTTTATATCGAACATCTCGCTTTCGACAAGGTCCGTCGCGAAGGGATATTGAACGCTGAGGCCGTTTCGAAACTTTTAGACGATTATCTCGCCGGACGGGGCGTTAACGCTTATAAGCTGTGGTTTTTATTCATGTTCGAACTGTGGTTTGAAAAGTATATGTGAGAGTGTTAAATTTTGCTTGACCCTGAAGGTGTTTTTAGAGTAGAATACATAAAAAATTTCAGGTTGGTTTTTAGGGACCGGCGTTAATAAAAAAGCCTGAAGCGGTCAACAGGCCATACATATCGGGGAAACAGTATGAATTGTCAAAAATGCGGGTTTAATGGTGCTTTTGCCGGGAAATGCCCGTCATGCGGATATGACGAGGATAATAACGGTATCCGCATTTCAAAACTTTCGCTTCGGTCCGCGAAATGTCCGAATTGTCATGCCGGCCTGAGTCTGTCTGAATTAACCGATGTTATTAAATGTTCTTTTTGCGGCAGCGATTTCGTTGTAAATGATATGCCGGTTAGAAATTTGGCTTCCAAAAATTTAAACGCCGGAACATCTTCATATAATTACTCTAAACTGACAAGATCTTTTCTCGCCCTGCTGCTTATTTCTCTGGTAACGGGATGTTATTATTATTTCAAAAACCTCCAACCGGTTGCCTTTGTCGATAAACCGTCAGGCGATACGGTTCAGATAAAAAATGCGCCATCCGTGGTAAAGACGGACAATTCGTCATTAAATCCTCCGCAGCATTATGAATATGTGACGCAATGGAAAGTGGTCTGGAATCCCTGCGGAGTCGCGGCGGACTCATCGGGAGGAGTTTTTTCGACGGACCAGCATGAAAATTACGTGGAAAAACACGATCCGAACGGCAAACTGCTTTTTAAATTCGGGTCTTTTGGCAAAGGTAACGGTCAGTTTCATTATCCGCACGCAATAGCGATCGACACTGCCGGAAATATTTATGTCAGTGATCTATTCAATCATCGCATTCAAAAATTTGATCCGGGCGGGCGTTACATTCTTCAATGGGGTGGAAATGGCAAGGGTAACGGTCAATTTAACCGGCCTTATGGAGTTGCGGTGGATCCTTCCGGAAGCGTATTCGTGTCCGATACTTATAACTATCGCGTTCAAAAATTCGATTTGAACGGCAATTACAAACTTCAGTGGGGAAGTTACGGCCAGGGCAATGGACAATTTAACTGGAATGGCGGCATAGCGGTTGATTCGTCGGGAAGCGTATACGTAACCGACCAGAACAATAACCGCGTTCAAAAATTCGATCCGAATGGTAATTTTCTTCTTCAGTGGGGCGGCAAAGGTCCCTGTGACGGGCAGTTTAATTGTCCTGTCGCGATAACGGCGGATTCGAATGATTTTATTTATGTGACGGAACAATTCGACGGCCGCATTCAAAAATTCGATACTAAAGGCAATTTTATAACAAAATGGGGAAGCCAGGGAAAAGGGAGCGGATCTTTCGAATGGCCTCTGGGAATAACGGTTGACAGGACCGGAAACGTATATATAGCTGACAGCAACAACAGCCGTATCCAGAAATTCTCTCTTACTGCGGCAGTAAGCGGCGCGTCCAGGTAAGCTCTCATAGAGGCTTTTTTATGACAATTAAGTAATAACATACGGAGAATTTAATAAATGTCTATCAAGGTTGAAAATCTTGGAAAAAAATATATATTAAGCCATCAGTCCCGCGAAAAATACAAAACCTTCCGGGATTCGTTAGCCGCCGGCGTTAAAAATTTTTCCGGAAAATTGTTTGGTTCCGCCGACAGGATCGATGAAACCGTCGAAGAATTCTGGGCTTTGAAGGGAGTGTCTTTCGGCGTCGCGAGCGGCGAGCGCGTAGGCATAATCGGCAGGAACGGCGCGGGAAAATCAACGCTTTTAAAGATATTAAGCCGCATAACCGAGCCCGAGACGGGAAGGGTCGAGATAAAAGGCCGTGTAGCGAGCCTTCTGGAGGTCGGAACAGGGTTTCATCCGGAACTTACCGGCCGTGAGAACATATATCTGAACGGCGCTATCCTGGGCATGAGCCGCGTCGAAATAAAAAGAAAATTCGACGAGATCGTCGCTTTTTCCGAGATCGAAAAATTCCTCGATACGCCGGTTAAAAGATATTCTTCGGGAATGTACGTCAGGCTCGCGTTTGCCGTCGCCGCTCATCTTGAACCCGAGATACTCATTATAGATGAAGTTCTCGCCGTGGGCGATATCCAATTCCAGAAAAAATGTCTCGGCAAGATGGAGGATGTCGGAAGATCCGGCAGGACCGTCCTTTTTGTCAGCCATAATATGGCTGCGATCCAGAACCTTTGTTCCCGATGCATTCTTCTAAACCACGGCAGCGTCTATGCCGACGATAAGACGGATGTCGTGATCAAAAAATATGTCGAGGAATCTTCCGAAATGATGAAGATATCGCTCGCCGAAAGGCGCGATAGAAGCGGCGACGGGAAGGTCAGGTTCGTATCGCTGACGCTTAAGAACGAGAACGGCGATTGCGTGAATTCTTTTATGTGCGGTAAAAAAGCGGTTTTTTGCTTTTCATATGACAATTCTTCGATGCAGGAATTGAAAAATCTGCAGCTTTCGATCGGGATAGATAACGCTATAGGCGAACGGGTTACTTTTATAAGCAATGAGACCACTAACGAGGTATTTGCCGAAGTGCGGCCGGAATTTAAAAATATCGAGATATGTATCGAAAAACTTCCACTTCTTCCCGGAAGATACGGCTTTACGATCTACTCAACCGTGAACGGGGTTCTTGCGGATTGGATACAAAACGCCGGATATTTTCAGGTCGAACCGGGAGATTATTACGGCAGCGGAAAACTTCCGCCGTCAGGGCAGGGCGATTTCGCCGTTGATTATAAATTTCGTATAAGCTGAAGAATAGATTCTAAAAAGGCGGCGTAATATTGTTTATTCAAAGAATAAAAACATATATTGAGCAATTTAAAACTTATAGACAGGAAGCTTTAAAATTTAAAGTTTCCTATCCATCTCATTATAAAATTTACGATATGATAAGATTTTTCCGGCCATGGTTTTTAAGTCTTCGATTTGGCGCGAATCCCATGAAGGACCAAAGGCCCTGGATGACTTTTTCCGCGATAGAGTTTATTCAAAAACAAATGAATAAAGACATGCGCGTTTTTGAATATGGTTCCGGCGGGTCAACGATTTTTTTTGCTCTCGGCGGTTGTGAGATTTTTTCGGTCGAGCATGATAAAAGCTGGTATAACATGGTTATGAGTGAGATACATAAAAGAAAGTTTTTCAATTGCAGGCTTTTTCTGGCCGAAGCGGAAGATGCTCCCGCAGGTTCGTCTTATTCCGTGGATAGGCCGGATGAGTGTCTGTCCGATGACCCGAATTCTTGCGGTAAAACATATAGAAAATACGTTCATTCGATAGATAAATACCCCGATGGTTATTTTGATTTTGTCGTTATTGACGGCCGTGCCAGAAACTCATGCTTTTTAAGCGCAATCGCGAAAACTAAAAAGGGCGGATTTATAGTCTGGGACAATACTGAAAGGAAGTCTTACGCAAATCTTGTCGAGGCGAAACACGAAGGATTAGAATTCATTGATCTTCCCGGTCCGTCCCCTTACGTCGAATTTTTTACGAGAACTTCTGTATGGCGCAAATTGTATTAAATAAAATTTCAGGACGAAACATGAAAGAATTTTTTTATCAAACGATCAAATTTATATGGAAGCGTACTTTAGGCCCTGCCTATTGGGGCGTTGTTTCGTGGCGTAACGATATGCGCGCCAGGCGCGAGATACGCGAAGCTGATAAGCTCATAAGAAAATTATGCAAGGCTTATCCTCTCAAGGTCGTTATAGGTTCCTCGAATATATATCAGCCCGGCTGGATACCGACAGGAATAGAAAATCTTGATATACTTGATCAGAACGACTGGGAAAAATATTTCCGCGAAGATTCCATAGACATAATACTAGCGGAACATGTCTGGGAACATCTTACTTTGAAAGAAGCGTTTCTCGGAGCGAAAAATTGTTATAAATATCTTAAGCCCGGAGGTTATTTCAGGATCGCGGTTCCTGACGGATTTAGTCCTGATATGGAATATATAGAATCTGTTAAGCCGGGTGGAACCGGCGACGGAAGCGACGATCACAAGATGCTCTATGATCATGTTTTGCTTTCCAGAATACTTGAGACGGCTGGTTTTAAAATAGAACCGCTTGAATATTTCGACGCGTCCGGAAAATTTCATTTTAGAGAATGGACCGAAGCGTCTGGGCTTATAAGAAGATCTAAAAGATTTGACGAGCGAAACACCGGAGGAAATTTAAAATATACTTCGCTTATTATCGATGCCGTAAAATTATAGAATGCGTTCAGGTTCATGTCAGGAGAACAAATATGAATTGTCAAAGGTGCGGATCACAAGGTTTTTCAACTCAGAAATGTCCGTCTTGCGGCTTTGACGCTTTTGAGAATAAAACTTCGAACGCTTATTCCATGGAAAACAATGCTTCTTATTTTTCAGGAATTACTCTTCAGGTGATAAAGTGTCCCAGTTGCGCCGGAGAATTAAGCATGCCTGATCCTTGCGATGTTATAAAATGCTCTTATTGCGGTAGTAATGTTATAGTAAAAGAAGCGTTCCAAGCGAAAAAAAACGGTTCGATTGAAAGAGTTAATGATTCCGGCGCATCTTATGATGTTTTTGTAAAAACGGCCAAACTATTGATTTCGGGTTTGCTTCTGATCGCGGCGCTGATTTTTTTTTATGCCCCCCGGTCCGATAACAAGCATGTAATAAATAAGCCTGTCGCTCAACCAGTTATCACGGTTTCTTTGCCAAGGCACGATGCCGGTATTTTTCAGGAAAATATCACGCTGGCGCCCGGGCTTTATGAGGATGAAGCTCTGGAAAACGATATTTCGGGTGAATGGTATTACAAGTCCGATATTATGATCAGCATAGTTCGTAACGGCGAACTGTTTGAAGTTAAATGCCGCAATCAGGGCAATTGGTGGAAAGGTTACGGACAGTTGTGGAATAAAAAAATGTTCGTGATGTATTATCGTACGAACGCCGCAGAACTTGCTTATGTTACATTTGATTTTAAGATCAGGGGATATTTGTTTGCCACATCCGTTGATAGTTCCGGTAGAACTATGTGGTCAGGGCAGTTTGAAAAAAGCTGGAAAAGGCATGACACGGCTGATAATACCGGTATTTTTGCCGAAGCGGCAATCATGAAACAAGGTTTTTATGAATACGCAGGGCAGGAAAATAAAATTACCGGTGCCTGGTATCACAGGACTGAGGGCTGCGACCGTATAAAATTGAGCATAAGAAGAAACGGCGGTATCTTTGAATTGATGAGCGATAATTTAACCAACCAATGGAAAGGTGTCGGTCAGCTCATGGGAAATAAAATGTATGTGATGTTTTACTATACGAACTTAAGTGAAGCGGCTTATATTACCCTGGACTTTGTTGTGGGGCATGGAATGAGAGCGGCGGCGATAGATCCTGATGGAAAAGTCAGATGGTCCGGAGTGTTTGAAAGATGACGAATACCGCTCCAATAGCACTCTTCGTTTATAACAGGCCGCTGCATACGCAGAGGACGATCGAATCGCTTCAAAAAAATGAATTCGCGATCGAAAGCGATCTTTTCATATATTCCGATGGGCCGAAAAATGAAGCGACGCGCGATCAGGTCATGGCGGTGCGCAAATATATCTCAGGCGTTTCGGGTTTTAAAAGCGTGACCGTATGCGATCGAAATGAAAATTTCGGCCTTGCCAGGTCCATAATAACCGGCGTTACGGAGATAACGAATAAATTCGGGCGCGTTATAGTTATGGAGGACGATCTTATAAGCTCTCCTTATTTTTTAAGATTTATGAATGAAGGCCTTGAATTTTATGAGAACGAAGAAAAAGTTATAAGCGTTCATGGTTACATTTATCCCGTCGCGGCGAAACTTCCGGAAACCTTCTTTTTAAAAGGCGCCGACTGCTGGGGCTGGGCCACATGGAAGCGCGGCTGGGACCTGTTTGAAGCCGACGGAGTAAAACTTTTAGAAGAGCTGAGATCAAAAAAACTGACCGCTGAATTCGATCTTAACGGCGCTTATGCCTATACTCAAATGCTCGAACACCAGATCTCGGGGAAAAATAATTCATGGGCTATTAGATGGCACGCTTCGGCTTTTTTAAAAGAAAAACTTACGCTTTATCCGGGAACTTCTCTCATTCATAACATCGGGCTCGACGAAAGCGGTACGCATAGCGGGACCTCGAATGAATATGACGTTGATCTATCAAAAACGCCTGTTAAAATATCGAAAATAGAATTAACGCAAAGCGAACACGCCCTGCGCGAGATCGAAAAATATAGAAAATCATGCATGCCGTGCGCGCCGTCATTAATGTCCCGGGCCGTGAACAAGCTCAAAAGAATATTAGGCGCGATCCTGAAAAAATAGGGTGCTTCGGCTTTCTTTATGGCCGGCGCCGCGCGCTCTGAAATTGTAGCGCGCAAATAATCTTATCCATTGACTTTAATCTTATAATTATATATAATTGTCGTGGCCGCCCGGCTCCGTTCCGGCTCGGCCGTTCATAGTTTTTTTCCTTATTTTATGATGATTTTGGAGCGCCTTATATGTTAAAAAGCAATAATACCAAAGGCCCGGTTATAATAATCTCGACCCAGATATCTTTCGCGGTT
>CAZKCG010000102.1:0-12584 GCA_964551445.1 uncultured bacterium | reverse complement strand
CTGTTTCGCAGGCTACGCGGCCCATAGGATCCTGCGCGTATATCGCGTCAAGCACTGAATCCGATATCTGATCCGCCATCTTGTCGGGATGCCCTTCCGTTACTGATTCTGAAGTGAAAAAATACTTTTTCATGTCGCTTTTAGCGGCATTTGTTGACTTAGCTTTTGCCATCAGAAAATGTCCTCTCCTTTAAATTCTTTGGTAATTTAATATTAATGCTTTTATGAGAGAATTATTATATCACTTAGCATATACGATTGTCAATATTTTATATGAAGTTGAAAAAAAAACATTGGGAATTAAGCCGCTCTATTTAGAGCGCTTCGGCCGTAGCTTCTATAACGGTTTTTATCTTTAATATTTCTTCCGCGATCTTTTCCGGGGTCGAGCTTTCATGGAACACAAAATTGAAGATCTCCATATCGATGTTCGAGTCGCGGTCGCCGGAACTTCCGAATTCGAGCTTTTTCACGAATTTATCGGCAAGATAAACTATCGCCGAGAACATGATGATGTCCTTTTCGAACACGGTAGATCTTATCGGCGGCTGGTGATGATTGAAGATGACGGCCTGTATCTCGCGCGACATATTCCATTTGACGGCGAGCCAGGAACCTATCTCACAGTGCGAGATGGGAAATTCAGCCCTTTCAATGTCGTAATAAGCGGCAGTTTCGCTTTCCTGGAGCTTTTTCGATATGGCTTCAAACATTTCAGGGATATAGCGCAGAGTTATAAGTTTGCCGAGGTCGTGCAAAAGCCCGGCGGTGTAAAGATCATCAGAATCCCTGAATTTCGAGAGCTTTCCGATAAGCTTCGCGGCGTATCCAACGGCGATGGAGTGCGTCCAGAAGTCCTTAAGATTGAAGCTGCCCGGAGGCAGTTTGCTGAAGGAATCGAACACGGATACGGAAAATATCGTGCGCTTCATTTGAATGAGTCCGATGCGCGCAATGGCGTTCTGCACGTTTCCGCAAGGGCTGTATCCTGCGTAATATGCCGAATTGCCTATTTTAAGGATTTTCGCGGTGATGGAAGGGTCGTTCTTTACTATTTCGGATATTTCCCTGGCCGTCGTCTGGGGATTGCTAAGGCTTTGTATGACCTTATTAACGATGGTCGGAAGGGTAGGAACGTCGTCTATCGAGTCGAGTATCTTATTGATCGAGGCCTGCTGAGCGTCTTTTTTAGACTGCTCGGAAGAAAGTTCCTGCTTGAGCCTGGAAAATATCGACGACCCGGAAGCGGGAGACACTGGCGCCGGCGCGGACTGATTGGTATTTGAACTCTCCCCACCAGGCTTCTGCTCTTTAGCTTTTTTCAATGCATCGAGTAATCCCATTAAAAAACCGCCTTGTAATAGTTTTCAATGTATGAAATAATTTAATAAAACTGCAAAAAGAGCGTAACTCAAAATAAAAATCAAGTTAGCGCTCTTTTTTATTGCAAAACTTATTTTTACGGTTTATTTACCGAGTTTTTTCTTGAGTTCGGCCAGTTCATCATTGACCTGGCTGTCTTCTTCGAGTTTTTCGAATTTCTGTTTAAGACAGAGGTCGGGAGTAGCCAATTCCTGGACGGCTTCGGCTTCCGCTTCTGAATTATTGACCTGTTTTTCCATCCTGTCAAATGTTTCAAACGCGCTGGTTGAATTGTTTTTGAATTTATTCATGTTCTCGTTTATTTTTATTGAAGCCTGTGAATTTTTAAGCCTGGCTAAAAGTATCTCTTTTTTGCGTTTGGCTTCTTCCATTTTTGATTCAAGAGCCGAGCAGGAGCTTTTCAGCGCGTCAACGTTCTTGGTCATGGTGTCGAGCTGATTTTTCAGATCGGCGTCGAGATCGAAATGTTCTTTTTTCTTTTTAAGCGCTTCTTTCGCGAGACTGTCTTCACCCTTGTCGACCGCCATTATGGCTTTCTTTTCCCAGTATTCAACCTGTTTCTGGTTTTCTTCGTATTTGTCCTCGAAAAGTTTCTGGTCACGAATAGCGCGGGCCACGGCGACTTTGGTTTCGCGAAGACTTTCCTGCATTTCGAGCAGGGTCTGGTTGATCATTCTTTCGGGATCTTCAGCCCCATCCAGCATAGCGTTGAGATTAGAGGAAATTATGGATTGGATCCTTGCGAAAACACTCATGAACTGCACCTCCAAAAATTTTAAACGATTTCTTTCTTTTTCTTGTTTTAGCTTTAGTGTAAAAATGCGGCCGAAACTACATTATCTTTTGAATTTCTTCGGTGATACGGTTTTTCGGCTGAGCTCCGACCATCGTGGCGACCGGTTCGCCGTTCTTGAAAAGCATGAGCGTCGGAACCCCGCGTATCTTGTACTTCGAGGCCAGGTTCGGACATTCGTCTATGTCTACTTTAGCGAATTTGACCTTTTCTTTATATTCAGAAGAAAGTTCTTCGAGAACGGGAGCGACCATTTTACAGGGCCCGCACCACGTCGCAAAAAAATCTATCATGACCGGAGTTGTGTTTTGAGCCACCAGCGCGTCAAATGTCGTTTCTTTTAATACTTCCATGCCGCCTCCTTGAAATTATGTGTAAATCTTTGTTTTTTAAACTTTTTAACAATCTTACAATATTTTTGAAAAAATGTCAATAAAGTACTTGCAAAAAATAAAAAACTATGATATACTAACTTTTGTTTGTTGGGGAGTCGTCTAATGGTAGGACAGCAGACTCTGGATCTGTACGTGAGAGTTCGATTCTTTCCTCCCCAGCCTTTAGAGATATCGCGGCGTATTTTTACGCCGCGATATTTTTTATTTTCGCGATCATCCGATGTTGAATTCTTTTTTTTATTTTTCAAAAATATTTATTGAAAATATTTAAGAGTTCTGTTATAAATATATTCTAAAAAAACTTTTTAGAATAATTACAAAAAAATATCGAACAGGATGAATTGATTTGGCGCAAAACACGCGTACTTCCACAAAAAGCCCGAAAGGCAAGACATACGGCTCTAATCCGCCGGAACTCGTCGAACTCGAACTTAAAAGAAATTCCGAGCTCACGGGGCTCATGTACATATTCTCCTCGATAATTCTGCTTGTGTTTTTCATACTTAAACCGTCCGAATCATATTGGCTCGGCGCGGTTTATAATTTTCTGGCGTGGTTCAAATTAAGGATCGGCGTCACTATGTACCTGTTCTCCTTCCTGCTCTGGTATTTCGGAATTCAAAAATTCATGCACGGCTCCATCGTCAATAAGAGATCCGAATGGGCCGGCTACGCCTTCCTGATGTTCTTTTCAAATCTTTTTTTTGAAATGCTCAATAACAGCGGCGGATATGCCGGAGCCTACCTGAGCTCGAAACTTATCGCGGTCATAGGAAACGCCGGAACTTTTCTCGTATCGCTGTTCGGCATCCTCATCGGAGTTTCGATAGCGTTCGACGTTCTTCTCGCTCCTTTATTCACTAATTTTGCTTCCATCGCCTACAATTCGGTCTTCGGTTTTTTCAAATTCATCATATTCGGCACGGCTTTCGTAGTAACCATGCTGTTCAAGGTTCTCGCCGCAGCCTTCCAGGCTCTTTTTTCCCGCGAAGAAACGCACGAGATACTCAGCGAGCCTAAAGGAATGAGGACCGCCGGAGAACGCGGGAACGAAAGAGACGAAGAAACGCCGAAAATAAGAACTATCGGCGAGGAACTCGAGATCCTCAGAAAGGCCGAACTTGAATCACGGGCCGAAGCTGATATAACCTTGAAAAAACCAGTGGAAAAATTAAGGGCGATAAATAATTCCGTAACTATCGCCGCAAACGCCGAAGAAAACAAGCCGGTCCCCGAAACCGTCGAAGATATAACAGCCGTTGAGAATTTAACCGAAGACGATACGCAGCTTGAAGCGGACGAAAAACCGGCCACCGCTCCTGAAATAAAAAAAGAGACGCCGCCCGCGGTTACCGGAGAGACCGATAAATTAAGGGCCGCGCTTTCCAATGTTACCATTACCAAAACATACACCAATCAAGGCGAAACACGCGAAACGCCTCCGGAAAATAATTCGAAGGCTCAAACGCCGAAACGCGCTCCGGGCTTCCCGCCTGCCCCGGCCTCCGAAAGTTCCTATGTTTATCCCGATTTCTCAAAGATACTCGAACCTAAGGAAAAGGTCGAGGAAATAAGCGAAGAAGAGCTTAAACAGAACGCCGAGATGCTCGTGACAACATTCAAAAATTTTAATATTGACGTTCAGATAGTCCATATCACTCAGGGCCCGACCGTCACAAGATACGAGATGCAGCCGGCCAAGGGCGTCAAGGTCTCCAAAATAATGAGCCTCATCGACGATATTTCTCTCGCGCTCGCCACTTCCAGCATACGCATGGAAGCGCCTATCCCCGGAAAGGCCGCTATCGGGCTCGAAGTTCCCAATTCGAAACCCGTTCCCGTTTATTTCGCCGACCTCATAATGAGTCCCGAATTCACGAACGCCAGATCGCCGCTTCTTTTCGCCCTCGGAAAGACCATAACGGGCCAGCCCATAATCGCCGACCTGAAAAAAATGCCGCACCTTCTCGTGGCCGGAACCACCGGCTCCGGAAAGAGCGTGTGCATGAACACCATAATCGCGAGTATTTTATTCCACGCGAGCCCCGCCGACGTTAAATTCATCATGGTCGATCCGAAAATGGTCGAACTTATCGGCTACAACGACATCCCGCATCTTCTGCATCCCGTCGTAACTAACGTGAAGGACGTCCCTTTCGTCCTCGAATGGGGCATTTATGAGATGGAACGCCGCTACGAGCTGCTTTCCGCTTTCGGCGTCAGATCGCTCGACGACTTCAACTCCATCATAGGCGAGATCAATAACGGCAGCTACCAGATGAGCCCCAAGGAAGAGGAAGCGCTCGTTAAATGTTCAGTTGAAAAACTCGAAAAACTGCCGCACCTGGTCTTCGTCATAGACGAGCTCGCGGACATCATGATGACCGATAAATCCAACAAGATAGAAGACTGCATATGCAGGATAGCCCAGAAAGCCCGGGCCGTCGAGATACACCTCGTCGTCGCCACCCAGCGCCCTTCGGTCGACGTTATAACCGGATTGATCAAAGCCAATCTGCCGTCGCGAATAGCTTTCGCGGTGAGTTCATCCATCGATTCAAGAACGATATTAGACTGCAAGGGAGCCGAAAAGCTCATCGGACGCGGCGATATGTTATATTCGCCGATAGGAAGCGCGAAGCCCGGAAGGGTCCAGGGAGCATATGTCAGGGATAAAGAGATCAAGCGCCTCACGGACTTTTTGAAACAAAATTATGCTCCGGGTTACGATAGCGGCGTCGGCGAAAAAATAAGCGAATACCAGCGTTCTAAAGATACCGGAGAAAGCGGAGGGTTCGACGAGCCCGAAAGCGTAGAATCGGACGATCTTTTCTACGACGCGGTGCGCTGGGTAATCGAGAAAAATATGGGATGTGCCTCGAGTCTTCATAGAATGCTTAAAATAGGGCACAACAGAGCTTTAAGGCTCATAGACCAGATGGAAAAAATGGGAGTGGTCGGGCCGTTCGAAGATAAAAAACCGCGCAAGGTCCTCTGGACTCTTGACGACCTCGATAGAAACGTAGCTTAGAAACTTGAAGAAAAATATACATCGATATTGAATTTGAATTAGTTGTAAATAAAATTGGGGGAGTATATGGACAATCCGTTTTATTGCCCTTTTATGGGCGAACTTCCTGAAAGCGACTTGAAAGAGCGTCGTGAAACATGCAAAAAAGATAACTGCTATTTTTTCGACAGGATGCAGCAGAAATGTCTCATACCGGTCATCGGCATGGCTTCGGTCGGGTTCGTCGAAGATCTTGTCGCGCGGCGCGAGGAGCGTGAAATATTGAATCTGAGAAATTCATCCAACGTGCTTTCCTACGAGGACAAACAGGAACAGACGAATGTCCTTCTGTCGCTCGCCGAACGGCACATGAAAAACTCAAACATTTCAGGCGCTATAACGGAATACAGGAAGATACTGATACTTGACGCCGACAATTCAAAGGCGCATATCGAACTCGGAAAAATATTCTCGACGCAGAACCGCCACAGCGAAGCCATATCTGAATTCAAGGAAGTGCTTTTCACCTCCCCCGATAACGGCCACGCGTGTCTGCTGCTCGTTGAATCCTATAAAAAACTCTACGAAGATTATTCCGAAAAAGAATCTACTTACGAGAACCTGATCAAAAAGTTCAAGGCCGTGGTCGAAACGAACCCGTATGACTCGAACGCTTATTTCGCTTACGGATGCGCTCTGAACACGCTGCATTCGCCTATACACGAGGAAGACCTCAAACAGCGCGAGCTGGCTATAGCGGCGCTGAAAAAAGCCGTCGAACTCAATCCGCAGAACATATACGCTTACTGGGGGTTGAAAGACGTCTATAACCGCGAGTTCTTCAACGGCAGAATAGAATACGACCTTATAATCGAGGCATGCAAACAAGCGGTCGTCATCAACGACAAAAACGCCCGCGCATACTTTGAGCTCGCGGAAGTTTACTTTAAAAAGCCCGAAGGCGACATGGAAGAAGCCGCGATATCAAATTATGAAAAAGCCTTAAGATACGAGCCTAATAACTGGGAGATCCATTTCAGGCTCGGCGAGATATTCCAGAAGCGCTGCGAATACTCTCAGGCCATTGAAAAATACTCGCGCGCCCTGTCTATCGCGCCGAAAAGTTACGAGATACATTATAAACTCGGCAACATATATTTCCTCAACGATTTTTATGACAAGGCTATAGCCGAGCTGAACCTGGCCCTGACATCCAACGGCGAATATTTCGAGGCGTTCATACTGCTCGGAAAGATATTCTCCGCTAAGAACATGCGCGACGAAGCGATAAACGCTTTCGAGAACGCTATAAAGATAAACGAGTCCAGCTGCGAAGTTTACGAATATTTAATAAAGGAATACGGCGAGAAACTCGCGCTTCAAAAGCCCGCCGCCGCGCACGCCATATCCGAAAAACTGATCGAGCGTTTCAAATCAAGGACCAATCTCGAGCCCGATAATTATTCGGCGCACCTGGCGCACGGACTCGCGATCTATCAGTTCAAGGACCGCGAATGGTACCCTAAAGCGATAGCCGAACTCAAAACATCCATAAAGCTGAACCCGAACAACGTCCACGCCGCCTGGGCCCTTTCGCATATCTATTCAAGGTCCATGGGCCTTGTCAACGAATCAATTTCGCTGTGCAAAAAAATAGCGCGCATCGAATCGGAGAACTACCGCGCTTATTACGAATTAGGGACCGCCTACTTCGAGGCCGGCGATCTCGAAAAAGCCTATGACCAGATAAACAAGGCGCTCACTCTCAACAAGCTTTTCATTGAAGGATATTTCAGAGTGATCGAAGTACTCAATAAACTCGGCCGTTACGATGAGATACTCGAGATATGCGACCGGGTGATCGCCATAAAACCTAACTTCGCAAGGATCCGCTACCAGAAAGCGATATCGTTCCTCGAGCTCGCCGAACTCGATAAAGCTCAGGAAGAACTGCGCATATGCCAGGACCTCGACCCGGAATTCATCGAAGCTTACGTGGTCATGGGCGATATCTACTTCAAGCTCGGCCAGTACGAGAACGCCAGATTTAAATACATCCAGTCCTCAGAACACATGCCCGGCGAACCGAAGCTGTTCAAAAAACTCGGCGAGATAGCCGAAATTGAAAAACAGTTCGAAACGGCCATCAAAAATTATAACCGCGCCATCGAGCTTCTGCCCGAGGATGTCGATTCAAGGATAAGGCTTGCCAGGATCTACTTCTCGCGCGGTGACTACGAAAAAGCCCACGGCTACTACCGCGAGATACTCATGTTCGACAACAACAACATCGGCGCGATCATGGGAACGGCGTACTGCCATATCAAATCTTACGAATACGACGAAGCGGAAAAGCTTTTCCTGCAGGCTGTGTCGTTAGACGACAGACTCTCGGAGGCGTTCGTGAGACTCGGCGAAATTTATATTTATAAGGATAGGATAGAATATGCCCGTGAAAACTTCAAAAAAGCCGTAACGATAGACGACGGCCTTATCGCGGCTCACATAGGTCTGGCGAAATGCTACGAACTGGCCAACAACATAGACCTGGCCTCCGCAGAATATAAACAGGTCCTGGCCAAAGACGGAAACAACATCGAAGCGCACATGAACCTCGCCGTTATCTACCAGAAACGCGGTTCGCTGGACAACGCGATCAACGAATATCTCCAGATCCTCGAATTTTCGCCCGGAAACGAAGAAGTTCACATGAACCTCGCCGTCTGCTACGAAAAGTCGAACTATCTCGATAACGCCATGTGGGAATATTCGGAAACTATAAAACTCAACCCTTCGAACAAGGACGCTCACGTTAATCTCGGAAGCATTTTCTTCTCTAAAAAAATGTACGGCGAGGCTTCTGAAAAATTCCTGCAGGCCTATCAGATCGACTCGCGCGACATCGACATAACGTTCAAATTAGCCGAATGCTATAACTTTCAGAGCATATTCGACGAAGCTATAAAGATGTACCGCGAAGTGACCAGGATCGACCATAACCACGTCGCGGCCTATACAAGACTCGGAGATCTCTACAGCGCCGCTGAAACGTCCACAAGCGCCATCGAATGTTACAAGAGGGTCGTCGAACTTCAGCCCGGAAATATCGACGTGCGTTTCAGACTCGGCCAGGTCTATAACTCGGTCGATATGATCACCGACGCGTGCAACCAGTTCGTCGAAGCTCTGAAGATCGACTCCTATAACCCTGAAATACTCCTCGAACTCGGCCGCACTTATAAAAAAGAAGGCGCCCTCGACAAAGCCATCGAGAAGTTCAGGCAGGTCATCGAACTCGACCCCGACATCGTCGACGCCTACTATGAACTCGGAAAGGCTTACACTCATAAAGGCCGCGTGGATAAGGCGATCCTTGAATTCCAGAACGTATTGAAAAAAGATCCTAAAAACATCGAGGTGCTTTTCGAGCTCGGAAAAGCATATAAAGGCCAGGGCATGTATGAGGAAGCTCAGAAATCCTTCGTGTCCGTCACTGAACTCAACGTCGATTTCATGGCCGCCCACATCGAACTTGGATTGATCTACACCAGCCTTTATCAGCTTGACAAGGCGATAGCGGAATTCGAAATGGCCATATCGCTCGATCCCGAGAACGCAAACGTTCATTTTGAACTCGGCAAGCTTTATTTTGAAAAATTCCAGTTCGATAAAGCCGTAGATGAGTTGAAAAAAGCCCTCGTGCTCGATGAACAGAACCCGATCATAATCTACAAGCTCGGCGAAGTTTACTTCAACCTCAAAAAATACGAGGAAGCCGCCGTTCAGTATAAAAAAGCGGTACAGCTCCAACCCGACTTCGTCGACGCCATACACCGCCTCGGAACGATATGCGCAATACTTGAGAATTACCCGGAAGCGGTCATCCATCTTTCAAAAGCGGCCGACCTCGATTCCGATTCAGCCTCTGCTTTTTCGGAGCTCGCCGAGGTTTACGAAAAGATCAACGATTTCGAAAAATCGATGCTCAATTATGAAAAAGCCCTCAAGCTTAAGCCCGACATGATAAACGTCATATACAAGCTCGGCTCGAAGTACAAGGACAAGAGACTCTATTACAAGATGGTCGAGCTCTATCAGGACGCGATAAAACTCGCGCCGACCAACGCGCTTTTCTATTACGAACTTGGCGACGCCCTGAAGAACCGTGAAATGTTCCCGGAAGCCAAGGCGCAATACAAAAAAGCCCTCGAGCTCAACCCCGAATTCGTCGACGCCATGTTCGGCCTCATCGAGATCAGTTTCATAAGAGGCGAATACGATCAGGTTATCGAGATATGCCAGCGCGCGATCAAACTTTTCCCGAACAACATGAAAATAAGGTATAATCTCGGAAAAGCCTACTCGAAAAAACAGCTCTATCACAAGGCTCTTGAAGAATACGAGAAGGTCGTCAATCTCGATTCGTCCTTCTTTGAAGTTTATCTTGAACTCGGCGACATCTACATAATAATCGGCGATAAGCAGGAAGCCGTCAACTACTATGAAAAGTCCTGCGCTATAAAACCTGACGCCAAGATCTACCTCAAACTCGCCAGAATATTCGAGGAAATGGGCAACAAACAGAAAACAAACCAGTATTACAAACTCGCGTCGGAACTCGAGCCGGATAACGCCGAGGCTTATTACAAGATCGGCCTGGACTATGAATCCACCGGAAACTTCGACACGGCCATAACCAATTTCAAGAAATCAACGGAGCTCGACACCAACTTTATCGACGCGCACGTGCATCTGGGGCATCTTTATTTCGCGAAGGAACAGTGGGCCGACGCCATAAACGAGTATATGACCTGCGTCGAGAACGAAAAGAGCGAGTTCCAGATATATTACAATCTCGCCCTTTCCTATCAGAAGCTTAATTCGCTTGACGAATCATGTGCATTCTACCTCGAAGCCCAAAGACTCTCTCCGGACAACATAGACGTGCTTAAAAACCTCGGCGAGATCTACAGGGTCAAAAATATGGAGGACGACGCCATAATGTGCTACGAAAAAGTTCTCGACCGCGATCCGAACGAATGGCGCGTAGCCATCGACCTCGGAAAAATTTACATGCAGCGCAACGAGATCGAAAAAGCCGTCGCCAAGTATACCATAGCTCTCGAAGGCGACCCGGAGAACGTCGATCTTTACATCGAACTCGGGCAGGCATACAAGAGCTGCGGAAAACATAAGGAAAGTCTTGAATTCATAAAAAAGGGGCTTGCGTTATATGAGCAATAAATCAAACGACAAGATCAGATTGCTTCACCAGATGGCGGGCGAGGCCTACCTCGAGCTCAACAACCTCACCATGGCCATCGAGTCCTTTCAAAACGTCATTAAGCTCGACCCTGAAGACGTCATAGCCCATTACAAGCTCGGCGAGATCTACGCTAAAAAGGGCATGAAGGAAGAATCGATGAAGGAATTCGAGTTCGCCGTGGCCATGGCGCCTAATGATCCGAAAATATTCTTTCAGCTCGGCGTTGACTATTACAAAAAAGAAGAATTCGACGCCGCTTACGACAAGTTCGAAAAAGCCCTCGGCCTTGATTCGGAGCTCACCGAGGCATATAAATATCTCGGCGGGATCAACTTCATCCGCGAAAACTACGATGAAGCCCTCTCAAATTACAGGCTTTATCTCGAAACCAACAGAGCGGACATGGAAATTTACACTCATATGGCCGGCATCTATAAACAGGTCCATGACGAAAAGAACGAGATACTCACGCTCGAATCTATCCTTAAATTAACGCCGGACGATCTGGAATCCAACCTCAGGCTCGGCCTTTTATCATACGCGAACAAGAATTTCGGGGTAGCCCGCACGTGCCTTGCGAAAGTTTCGGAAGCCAGACCCGACGAAAAACAGCTCTATTTCCCGCTGTGCGAGATCTACGAGGCCGAAGGCAACGTAAACATGGCGCTTGAAATGTTGAAAAAAGCCATGCAGACCGGAAATCAGAGCGCCGAAATCCTTCAGAAGCTTGGAGATCTCTATCTGGCTTCCGGAAACGTAGCTGAAGCCGAAAAAGCCTTCAGAAAGGTAATATCCAAAGCGCCGGATTCAACGGAAGCACATTTCAGGCTCGGCGAGATATTTCTTGTCGGGGGCCATCACGACAGGGCCATCACCGAATTTAAGAAGGTCATCGAACTGGAACCTGAAAATCCGGAAGTATATCTGCGTCTCGGAAACGCCTATATGAGCAAAAATAAATATTCGGACGCCGTCAAGATCTATAACCAGGCGCTCGAATCAGGCCTTACCGATATAACCATCTATAAGGACCTCGGGGTCGCTTATTATTCGCTTCAGATGTTCGACGAGGCCATTGAAAATTTCGAGAACGCTCTCGCGGTCGACCCCTCATATCATCTCGCGCACTCGAAGCTGGCAGAAATATATCAGTCCAAAAATATGTACGACAAGGCGCTGGAAGAATATAAAGCCATAATCGATCATGACACTTCCAATTTTACCGCTCTTAAAGAGATCGGCAAGATATACTTCAAGCGCCGCATGTATCAGGAATCCGTCAAATATCTTACGCAGGGCCTCAAGCTGAACCCCGCCGACATGGAAATATCGCTGCTGCTGGGCGGAATATTCAAAAACACTAAAAATTACGACAAGGCGCGCCAGATGTTCGAAAAGATCATAGAGCGCGACGCCGATAACTACGAGGCTATCATAGAACTTTCAAAGGTATATTCCGAACAGGGCGAGATCGAAACGGCCATCGGAATACTCAATAAAATGATCGAAAAAGATCCCGGAAATTATAAAGTTCGCGTTGAACTGGGCATTTTATACCGCGAATCGACCTACCTCGACAAAGCTATCGTCGAATTCAGAAAGGTATTGAAGGAAAACCCGAAATTCGTTGAAGGCCATATAGAGCTCCCTCAGACGTTTTTGATCGACAGAATCGAGAACAACGCCCCCACCATGCCCAAGGAGCTCCGGGAACACGCACGGGCCGCCCTGGATAAA
>CAZKCG010000101.1:0-12803 GCA_964551445.1 uncultured bacterium | reverse complement strand
CCAACTATTACGTTCCTAACGCCACGGTCTCGATAACTTCGTCCACGTATACCCAGACGATCACCGCCCAGCCTAACGGACAGTTCCAGTTCCGCGTGCCTACCAGCGGCTCGCCATATTCTATAACTTATTCCGCCGCCGGTTATAGCGATACTTCTGAAACAGGTATTGTGATTGTTCCCGGAGGAGGTTCGGTAAGAGTGGAAGGACGCTTATATCCTAAATACGGAAACGTTTCCGGAAGTATCTACTACGACAACAACTTAAATGCCGTCAATTCCGAACCGACCGATTACAACCATCTGCACGAAGCGTCAGAACCCCTCGTGACCGTCGTGACCGGCCATCCCGCTACGGCTTCAAACTGGACCGGCGCGACCTTTAACGTGGAGTACGGATACAGAGGCCTTACTTTCGGCACGACCTCGTTCCAGAGATCCAACGCGCGCTACTTCATAGAGAAAGTTCCAATCGGAAGCTATCAGAACTTCAAGACCCAGGATATCTCATCTTCGGGGAACTGGGTAGGCGTCCAGTATGCCAACAGGTCTTTCATGGAACAGTTATATACCCTTGACGGTAAAAATCCCGGAACGGTCAATGTTTCCGAGAACACCACGACCGTCAATATCGACTTCGCGGTAATGGTATGGGGCGGCCATATCATAGGGACGAAATACGCCGCGAGTTCCGGCGCGAACCAGGAGTTCAGCCTGGGCTCATATTACAGGACCAACAATAACGTGAACGCTAAGGTCAGAGGCTCCGATTACTGGACGGCCCTCGGCGGCTCGCTTAATTCCCTTGACGGCGTTCCCGGCGTGAGAAGCTATTACCTTGAATTGCTTGACGTCGGCACGGGCGGCGGTTCCTCGGGTCTTAAAAGGATCAATTATCAGAACGCCCAGGGCGTTATTGAAATAAAATCATATCCTTACGGCAGCGACCCCGACATTATAATACCTCCGGGTAACTATGTTCTCGCGATAGGCGGCGACGTCGATCTTACGAGCGAACCCGTTATGAGTTTCAATGTCGCCGGCGGGTATGGCAACTCGGATCTGGCTCTTTTGGGCTGGGCTATTTCGTCTACGAACTTTCCTTATAAGTATGGTTTCAGGCAGGATTCAGGTGCTCCGACATTCGGCACCCTTACGGCGGCGATGTTAGCACCAAATACGCTTTTGAGCGCCGGTGAAACGGCGGTCGCCAAAGACCGCTGCGCGAACAGCGTTTTCTATTACAAGGGCGGCGCCGCGGCCACAAACATTCAGATCAACGGCGGACAGACGCATATCATACAGCAATAACAGGCCGGGCATAAGCGCGGCGTAAAAATATAACGCGATAAAAATAAGCCCGCTGAAAATACGGGCTTATTTTTATTCGGCGGGCAAAACAATAAGAAAGATGTATTTTATCTTGAATATTGTTTGATTCTCTGCTATATTTTATAATGTACGGTCGGAGATATGCTTAAATAAATTGAATCGAGGGCGGGCCTATGAATGTCAGCGATATAAGCCTTGCGATGTCCGCCGCTGAATGCGGCGATATCGGCACATTATCGAGCTTTATGAAGGAAGGTTTCGATATAAACTCGGTCGACGAGCGCGGCCGCACGGTTCTTATGGCCGCCGCGGCTGCGGGAAACGCTCTGTGTTTGAGATGGCTTCTTGAAAACGGCGCCGACCGTGATATGACTGGGAACGACGGTAAAAACGCTTTACAGATAGCTCAGCAGAATCAAAAAGAAGAGGCTATAAAAATTCTCTGGACCTATTATCCCGACCGCGTCAAAGTTTGCGAGCCCGTCAGTAAAAAGATCCCGGCCCTGATATTTTTAATTATCTTATCGCTTATCGTGGCGCTGTATTTTTCGGGCGGAGCGAAGACGGTCAATGAAAAAGAAGAACTGGAAAAAAATGTCGCCGCGAAGGACCAGTCTAAAATAAATCAGTTCATAAAAGATAATTACATGCTTCCCGCTAAAAGGCTTCTTGTCGAATATGCCATCGAAAATGCAATAAAAATGGATATGTCCGAATCTATTGAATATATCGAATATATGTTTTACGCTAAAAAGCCTTTCGCGGAAAACTACAGCCTGATAATAATAGACTCATTGAACGGTAAAAACAAGACCTTCAATAAATTCGAAGGATCATACGAAAGGCTTTTCGACGAGTTCGTTGAAAATATTTTTTCAGAGAAATTATCCGCCGCCATGAAGATAATGGTTGGCGGCGCCATCGCAAGGGGCGGCGATTTTGAAGATTATTTCTATCGCAGGCTGTCCGCAGCTTTAAAAAGCGAAGATATAATCGCTGCGTCAAAGTTGTTGGCGGCGTTTTTAAATATCGGAAAAAGCGACGCCGTTCTCGAGAACATATCGGTTATGTGCGGCGAACTTGCTCCGGGTGAGCATCTGCTCGACGAAGCCCGTGAAAAGATCAAGGCTGAAGAAGAGAACGCGGCTAACGCGAGGGTCTTCATTGATTCTCTGAAACACGGCAGAAGAATTGAAATTTCGGGTTTTATTGTCAGGGAGCGCGGCGCGGATGAATACGAGTTTGAATTCGCGAAAGATGATCATCCAGGAAAACACGCGGTGCTTTTTGCGGAGAAAGCCGGCTTTAAGGGGGGCGAACGGTTCGAAGCCCGGACCGTAAGTTTTGATAAAAAAACTCTGGCATCGAAGCGTCTTTTGGTTGAAAGCGAATGGCAATACTATATCAAGTGCCCGGATTCTGGGACCGATGAGCTTGTTTCAACGGCTGAGGAAAAGATGCGCGCGCATTATGAGGCCCTCGCGTTAAAAAAAGAAGAATTCGCCGCTCTTCAAAAACAGCATTCGGAAAACGACGCCGCGAAAGAAAAGATTTTCGCGCTTATTCGGGAATATGTTGAAATTTATAATCAGAAAAAATTCAAAAAAATTATAAGCTCTATTGCTTCGGATAATGTTGATGAATTGAAAAAAGTTCTTTTAGAAACAAAAGCCGGCGCTGATATTTTGAATATGAAAGACGAGACCGGCTGGACTCCTCTTATGTATGCCGCGGGTTCCGGGAACACGGAAAGCGCCGGATTGATATTGGAATTCCCGGTCGATGTCAACGCGGAATCGGCCGGACAGAACGCGCTTATGATCGCGGTAAAAAAAGGACATCAGGGTATCTCGGAAATGTTGATAAAGCGCGGCGCGGCGGAAATAAAAGAGCCTGAAACAAAAGCCCCGCCGGTTCAGGTTCCGGCCGGCCGCACCAATGAAGCCGAAATTTCCCGGAAATTGAAAACGCAGCTGATAGAGGCTGTTTCGGATGCCAGGGCGGATCGGGTCAGATCGCTGCTTAATTCGGGAGCGATATCGGATTCAAAGCTTGAAAACGGAGACACCGTTTTAATGCTGGCCGTTAAAACCGGATCACATGAAATAATAAAGGCGCTTCTTGAAAAAGGCGCCGACGCGAATTTTAAAAACGATAAAAATCAGACCCCGCTGACTTACGCTCTGGCGTCCGGCGATGAAAAAACAGCCGCTATTTTACGCGAGGCGGGAGCGCGGCTTGACGAACAAACATTGAACGCGGATCTTTTAGAATCCGTTAAACACGGCAGTATTGAAAACGTAAAAACTTTAATATCCAACGGAGCGAACGTCAATGCCTGCGATCCTCTGGATAATTCTACTCCGCTTATTTACGCCGCGGGGTCTGGCGATATGCGGATCTTAAAATTTTTAACGGAGAATGGCGGCGGCCTCGAAATGAAGACCGGCGAGGGCTGGACGGCGCTTATGAAAGCGGTTATAAAAAACAGGACCGAGGCGGCCGCGTACCTTCTGGAACAAAAAATGAACATCGAAATAACCGATAACGACGGTAATACGGCGCTTCTTCTGGCATGTCAGCTCGGCCGCTCGGATATCGCGGATATGCTGATAAAAAAAGGCGCAGACATTACAAGGACCAATAATCAGGGCATGGGAGTAGCCGCATACGCGAAAAGATTTCCGGGGCTGGCCGAAATAGTTAAGCGTGGTTCCGAAAAACCCGCCATCCCGGCCGTTGTCAAGCCTTCAGACGGCCCGCCGGCTCCGCAGCCTTCTAAAAACGAAGCGGGCAGGAAGCCGGCGTTTGAGTCGAACGCTTCGAAGACGGATGGCGGGGTTTCTCCGGCAAGCGCTTCGGAAGAGGAAAGGCGCGCGCTTGAAAAGATAAACAGGTCTTTGAAAAAATGATCGCCTTTCCGGGTTATTTTGAAGGCCGAATTATTCTTATTGAAATTTATTTTAATTTTTTGTATAATGGTTTGATAAGGCATCTGAAAATATTCGTTATTTTATACGAACCGTCCGGGTAAAAAAATTAATATTATTTGAGGTAATATAGTGTCCAAGATATCGGAAATTAAAAATATCGACAATAAGAACGAAAGACTTTCGGCGCTGTCGCAGATCCCGATAACGGGTCTTCAAAGTTCCGACATTCAGGAACTTATCGAGTTTTTTTCAGACCCTTACTGGCCCGTGCGCGAAGCGGTTTCAAAAAAGCTTCTGGCCCTCGGCCCCGGAGTTTCTGAACACCTTATCAACGCCATATCCTCGCCTGACGAGGACATCCGCTTCTGGTCGGCCCAGGTTCTTTCATTTATAGCGGACGATAGAGCTATAGAGCTTCTTATAAACTCATTTCCGGCGTATGAAGATAACGAGATAAATCTCTATTCGGCCAGATCGCTCATAAAAATAGGCGAAAAATCAATACCTCACCTCATCGCGGCGCTCGCGTCGACAAAAGACCTCATAAGGCTTTATTCGGTTTACTGCCTTGGCGAACTGGCGTCGGTGGAAGCGGCGGCTCCCGTGGAAAAGATGCTTTTATCGGACGCGAATTTCGCCGTCAGGCGTAACGCCGCGGTTTCTCTCGGCAAGATCTCATCCAGATCTTCGATCGAACCTCTTATAAACGCCATATCCGATAAATCATGGAACGTCAGGATAGCCGCGACCGAAGCTCTCGGCAAATTCAAGGATTTCATAGATTCGGCTAATTCTTCAGGCCAGGAAGCCGGCGAGTTTCACGACAGGATAACCAACACGCTCCTGTCATCGTTATCCGACACGGAGGCGAGGGTCCGCGAAACCGGCGCGAGGGTCCTTTCAAGTTTCGGCGATAAATTCGTCGAGGAACCTCTTTTAAAATTGCTTGAAACTTCGGTTTCGGACGGCGAAAAGATGATAGCCGTAAAAAGCCTCGGGGAGCTCGAGGCGAAGAACGCGGTTCATCCTCTTGAAGGGCTTTTCGGAAAGACCGATTCCATCGAACTGAAAAAAGAGATAGTCAAGTCCCTCGGCCGCATCGGAGACGTTAGATCGATAGGCGTCATACTAAGCGCCATCGCGAGCGATAATCTCGACCTTTCAATAGCCGGCGTCAACGCTGTGTTTTTGATAAGGGACGAGGCCGTTACCTCCGAGCTCGCTTCATTAGTGGAGGATGCCCGCGAGGAAGTGCGCGCGGCGGCTGCCGCCGCTCTGGGCAGATCCGATTTCATAGACGCCCGCAGATATCTATACTCGGCCCTCGAGGACTCGTCCTATATAGTTAGGCGCCAGGCCCTTATCTCGCTTTATTCCGTCCTCGGCGAAGAGATACTTTCCGACGCCGTATCCATGATATCCGATCCGGAGGAAATGGTTGTTTTAGAGGCCATTTCGATAGCCGCCCGCCTCAGAAGCACCGACGCTCTTCCTGCGCTCTCCAAGGCAATAGAGCGCGGCCCCAACCGCGTCGCCTACATGGCGTTTCAAGCGTTAGCCGCAATAGGGTCGGGCGCGGAATACGTGGCGCTCAGGCATCTGTCCTCCGCCGACCGCGATATATGTTACTGGGCCATAGACGCCCTCGAAAAGATCGGTTCCGGCCATTGCGTCGAGCCCCTTATCGAGGTCATAAAAAAGCGCAATTCCGAAGAACAGATAGTCGACAGAGCATTGAACGTCCTGCTGCAGTTCGATTTTAATATCGACGATAAATTTTTCGTGGAAATACTTAAAAGCACCCGCATATCCCAGCACAAGATCATAGAGATACTTGGAAAGTCCTCTAACGGCGCTATCGCCGTAGAGATAATTCCTTTCCTTCGCTCCGCCGACAGGGAAGTGCGTTTCTGCGCGGCCGTTTCACTGGGACGCCTCGGGAATTCTTCCGATGAGGTCGTGAGCGGGCTTATCGACGCTTTAAAAGACAAGCACTGGCCCGTGCGCAAAGCCTCGGCTGAATCGCTCGCCGGTCTTGGCGCTAAAGCCTCGGCGCGTCTTATAGCTGAACTCGACGGTGAATCCGCTAACGCCGATATCGTTTACTGGGCTTTGCGCTCACTCGCGGAGGCCGGCGTCAGGGAAGCGGTCCCTTCCTTTAAAAAATACGCTTCAAGTAAAAGCGTTGACGTGAAAAAGACCGTTATAAAAGGGTCTGGAAAGATCGCCGACGCGGATTCCATCGATGAACTCATCAAATTTTTATACGATGAGAACGCCGAAATAAGATTTCATTCCGTAAAAGCGCTTAAAGACGTGAAGGAACCGAGGATACTCGAACACCTTATTAAAAAAATGAGCGACGATTACGATAACGTAAGGTCTTTCGCGGCTATAGCCCTTGGTAATTTCAAGGGCGAGGAAACGGCCAGGGCGCTGAAAAAAGCTCTCGCCGACACCAGCCACTGGGTAGTTAAATACGCCCGCGAATCGCTTTCGAAGATATTGAATTAAAAGACATGCCTGAATTTTTTTAGCCCGGAAGGAGGACATTCGCAATTATGAAAGATCTAATCAAGCAGGAAGAGATCATAAAAGCCATAAACGTTCAGATAAGTCAGTATAACATCCAGCAGGTCTCAAAGATCCGCTTCAAGGTCGGCAAACTCACGAATATAACCGAAAAAATGCTCGCGGATTTCTTTTTGATCGCGGTAAGCGGAAAAAAACTCAAATCAAAGATCGAGATCGAGATCGAATGGATACCGGTCACTTTGAAGTGTAACGCCTGCCAGCAGGTGGTTGAAACGGCTTATGTATGCCCTAAATGCCTTGCCGAAGATCTCAAAATCATCTCCGGTGAAGAGTTTTGCGTTGAAGAAGTTTATTACTAAGCTTTATTATAATTTTTTTAAAAGAATTTTATTGATTTTTCAACAAAATTGTTGACATTATCATTTAATTTTGATAAAATAATGTGAATTTTAATTTCAAAATTTATAAAATCAGGGAGGTGTTCTTAAGAATGTACGCAGTTATAACAACAGGTGGAAAACAGTATAAGGTTGCCCCGGGCGACCGCGTCCGCATCGGAAAGATCGTTGGAGATGAAAACGCTACGGTTGATTTTACAGATGTTCTTATGATCGCTGACGGCGCCAAGGTCACTCTTGGACAGCCTTCGGTAAAGGGCGCTAAGGTTTCAGCCAAAATACTCGCACAGGCCCGCGCGAAAAAAGTCGTTACGATGAAATTCCGCAAAAGAAAAGATTTCTTCCGTAAAAGAGGTTTCCGCGCTCACTACACCAAGATAGAGATCGGCCAGATCAGCCAGAATTAGTTCTGAACGGCAGTGGCCGTCAACTATGACGTCTTAATGACAGGTGTTTTTTTGATTAACGTTCTTTTAACTTACGATACCTTCGGCCGGTTGAAACATTTTGAAGTTTCCGGGCATGACGGTTCGCAGGCGGCGGGTAATAACGTGATTTGCGCTTCGGTTTCGGCCCTCGCGCTGACCTTCGCGAAAAGCCTGCTGGAGTTACTTGAAATACCGATGAGCGGAACGATCGAAAAGGGCTATATCAGCCTTTCTCTTATCGAACATCCGCCCCTCAGACAGGAAGATCTGAACTTGCTTTTAAAAAGTTTCAAGCTGGGCATATCCTCCATAATCAAAGAATACGGGAAGGTCATTGAGATCAAAGAAAAAACATTGAATTAAAATTATTACCAGGCAGGTGAAATTGAAATGGGAAAAAAAGCCGTATCAGCAGTTAATGGTCGCGACTCTCAATCCAAGCGTCTTGGCGTTAAAAAATTCGCGGGCGAAATGGTAAAAGGCGGAACGATACTTGTCCGTCAGCGCGGAACTAAGTTCCATCCCGGTCTGAACGTTGGCCGTGGCGGAGACGACACACTTTTCGCTAAGATCTCCGGAAAAGTTATATTCAAGAACTTCGGCGAAGGAAAACGCCAGATAGCCATCCAGCCTCTCGAAACAACAGCGGCCGCAGTATAATATCAGGAATTATTTCCAAAGTTATAATGCGCGTAGGAATTTTTGGGGGAACGTTTAACCCCATCCACTACGGACACTTAAGGCTTGCGGAATGCGCGGTCATGGAACTTGGGCTTGATAAAGTCTATTTTCTTCCGACCAATATTCCGCCGCATAAGGACAGCTCGCAAATAATAGATATAGAGCATCGTGAAAAAATGGTTCTCCTAGCTATTCGGGGCAACCATTTTTTTGCATTTTCCGATATGGAATCACGCACACAAAGCATTACCTACACGGCGGATACCATACTTAAATTCAAGGAACTGACCGGCGGCGCGGAATTATTTTTCATTACGGGAAGCGACACTCTTAAAACTTTTCATAAATACGTCCGCTATAAAACGATACTCGCCAACGCAAAACTTGCGGTAGCGCCAAGGCCGGATTCATTCGATCTCGGCGGTATAGAAAAGGACGTGCTCGACGCGGCGGTCATCATTAAAAATTTTGAGCAGCTCGACATTTCCTCCACGCGGATCCGGGAACTCGTTAAAGGTTCTTCATCGATCCGTTATCTTGTCGCAGATGATGTCCGCGATTATATCATCGCAAATTCGCTTTACCGTCCGGACGGCGACCGGAGAAAAAATTAAAATAAAAAGAAGTGGTGAATTCAAATGTTCATAGATGAAGCGATAGTTTTTGTTAAAGGCGGAGACGGCGGCAACGGCTGCGTGAGCTTCCGCAGAGAAAAATTCGTTCCGAAGGGCGGCCCGGACGGCGGAGACGGCGGCAATGGCGCCAGCATAATTTTTGTGGCCAGCCACGATCTTCACACGCTTCTTGATTTCAAACACAAGCATATGTTCGTAGGCCTGGACGGCGAGCACGGCATGGGATCGAAACGATACGGCAGGAACGCCGAAGATGTAATACTGAAGGTTCCGGTGGGCACCCAGTTCCGCGACGAGAAGACGGGCGAACTCTTAGCCGACCCCGACGCCGAAGGCAAAGAATTCATAGCCCCCCCCGGAGGGACGGGCCGCCGCGGCAACCCCAAATTTTCCACTTCTGTCCGGCCCGCCCCCAGAGATTCCGAGCTTGGCGACAACGGCCCCGAGAGAAACATAAAGCTCGTTTTGAAACTTATAGCCGACGTGGGGCTGGTCGGTTATCCGAACGCGGGAAAATCAACCATACTGTCCAAAATATCAAAAGCCACGCCTAAAATAGCGGACTATCCCTTTACCACCCTTTCGCCTAACCTTGGCGTCGCGAAGCTCACATTCAATAAAACTCTCGTGGTGGCCGATATTCCCGGAATAATCGAAGGCGCGCATAAAGGCATAGGCCTCGGAAATAAATTCCTCAAACATATCGAGCGCACCCGCGGAATAGTTTACGTCATCGATATGACGGGTTTTGAGACCCGCGATCCGGCTGAAGATCTGAAAGTGCTCCATAAAGAATTGAAATCTTTCTCTAAAGTTTTAGTGAATAAGCCTTTCATAATAGCGGCCAATAAAATGGATATTCCGGAATCGGCCGAAAATTTCGAAAATTTCAAAAAAAAGATAAAACGCCTGAAAACTTTTAAAGACGTAAAATTAATACAAATGTCAGGCCTCGCCGGGAAAAATCTTGATAAGCTTCTTGAAGAGATGTATAAACTCAAGATGAAATCCGAAGCTGAAGCGGATGAAGAAACCGCCCGCAAACAAAAACTTGCGGAACGCGCCGATGAACTCACCGTCGTGGACGCTCAAAACGAGGACTCGATAAACGATATCGGGCTTCCGTACGAAAAGGTCGTCCAGAATCGTCAGACCCGCAAAAAGGTTCCGTCAATAAAGATAAAAAAGATAGGAAGTTCGGAGTATCGGATATTATGCCCCGAATTCGAGCTTGTCGTATCCAGGATCAACTTCAAGGCGGACGATTCAGCTTACTTTTTCAGGGGAATACTCAAAAAATATTCCGTTGATAAGGCTTTGAGAAAAGCCGGCGTCGAAAACGGCGATACCATATACGTTCAGGATTTCGTTTTTGAGTACCAGGATGAGTTATAGCGCTCAGCTTCTTAGAAAAAAAATAATAAAAAAACTCAAACAAATGCTTCCGCCGGGCGATTATTTTCATTCGCTCGGTGTCGAAGCCGAAACCGCCAGGCTCTTAACCGCCGCGCGCAGGCCGGATCTTTTCGAAAAAGCTTCGGCCGCGGCTCTTTTACACGATATCGCGAAAGCTATGCCTTATGAAAAAATGCTGGATATGGTTTCGAAGATGTCAATTTCCGTCCCCGGGCGAAATATCGTAAGCGGCGGATTTCTTCATGGGCATATATCGGCTTTTTACGCGTCCGCCGCCTTTAAAATAAAGGATCGTCAGATCCTAAACGCCATAAAAAATCACACTCTCGGAAGGCGAGGAATGACCGTTCTGGATAAAGTCATCTTCATAGCCGATTACATAGAACCGGGCCGGAATTTTTCCGGCGTTGAAGAGACCAGAACGGCGGTCTACGGTTTTTTGATACGCGAAAATTCTCTTGATAAAGCCTTGTTATGCGTGATGAACGATAAAATAAGGTCGCTTCGTTTTTTAAAGATAAAAGTGGATAAGGATTTTGTCGCTCTCCGTGACGCTCTTTCCGCGCGCCTCGCTTCATAAAAAAGTATTTGATTTATATAATAATATATGTTAAAATTCAACTCAAAAACCTTGCAATGTGATTTCGGGTTAATTCTACCGTTATAAGGAGTTCGTTTTGAAATTGAATTTTTTTGTTGAGATACCTTTGTTTTTCTTATTTGCTCTTTTAACAAGAGCCCAAATATTTTTAAAGTCTCAAAAATTGAAGGATTTAGCCAGGCTTTTGGGCGCCGTAAGAACGCCTGCCGTTTCAAGCCTGCTCTTTTTGTCATTATCTTTTTCCGCCGCGTGCGTTTATGCGGCCGACGCCGCGAATCCCGATATCGCTTTTGAAAATCAGGTCCGTCAGATAGTGGCGGAAGAGGTCAACAAAGCTTTTGAAAAGTATTCTCAAACATCATCTAATGCTCTTAAACCGGCGGAACTTACCAACGTGCTGATCCCGATCATAACCGAACAGGTCGTAAAACGCTCCCTGCCTCTCATCACTAACGTTTCGGGCGGCCAGACGGAAGCCGGCACGGACGATTCCCTTACGCTTTTAACGATCAAAGGACAGAAGATCACGGCAGCTGAGGCCATAGACGAATACAAGCGCGTTCCTCAGCGTTCCCGCAATATTTTCACGACCGAAGAAAAACTTAAACAGTTTTTAAATGACGTGGTTCTCGTTAATCATCTTGTTTTAATAGAAGCTGAAAAGAAAAAACTTTTCGACCGTGATGAGATAAAGATACAGATCGAAAAAGCTTATGAAAACTTATTGATAGAAACTTTTTACAACCAGAAAAAAGAAGAGGCAGCCAAAAATATCACGGTCACGCCAGACGAGATACAGGCGTTCTACGAAGAAAACAAGGAAACGCGCTTTCAGATAAAAGACTGCGTCAAACTCGCCAATATTTTCGTCAAGTTCAATCCCGGCGATTCCGAATCGGTTCAGCTGGCTAAATCGAAGATCGAAAAAGCCAAAGTGGAGCTTGACGTAGGAACCCCTTTCGAGAAGGTCTGGGACAACTATTCGGACGACCGCGAACATAAGAACGGCGTCCTCGGAATTTTCAAACGGGACAGATCCGATAAAAACGTTGTCATCAACGAGGCCTTTTCACGCAACCGCGGCGAATACACCAACATTATAAAAGGAAATAACGGTTTTTACATACTTAAGGTCCTAGAAAAAAATGATTCTAAAACCATACCGGTGTCGGAAGTAAAAACCATGATAGAGTCAGAATTAAAAGTGAAAAAAGAGAACGATTATCTCACGAGGTGGTTCGATACCCTTAAAAACAGGCATAATATAAAAATATACAGGGAGAAAATAGGCGGCGCTCCCGATACGGTTGAAATAGCTCAATCTTCAAGCCTGATGGCGTCTAAACTTGGATCGACCATTGAAACCGCTCTTGCTTCGCCCGTTACGGATGAATCGAAGTTATTAAAAGCTTCTACGGAAAGTCCATCGAAACTTGAAGAGTTAAAAGAATCGGTCAAAGAAAAAAACTCGAAAAAGGTCGCGGCTAAAAAAAGCAGCGGCAAAAAAGACAAGAAAAATTCCGGAAAATCCACGCGTGATAAAAGCGGAGATAAAGAAAGCCCAAAATCCAAAAAGAACGGTTCAAAAAAAACGGAAGAGGCAAAGGCCGAAAAAAGATCCACCCCCGAAGGAGCCGGCAAGACCGTTGCCAATATGAGCGCTAAAACCAAGGACGACCTCAATGAAGTTCTGGCCGAAGCCGACGACGCGAAAGTGACGAGGCTTATGTATAATGAGACCATATCTCAGCTGCCGGCCGGCCATGGAAAAGACTTCGGAAAAATGTCTGAAAGGCTTTCCATAATCGACAAGCTTTTGAACAGGATAGTTCTGAAAAAAGAAGC
>CAZKCG010000100.1:0-12932 GCA_964551445.1 uncultured bacterium | reverse complement strand
ATCCCATTTTTTGCATGACGCGACAAGACTTACTTTATAAACGCCGGGTTCTTTGGGCGTGAACGCGAAATCGGGAAGAGCTTCAGCGGCGTTAGCGTTTTCAGTATTAGGCGCGAGGTCGGCGTTCACTCCGCGTGAACCGTACCAGTAACCGTCGGCCAGATTAGCCGCCTGGGAAGCCGTGCCTTTTCCGGTAAGTCCGGCCCAGCCGTTAGGAGCGGCGGTTAACTTGGTGAGAGTGACGTTTACCGCTGGATCTGACTTGCTTGGGAAACCCGTATCCGGCGTCAAAACTTTTTTCATGGGTTCTACCATTTCAACGCGCCAGTAATAGCAGGCGGTTGCGGGTCGGGCCGCGAAATCGAAGCCGCCCTTTATTCCGTTGCCGTTCTCATCTTTGAGGACCGGTCCTGATATTATATTCTTTTTGATAAGGTCGTTGGAGAATTTTAACGGGGCGTTTTCCATAGCGCTTCTGTACTGGGTATCTTCGGCTATCTCGTCTCCTTCGAGACCTGATTCGCCGAGAATGCCGCCGTCGCGGTTTGAAACGCGGATATCTTTAAGCTTTTTCGCCGTAGCGTTAGACGAAACCACGTCCGCGACCATCTTTTCATCGTTTCCGGTGGGCGGGCCCGCGAGATTGATCGTAGCGAGCGCGACTTTTATGTCCGATACGAAAGGCGGGATAAATTCAGGCCTGCCGCGTGAAATGAGAGTGAGGCCGTTGGCGTCGGAGAAGACTTCCTGTACTACCGCGTTTTCCTGGCCTACCGTGAAATTGTTGAGATTTGTCTGCGTCTTGGTATAGTATTCAACCTGGTGAAGTTCGGTCGCGGAGCGCGCCGTGAACTTACGATACCATTGCCACTCGTTCTGCCCGGTGGTAGGGTTCAGGACGGGTCCGTTCGGTTTTCCGGGTGTCGTGAGCGGTTTTAAACTTGTCGGGGATGAAACCGGCGGCGGAGCCCAGAATGTGTCCGCGGCGCTGGCTGCGTCAAAAACGGCGCGCGGATCGGTAAGGTAATAGATACTGCCACTTCCGTCGCCCGCTATAGCCTTGACGTCGTTTTCAAGGGGTATCGCGCCGTCTTTAACGGGATCGCCAACAACAGGGGTATATTCGTTCATTTTGTTCCATTTTAATTTTTTGGCCAATGCCCTGTTGAAGCGGCAATCGCCGCCGGCGGCCTGAAGAAGCATATAACGGACGCCGCCGGTCCCGTCCCACTGGTCGGCTACGGCGAAATCTATTACGTCCCAGCCGTTATAGGTGGTGGGCGCGGTATAAACGAAATCTTCGGTGGCGTTCTTTGTCGCCGCGCCGATACTTACGGTAGTAGCGGTAAGCGGCTGCGTCGGGTTAAGGCCCGTGAAATTTGCGCTGTCCATCTGGGGTATGCCGAAAGTGTTTCCGGCTACAAGTTTAATGGTTCCTTTTCTTATCTGCGGCGATGGAAGCGAAGTATAAACATAACGCCTTCCGGCTCCTGTCGTCGTGAAACCGAGCCTGTACCTGGTTTGAACGGCGGCGGGGGTTTCGCCGAGGACGCCGGGGTGCGTGGCTTCGCCGCAACCCGTAGCGCGGCGGCGTTTATATTCTAAATTTGTGGCGTCGAAAACCTGTTCGAACATATCGTTGACGACATTTGGAGTTATAACCGGGTCCGGAGCCTGCGTCGGAACGATGCCGGGCGGGATGTAAGCGCCGTCAACGTAATGGCTTATCCATAAATTGATGCGCTGGACCTTTACGTCATATTTTACCTGCCAAGTCACGGTAGGGCCGCCGGCGACGTTGCCGACCACCGCTCCGCAATGTATCTGATACGGCAGCGGACTGTTCCATTCTATTCGTCCGAGATACCAGTGATTGAGAGGCACTCGCCTGATGTCTCCGGTTCTTCCGGCATACGACTGGTATTTTCCCATGCGCGCGGCAGGAGGGGTGGTAGGAGCGACCCATGGATATGCCGAAACCTCGCCTTTGGGCGCGACGCCGTCAACCCAGCAAAAACCGGCTACGTTATTCTTCTGGCTCAGGGCGGTAGCCGGGAATGGCTGTGTTCTGTGATATTGTCCGGGAGGGGAATCGACATGGTTCAAAACGTCGTGGTATTCGACGCCGTTGTCGTTGCCGACGCCGACTATACCTTCGGCCTGCGGCGGATCGACGGGGAAATATGAATCCTTGGGCATCGCGATAAGGCCCGGGTCGAGTTTGCCCGACAGGACATAGATGTTCCTGAACTGATCGACGGCCAGTGACTGGTAATTATCCATTACGGCCACGCTGCCGATTGCCGGGAAAAGCCTTACTCCGTCAGGTTTTTTTGTGACGCGGACGCCTCCGACCAGCTGCTGGCTGGAGTAAACGCCCATATTCGCTCCCTGGCCGATCATGACATAGACCTCGCCGTTACGGCTGTAAACAGTGTCGTTATTGGCTGCCGGGGAATCGTTGATCGATACGAGGATAAAAAAAACGATAAAAACTGGTAATAATAGAAGGGATAATGATAATTTTCTTGACATAGACATGCACCGCCCTTTCTTTGTGAGATATTTTATAAAAAATAAAAACACTTATAATACAATTATATATCCAGAAACATTACTTAGTCAAGCCGGAACGGAATATATTCCGGACAAGAACACAATTATTTTAAATTATGGCCATTAAAAAGATCCGGGGAATTATTTGCCGCCTTGCGGGATGGCCTGCGCTACGGCCATCCTTGCAATGGCGAGGGATATAAATTTTTTGCGATGATAGTTGGCTGCCGTGATTTTAAAAAAGTGATATTATTTTTTCAGTGAATTCAAAATAACTTCGCTTATCGTTTCCGCTTTTTCCTTCGGAATGCCGTTTTTAACCATTATGGCGATAACCGTAAGCCAGGTCAGGTCAGTGTTTCCGTAAACGATCGGCGCGGTGGTCGCGGATACCAGTTGATCCAGGTTCATTATATAGTCTTTGCTCAGATAGGCCGCTGAAACGGCTTCTTTTTCACGGTCTTTACTCATCTGCTGAAGCATTTTAACGTATTCGGTCTCGTTAAATTCAGGGTTTTTGGTTTTTAAAAGGTCTTTAGATAATCCCGATTCGAAAGTTCTGAGAGCGCTCATCGCTTTTGTGTAATCGGGCCCGTTTGCAAGGATATCGGAAAGGTCGGAACTGACCTTTTCTTTTTCAGCGATAGTTGTTTCGGGCTGTTTCTTTTTATCGTCCCGGCCGGAAACGGTATTGAGGTTAACTACGGCTTTAAGCCCTTTTTTATTCGCGGCCAGCTTTATAGTGTCCTTTATTTCTGTAGTTATTTCTTCGAATTTTTTCGCGGTTTCTTCGGGGGTAAGATAATAAATTTTTAAAAGAGAGCGCTGGATCTTCTGGTAGGAATCCAAAAGATCGTTTATTTTTTTGTTTTTAGCTTCGATCTCAGTGTTGAATTTTTTATCTACCTTTACCAATTCAGCGGTTCTTTGAGCTAAAAGCTTTTTTTTCGCGTCTTCGTCGACGGCTTTCTGGATCCGGGCGTCGAAATCTTCATTTATCGGGGCCGCTTCGATGACCTTTTGAACGTCCAGCTTTTTAACCTCTTTTTTTAAAACGTCCACCTCTTCTTTAAGCCGTTTTATTTCAGATGCCTGGCCTTCGAATAATTTTTTGAATTCATCCCGCCTTGTCTGGGTTATTTTCAAAAAATCATCATAGGCGGTTCCCTGTTTTGGAGCTTTAATGAAAAGCCCGAGTTTCTGATCGTAAAATTGCATCATCGGGTGAAGCGCGTAAACCGCCGCTATGTCTATAGTGCCTATTATCGCGTCGCCGCTCTCATCAGATTCTTTCGTCTGGGCGTTACACACCCCTGCCGATGCGATGAACGATAAACTCAAAATAAGAACCAGAGCCAGATTGAAATAGAACTTTTTCATAAATTTGCCCTCCCCGAGATTTTAATTTTCGTTATATTTTGTTACTTTTCAAATTTAATGCCGAGCGATTCGATATAATCGATAGTTTCTTTTTTTGAAGACGGAGTTTTTTTTATTTTATCGTAATTTTCATATCCCGCGTCTTCCCTCGCCCTCTTTTTATCTTCTTCATTCATCGGGCGCATGATTATCTGTTTTTGAACTGGAAAGACCCTTACCGGTTTTTTATCGCCGGTGACCGGGCATAAATTTTCGCATATTCCACAGCCTATACAGAATTTTCTCCAGGTCCTGGGCACCCGCAGGCCGTTTTCCAGTTTCATATAGATAGCCCCGGTGGGGCAGGCTTCCGCGCACGCCGAGCAATCCTGTTTGTTTTTATAAGCGACGCATTCGGTTTCCGGTCCGCTGTTTAAAACCACGAGTCCGATCACGAGATTTTTTTTGGATTCGAGTTTCTGATAGCGCAAAGCTCCGGTCGGGCATGCTTCAGTGCATGCGGTGCAGTCATTGGCGCAATAACTTTTTGAAAAATCCAGCATCGGTTTTGAAAGTCCGGCGAGGCCGTTCTCGAGACCGGCCGGCTTTAATACTCCGGTCGGGCAGACGGAAACGCAGAGGTGGCACGCCGAGCATTTTGAAAAGAAATTATCCGCTGTAACGGCTCCCGGAGGGAGCACGGTCCTTGTTTTAAATCCTGAATTCACAGGCCCTATTTTTTTCAACGCGCTTGAAACGAATATACCGGCGATCGCGGCCGAAAATCTTTTGATCATAACGCGGCGGCCGATATTTTCGACTTCCGTAACGGGCTGCGGCTTTATATCGGCCGGGTTCTCTAAAGCTTCGAACGGATACGAGTGTTCGACCTTCAAAGACCGTGAGGGGCAGGCGTCAAGGCACTCGAAGCACGTTACGCAGAGTTCCTTGTTAATGTCGCCTTTATTTATGCAGAGCGAAGGACACTCTTTTTCGCATTTTCCGCAGGAAGTGCAGCTCAAGTCTTTTTTTATGCCGATGAACGAGTTTTTGAAAAGCAGAGCGAAAACGGCGCCTGAAGGGCATATCACCGAGCAGAACCAGCGCGGCCGAAACATTGCAGAAGCGATCACTAAAAGCGTGAAGGATAACGCGTATATAAGATCGAAATTTGGCGCCGCATCGAAATATTCGAGCTGGATATATGCGCCGGCGTCCAGATATGAAGAAAATGGCCTGAGAAAAAAATATATGAGAGGAGCGACCGCTCCGGCAAACATTTTTCCGAAATTAGTGAAATGATCGAAACCGCCCCAGAGCGTGGAAACTGAGAACGCCGCAGAGAATATGCATGTGAACACTATGAAAACTCTCAGATACGGATATTGTTTCGCCGCCTCTTTTTTTATTTTGAGCGCATTGGATATCCTGAAGAAGATATCCTGTATAAAACCGAGCGGGCAAAGGAACGAACAGTAGAACCTTCCGGCGAAAAGGACCGAAACCACTAAAACGACAGCGAGAAAACGGAAATAAGGAGCGGCGTTAGACGACATGGATGATATGCAGGGGAAGATGTGGAATGAATTATAAAGCATGACCGCCCATTTTAATTTCAATAAATTAAAGAACAGCAGGGCTGAATAAGTGAAAAATAAAATCTGAAAAGCGGTTCTGATCGTTTTTATCATAACGGACTTACCATTTTTTTAATATTTAATTTATCAAGCGCCATGGTTCCGGCGCCGAGTTTTTCAGCGGTCACGATATGGTTGATCTTCAGAGGATCATAGCCTAATATCATGGCCGCGGCCGTATCGAGGGCGACCATGTCGGTGCCTATAAGCTGGATCATTTCGCAGGCGGCGTCGCGTTCTGAAAGCCCTCGCGGGCCGTGCGCTCCGATCACGCGGTACGCGTCTATGACGGTGAGATCGGGCCGTCTCAAACCCGAAAATTCGGCTATGCACCTCGAAAGGCCGTTCAGATGAAAATATCTTCTGTCCCAGGCCGCGCCCATTAAATTTTTAAGAGCCGCGCTCATCTGCGTTCCGCCGTGATGTTTTAATACCGGGACGTTTATGACGACGTCAGCTTCTATGAAAAGTTCATGCGCCTTAACGGTTTTCAAAACCCCGGCCCCTTTTATGACCGATGTTTTATAATTTTTTTCGCGGTTGGCGGGTATCACTATGGCGTTATTATCCAGCGCTGCTCTTTCAATTCCGCTTTTTGTGTAACAGTCGCGCCAGAATTCGCAGGTGTTGTCGAAAACATATACTTTTTTAGCGCCTTCGCGGCGGCAGAGTTCGACGATCTTAGCGATAAGTTCCGGCTGGGTGTTCGCGCCTTCGGCCGGAGTTCTCGCCCATCCGATATTGGGCTTTACAACTACTATCTGGCCTTTTTTTACGAACCTCGACATTCCGCCGAGTTCTTTTATTCCGGCCTCGAACATTTTAGCGGGCGCCGAGTTTCTTATAGCCACGATATCGGCGCCGCCTGATTTAGGCGGTTCCTGCCCGAACACGGGCAGAAAGTTCGATGCCGGTTCGAGCGTAAGCGCGAGCCCGGCCGTGATTGCCATTTTAATAAGATCCCTGCGAGTTATTTTCATAAATATCTTTCGGAACGGAAAGCTTCGGAGATGGACCTGGAAGGCGATATTTCGTCTAACTATGCCGCGCCGTTAAATTTTCCACAACATCCGCATTCCGCCTATGGTTTTAATTATGCCCTGATACATGTAATATAAGCCTACGAGGCCCGCGGCCGTGCGGCCTACCGCTTTAGCGTGCCGGTTCCCGCACAGGTTTCCGGCGAACGGTATAAATGTGAAATATATTGAAGTTCCGACAAAAAATGAAATGAAAAATAAAACAGCGGCGAGCAATCCCGGCCCGTTGGATACTTCGAAGATGGCCAGAAAAAATGGCGGACACGGAGTGAGGGCCGTGAAAAAACCGAGCGAGAGGCACATGCCTATATCCGACGGCGTAAGCGTCATTAATTTTTGATTGGCGCATGATCTGTTGTTGCTGAAATGAGAGCCTTTAACGAAATAAAAAATGAGAAGTGACGACAGGGCTATAAAAGAAAGGCCTGTTGAAAGGTCCCTCACGACGGCGTTTTGAAATACGGCTCTGGTCACGTACCAGGCGAGCACTCCCGTAAGTATGTATCCGGCGAGCCTGCCGGCGAGAAAATTTATAAGTATGAGAAAGTTTCTGGATATTCCGCGCCCCTCGCCCAGAAGAAATGGAATAAGAGCGGGCGCGCAGGTGAAAAGGCAAGTGACGCCGCTTGAAAGGCCTAACATGAAAGCTTTAATGATGATCTCTGTCATTTCGTTAAATATTATAACACTTTTATTCACATTTTTCAATCTTATAAAGTTTTGCGCCGCCGCTTTGTAAGTTCGGTAAATAAGCCGTGTTAAAGCTTATTTCAAGTTTTCGTAATTGACTTATCATGGTTTATTGTATATAATTATTATAGGTGCGATCGCATTTGATCGCGTGCCGGCCGGATCGATACTCACTGATTCCTGCCACGAGGTCCGGTCTGAAAAGAAAAGTAAATAGCGGCAGCCTTCCTGAATAAGGCTGTTTTAGAAAAGGCGGAAAAAATATGTCGAGATATCGTATTAAGATAAATTGGATCGCTGCCGCGCTTACGGTCTTTTTCGTATGCGCGATACGCATGGATATATCATCCGCCGGCGCCTGGGATCTGCATAACGCCGTCAGGGCCGGGAATGTCGAGGAAGCCGTCCGTCTGATAAAAAGCGGCGTGAAGATCAATGAGCCGGACGGATATGATAACACGGCTCTGCATCTGGCGGTTGAAAAAAACGATGTCAAACTTGCCGCTCTGCTTCTGGAAACCGGAGCTGATATCAACGCCCGCGGTTATAATATAAGAACGCCTTTAAATATAGCCGCCGAAAAAAGCGATACTAAAATGATAAGGCTGCTGGTTGAAAAAGGCGCTGATATTGATTCCAGGAATGATTTTGACAGAACGCCCCTTCACCTGGCGGTTCTCGTGAAAAACAACGAGGCGGCCAAATTTTTAATTGAAAAAGGGGCGGACATCAACGCGAAAGATAAAAATTTCATGAACCCCATTGTCGAAGCCATCAGATCGGATAATGTCGAAATGGCGAAACTGCTTATCGAAAAGGGCGCCGATATTTCGTCCAAAGATTACAACGGCTCCACTCTTCTTCACTGGGCCGCCGAGGAAGACCGTTACGAAATAGCGAAACTGCTTATCGAAAAGGGTGCGAGCGTGAAGGCAAGCGATTCTTACGGCAATACCCCGCTTAATTGCGCGGCTACCAGAGATAGTAATAAAACCGCCAAATTATTGATAGAAAAAGGGTCCGACCTCAACCACAGAAATCTTCACAATCAAAACACCCTTCAGCTCGCCGTGGACGCCGGCAGCTGTAAAACGGCCCAATTACTCATAGACAGCGGCGCCGACGTTAATCTTGTCTCGCTGAATGATCTTATCGTTTCCTGCCTTGGAAATTTATATTCGATAGATGAAAATGATCTAAAGGGCGCCGGCGACCCCAAAAGGAAAGAAGATCTCGAATCTTTGAATTCAACCTATAAAACTAATTACAACAAACATTTCGAAGCCGTGAAATTACTGATAGAAAACGGCGCCGACATCAACGGCTTCAATAAAAACTGCGAACGGGTCTTCGGAAGATTGTCGCCTCTTCACACGGCTTCCTCGAGCGGCCGCCACGAGTTCGTCAAATTGTTGATCGATAAAAAAGCGGACGTTAACATGAAAACCAACGGTGGCGTGGCTCCCATATATCTCGCCGCCGGTTACGGCCATACTGCGGTTGTAAAGCTTCTTATAGACAGCGGCGCCGACGTGAACGTTAAGACCGACAAGGGCCGGACGCCTTTAAGCATAAGTGTCGAGAACGGCCGCTATGACGTGGTTAAATTACTCGTTGAAAAGAAGGCCGACGTTAACGCCAGAAATAACCGGGGCCAGTCGCCCCTTGCGCTGGCTCTTTTGAAAGGCGACGCGAAGATAATAGAACTTTTGAAAAAGAACGGCGCCTTAAGATAAAACGAACGCGCTCCGGAAATGAATTCGGCCATTACCGGCCGGGCACGGGCAGTTTTTCTTCCGTGTCGTAGATGTGTTCAAAATCATCGCTCATCATTTTAATTATCTTGATTATCTTATCTATTCTCGCCCGCGGCACCAAATATTTTATTAATATCTTTTCAACGGCTTTGAGCGTTAAATTTTCTCCCGCGTGGGCGAACAACCGGTTCGAGTTTATTGAAACGCCTTTTCTCATGAATGATTCCACGAACGCGCCGCGCCCGGCGAAGACGGCTTTACAATCTTCGACCGCCGCGCCGGCCTTTTTCCCCGACCCTGTGCCGTCCGTTGTTTCAAAAATATCTCCGTAGTTTATTTCCGCCGCGCCGGATTTTTTTAAATTCGTGTCTTCAGCCATGTAGTTTTCATTTCTGAGATCTTCGGGCGGCGTGAACTGAGAAACGGCCGCTGAATTTAAAACGACGCCGATCCCGGCTTCTTCCGCGGCTTCTTTTAACGCTTCGTTGACCTCGGAAGCAATTTCATTTAAAAGTTCGCGCTCCGCCTTTCCGTCAAGATAATCAACTTCGCGGCTTGAGCGCGACAACTCAGCCATACGCAAGCTGACGGCATTTTTTTTCTCATCGTATTTTTTTTTTGCGCCGTAATAACCGGCATCGACATCCGCAAGGGCCTTGTGATATTTTCGCGTCATGGCCGCTCTTTCGGTTTCGCTCTGAAGCGCCGCGTACTCCGCCGTATAATTTCGATTGACGGCGTCCTGTCCGCGGCTCATTTCAACTCTTAACCTGCTTATTTCGGCCTCTATGGAATCAAGTTCCTTACGCAGCAGATTTAATTCGCCCGCGCCCGTTTCAAGAGAGGCCCTGTATTTTTCATGACGGCCGGCCGCTTCTTTCAAAAGCTCCCTCTTGGTGAGCCCTTTTTTAAACGGTTTTAAAAAGACCCTGTTATCGATCGAATAATATTGCATGAGAGGATGAAAAGCGAGCAGGATGGACAGATCGGCAAAACCTATGTTAAGCTTGCGGCCGGCGCTGTTTTTTGTTTTTTCGACGGCTCCGCAGGCGGCCGGAAATAATAAAGATAACGATAACAGCGCGGTGAATACGAGTCCCGATCTTTTTGGCGTCTTCATGAAAAATCACCATCCACATATTAATATATACCGTAATATCGATACAAAGTCAATAGAAATATGGCATATGAAAGCAACCGCCGGATCGGGTTCGAGCTCGAATAAGCGTTTTTTATTTAAATCAAAATACCTGTCGATCCTGTTAATAGTTATCGTTTTTGATCCGCTTGATCTCCGCGGCTTTAAAAAAGTGAAGGCGGCTTGAAAAGCCGCCTTCATATAACATTTTTATTTTTTACGGTTTTAAATAAGTTCTAACCGTAAATTTTTTTTAGAAACATCTCCTATTGCGATCTTCTTGATTCAACATTAAGAACGTTGGTTCTGATGAGAGTGTGAAGTATCGTCACAGGTATCTTTATGGCCGTCGTGTTTCCGCTTGTGTCTTTACCGAGCAGCAGCATCGTCGGCTTGTTTCCGAGAGGGGTAGGATTTCTGAAGATGCCGTAGGTTTCAAGTGCGGTTCCCTTGAGCCTCCAGCCGGTCATTACTTCGGCCAGCGTATCGGCGTCGGCGAGGTTTTCCGTATCGACGAAGCCGCTGTTGCCGCCGATATCGGCGCATCCCGGAAGCGCGAGTGAAGGCGTGATCACGCCGTCTACGTTATCGACGATGGTGATCTCGAAACGGGTACGGGAGTCTTCGATAACTTCAAGAGTGCTGCCTGCGCCCGTCAATATCTTGTCGAAGTCGAACATGACCATCTCGACGGGGCTGAAGTCGTTGTATAACGGAGTTATCAAAGAGTTCGCGCCGTTGAATTTAACGAGGAAGCTGTCTTTGGCGTTTACCACGTCGGCCTTGATCTCGTTGTTATTGGAGTTTCTCTTTATTTTATTCATCGGACGGGCTTTGGTGTCGTCGAAAACTACGGGAAGCGTAGGATGGACGGGATTGCTCTGGCCGGCGATATTCGCTACCTGTCCGTTAAGATCGCAGTCTTTAACCGTTACGTCGAACTTTTCCTGGGTAGTGAAGCGCAGTTTTCCAAGCTCGGTCGGATCCCAGTCGAGGTCGTCGTAGTTTGAATTATGGACCGCGGGCCTTGCGCCCGTGAGAGCGCCGGTGCCGGAAACTATATATTCGCGGTATACGTTGTCGCGTGAGCGGAGAGCGTAGAATCTAAGCGAAGGCGCGTCGTTATCGACCAAGATGATGTTAGCCGGCGCGTTGGGGAATTTTTTCGCGTTGACCTTTGTTTCGTCCTTGCCGCTATTGACAAGATTCGTAAGTTCTTCTTCGTTTCCGTCCCTGTTGAAATCGCTCATTTTATTTCCTGAGCCGTCGGCGCCTGAAGCGTAAAGCGGAAGGTTTCCCGTCATATCATAAGGGATCTCGTTTTTTGTGAATGCGTTTTTAGGTGTTTTGAGCTTGTAGCCGGCTAATCTGTAAGGCGCGTCGTTGCCATAGCCGGGATATGCGTTCACCGGTACGACCACGGCGTCCTGGATAACGCCGGCAGGCCTTGCGGCGGCGTTAGGAGCTATTGTTTTTTCCAGGATCTGTGTTACTTTGGCAAGATCGAAACCGATCGTTACGTCTTCCGTTTCGTCCATAGCGGCTCCGACATCGTATTTTTTCCAGGCGATGGCGGCGGCCTTCGGGCCGACCTTGGCCATAAGGCTCGAGGACAAGCCTTTATTAGGATTATTATCGCAGACCTTATAAGCGACGGAACCCGGATACGGGTCGCCTGTCGTGGCGCCGTTGAATATAACTCCCCCGGCGGGCGCGGCCGCGTTCAAAGCGACTTTGGAATCGGGATTTAACGCCGCGTTTTCACAGACGAAGAAAGCCTGAGGCGGCTGGAGGTCATTTACCATTACTTTGAAACCGGAAGGTTCGTTGAGCGCGGGGTTTATCGTCAGCCAGTTATCGGCGTGATAAAATGTTTCGCCGAACCCGTCTGAAACGAGGTCGTAATAAGCGAACGCGGCGTCGGCTTTATTGGCGACTATAGCGCCGGTCGGGCTTATGAAATTACCGTCTTTGTCGATTTTAGGCGAACGGCCTTCCCATTTGAGTTTAGGATATTTGAATTTGATATACATATAGTAGTTACCCGGATCGAGGGGCATGTCGAAAGCGTATCTCATGCTTACTTTTACGTCGAATCTTCTGTCGGCGTTAGTATAACCGTTCGTCCAGTCGACCGCTTTTTTCGTGGCGTCGCCCGGGAAAGTGCCTTCGTCCGAGAGTCTTCCCTTGGCTATTAAGATGCCGGGGCAGCGTGTGCGGTCGCTCGGGCTCGTGGCGGGGATCGTCGCGCCGATGAAGCTCGAGGCGCCAGCGGCGCCGTCTTTTTGTTCGGCGGCCAGATACCATTCGTATTCGATCGCTCCGCGGTCGGCTTTATTGAGGGCTATGCCAGGATTCGCGTTAGTTCCGGCGCCTTCTACCCAGGAAGCTACAAGCGCTGAAGTGCCCCAGACGGGAGCGCCGGCGGCGTTTATTGTCGGAGGCGGCGGTATGACCGATGAACCCGGCGGTTTTTCGCCGAAGTTTCTGAGCTTGGCTTCGATGGTGCCGGTGCCGCCCGCGCCAGTATAACAGTTGGAAGGTGTGGCCGGAGCGCCCGTGGCGTAGTTCTCGCCGATGCCGTCGAAAGGAGGAAGTCCCCAGTCGACTACGGCCGTAGCGGGATAATCCCAGTGGCCCACGCCGTTAAAGGTTTCCATTAATACTTTGGCGTTCGGCGTGCCGACCTCATGGTTCAATGATTTGATGAATCTTATGTTGGCGGACGCTGTCCATACGCCGGCCTGGTTCTCGT
>CAZKCG010000099.1:0-13020 GCA_964551445.1 uncultured bacterium | reverse complement strand
ACACTAAAGAAAAAGGGGCCCCAGAAAGTTACCTTTCTAGACGGCCCCTTTTATTATTCTTGTTTTTCTTTATAATCCTTAGTAGCCCGCTCTTAAAACTTTTTCCAGATGCTCGTCGGCCTCTGCTGAGGCGGCTTGATAAGCTGGCGGGCTTTTTCGGCGTAATGTGAATCGATCGGGGCGTGGGTTATGACCTGTATATTTTCAGCAACCGATTCCTCCATCATTCCTTTGTCGCGATAAGCCTGGCCGAGTTTGAAGTGCGCCTCAACGTTCTTTTCGTCATAGCGGACGACCTCTTTGTAATGAGAAACAGCCTCGTCCACCATCATCTTCTTGATATAAAGATCGGCGAGCTTGAAGTGCGCCTCTATATAGTCGGACTTTTGAGAAATGGCGGCCTTGTATTCGGATATGGCGTCATTAATAAGGCCTTTTTCCTCGTTGATCATTCCAAGATAAAAATACGGCTGCGGTGGTTTGGGCATCATGGCTATTATCTTCTCGAACTCTGATTTCGCGTCGTCAAATAATGAGTTCTCAAAATAGGTCGTCGCGAGATTGAGGCGCGCCTCGAAGTTATTGGGACTCATGGCGACTATTTTTTTGAATTGTTCGACCGCTTCGGTCATAAGATTCCGTGTTTTATAAAGCTTTCCGAGCTCGATATTAGCGTCTATTCTGTTTGGATTGATATTTAAAACTTCACGGAACTCGATTATAGCCGAATCCGGGTCGCCGAGTTTCTGATAGAGCGAACCCAGCTTTAGATGGGCCTCGACGCTGTCCTTTTTATATTCTATTATTTTCTTAAGATAGTGTTCCGCCTGTGAGCGGTTATTTCCTTCTTCTGAAGCCTCCGCTATAGTGAAAAGAACCTCGATATTTTTCGGGTTGATCTTTAATATCTCGTTTCCCGTTTCTATAACGTCGTACCACATTTGTTTATGAAAGTAGCACTGCGAAAGTTTCTGAAGGACCTCTTCTATGTTTTCGACCTTCCGCTGGCGAAGTTCGCGATATATCGAAACGGCATCGTCATAAGCGCCCGTTTTGAAATAAACGCCGGCAAGGCCGGACATGGCCCTGATATCTCCCTTATGTGATTCCGACGCGCGCTTGTAAAATTTCGCCGCTTCCGTTTCTTTCTCGGTCTCTTCGTATAAGCGGGCGGTATCTAAAAGCGCTTCGATATGAGAAGCGTTTATGCCGAGAGTTTTTTCGAACTGGGCGAGCGCCTCCTCGTATTGTTTTTCATTAAGGGATATGCGTCCGAGATAGTAGTTCGCCCACGCCTGTTCAGGATTGATAGCGAGCGATTTTTTTAGCTCGAGGCGTGCCTCCTCGAATCTTTCGGCCCTGAAATATATTTCGCCGAGCATCGAGAAATTTTTCGGATCGTTAGGATCGACCATGGACGCTTTTTTTAAAGCCGCGATAGCTTCAGGGTATGATTTTTTCAGGTAGAATATCTGGCCGACCTCGAACAGCGCTCCGGCGTGCGCGGGATTCATCATGCACACTTTCTGAAAGGTCGAAAGCGCCTTTTCATAATATTTGGCTTCTTTGTAATAGGAACCGAGAGTAAAGAAAAGTTCATCTGCCTCCGGCCTTATTGAAACGGCCTGTTCCACGAGATTGATGGCGTTCTCAAGATCTTCACGCCTCTTATAGATATCGGCGAGTTCAATGTAAGCCTCGACCTGTTTCGGATCGACGTCCAGAGCGCGCCTGAAGTATAAAAGAGCCTCGTCAAGGGACCCCGATGATTTTTTAACGTAACCCATCGCGAGAGTGGCGTTAAGATTTTTCGGATCGACGCTTAGAACCGCTTCGAACGTCTCGACGGCGAGATCGGAATTTCCGAGTTCCGCGAGCGCTTTTCCCTTCAGGTTAAGATAGTTTTTATCGTTAGGCGCAAGAGCAAGGGCCTTCTGCGAGAAATCGAGCGACCTGTCGAATTCTCCAAGCCTGAAGTTCAGCTCGGCCAGCTCGAACATTATCGCGTGGTTCTCGGGCTGGACCTCAAGAAGCCTTTCATATGAGCGGGCCGCGTCCCTGTAGTTATGAGTTTCGGAATATATGGCCGCTAGCTTCAATAAGGCTTCGGCGTTTTTAGGATTGAACGATAAAACCTTCTGGAACCACTCTATCGACTCGTCGAACATCTTCCGCTCGTATGTCGCGTGGGCAATTTCGCTTAATGCTTCAACGCTTCCGGGCTGTTTTTTGATAACCTTCAAAAGATTCGGGATCGCCTTTTCCTGCTTCCTGATTATGCGGTAAAGACGGCCGAGTTCGAGATTGACGTCGATGAGTTCCGGTTTATATTCGAGGGCCTTTTCGTAATACTCGATGGCCTTGGTCTCGCGAAACGACGACTGGTATAGTTTTCCGAGATGGTAATAGCCCATGGCCGCTTCGGGTTCCTTGAGAATGTATTCGTGCATGTGCTTCATGGCCTTCTTCTGGTTTTCCTCGCCGGCCGCTGCCGAATAAAGAACGCCAAGATGATAATGAAGCTGAGGCGCTTTCGGTTCAAGTTCAAGAAGCCTTTCATAAACGGTTATGGCTTCCTCGCCCCTTCCGGCTTTCACGAGAGCTTCTCCAAGTTCCCAGAAAGCCTTTACGAAATCGCGCGCAAGTTCAACGGCGCCGTAGAACATTTTTATGGCGTTATCGACGTCTCCGACGCGCATGAGCACGAGGCCTTTATGGTAATAAAAATCGGGCCTTTCGGCTTCGCTGATATTCTGTTCTATGGTGTCGAATATAGCTTTAGCCTCGAGCGCCTTGTTCTCCTGGCTGTAAATTATCCCGAGTTCCAGCTGCGCGCGGTAGTATTTCGGATCGAGCTCATAACACTTAACGAAGCTCGCCTCTGCGTCGCGATATTTTTTGAGTTCCTTCTGAGAAACGCCCATAAAATAAAAGGCGTCGACGTTCGCGGGTTCCTTCTGGATCGAGCGGTGAGCTTCCTCGATGGCCTGTTCGTATTTAGCGGTCCTGAAAAGGCACTCGGCTATCTTAGCGTAAATGCCGGAACCGCTTCTCTGCTGCGAGACCTTTTTAAGCCTTGACAGCGCCTCTTCGAACTTCGAACCGGCCATCTCTATGAGCGCGAGATAATAATTGGCGTCGGCGTTATCCGCTTCACGCGAGATGACCTTTTTAAATTCCCTGGCGGAGTTCTCGAGGTCTTTTTCGCCGAAATATATCGTTCCAAGCCTCTGGTGAATAAGAGGCGAATCAGCGTTAAGCGACACGGCTTTCAGATAATTGTTTTTGGACGCGGAATAGTTTTCGAGATGAAAGTAACATTCGGCGAGATAATTGAACGCGCCCGGATCGCTGCCGTCCAGCTTAACGCATTGTTCAAAATCCGCTTTCGCCTTTTCATAAAGGCACTGGTCGAAATTGACCATTCCCGAAAGAAGGCGCGCTCTGTAATTCGAAGGCTGAGCTTCGGACGCGGCGGCCAGATTCCTGACCGCGTCGCCGTATTTTTTCTGTTTAAGGTACAGCTCGCCGGCCTCTATTTTAGCGCTGACGTTCGACGGATCCGAAGCGATAGTGCGCTCGAAGCACAATATGGCCTCCTGTATCTCGCCGAGTTCCTTGTGGATCATCGCCGTTTCGAAGTCATGCGAAAGTGACCTGTAATATTTGAGAGATTCGCGCATCTGGCCCCGCGCGCGGTAGAGTTTAGCCAGATTAAGCCTGGCGTCGACATTCTCAGGATCCAGTCTCAGGATCTCGTTAAAACATGAAAGCGCTTCAGGCTCATGCTTGAGCTTAAGGTATATCTGGGAAAGGCTGGACAGGGTCGAAAGGTTGTCCGGCTCGCTCCGGAGCGCACTCTGATAAAGGAACATGGCCTTATCAAGGTTGTTTCTCATGAGAAGTATCTTGGCCATACCGAGTTTCGCGGGAACACTGTTGGCGTCGACCTCGTGAAGTCTTTCATAAAAAGAGAACGCGTTGTTGTATTCGCCCTGCGTTTCCTTGATGTTGGCGAGCCATAGAAGAGCCTTCTGATTTTTCGGCTCGGCCGCGAGCAGTTTCAGGAAGTAGCTTACCGCTTCCGGATATCGTTTCCCCTTCATGAGGCATTCGCCTATTTCAAGGACCATATCGGGCATTTCAGGGGATATTTCGAGGACCTTCATAAGCAGCGTCGTCGCTTCGTCATACTGGCCCTGTTCTTTTCTGATGCCGGCGAACTTGAGGAGAGCGTTCTTATGGTTCGGCTGAAGCTCGATGACCTTCTTGAAGCCGTCCGCGGCCCCGGAAGCGTTGTCGAGCGAGAGCATCGAAACGGCGGCCATGTAGTTCGCGGAGACGTTGAAAGGCTCGCGCGAAAGGACCTTCTGGAAACATCCGAGGGCGAGCTGTTCTTTCTTCAGTTCAAAATAAAGGCTTCCAAGGGCCATATTCACGTCCACGAACTCCGGAGAAAGTTCCCTGCATTTCATGTAATGCTGAATGGCCGGATCGAAATTCGCGAGTTTTCTGTAGCAGTTTCCGATCATGTAATAGGCCATGTAATTATCGGGATCGAGCCCGTTATATTTGTTCAGCGCAAGGACCGCCTCTTCAAAATTACCCTTGCTGAAGTTGATCTCGGCCACTCTGTAAAGAGCGTCAAGGTTTTCGGGCTGGCGGAGCATAAGCTCCTTGTAGTAATTGAGAGCTTCCGAAAAACGGTGAAGTTCAAATTCACATTTAGCGATATTTGATATAAAGTCTATGCTGTCGTGATATTCGTCGGATACTTTAGCCAGGTAGTGAAGACCGTCGTGATAGCTTTCGATCCTTGTGTAAAGAACTCCGAGCCGGAGCTCCGCCTCGCGGAATTTGGGCGAGACCTGAAGCAGCGCTTTGTATTTATCGATAGCCTCGCGGTTTTTGTCAAGCTTGAAGTAAGCGTCGGCGAGTTTTTTTAGGATCTCCGCGTCCTTGGGATTGAGCGAATGCGCGCGTTCGAAATAGGAGGCTTCGCTGGCGGCATCTTTTTTGATCTTCGATATCTCGCCAAGCTGAGTATAACATGTGAGAAGGTATTTTTCCTCGTTCATTGAAATGACCCTGGCGAAATCGGCGAAGGCCTCGTCGTAATTTTTCAGCATGAAATTACAGAATCCGGCTTTGAGAAACGCTTCCGAAAGCGACTGATCGACGCCTGAAGCCCTGCCGTAGTAATCGAGGGCGCGCTTGTAATCCTCTATCTCGTAATAAACGGAACCGAGGCCCATATAAGCTTCAACGAATTTAGGTTCTATCTCGACCGCCTTCTTCATCATGATTATGGCTTCGGAAACGGCGCCCTGCTGTTTTAAAATGAGGGACATTCCAAGATGAGAGCGATAATCCTTGGGGTTCTCGTCTATCGCGTTCTTATACAGCACGAGAGCCTCGGACGCGTTGCCCATCTCACTGTAAGTGCAGCCCATTTCAAAATATGCTTTCGAATTGTTGGGGGAGATATCAAGGGCCTGTTTGAAGTGCCGCATGGCCTCTTCAAGCATGCCGCGCTCGCGGTAAACCACGCCGAGCTCGATGTTCGTTTCAAGGTCTTTCGCGTTTATCTCATAAGCTTTTTTAAGGGTCTGGAAAGCGTCGTTCACCCTGCCGTCGCGGTCCTGACATCTGGCCAGAAGCACGTAAGCGTCAATGAGTTTCGGATCATACCCGAGGATATCCTTGAGTTCGGCTATAGCGTCGGCAGTGCGGTTCACGGCCATAAGCGCCCGCGCGTAACCGAGACGGCCTCCGACGTTCGAAGGGTCTTTTCGGGATATCTCCTCGAATATGGGAAGCGCCTGGGAATATTTAAGTTCGCCGAGAAGGAGATTGCCAAGAAGCATTTTCACTTCCTTGTTCTCAGGCTCGAGTTCCTCAACGCGGCTGAAGTTTCTTATAGCTTCATCGCTCATTCCGCGCTCGTCATAGATCTTGCCGAGCTCGAGATATACGGAAACGTTCATCGGATCTATCGAGAGAGCGTCGTTTAAAAGGGCTATGGCTTTCTGATGAGCGCCGAGCGCTATGTAAATTCTGGAGAGCTTGAAATACGCGTCGAGATTTTTAGGATTGATGGCGCGCAGAAGATGATCGGAAGCTTCGTTCAAGTTACCGTTATCCAGATAGATAACGCCGAGATTATAATGTATCCTGGCATCGTCAGGCGAAATGGCCAGCGCGTCCCTGAAATATTTTATGGATTCTTCCGGGCGTTTCATTTCATTGTAAGTTATCGCGAGATTATAAAGGGTTTCCGACGAATTCGGATTGTGTTCGAGAGCTCTTTTCAGATATTTCACGGCCTGATCGAACATCTTCTTTTTCGTATATACCGCTCCGAGATTTATATAGCTTGCGGTTTCGGACGGGTTTATCTCCATGGCGCGCCTGAAATTTAAAATGGCTTCATCCGTCATGTCGCGGCAGAGATAGGACTCCCCGAGGAAATTATAAGCTTCGACGTTATACGGCAGAAGCTGGAGAGATTTCTGAAGATAGACTATCGCGTCTTCGACCATTCCGTTCTTGTAAAGCGAATGGCCGAGTTTAAGATATGCCTCGCTATTGGCGGGGTTGACCTCGAGGACCTTTTTAAAGGATATCACGGCGCTTGAATATAAGCCTTCCATTATATACGCGCATCCGAGGTAAAAAAGCGTTTCCTCGTTATAAGGATCGAACTCGATGACCTTCTCCCATTCGCCTATGGCTTCTCTGATGAGCCCTTTGTTGAAGCTTATAAGTCCGTTGTCATAGCTATACCTGCCGTGCGATTTCCCGTTCTCCTTTAAAACGCGGCCCGCCACCCTGCGCACTTCCGTGGACCTGTCTTTTAAAAGAGCGGCTATGCTTTCGAGCGATTTTTCGTTGCCGATGCGGCCGAGAGTGTTTATAGCGGCGATCTTTACGTCTTCCGACTCATCCTTCATGGCGCCGACGAGAGGTTCGACGCATAATTCGTTATTGACGCCGGCGAGAGCTTCGCACGCGGCTTTGCGCACGAGCGCGTTTGCGTCAGCGAGCGATCTGCAGAGTGGTTCGACGACCTCGTCGGTCGCTATCTTTCCGAGCGTGGTTATAACGTTGATCCGGACGTCCTTGTTCTCGTCGTTGATATATTTCACGAGTTCGGGCGTGCACGATTCGTTGCCTATCTTTAAAAGAGCGCTCGAAACGTTTATGCGCACCTGCGTGTTTCTGTCCGCGAGAGCCTTCTGAAGGGCCTCTATGGATTTTTCGCCGCCGATCTTCTCGATGGCCAGGGCCGAGTTGGCCCGGACCTCCCACTGCCTGTCGGATAACGCTTGTATCAGAGAATCGATGGCGCGCTCGTCGCGTGTTTCGCCTAACGCTAGCACCGCGTACTTTCTAACGTCCGAGTTGTTGTCCTTCATCATGGATATCAGAGGTTCTATAACGTTCTCGTCGCCGAGCCTTACAAGCGAAAAGACCGCGGCGGCCCTGACCTGGCCCGAGCTGTCCTTCAGGGATTCGATTATGGGTTTCTGCGCCCGGAAGTCCCCGATATTTGAAAGAGCCTCTATGATCTTTATCCTGAGGGGCCCGAAACACGTCTGCATGGCCGCGATGAGCGGCTCGACTGATTTCGAGCTGCATAATTTCCCGAGAACGCTTATGGCGTTGAATTTAACGTCGTTATTCTTGTCGTCGAGAAGTTTTATTATCTCGTCGACGGCCTTCTCGTCTCCGATGTTCCCGAGCGAATTCACGGCCGCTGCCCTTATGTCGCCGTTGGAATCGGTCAGCATCTCGGAGAGTTTCTCGACCGACCGTTTATCTGCGATTTCGCCTAATGCTATAATGACGGATTCCCTGACCTTTTTATTGGTGTCGTTCAGGGCCGAATGGAGCAGGTCCACGGAGCGGGCGTCTTTTATTTTGGCGAGACCGGCCGCGACCAGCGTCTGAACCTCGGCGTTATTGTCGTTGAGACAATTGCAAAGGGGCTCGACGACCACCCTCGCGTCCATTTGCGAGAGGGCTTTCACGGCCTCGATCCTTGTATTGATGGAATTAGACTTGAGATCCTCGAGAAGCTTTTCAACCTTTTTATCCATAAAACACATACCATCCTTGTTGAAAAATGAACACAAAAAATCGCTATAATTATATCATATATCATATAGAATAACAATAAAGCAACCATATTTTTTATAATTTTATTTCATCAAATTTTATTTACCAGTTGACAATATCGTTTTTCTGTTATAAATTAGCCTGCGATGCGGGAGCAGCTATATGCCCGGCTTCAAAAACATGCGTGAACGCTGAAAGGAACGACATGAATACACTTTTAGGAAAAACGGTTTTTATCACGGGAGCCTCGAGCGGTATCGGAGAAGCCTGCGCCCAAAAATTCGCCGGAGCGGGCGCGCGGCTTATAATAACCGCAAGACGGCTCGAGAACCTGAAGGAACTTTCAAAAATAATAACCGAAAAATACGGCGTGGAAGTATTGACGATAAAACTTGACGTAACCAGACACGCGGCCGTTCGCGACGCCGTCGCCGGCCTTCCTCCGGAATGGAAGGATATCGATATACTCATAAATAACGCCGGCCTCGCTATAGGAGCGGACAAAATTCAGGACAGCGATCCCGAAGAATGGGATGCGGTCATAGACACCAATATCAAAGGTCTCTTATATTGCACGCGCCACATCCTGAAAAATATGATCGGGCGCAACAGCGGCCATATAATCAATCTCGGATCGCTCGCCGGACACGAGGTCTATCCCGGTGGAAGCGTCTATTGCGCCACCAAGCACGCAGTCCTCGCTATATCAAAAACTTTAAAGCTCGATCTTCTCGGCACCGGCATACGCGTCTCGTCCGTCGATCCCGGAATGGTCGAAACGGGTTTCAGCGTGGTCCGTTTCCGCGGCGACCGCGACCGGGCCAAAAAAGTTTATGAGGGAATGAAGCCGCTTACCGCAGAAGATGTGGCCGACGCCGTTATTTTCTGCGCCGGGCGCCCGCCCCACGTCAATATAAGCGAAATAATAATGATGCCGGTCGATCAGGCCTCGGTAACGGCCGTCAATAGAAAGATCGGATAAGAATATCACGATATGCTCATCAAAAGGGACTTTTACGACAGAAACACCGCGTCCGTCGCCCGGGAACTGCTGGGCGCGTCTCTTTTCGTAGAAACGGCCGGAGGCGTCTTAAGCGCCGTCATTACGGAAACCGAAGCGTATTGCGGGGAAAAAGACCTCGCCTGCCACGCGTCGAAAGGCCGGACGAAAAGGACCGAGGTCATGTTCGGCGAACCTGGAAAAACTTACGTTTACATGATATACGGAATGTATCACTGCCTCAACATAGTTACGCGAAAGGCCGGGTTCGCCGAAGCGGTGCTTATAAGAGGGGTAGAACTGCCGGATGGAAAGCTCCTCGACGGGCCGGGAAAAACATGCCGTTATTTCGGGATAGACAAAAGCTTCAACGCTTGCGATGTTACGACGGGCGAGCGGATATGGGTCGAAAAAAAGTCATTGAAAAAAGAGAAGTTCCGCGCCGAAAGACGCATAGGAATAGATTACGCGGGCGAATGGAAGGACAAACCGCTGCGCTTCATACTCGTGACGGAACACGAAAATGCCCCTTCCGCGCGAAAGCCGGACAGAAAAAAAACGAAAAAGGAAATATGCGCCGGAGAAGTAATAACCGCCGCTATTGCGAAAAAGGCAAAAAAATAATAAATGACGCGCCGCCGCCCGGAACGCTCTTTATCTTGATATACCCGTTATGATTTTCGACTATCTTTTTACAGATGGAAAGGCCCAGGCCGGTGCCTGAAGCCTTGGTAGTATAAAAAGGCGAAAAAAGATTATCCATGATCTCTTTGCTCATTCCGGGACCCGTGTCGGATATCGTCATTTTAGCGTAATGGGAACATACGGCCCCTGTTATTTCAAATTCGGCGGCCATTTCAGCGGCCGCGACCTTTTCAAAATTCATGAAAAGTTTTCCGCCTTTATCGCTCATGGCGTCGCAGCCGTTCAAAGCCAGGTTTAATATGACCTGGCGCAGCTGCGTGAAATCGGCGGCAAATTCGGCGGCATCCTCGGCAAAACGATATTCGAAATCTATCTTCGGCCCGTTCTTTTTAACTTCCTCGACCCTGTTCTGGATGATATTCGAAACGCCGTCCATGATCATTTCGACGTTCACGAGGGCAATGTTAGGTTTTCGGGGCCGGGCGAAATCAAGGACGTTCTGAACCAGCGACTCGAGGGTCTTCACCTCGTCGAGTATGTACTGTATATATTTTATTTTAGTGGCGTCTTCGGGCGGTATCTCAGATTTTAAAAGCTCGGCGAACCCGCGTATGCCTCCGAGAGGATTTCTGACCTCATGGGCCACGCCGCCGGCCATCTGAGATAATATTTTAACCTGTTTTTCCTTTTCAGTGTTTGATTCTTCGAGTTTTTTATTGATGACGCTGGTCTCTCTTATACGCCCTTCGAGATTGTCCGCTATCTGGTTGAATGATTCGGCCAGAAGCCCGAATTCGGAACTTTCGGTCAGAGAGATGCGCTCCTTAAGATCACCCAGGGCTATTTTTTGGGCGGCCCCGGATATCGAACCGAGGCTGGAAAAGAACTTGTTGGTATAAAAACCTATCCAGATGACTATCGCGAGCACTATCAAAAAAACCATCGATATCGCCAGATTCGAGTGATCGGAATAAATAAGCTCCGATATGGGCGAAATTTTTTTCCAGACAAGAAGTATCCCCAGCATGCCGCCGTTCGGGGCCGCCGTCTTATTGGAATTGAATATGGAAGGCTTTATGGGATAAGCGCATTCCACGATAGATTCGTCGTCTATCTTTTTGTTTACTATATATGAACGCATGCGCTCTTTTACCTGACGATAGCCTTCGTCATAAAATCTTTTTCTGACGAATTTTATGTCGGAGGAAGCGACCACTTCATAGTTTTTATTCAGCACATGTATCTTATGTATCGAAACTTCTTTCGATTCGGCGTAATCCGAAAGAAATTCCTGAAGTTTTATGAGATTGTCCATCAGGTTGAGTTCTATGATCTGGTCGTGGACCTCGGTAGCTATGAACTGGATCGATTCGTTCCGGTTCTCGGGATCATTGCCCCTGACATATTGAAAAGTTATAACCAGGCCCGCGTAAATTAGAAGGCCGGATAGAGCGATCAAAGCTATTATTCTGAAGCCGTATGTCCTTATCTGAAACATGCACGAATTATAACAGGAACTCAAAGCCTTGTCAAGATTTGGGTAATTATGTTATAATTAACTTAGATAAAAATATTTCAACAGGTGGAATATTATCTACTATAAAGGTTCTTCGAAGATGGTGCGTTATGAAATCAACTAAATTAGGCATCAAAGTAGCATACGAAATCTCGTCGCTTTTCGCGGCGGCCCTTTTTGTTATAATCGGGCTGCCCTACTTCGTTGTTCCTTTTTCGCCGTCATACATAATATCGATGATGGCCATCTTCGCCGTCGTCATGTTCCTTTCAATGAAGATAATACACATGCGCATTTCCATGCCGGTCAACGAGATAATTGAAATTATAAATAATAACGAAAAAGAAAAAGGGAAAAAACGCGAAGAAAAAACCGGAGAAGAAAAAAAATCCGACATCGATAAAAACTCGGAATTTTTTGAGATAGGAAACGCCGTCTCCAACATCGTCGACCGCGCCAATGAGATAACCCGCGAAGCCAACAAAAGAAAGATAATCGAAATGAACACGGTTCACGAGATATCCAAAGCCATGAGCGCCAGGCTGAATCTCGACGAACTGCTCAAACTTATAATCGATCTGGCCACGAAGGTATTAAACGCCAAGTACTGCTCCGTTATGCTTTTAGACGAAGACACGAACGAACTTCGCGTGCGCGTTTCAAACGCCATGAAGGAAGAAGTTATGAAGAACGTGCGCATAAAGGTCGGGCAGGGCATCGCCGGAACCGTCGCCTATGAAGGAAAAGCCTATCTTTCAAAAGATATCGAGAACGATCCGCGCTTTAAAAAGGCCGCGAATTCTAAATTCGAAAATAAATCATTCATGTGCGTGCCGATAAAACTCGCCGAAAAAACTATCGGCGTTTTAAGCATAAACGATAAAATAACTCATCAGGCCTTCGACGAGGACGATCTTTACCTCATGACGATCCTGGCCAACCAGGCGGCCATTTCAATAGATAATTCAAGGCTTTATCAGCAGGCTGAAAAAAAGGTCGAAGAACTAGGAATGCTTTTCAACGCTTCGAAGGTAATGAGCTCCATCCTCGACGTGAACATGCTGCTTCGCCAGGTGCTTGAAACCTGTATCCACATAGTTTTTTCAAGAGCGGGAATGATACTTTTGTTCAACCACGACTCGATGCAGTTCGACGTGAAGACATGCCACGGCCCGATCGATACCCGCTGCACTTACGAGTTCAGAATAGACAACAACTCGGAACTCGTTGAGAATATCAACCGCGAGCTCTCCGCCGCTCTCATTAAAAATGTCGATGAAAACATAGATCTGGCGGATCTTATAAACTACGTTAAAATTAAAATAAAAGAAATAATTTGCGTGCCTCTTCACTCCAAACAAAAAATAACCGGATTGATGCTGGTAATATCCGACGTAACCCAGAACAATTTTACCGCGAGCGACCTGAGCATACTCTCGGCGCTTTCCACGCAGGCCGCGGTGGTCATAGAGAACGCTAAACTTTACGAAAGCATGAAGGACCAGTTCTTATCGACCATCCGCGTGGCGACCAACGCCCTTGAATTCAAAGACGCCTACACTTCAGGCCACTCCGAAAGGGTCACCGAATACGCGGTCCTTTTAGCCAAAGAGATCAACCTTCCGCAGGAAGACATCGAACTCATCCGCCAGGCCGCTATACTTCACGATATCGGAAAAATTGGTATCTCGGAAACTATATTAACTAAAAAGGGCAGGCTTACGGATGAGGAATTCGC
>CAZKCG010000098.1:0-13312 GCA_964551445.1 uncultured bacterium | reverse complement strand
GTGATGCGTTTTCGGCCACTTCAACTCTTCGGAGACCGCGCGGCTGTCGATCCTTCATTTTTCTATGTTTTCCATTGCGTATATCAGGTCGGCGGCGATATGCTTGCAGTGATCGTCAAGTTCATAGGGGCAGTCGCAGGACGCGGATATTCCCGGGCCCGTGAATTCAACGCTTACGCTGTACTCGCTTGTTCCTTCGACTTTGGCCGATATCCGGCCTTCGCCCGCGATCGATATTTTTTTGACGAATCCCCTGTTATAATATTCTAATCCTTTGATATAGGACGAATAGCTGGAGTTTTCGATTATAAAAGCCTTGTCTATTGAAGGAAATTCGAACATGGCCGCACCTTTCTTCTTCATGTTTAATAAAATTCGGATTAATATAATTCAAAACGCTCATTTTGTCAATCTCAAGCCGTTAAAAAATAAAATATATTTTTATTGAATAATTCCGGCGCTTTGTGTTATAATTTTCACTACGCTCTAATTTTTTTCGGGAGTTGACGCATGATAAACCTTTCCGTCAGATGGCATGAGGAATCCGAACTGATCCAGATGGTCATATTCATGGGCAAAAAAAAGATACTCGACGACCTGGTATCGCGCGTATCGCTCAATGAGATCAGCGAATTTTTGAACGAATCCCTCGAAAACAAAAATGTTTTCAAAGATCAGAAAACCCGTGAAAATATAATTACCGGCGATATCAACGATGACGACCTCCAGGAACTTTGCGAATATTTCGATATAGAGTTCCGTTTTTGAGCGCCGGATAAAATTTGCAGGCAGGCAATATTTTAAATATTTCTTGATTTATTTTATTGTTTGTGATAGAATAATGTTCGACCATATAATTTTATTTTTTTAAGGTAGTGGGCTCGGGTCCACTTTTTCTTTTATAAGGAAGAAAAAAATAAGCTTGAAGAGGAAGTACGAAAGTGGCATCTATAAACGATGAGATCAAGGATATAGTCGAAGATCTGAAACCCGGACTGACCGCGGCCGGCTTCAGGCTCGTCGAGTTCGGCTTCGCCAACCTCGACCATTCAAGTTCGATGGTTTTAAGGTTTCTGGTGGACCGGGCCGGGAAAAAAGACGTTCGTGACGGAATAACCCACGGCGAATGCATCGTCGTCACAAAAATGATCGAGGCTGAACTTTCCAAACATCCCAAACTTGACGAGCTTGACTACACGCTTGAAGTTTCTTCGCCGGGTATAACCAGGCCGTTTGAAAATCTCGAAGATTATAAAGCCAACCTCGGTTTTGAAATAGTTATCAGACTTAAGACCAGAATAAACGAACAGAATAAATTTTCCGGATTTCTCCGCGAGATCAATGAGACCGAGCCGGCCACGATAACTCTTGAGGTCACCGGATTCGGCGAAACCGCCTCGTCGGGCCCTAAAAAAAAGGCCACCGGCTCTAAAAAAATAATAAAATTTTCCGAGCCGAAAATTACCGTGCCGGTATCCGACATAGCTAAAGCTACCGTAAAGATACAGTTCTGATCTTTTAAACCAGTCCGGCTTTTCAAATCATCACTATTTTTAAGCGGTGCCATGATAAGTTATTTTTTTAATAATGTAATTAATTATTTATTTATCAATATATAAAGATTCAAGGAGGCTTTGATGAAACCCACCGAATTTTTCACAGCGGTGAAACAGATCATAGAGGAAAAAGGAGTCAACAAGAGCGTAATTTATACCGCGGTCGAACAGGCGCTTATTACCGCGTACCGCAAAAAATTAGGCTCCTCTAAAGACCTCAGGGTGTTGATCGACGAAGACAAAAAAGAAATAAAAGTGTTCTGGCGCCGTACGGTCACGGACGATAACATGCTTCAGAGAAACGGCATAACCCTTTCGGAAGCCAGAAAATTCAAGCCGGAGATCGAGGTCAACGAGATATTCGAGGTCGAGATCCCGCCAGAAGATATCGGCCGTATCGCCGCTCAGACCGTTAAACAGGTCGTCATACAAAAAATAAAGGAAGCCGAACGCGAAACTCAGCACTCCGAATATATGACAAGGGTCGGCGAACTCATCGTCGGTTCGGTCCAGAAAGTTGAAAAGCACAAGGTACTTATATCGCTCGGAAAGGTCGAAGCCGTCCTTCCCGAAAAAGAACAGATCGGCCGGGAGAATTTCAGGGTCGGAAGTCCCGTTAAGGTCTGCATCGCCGATGTCAGAAAAGACAGCAAGGGCCTTGAAATAGTCGTTACGAGAGCCTCGAATGACTTTTTGATCGGGCTTTTCAAATATTACATCCCTGAAATAAACGAAGGCATAGTCCAGATAAAATCGTCGGTTCGCGAACCCGGCTCCCGTTCGAAGATCTCGGTTTCCTGCAACGATAAAAAGATAGATCCGATCGGCGCATGCGTAGGGCTTAAAGGCTCCCGCATCAAAGAGATCGTTTCTGAACTCATGGGCGAAAAAATAGACATAATCCGCTGGGACGAGGACGCTTCGGCTTACTGTTCGAACGCGCTTTCACCCGCGAAGGTCATATCGGTCAATCATGTTGAAGGCGGAAAAGGCTTTCTGGTCGTGGTTCCAGATAACCAGCTCTCTCTCGCCATCGGGAAGGACGGACAGAACGTCCGCCTGGCCGCGCAGCTCACAAAATATAAGATAGACATAAAGAGCGAATCGCAATATAAAGAACATCTCAACAAGATGATGGACACCACTTTTGCCGCTCCTGAAGTTAAAACGGAAGAAGAAACTGAGAACACGCCCGGCCCTAACGCGGCCGGACACGAATAAAATAGAAGACACCATGGGGGGTGATAGTTTTGACGATTAGAATATTAGATTACGCTAAAGAAAAAAATATGACGGGCAAGCAGTTGATCGACATACTGCACGAGCTTGGATTTAAAGATATTAAGAGCCATTTTAAAGGCATAGACGAACCGATGGCGAAAGCCCTCGAAACTCATTTCAATAAACCGGCGGCAAAGCAGTCTGAAGTTAAGCCGGCCGCGGCGCCGGAACATAAGGCGCACGACAAAAAGGTTCCCGAAGCTCCGAAGCACGAAGCGAAAACGGCTCATACTCCGGCCGCGAAAGCGCCCGAAGTGAAACCCGTTCATACTCCTCAGCCTGCCGTAAAACAGCCTGAAACGACGAAGATGGTTCCGTCCCATCAGCCGCCTGCTCATACTCCGGCCGCGAAAGCTCCCGAAGTAAAACCCGTTCATGCTCCTCAGCCTGCCGTAAAACAGCCTGAAACGACGAAGATGGTCCCGTCCCATCAGCCGCCTGCTCATACTCCGGCCGCGAAAGCTCCCGAAGTAAAACCGGCTCATGTTCCTCAGCCCGCGATAAAACAACCCGAGGTCAAAACTGCTCCTCCGGTGCAGCAGAAACCCGTTCAGCCGGTTCAACACCAGCATCAGCCCCAGGCCAGGACTCCCGAAGTAAAACCCGCTCAGCCCGTCCAGCCTCAGGCGAAAGCGCCGGAACCGCCTAAACATCAGAATATTCACGACCGCCATCACAACAGACAGACGCCCGTAGAACCGCCCGCTCCCGTCAAAGACGAAAAATCCATAAGCGTTCACGGCCCGCTCTCCGTAAAAGAGATGTGCGACCTGATGAACCTCCAGCGTATCGACGTTATCAAAAAGCTCATGAACTACAGCATCATGAACGTCAATCAGAGAATTCCCGTCGATATAGTCGTAAAGATCGCTGAAACCTACAATTATAAAGTGAATTTAATGGCTCACGAAGCCGAAGAACAGATGCACGACGAGGTCGACGACCATTCAAAAATGGTTTCAAGGCCGCCCATCGTAACGATAATGGGCCATGTCGATCACGGCAAGACCTCGCTTCTTGACGCAGTGCGGAAAACAAACGTCGTCGCGACGGAAGACGGCGGAATTACTCAGCACATAGGCGCTTATCAGGTAGACATCGGAAAAGCCCAGAAAATAACCTTCCTTGATACGCCCGGCCATGAAGCTTTCACACAGATGCGCGCGCACGGTTCCAAGGTCACCGACATCGCAATTCTTGTCGTAGCGGCCGACGACGGCGTTCAGCCCCAGACGATCGAAGCTATCGATCACGCCATCGCAGCCGAGATACCGATAATCGTAGCCATCAATAAAATAGACAAACCCGGCGCGAATCTCGATAACGTTAAAAAACAGCTGGCCGAACACGGCCTCGTTCCTGAAGACTGGGGCGGCGACACTGTCTGCGTCGAAGTTTCAGCCAAACAGAGAATAAATATAGACGGCCTTCTTGAAATGATCCTGCTCGTTTGCGAAATGAAACAGCTCAAGGCCGATCCGACCAGAAAAGCCATCGGCGTCGTAATAGAATCCAAGCTCGATAAGGGCGTCGGCCCCATCGCTACCGTCCTTATTCAAAAAGGCACGCTGCGCGTCGGAGACGCCGTCATCGTCGGAAACACTTTTGGAAAGATCAGAAACCTCACCAACGACCGCGGCAAAAAAGTTATGGAAGCCACTCCGTCCATGCCCGTCGAGGTCATCGGATTGAACGAGGTGCCCCAGGCCGGCGATAAACTCAAGGTCGTATCTTCCGAAAAGATAGCCCGCGATATCGCGACGCACCGCCAGATAGCCATGCGCGAAGAACGCATGAAGCTGAAAAAACATATATCTCTGTCCGATCTTTTCACCGAGATCCAGAACGGAAAAGTAAAAGATCTGAATATAATCTTAAAGGGCGACGTCGCCGGATCGATCATTGCCCTGTCCGATTCATTGAAAAAACTTTCAAACGAAAAGGTCAGAGTTAACGTCATTCACAGCAACGTCGGCGCCATAACCGAAAACGACGTATTGCTCGCCGCCGCTTCGAACGCGATAATAATCGGCTTCAGGGTCAGGCCTTCTGCCGTCGCCGAAAAACTCGCAGAAACTGAAAGCGTCGACGTCAAGGTTTACAGAATAATCTACGACGCCCTCGACCAGATACAGCACGCTATGGTCGGTATGTACGATCCGACCTACAAAGAGGTCGTTCTCGGCCGCGCAGAAGTTCGCCAGGTCTTCAAGATACCTCATGTCGGCCTCATATCCGGCTGCCAGGTCAAAGACGGAAAGATCGTCCGCGAGTGCAACGTCCGCGTCGTCAGAGGCGGAATAGAAGTTTACGAAGGCAAGGTAAAATCGTTGAAACGCTTCAAGGATGACGCCAAAGAAGTTACCGCCGGGATCGAATGCGGCATCGGCGTCGATAAATTCAACGATCTTAAAGAAGGCGACATTTTGGAAGCTTTCGAGATCCAGGAAATAAAGGCCGAATTCGTTCCCAACGCTCATAAAAACTAGCATTAGCAAAGGAAATTCGCATGGAATACAGAACTGAAAGAGTGAGTCAACTTTTGATACGCGAGGTGACCGATATAATCAGGACACAGGTTAAAGATCCTCGCGTGCCGGAATTTTTGACCATAACCGACGCGAAGGTTTCAAAAGACCTCCAGCAGGCCGTAATTTACTTCGGCGTAATGGGCGATCAGAAGAAACTCGAAAAAACCCAGCAGGCTTTGAATTCGGCATCGAGCTTTATCCGCTCGATCTTAAAAACCAGAGTTTCGATGAGGTTTATTCCGTTTTTGAAATTCATTTACGACGAAACCATCGACCGCGCGGATCGTATCGAAACCATATTAAAAACCATCGAAAAGCAGGACCAGGAAAGACAAAAAGCCCCGGAGGTAGAAGAAAAGCCCGATGCAGACAAGAATTAATGACGAGAACTATATCCAGATAATCCATAAGCTCAGGGACGCGAAGCACATACTTATAACTTCGCACATAAACCCCGATGGAGATAATATTTCTTCTTCGGTCGGGCTTGCCTTAGGTCTTAACCAGTTAGGCAAAATAACTACGCTTGCGCTTAATTCTCCGGTTCCTCATATCTATAAGTTCCTTCCGCTCACTTCGAAATACAGGACCTTTACTGAACTTGAGGCGGAACGGCCGAAATTCGACTGCGCGGTGGTCTTAGACGTCGGAAGCTTAAAGCGCGTCGGCGATACTACCGACCTTAGAAAATACACCGACCTTATTTTAAACGTCGATCACCATGTCAGGACCGAAAAATGCGGTGACATAAGTTTCGTCGATTCGTCCTTTTCATCGACGGCAGAAATGATCTATAATCTTCTGCTGGATATGAATATCAAAATAGATAAAACTATCGCTGAAACTCTTTATGTCGGGTTACTTACCGATACCGGCTCGTTCCAGTTCGAGAACACTAATTCATCCACGCTCGAAGCGGCTTCGGAACTCGTCGATCTCGGCGCGTCGCCCGAATATATCGCGAAAAGGGTTTTCTTTTCCAACCGCGCGGCCAAGATAGTTCTTATGGGAAAGGTCTTATCTACCATGAAATTCGACCCGACCGGCAAGATCGCCTGGATAACCGCGACCCGTGAAGAAATAGACGAGTGCGGCGCTAACTCCGACGACCTCGAGAATGTTATAAATAATCTGACCTCGATCGAAACGATAGAAGTGGCCATACTTTTCCGCGATCTGCGGGACGGCAAGATCAAACTTTCAATTCGCGCAAGAAACAATGTGGACGTTCAGAAATTCGCCCTCAGATACGGCGGCGGCGGCCACAAAAAGGCCTCCGGAATGACCTGCGACGGCACTCTTGACGAAGCCGTTAAAAAGATCACTGAAGAATTCGGCGAATATATTCGAAATTTCTAAAACATTCAAAATAAAAATATGCCTGATAATATAAACAACTTAAAGATTCCGGACTCGATACTTTTAATAGATAAGAGTACCGGAATCTCTTCTTATGACATCATTCGAAGGATAAAAACCGTTTTCTGGAATGGCGTTCCAAAATCCGAACGGCAGCTTGTAAAGATCGGCCATGCTGGAACTCTCGATCCGATAGCTTCAGGTCTTGTCGTTATTTTAATTAACGGCGGCACCAAAAGGTCCGATTCTTTTCTCACTCTCGATAAATGCTATGACGCGACCCTTTTCATAGGGAGCGCGACCGATTCCTACGATTCGACAGGAAAGGTCCTTGAGTCGAAGGAACTTGACGCCGCTCATTTTGACGATGCTGAAAAGCTTTCAGAATTAAAACGGGCCGTCGAAAGTTTTATGGGCGAGATAATGCAGGAACCGCCTATGTTCTCGGCTTTAAAAAAGAACAGCGTCCCGCTTTATAAGTTCGCCAGGAACGGTGTCACCGTGCCGCGCGAAAAACGCCTCTGTAAAATTTATTCGATCCGATTCATAGATGAAAAACCTTTATATGATGCTGATTTGAAAGGTTTTAATTTTTCGTTCAGCGTTTCGTGCTCGAAAGGGACCTATATAAGGTCGCTTTGCTTCGACATTGGCGCCAGGATCGGAATTCCTTGTCATATGAGCGGACTTCGGAGAGTTTCGGTGGGAGAATATAGCGTCGCGAAAGCCCTTGCGGTTGATGAAATTTCTAAAGAAACCGTATTAAATAAGATAATCAAATTATAGGAGATAGATCATGAAACTTAAAAGACCCAAAAAAAATTATTCGACGGGAAACGAGGCGCTCGATAAAAAAATAGCCGATCTCGTAGCCGAATTCAGTAACGGAGATAATGATGATTTCGTGCGCGAGGTCATCATTAGCGGCTTCAGATTTTTGAACGGCGGATTTCCGCGCCTTGACGTTAAAATTATTAACTCGTCCTTAAAAGAGATATACAGGGCATTTTCAATGTTCGCGAAATATAAGGGCATCAAAAAGGTCTCCGTTTTCGGTTCGGCCAGAACGCCCAGGGAAGATCCTGATTATCAGACCGCCATCGAATTCGGCAGTAAGATAGCGGCCGGGGGATACATGGTGATAACGGGCGCTGGTTATGGAATAATGCAGGCCGCCAACGAGGGCGCGGGCATCGAAAAAAGCTTCGGAGTATCGATAAGGCTCCCGTTCGAATATGAGCCGAACCCTTTTATCGCTAAGGAAAGGCTCATAATCTTCAAATATTTTTTCACCAGAAAATTATCATTCGCTAAAGAAACGGACGCGATAGTGCTGTTTCCGGGCGGCGTCGGTACGATCGACGAAGGATTCGAACTTCTCACGCTTTTACAGACCGGGAAAAGCAACCCGCTGCCGGTCGTTATGATCGAAGCTCCGGGCGGAACCTACTGGAAAGCGCTCGTAAACTTCATGCGTGATCAGATGCTGGCTAAAAACCTTATTTCAAAAGACGATTTCGCCTTTTTTAAAATTTGCGGCACGGCGGATGAAGCGGTCCATGAAATAAACACTTTTTATCATAACTATCATTCTATAAGATTCGTTGGCGAGATGCTCGCGATAAGAATGAAAAGAGAAATCCCGAAAGACGCCGTGGACAGGCTGAACGAAAATTTCAGGGACATTATAACCAAGGGTAACATTGAAATTTCCGCCGCTCTGTCCGAGGAACTCGAAGAAACTGAACTCATATCCCATCCAAGGATCGTTTTTAATTTCGACCGTAAAAAATACGGCAGGTTAAGGATGCTCATCGATGAGGTCAACAGGTACTAACTTTTTTCTTGACATCGGTTCTTAAATGTATTAAAATGTGCGAACGCTTTGAGGATAAAAAAACATCAAAACTCTCTGTGGCGCTTGATCGTAACCAGGTCAACCGCCTTAATTTTAAAGAAATTTAAGTTTTGAACCAGTTATGTGATTTTTTTCTCTTTGTGTTTTAATCAGGATTTAATATCAAACCAAATAAAATTATCAGGAGGCAACAAGTGAAATCATTGGCAAAATTCATGGCAATACCGCTCGCGCTCACAATAATGGGTGGAACGGCTTTCGCCGCGGCTTCTCCGGAAGCAGTTCCCGCGAAACCCGAAGTAAAACAGGAAGCCCCCAAGGCTGAGATCAAAGAAGCTAAACCCGAACTTACGGTGGAAGCTCCCAAGGTTGAAGCGCCTAAAGCAGAAGAAAAGAAAGCCGAAGCTCCTAAAAAAGCTAAAGCGAAAAAATCCAATACACTGAAAAAATATGTCAGCAAGGGAAAACTTACTGAAGCCGAAGCCGCTAAAATAAAAGAAGAAGTTAAAAACGAACTCAAGAACGAAATAATCAGCGAGATCAAGGCCGAGCTTAAGAGCGAACTCGCTCCCGAAGTAAAAGAAGCCGTAAATACGGACATAAAAGCTGCTATCGCGGCCGATAAATCAAAAGAAGTAGAACTGGCTAAAAAAGATAAAGACAAAGAATTCAAAATAACGGGTTATACACAGGTTCGTTACACTGATGACAACACTCCCGGAACCGTCGGTTCCTCATGGAATGTAGCCAGAACAAGACTTATCATGAACAAAAAACACGACGATAAACTTAGTTTCTTTGCTCAGACGAACATGACCGGCAACACCGCCGCCACCGCTACCAACTCAAACGACTGGAAAATGACGCTCCTCGATGCTAACATAGCATACAAACCAACCGCTGATTGGGAGATCCGCGCTGGTCAGTTCATACTTCCCTTCGGTCTTGAAGTTCCGCTCGGCCCGAAAAACATATTCCTTGTGAATTATTCACAGGCCGGAAGCAATACCGCGCACGAAGTTGCCGGCGACGACAGCCGCGATATGGGCGTTCAGTTCAAATACAACCAGAAAGGCAATCCTTTCACGTATGTACTCGCTGCTACAAACGGCGAAGGCATCAACCGCAAGAACGATTCCAACGATGGCAAGAACGTTGTCGGAAAAGTCATTTACACACCTGATAAGTTCTGGCAGTTCGGCGTTTCCGGCCAGAGCGGCAAACGCTTCAAAGCAGCGGGCGCAAATACCGCGGCTACTCTCGCTACGGCTCAGGCTTTATACGGCGCTACCAAAGCGATCGCTACGACGGCCGGCGACTTCAAAAGAGACAGAGCCGGTATCGACGCTAAATACACGAAAAACAGATGGTTTGCCCAGGCTGAATATCAGTGGCTCAGAACAGGCATGGCCGGACGCATAAGCGACCTTCTCGGCCGCGGCGGATACATCGAAGGTGGATACAAATTCAATCCTAAATTCGAACTCGCTCTTAAAGAAGACGTATTCCAGTGGGATGTAAGCGGCGCTGCCGGCGATACAACGACGAAAGCTCATGTTCTCGGCCTCAACTGGTATTTCCACAAAATGGCAAAATGGCAGTTTGTTTACGAGAACCGCAAGGAAAATCCTGCCGTCAACAACGACCGTTTCTACTCACAGATCCAGCTTGAATTCTAATCTAACATAATGCCATATAAAAAGCCGGGCCTGAAAAAATTACGGGACCGGCTTTTTAAAATTAAAATAAATTTATGGAGGAATCATTATAATGAAGAAAATATTTCTCGCGGTTTTAATATCATTTATCGTTATCAGCCTCGCTTCGAGCGCGGCTCTCGCTCAGCTTACATACGCTGGCGCATCAACGATCGGCACCAACGTCATTCAGGCCGTTGAAAAAGAACTCGAAGCCAAACACAAAATAAAATTCGATTCAGTTACTCAGGGAACTTCCAAGGACGGCTGGGACGCGCTTGTAGCCGGAAAATGCAATATCGCTGGTATCGCGCGCGCCGTCAACGAAGAAGAAAAGAAAACCAACCCTTACTTCCAGATCGTAGCTTACGATGCGATAGTACTCATACTTCACGATAAAAACGCCGTGAAAGACCTTTCAAAAGAACAGGTAAAAGGCATATTCACCGGAAAAATAGCCAACTGGAAGGAAGTCGGCGGAAAAGACGCTAAAATAATGGTCGTAACCGAAGAATTAAAGGGCGGCAGCGGCGCGTTAAAAGAATTCAAAGATACGTTCCTCGACGGCGCTGAACCGGTTCCCGGAAAAGAACTCAAGAAACCCGTTGAAATGGTAGATTTCCTTATAACCGATGAGAACGCCATCACTTACGCTTCGATGACCTGGGTTAAAGCCGGATCCAAATCGATATCCGTCAACAAGATCGAGCCTACAAAAGAAAACATCAAATCAGGCGATTATATATCCGTCCGCCCGCTCACACTCGTTACCAAAGAAACCCCGAAAGACAACATAAAACTGTTCTTCGACTTCATACTCTCGCCCGAAGGCCAGGCTATAGTCGGACAGAAACTTGTTCCGGTAAAATAACTTTTAACACAAACATGTGATTTGTGAAAAATAAAGGCTGCCTGTAACCGGTCGCCTTTATTTTTGTTTAATTTTAAACCGTTTCATGTTATAATCACATCTTGAGATCGTTACACTTTTAAAAAAATCATCGGAAACTGGACTGATATAGTCTAAATGTGAATTTGTTCACCTGATGGAATTTTTCGCTGAGAGGTTAAGGAAATGCTGAGAAAAATAATAAATGCTATAATTCGCCCCTTTTCAAGGCTTAAAACGGTCATAAACGAAAAGGCCGACAACCTCAAGATGAGAAACAAACTTATTTCCATCGTTCTGATCGTTTTCATTTCATTTCTTTTGAGCGTATCGTTTTCTATTTATTCCGTAAATAAAGTCAAGATAGGAAGCGTTTTATACGATCAGATAAACAATTTCAAAAATTCTATAGCGAAGCTTTCGGCGCTTAAAGCGGACCTTATAGATTTGCGCATGACCCTTCTCACTATGGCGGCCGAAAAAAACAAGGACAAAATAAGCCAGCACAGGTCAAAAAAAGAAGAGCTCGAGAAATTGATCGATGAACTGTTCGCCTCTCTTGAAAAAGAGATAAGCGAAGCGGATGTTCTAACGGCGATAAAGGATGTCCAAAAGATATGCGGCGAGTTTCGCGACAGGGCCAACACCAGGTTCATGCCTAAAATAGACGCCGCCGATCCTTCCGGGGCCGCCGATGTGCTTATGACCGGCGCCATGAGCCTGAAATACAAACAGTTTATCGACCAGACCGATTCCTCCATCGGGATAACGAACCGTAAAATAAAAGAGCTCGAGGACGGAGTGGGTGTGACTGTCGGCAGAAATATCGCCAGCATAATCGCGACAAGCGGCGTTATGCTCCTTATAGTCCTTGTATTCGCGATGGTCATAACAAGATCCATTACGCTTTCTCTTTCCGATATCATGGGCGCCATATCCAAGATCAAGAACGGCGATCTTTCGGAAAAACATATCGCGGTCAGTTCCAGAAAAGACGAGATAGGCCTTATGGCTAAATCTTTCGAAGAACTTATCCACACGATCGACGAACTTACCGGTGAAATGCATAAACTCACCTCATCTGCCATACTCGGCAAACTCGACGTGAAATGCGATATTGAAAAATTCAACGGGGATTATCGTGAACTTGCCAGTGAAATGAATAATCTCATCGACGCCATAGGCCGGCCCGTCAATGAAATGCTCGATACGCTCTCCGCCCTTGCGCTTAACGATACTACGATAAAACTTGACGATAAAGAATATCACGGGGTCTGGGGCGATATCAGACAGGCCGTAAGCATGGTTCGCGACAGATTTATCTCGACCACCGCGATACTTACCGGAATAAGTGCCGGCGATCTGAGTTCGTTCGAAGACATCAAATCCTTCGGCCGTTTTTCAGCTAACGATGAAATGACCCCGGCTATGATTAAAATGATGGAATCCATTAAAAGCGTAATTACCGACATCAATAAATTCGCCGAAGCCGGAATTTCGGGCGATCTTAATTTCAGGGCTGACGCCGCCGCGCACAACGGCGAGTTCGCGAAGATAATAATCGGCGTCAATGAAACGCTGGACGCCATTTTAAGCCCGGTCCGCGAAGCGGCCGCGTGTCTGAGCGAAATGGCCAAAGGCAATCTCGCGGTTGCGGTCAGGGGCGATTATAAGGGCGATCACGCCATAATAAAGAACGCGCTTAATCTGACGATCGATTCAATGAGCGAAATGATCTATAAGGTCTCGGATATAACCCGTCAGGTCGGTTTAAGCTCGAAGGAAGTTTCCAACGCCAGTAAATCGCTGTCTGAAACGTCTTCCGAATCCGCGAGCTCGCTCGAAGAGATAAGCGCCACCATGCAGCAGATCAATTCCCAGTCGAGGCAGAACGCCGCTAACGCCGGCGAAGCCAGCAACCTCGCCGCCCGCGCCAGGACCTCGGCCGGAGAAGGCGATGTCAAGATGAAACAGCTGCAGCGCGCCATGGCCGATATCAACCAGGCTTCCGCCGACATATCGAAAATAATTAAAACGATAGACGAAATAGCTTTCCAGACGAATCTGCTGGCGTTGAACGCCGCGATCGAAGCCGCGCGCGCCGGAAAACACGGAAAAGGGTTCACGGTCGTCGCCGAAGA
>CAZKCG010000097.1:0-13358 GCA_964551445.1 uncultured bacterium | reverse complement strand
TACATATTGGGCGTATAAGTTTCTAATGGCCTCTTCATCCGTCGCAGCGGTGGTTCCTCCGCCGAATGAAACGCTTCCGTTGTCATAATTTATGGTCGTATCGGAATCTAAATTAAAAAAATATGATTGAGCGGCCGATAAAGAAGGATCTATACCGTCGGGCAGATCGGCTTTTCCTGTTGAATTTCTCAAGGCCTGAATAAACGATCCGGACGCGGCGCTCCATTTATAAATCCCTTTTATTATGGAATTATTTGAGATAAGATCACTGAATTTTACTGCATTTATCGTCCTTGAGATACCGACAAGGTTGAAACCTGCTTTGAGGGAGATATTTCCGACCGACGCAACGGCGGTCCCCGAAACTATTATGGATGCGTCGGAATTTGAATTGACGATGTATCCTTTGCCTGCATTCAAAGATACGAGCGTGCCTTCTGAAACGCTTATAAAACTTCCGGACGAAGGACTATATGAATATATTTCGGTGATCGCGGGAAACTGCTGTTTAAAAATGGGGGCCGTAAGATCGGGCTTGGTCGTAAAACTTATGAAATTAAATCCCTGTTTTAGCGCGAGTGTCTGCTGCTGTGCAAAAACGATTGACGGCAGCAGGAACAAAAATATAAGAATAGCAGCGATGATCATTTTTTTCATTATAAGGAGCCTCCTGATTAAATATCAACTTGAAACTAATGACTCATTATATCACAGACCGTTTGGAATTTACAATCTTTAGTCTGTTAAAACATTTGATTTCAGAGTGAAATAGTATTGAATATCGAACTTATTCGCGGCCGGACTTTTTACAGGAACAAATAAAGATAAGTGCCGTTGGAGCCGGGGGATGCGCAACGCAGTATTTTTTGCTGAGTAATTATACATATGTGCGAAACATTGACATATTTTTTTGACAAAGTGCACTTTATGTAGTAAAATTAATATAACAAATTTTTTAATGGCTTGAAATATTAAAATAAATTTAATCTGGAGGAATTTTTATGTTAAGATCACAATCGTTACGCGCATTAAGATCCTTTGTCGCGATGGTTTTAGTTCTATCTTTCGTATTGGTCTCAGGCGCCGCGTTCGCGCAACAGTCTCAGCCTCAGCCCACGATCGGCCAGATACTCAAAGCGCTTTCAACCGAATATAAAGCGACGTTTTTCAGACAGAGAATGACGGGAATGATCCTGCGCGATAAAAATATGCAGCTTGAAATAGCGAAAAAGCTCGCCGCTACGCCTCAGGAAGGCTTCGGAACCCTCGAAGTAATAACCGTCCGTGATTATTTAAGAAGTATCAGCACCCTTCAAAACATAGACCCCAACCAGTACCTCGGCGAAAAAATGCCTCTTCTGGTAAAAGGCCTTTTCGGAAGGACCAATGGTATCTATACTCAGAAGCTTGAAGACCTTACCGAAAAAATATCGACGCTCGTTACCGTGTCGCTTCTTAAGAACGATACTGCCGCTATAGACGAATTCACAGGATACATGAAAAAACAGACCGGAACTGCCGGCGCCGCCGTTTCAGGCCTTCTCAACCAGGTTTTATCTTCGATGAAATTCCAGGCTAATTCAAACCAGTCTCTCGCCAACGCTTATTTTAAAGAAACGGTTAAAACGCTCGAAACCATAGCTACGGCAGCTAAAAAAACAAACCTCGAAAATTTTGACGCGAAAGCGGCCGCGAGCATAGCTAAAATGAACTATAAAAGATTATGGAAACTTGTTTCCGCTACGATCCTCGTAGATATCGCCGACCTTCCTTCAGAGATCGAAAGAATCGGAAAGATCGACGTAAATAAAGCTTCAGCGGCTGATCTCGTCAGAATACCGGGAGTGAAAGAAGACGTAGCGGCCAAGATTATAAAATTCAGAGATGAAAGAAAGGTCATAACATCCGTTCACGAACTTGACGCGATAGACGGCATAGGCCCCAAAATGGTCAGAAAACTTAAAACAGCTCTATTTGCCGGAAATTTCACGATGCCGGAAAAAGAATGGACGGTAATGTGCTTCATCAACGGCGACAACAACCTCGAGCTCGCTTCACTTCTCGGCGTTAACGTAATGGAACGCGTAGGTTCGACCGAAAATATGAACGTCGTCGTTCAGATCGACCGTATATCCCGCGAACAGCTCGGCGAAGGCGCTGACTCGGACGCAATGCTCGACGGAAACTGGTCCACCGCCCGCCGCTATTTCGTTCAGAAAGACGCGAGGCCGTTCGAACTCAACTCGATACTTCTTGAAAAAATGGGCGAAGCCGATATGGGTTCACAGAAAAATTTCGTAGAATTCTGTAAATATACGATGACCCACTTCCCCGCTAAAAAATATATGGTTTTAATATCGAACCACGGTTCCGAATTCGGCATCGGCGGCATCTCGTTCGACGACCAGTCGGGAAACCACATGAACACGATCCAGATCGGCCAGGCGCTCTCGGATGTTCGTGACGCGATAAAAGCCCAGAACGGAAACGATCTTATCGACCTTATGGTATTTGACTGCTGTCTGCTCGCGAAGGTCGAGGTCCTTAAAGAGATAGCCGAATTCGTTCACGGATTATACGCCTGTGAGAACGTTCAGATAAACTGGTACGCATACGACGACGTTCTCAGGACTTTGAACGCGAAACCCGATCTCAACGGCGTCGAACTTGCGAAAGTTTACCACAAATGCTACGTTGACTTTATGAGGAACTGGGCGCGTCAGAAAGGCCAGGCCGATAAAATGGTCCTTACTTCGACATCTTTTGATATGACCAAATACGGAAAATTCGACGAAGCTTTCAAAAAATTCTCACAGGTCCTCAATAATTACGCCGACACGAATTTTGAAGCGGTCCAGGCAGTTCTGGGTTCGCTCAGCCCTATAAAAGAAGTTACAGTTTTCGACCTTATAGATTTCGTTAAAAAGATCCAGGCATCCGCGAAAGACGATAAAGAAATGTCGAAAGCCTGCAAGGAAGTCTTAGACGCTTACGGTTCTCCTACCAAAAAAGTAAACCTTAAAGAATTCAACCTCGTTGCTTATCCCGCGTCGAGCTTCGTGCTTCAGGAATCGCACAACTATCTCGAGGAAACCGGAAACGGTTTATCGGTCGGCGTATTCACGAAACCCAGCTGGATGAAGATAGCGGTTGAACATCCTGAATGGGGTTTGAACGAAACGACGCTCGGCGGTTTCCTCAATAAATTCAAGGCCGGAAACTACAAAGACCTCAAACTCAGCCAGGAAACCGAATGGGACGAATTCCTCTACAAAATGATAGACAAGAACTAATTCGCAAAGTTAAATAAAGTTCATCGAGCAATAGAATAAAAAAAGCCGGCATAACAACCGGCCTTTTTTTATTAAAGAATAGATAAAAACGAAAAGAGAAGAGATAGTGCAGCCGCCTTCGGCGGACAATTTTAATGAGTTGCTGCTTTCACCGGTTAGGCAAAAAAACTTCATGGATGGCACTTGTGCTAATCGAATAGTCAGATAACGCAGTTCTAATTGAGCGCCAGAGGCGCATCTGCAATTCGTTCTCTCGTCCTATTTTATGAATAACAATTTTTTTTGAGGGATGTCTCGGAAGCGGCGGAGTCCAGGGATGGACGAGAGCCGCTGAGAGAAAAGCAGCGGAAATCCAGGATGGATTTCCGACTGCGATCCCTCAAAAAAATTTGTTATTCAACTTTATTTATTCATCGCTTGTTCAACGGCAACGGCTACTGCCACTGACGCGCCGACCATTGGATTATTTCCCATTCCGATGAGTCCCATCATTTCAACGTGAGCCGGAACGGAGGAGGAGCCCGCGAACTGAGCGTCGGAGTGCATTCTGCCCATAGTATCCGTCATTCCATACGACGCGGGGCCGGCCGCCATGTTATCCGGGTGAAGCGTTCTTCCGGTGCCGCCGCCTGATGCGACGGAGAAATATTTCTTGCCCATTTCAATGCATTCTTTTTTGTATGTTCCGGCGCACGGATGCTGAAAGCGCGTTGGATTCGTTGAATTTCCGGTGATGGAAACGTCGACGCCTTCGTGATGCATTATGGCTACGCCTTCTCTGACATCGTCGGTGCCGTAACATTTAACGAGCGCCTTTTCGCCCTTTGAGTAAGGTGTTTCTTTTACGATAGCGAGTTTTCCGGTGAAATAGTCGAATTTTGTCTGGACATAGGTGAAGCCGTTGATCCTGGATATAATGAAAGCGGCGTCTTTTCCGAGGCCGTTCAAAATAACTCTCAGCGGATTTTTTCTGACCTTGTTGGCGGATCTTGCGAGTCCTATCGCGCCTTCGGCGGCGGCGAAAGATTCGTGGCCCGCCAGGAACGCGAAACATTTGGTTTCTTCTTTAAGAAGCATCGCGGCGAGATTGCCGTGGCCGATGCCGACCTTGCGGTCGTCCGCGACGGATCCTGGAATACAGAAGGACTGAAGGCCTTCGCCTATTATTTCAGCGACCTCGGCCGCTTTTTTAACGCCTTTTTTTATAGCCATCGCGGCTCCAACCGTATATGCCCAGCAGGCGTTATCAAAACATATCTGCTGAACGCCTTTTACGATGCCGGCCGCGTCCACGCCTTTCGCGTCGCATATAGCTTTCGCTTCTTCAAGCGATTTAATTCCGTATTTATCGAGCGCTTTTAAAACCTGTTCTATTCTTCTTTCGTAACTTTCAAATAAAGCCATTTTCGATCCTCCTTATAATTATTCGTGACGCGGGTCTATAACTTTCGCGGCTTCGCTATATCTTCCATAGGTGGAAGTCGCTTTTTTCAAAGCCTCGTTGGCGTCGGTGCCTTTTTTTATCATATCCATCATTTTACCGACCTGAACGAATTCATATCCGATGATCTCGTTATTTCCGTCAAGCGCGATACTTTTGATATAACCTTCGGCCATTTCAAGATAGCGCGGGCCCTTCGCGAGAGTGCCGTACATCGTTCCGACCTGGCTTCTCATGCCCTTGCCGAGATCCTCGAGTCCCGCGCCTATCGGCAGGCCGCCTTCCGAGAACGCGGTTTGCGTGCGGCCGTAAGCGATCTGTAAAAACAATTCGCGCATCGCGGTATTTATAGCGTCGCAGACGAGGTCAGTATTCAAAGATTCTAATATAGTTTTGCCGGGAAGTATCTCGGCGGCCATGGCGGCGGAGTGCGTCATACCCGAGCATCCTATCGTTTCGATGAGCGCTTCCTGGATTATGCCGTCTTTAACGTTAAGCGTGAGTTTGCAGGCGCCCTGCTGAGGCGCGCACCAGCCGATGCCGTGCGTCAGGCCTGATATGTCGCGTATCTCTTTAGCCTGGGTCCATTTGCCTTCCTGAGGTATCGGCGCGGGGCCGTGGTTCGGGCCTTTGGCTACGCACGCCATTTTTTCAACTTCGGTGGAATACATCATTTTAGCGATCTCCTTTGCGTGGAATTTTTAGTTTTGAGTATTAAGATTAAGACCTGTATATTTTGACCTTTATCCTTTTTCGAGTAATATTTCCGGTCCTTCGCGGTACATTTTATCGAAGATTTCTTTTTTATTGACCTCGCGGCATTATATACTATTTCTAATATTTTTTCAATGCAGGATTTTTTATTGGACCTTATCCCGTCCGGAACGGCTGGAAATCGATACCGGATGCCGGAAGCATACCGGCGTGAAAGAAGATGATACGCCGGTTATCAAGGTTGAACCGGGGCGAAAAATCGAAGATCGTGAGGTTCTGAAGATAAGAATGTAAAAAAGAGCCTTTCAGCGTTATGCGAAAGACTCTTTTTTCAGGTTTGTTTATATATGATTTTTCTTATCGTTGATCTTTCTTTTTTGTTTTTACTTAAGCAGTCCCAGGACGCTTTTTGAAGATGAATTAGCCTGGGCGAGGGTAGCGGTTCCCATCTGGGACATTATCATGTTATTTGTGAACGCCGTCATTTCAGCCGCTATATCCGCGTCCATGATCCTTGATTTTGCCGCGGCGGTATTTTCCATCTGGACCCTGAGTGTTTTATCGGTGTAATCGAGCCTGTTCATGGTCGCGCCTATGCTCGCCCTGGCGGTTGACACGTCATTTACGGCCTGCTGAATTACTTTTAAAGCCGTATTCGCGTCGGACGCGCTTGAAAATGTCATATCGGCGAGGCTCGCGAATTTGGACGAAGCCCCTCTGCCGAGCGAATTAGCGTCCGCGCCGGGGATTCCAAACTGCATGTTCTGATCGTAATTGGCGCCGACCTGAACCCTCATTCTGGAGCTGGCGTCGGCCGATATCGTGCCCTGATCGCCGTTAGCGGATATGTTTTGAACGCCGGCGGCGGCGTTAACCTGATTGTTTAAAATAAAGCCGCCGAAAGTCCCGTTGAAAAGATTGGTTCCGATCTTCATTCCGTAAGCGGCCGAGCCGCTGTTGTTCATTTCAAGCGTGCTTCCGTTCGCGGTCATGGCGATGCCGCCGAGATTTGCGACGGTGTTGGTTCCCGCGGCCGAATATCCCGCAAGAGCTCCGGTGAAACCCATCTGGTTCCAGACCGCGTTATCTCCGCCGATAGCGATCGTCGCGCCGGTTCCCGTCGTCGTATATCCGATCGCGCTTCCGTTAGCTACGGTTGACCCCGCCCCCACAACATTGGCCGCGTCCGCATCGATCTTGCCGCTGACGAGGTTTACGAACCCGCCGCCGGCCGTCGTTTTCATAGCGATTACGCCTGTTTTAGAATTTTGTGCGTTTATTTTTGATATTACCGTGTCGGCCGTGTCCGACGATGAAACGGATATATCGGTGCCGTTGATACTGATGGTCCCGTTTGTGCCTATGGCGCCTGCCGCCGCGTTTGAAAGGCCCGTCGATACCGCTGCCGTTCCGGCGGTGATGATGGAGAGCACCTGGCCGTTAAAACTCGTGTTTCCGGAAGGCGGTTCAAGTACATTAATGCTTCCGTTCGCGCCGGCGGTGACCGTCGCGGATGTTTTAGCCTGCATCGATCCGTCGATGAGTTTCATGCCGTTATATTGAGCGTTATCCGAATTGGTGTTTATCTGAGCTGATAATTGTGACATTTCGGCCGCTATGGCGGACCTGTCGGAACTTGAGAGCGTTCCGTTAGCGCCCCTGACGGCGAGTTCCTGCATGCGGTTTAATATGGCTCCGTTCTGGCTCATCGCCCCGTCGGCGATATTTAAGGTGGCAAGGGCGTCCTGCGTGTTCTGAACGGCCGAGGTCATGCCGCTTAGTTCAAGAGCCATCATGCTCGCGATGGCGAGGCCGGAAGCGTCATCTTCGGCGCCGTTGATACGAAGGCCGGAAGAAAGTTTCTGAAGTGATTTATCTAGTTTCTGGTTGACGTTGTTGAGATTTCGCGTCGCGTTCATTGACGACATGTTAGTGTTGATCATCATTTAGAAGCCCTCCTTTGCTTATGTGAAAACAATGTAAGGTCGAAATATATCAGGAAGTTCGAATGTACAACACTTATGATAAGATCTTTGATTTTAAGCTTGCCGTAAAAGGCGCTGGATGTTTTGTTATCGGTTGAGATCTAACGCTTCAGCGAAAAAAACCGCTGGAACGGAAAAAACTATTGCCAAATAATTTATAGCATTTAACAGCTAAATGTCAAAACAAAAAGAACAAAAAAACTGTTTTTGTCTAATTGTTATTATATACTTAAACGATAAAAAAGTCAAATCGGGGTTACCGGCCGGTTATGATCTCTTTCTGGCGCTCTTTTCTTCTGGCGTCTTTTTCAACGAAGACGGGCTTTTTGGTGAAAGGATCCATTTCGGTGTAATACATGAGGGTCGAATAGGTCGAAGGCGTGGGAGTGAAGATCTGGACCTGTTCGGGGGTCGCGTGAAGCTCTCTGGACGCGAAATCCTTCAGTTTTTTCATGTCGGATTCGGCGCATCCGGGGTGAGCGGCGATGATGTAATAAGTTAAGAACTGTTTTTTGCCGGTTTTATCGTTTATTTCGTAAAATTTATCCTTGAATTCGACGAGGTCTTTTTTCCCGGTCTTTCCCATGAGTGAAAGTACAGCGTCCACGGTGTGTTCCGGGGCGATCTTGAGCTGGCCGGAAACGTGGTTTTCTATGAGTTCGTTCATGTATTCTTTGCCGCAGGTTTTATCGCAGAGTATCATGTCGTAGCGGATGCCGGAGGCGACGAAGACCTTTTTCACGCCTTTTACGCGGCTCAATTTTTTTAAGAGTTCGATCTGCTTTTTGTGGTTTATTTCGAGTTTCCGGCATTTTTGCGGGAACAGGCAGCGGCGGTCGGGGCACGCGCCTGATCTGAGCTTTTTATCGCATTCTATTTCGTACATATTGGCCGTCGGTCCGCCGGCGTCGAGGATATAGCCCTTGAAATCAGACATTTTTGATATTATCTCAGCTTCGCGTATTATGGAACTTTCGCTTCTGGACTGCACCGTGCGGCCCTGATGGACGGCTATCGCGCAGAAATTACATTCGCCGTAACATCCGCGGTGCGTGGTTATCGAAAATTTTATGGTATCGACAGCTTTTACGGCGCCGTTTTTTTTGTAGAAAGGATGGACGTCGCGCTCAAAATCCATGTCGTGTATTTCGTCTAACTTTTCTTTCGTGAGATACGGCGCTGGAGGGTTCTGGATAAGGTATCTGGTGTCGACCTTCTGACAGAGACCGCGGGCCGTAAGCGGATCGTTATTTTTATAGAATTCGTTGAACATGTCGATGAATTTTGATTTATCGGAGGCCGCTTCGGCGTGGTCCGGAAGCTGGATGTAACTTTCAACCGGTTCTTTTGAGATATAACAGATGCCTCGGACCGTTTCGATACCCGCGCCCGCCTTTAATTTTTGAGCGAGCTCCGTGACCGCCGCTTCGCCCATTCCGTAAACGAGTATATCTGCTTTGGCGTCGAAAAGGACCGGACGGCGGAGCTTGTCGTCCCAGAAATCGTAGTGGGATACGCGGCGGAGGCTGGCTTCGATCCCGCCGAGAACGATCGGTTTCGTATTCTTGAAATTTTTTCTGATGAGATTGGTATAGGCTATCACGGCCCGGTCAGGGCGTCTGTTATTTTCGCCGCCCGGAGTGAAATCGTCGTTGCGCCTGAATTTTTTCAGAGGCGTATAATTTGCGACCATGGAATCGACCGAGCCGCCGGTCACGCCCCAGAAAAGCGCCGGTTCGCCGAGCCTGGTTATGTCGGCTGCGGAATCGATATCCGGCTGAGCGATGATCGCTACCCTGAAACCGGCTTTTGACAGCATCTTTCCGATAACGGCCGCGCCGATATACGGGCTGTCTATATAGGTGTCGCCGGTCACGATTATAACATCGGGCCGGTCCCATTTAAGTTTTTTTATCTCTTCAGCCGTCGTGGGTAAAAACATTTGGTTCCTTCTAACTATGTGCGGATGCTAGTAAGTTGAGAGTTCAGAGTGGAAAGTGGAGAACTAAAGGATTTTTTGACAATTCAAACAGTCTATTTCGTGTTTTAAGCATTTTTTTGTAAAGGCTCGCGAAGCGAGCTTATTCCTTCACTCTTCACTCTCCGCTATCCACTCTTCACTAACGCAACGTTACCCGTGCGAAACACAAAAGCGCCTGAAATTTCTTACCCTTTTATCGCTCCGTATATGGTCATTATAATTCCGACGACGAAACAAACTTTAGCTATTATATCGTAGGTTTTGACGCCGCTTTCGGCTTCCCTTCTCAGTTCATCCTCGGATTTATTCGTGATTATGAAGCGGCCGTCCTTTTCGGTGGATCTTCCGATCATAAGTTCGCCCATGGAATCTGAAATTTCACCGAGAACGAAAACATTTTTGTTAAGCGAGAATATTTCTTCGGTTATGTGGTAGCCCAGAATGCGCCTGCGTTCGTAAGATCTTAAAAAATCGTTTCCCAGATCCAGAAAAAAGCCCCCTATGTTGAGCCTGCTGCCTGAAAAAGATGTCGCCGGCTCGAACCGGTCGATGCTTTTTATGCAGTCTATTTCAGCGCCGGACGGGTTGATCTTTATTTTACCGGTGCCGTCGTTGACATAAAAATACGTATCCCGGTTTATGTCGCTGAGCGTGTCGTATTCTTTTCTGATCTTTCTGACCTGGTTCTTTGTCTGAGGGTCGGTCTCAAAATATTCTTCTTCGTATTCGGCCCTGACGTTGCACTTGTAATAGACGCATGGTTCTTTCGAAATATCGGCGAAAAGCGGATCATCGCACTCGATCTTTCCTCTGACCTCGACGAGCTGTTTGAAGGAACCCTTTCCGATCTCCGCGTTGATCTCCTGGCTGAGCTGTTTTAATTTCGCCACCTCATAGGTTTCGGTAAGGCTTAAAGCCATGAGAGTTCCTTCCTCGGATCTTTTGAGATAGAAACAACCCGCGCCGACCGCGATAAAAATAATTCCGAATATTAAAATGCCCATTTAAAACCTCCGTTAAAATATATTTTTATGAGTATAAAAGCGATTCAGTTTTTAACCTTCCCCTTGACGGGCTTATTGGGGGCTTTGGCCTTTAGTTTGCAGCTATACTTCCCGTACTATGCGGGTGGCGTGATAAGCCGCCGGCGCTGAGACGACGGGCATGCAGCAAGCCCGGGTGAAGGTGATAAAACAACTTTAAAACAATTTTTGTTATTGTGCGGCAACCGTCAAAATTAATAACTGTTTTATTATACCAAATTACTCTCGAATTGTCCTCTAATTTTTACCTGAAATAATAAATTTGAATTTTTACTTTGAATCTGGTATAATATCTCCTTAATATTTTATAATAATTTTTAATAACCGTAACGACTATGACATGGGGGAATTAAATGCTTGATCCTAAAATGATAAGGGCCGAATTCGACAAAGTGAAAAAAGGCCTTGTAGCCCGTAGTATTTACGCTTACAACGAAAAACTCGCCGCTCTTTACGAAAGTAAAAAAGGCAAAGCCTCCGAAGACGAGATAAAAGGTTTTTTCAAAACTAGCGAAGGCCTTAATATGCTCCTTGAAAACCTGGCGGAAGTAAGCGTGCCTCAGCTCGACGAATTCGTAAAACTCGATAACGAAAGGCGCGCGGCGCTTAAAGAGGTCGAAGATCTTAAATGCCTTCAGAACAAAGCCAACGCCGAGATAGCGAAAGCTAAAAAAGAAGGCGGAGACGCTTCCGTTAAACTTGATGAAATGAAACAGATAGCCCAGAGGGTGCGCGATCTCGACCCGAAAGTCACTGAAATAGAAAAGAACATAGAAGCTCTTACGCTTTATATGCCCAATATATGCCATGAATCAACGCCTATAGGCCCGGACGGCGAATCCAACAAAGAGGTCCGCCGCTGGATGGAACCCAGACAGTTCACTTTCGAACCGCTTTCACACGCGGATATCGGAACGAAGCTCGACGTGCTCGACTTCGACAGAGCGGCCAAACTCACCGGTGCCAGATTCACCGTTTTAAAAGGCGACGCCGCAAGGCTCGAGCGCGCCCTGATCAGCTTCATGATCGACGTGCATACGATGGAGAACGATTATTATGAAGTCCTGCCTCCGTTCATGGTCAACCGTGATTCCATGCAGGGCACGGGCCAGCTTCCTAAATTCGAAGAAGACCTTTTCAAGGTCAGTCCGGCCGGATATTATCTGATACCGACGGCTGAAGTTCCGGTGACAAATCTTCACCGCGACGAGATGCTTACGATGGAAGAACTGCCGATAAAATACGTTTCATTCACGCCGTGCTTCAGGGCCGAAGCTGGTTCATACGGAAAAGACCTGAAAGGTCTCATAAGACAGCATCAGTTCAACAAGGTCGAACTGGTTAAATTCACGACGCCTGAATCGAGCTACGAGGAACACGAAAAACTCGTCGCCGACGCTGAAAAGATACTTCAGAAGCTTAAACTCCCATATAGGGTAATGGCTCTCGCAACCGGCGATATAGGTTTTTCGGCCGCTAAATGCTACGATCTGGAAGTATGGCTTCCTTCGCAGAAACAATACCGCGAAATATCCTCATGCTCGAATTTCGAAGATTTCCAGGCTCGCCGCGCGCAGATCCGTTTCAGACGCAATCCGAAAGCTAAACCTGAATTCGTTCATACCATAAACGGCTCCGGTCTCGCAATAGGAAGGACCCTCGTGGCTATTTTCGAGAATTACCAGAACGAGGACGGAACGGTAACCGTTCCTGAAGCGCTTTTACCATACATGAGCGGCGTGAAGCTCATCAACAAAAGAAACGCCGGCGAAAAAACCGAAAATAACGCGAAGGTGATGATGAACTAATGGAACCCACGAATCTTTTAAAAGAAACAAAAGAAGAGAATAAGACAGTTACGATCACTACCCCTGAACTGATGGAACCCTTGAAATTCTTAAAAGAAATAGTGACCTGTATTTTGACGTTCAGGATAGCGAAAGACGGGTATATCTTCATATTCATGTGCGCCCTGCTTGGGGTTTTTACAAGCAGATTCAGCAAAACGCTTTCAAGGCTTTCATATTTTGCCGCGTTCTGCTGCGCCGTGTTTTTCAGGGACCCGAAGAGGGATTTTATAGTCAATGAAAATAATATATTATCTCCCGCCGACGGACAGGTAGTAGGCGTCGACGAATGTGATGAATGTGAATACATCAACGGGCCGGTCACGAAAATATCCATATTCATGTCGGTTTTAAACGTTCACATAAACCGCGCTCCTATAGCCGGAACGGTCAGTTTCATAAAATACAAACAGGGTAAATTCGACGCCGCCTTCGATCCCAGAGCGTCGTTTGATAATGAAATGAATTTAGTAGGCATAGCCAACGACAAACACAAGGTTCTTGTAAAACAGGTCGCCGGAATTCTCGCCAGAAGAATAGTCTGCGACGTAACTTACGGCGACGTCGTCGAACAGTGCGAGCGCATAGGCATGATAAAATTCAGCTCGCGCGTCGAAATATTCATTCCAAAGAACGACAAACTGAAAATAAACGTAAGCGTCATGGACAATGTCGCCGCGGGCGAAACGATCGTTGCGGAGTACGTTGATTAGTCCGTCTTCCGTCCGTATCTTTTAACCTGTTTATCGCGCATCTAAACTTTTGGAGCAGAATATGAAAAAAATATACGCTTACGCGATCCCGTGCACATTCACCGCCGCCAATCTTTTTTGCGGGTTTGTCGCCATCCAGTTCATTATCTCAAAAGATTACCTGTGGGCCGCATGGTACATATTTTTCGCCATGATCTTTGACATAATGGACGGAAGGATCGCCAGGATGACGTCCGGCACTTCCACCTTCGGAGCGGAATTCGATTCGCTCGCCGACCTTGTCTCATTCGGCGTCGCGCCTTCGCTTCTGGTTTATTACCGCTATATGGATTCGGCCGGCA
>CAZKCG010000096.1:0-13854 GCA_964551445.1 uncultured bacterium | reverse complement strand
CCAGAAACTGGGCGGTTCGGTTCAGAGCACGAAAGAATCTCAATCCGAGGTCGAAACTGTCATAACCGATATAAATTATCTCATACTTTCCAATAATTACGGCAGGATGACCGACATTAAAACGGTGCTTCCGATGTGCACCGAGGCCTATTACGAGATATTAAAAGATGAAAAGGTGGTTAAAAACCTCACGCGCATAAAACAATTCGACGACGCTATCTACCGCCATTCGCTTGACGTCGGAATAATCGCCTCCATAATCTGCTCATTTAAACGCGTCAAGAAAACGACGCTCAATATGATCACCATGAGCGGGTTTTTACATGATATCGGAAAGGTCAACGTCGACTACGACATTTTAAATAAATCCGAAAAACTCACGCCTGAAGAGTTCGACAAGATAAAGATGCACACTTTTCACGGACATAATATTCTTCTCGAAGAGAATTTTCCGCAGGATGTGGCCGAGGTCGCGTTCAAACACCATGAAAAACTTGACGGCAGCGGATATCCGCGCGGCTATACCGAATACGGCATAGACGCCGCCTCTCAATTCATAGCGGTCTGCGATATCTATTCGGCGCTGACGGAAAAAAGGCCGTACAGGCGCAAACTTTCACCTGAAGAAGCGCTCGAGCTTATAAATAAGGATTTCCAGAACAAGATAAATTTCGAGATCGTGAAACTGCTAAAGCTTTTCATTGAAGGATAAAGCCCGGCGGCGCTCGAATTTGCCGCGGGTCCGAACGGCGCGACAGCGATTTTCCGTTTAAAGAGAATGGCGGAATGGACGAAACTATTTTTTTCGGCCGGCATTCACATCAGCGCGCATCAGAGTTTTCGATTAAAATATAATAAAACAGGGGCTGTCTCAAAAATTATCTTTTGAACGGCCCCTGTTCTTTATAAGTTTGAAGTTATTGAGGGTATGATTAGAAGGATTTGAATTTGTCTTTGCCGACGCCGCAGAGAGGGCATTTGTCGGGAGCGTGTTCGCCGACGTGCGTGTGGCCGCATACGTCGCATACGTGGATCTTTTCGTCTGAGATGTCATTTCCGGCGTCAACGGCGACTTTAGCTTCCTTGTAGAGTTTCTGGTGGTCGCGCTCGGCGGCTTCCGCGCGTTTCATCGAACCGACGGCGGCGTTTTCATGCTGTAACTCGCCGACGACCTTGTATGCGGGATACATTTCTTCTATTTCAAAGGTTTCGCCGTTGAAAGCTTCTTTAAGGTTCTCCGAAGTTCCCTTGACGTCGCCTAAAACCTGAAGGTGGCTTGAAGCGTGAACCTGCTCGGCGTAGGATATGGCCTCAAAAAGCCTTGCTATATTTTTTTTGCCTTCTTTTGCGGCGACCTTCGCGAAGTTTTTATATTTCATGTGAGCCTGCGATTCTCCGGCGAATGCTTCTCTCAAGAATCTGTCCGTCATTTGTTTCATTATTTAACTCCTCCTTAAATGTTTGCCGATTTGCGACTAATTTTATCAAAAATCTTTCCTGTTGTCAATAGGATTTTATGGCGGTGGAACTCAAAACGGAAGATTGCAAAAGAACGAATATGGCGGCTGATAATTTAAAAACAACTTTATAATGGTTCTTTTTTAAATTGTTTTTGAGCCGGGGGCGCGCGAAATATTTTTCTTTACATTTATTTTTGTATTTGCTATATTATATTAGTTTTTCGGGGTGGGCGCATTTTTTTTGAGCGGGCATTCCGGACGGGCGTCACTCGTCTTAAAATATACGGCGGCTTGACTTTCGGCAGCGGTTTCGACGCTCCGGCTTAATGAAAAGCGTTTTTAGCGCGGGGCGCCAAAGCATTCCGGCCTGTTTTTGACCCCAGCCCCATTAATCGGGCCATTCATTTAAATGAAGTGTAAAACATATAATTTCGAATTAAAAAAAATATCAAAAAAATACGGGAGTGAATGAAATGTCTGAACCTATCGAAAAATTCGACGATGGAATAGTCGATGAGCACAAGCCTTATGTCCCGCATACCGAGAACATGCCGGAATTCACATTCAGAGCGGTTATTCTCGGTATTATTTTCGGCATCATTTTCAGCGTGGCGACGGTTTACCTCGGCTTGAAAATAGGCCTTACGGTCAGCGCATCCATTCCGATCGCGGTTTTATCGATGTCGGTCTTCAAAAAACTCGGCGGTTCTACCATCCTTGAAAATAATATCGTTCAAACGATCGGTTCGGCAGGCGAATCAATAGCGGCCGGCGTTGTTTTCACCGTTCCGGCCCTGGCGCTGATGGGTTTTGACCTTAAATATTCGACGATCTTCATACTCGCCATAATAGGCGGAACGCTCGGCGTGTTTTTCATGATACCCCTGCGTAGATATCTCATCATAAAAGAACACAAGAACCTTATTTATCCTGAAGGAACCGCCTGCGCCGACGTTCTCATCGCCGGTGAAAAGGGCGGAAATCTTGCGAAACTAGTGTTTTCGGGCCTCGGCGTCGGAACGGCCTATAAATTTTTAATGAGCATTTTCAATATGTTCAAGGATACTCCCGAATACGCTATGAAATTCTTCAAGGGCGCAACCGTCGCGGGTGAAATAACGCCCGAGCTTTTAGGCGTCGGATACATCATCGGGCCTCGCATATCCGGCGTAATGGTCGCGGGCGGTATCCTGTCCGCGCTCGTTCTCACTCCGCTGATAAAAATATTCGGCGAGCAGCTTATGATGGTTATTCCGCCAGCCAAGGCATTGTTTTACAGTCACAACCTTCTGAATTTATCTCCGATCAAGGTTTGCTATAATTATCCATTGATATCCGCGATGTCCATGGACGACATCTGGCATAACTATATCCGCTATATAGGCGGCGGCGCGGTAGTTTTCGGCGGCCTGATAACGATGGTGAAAACTCTTCCTACGATCTGGTCGTCCTTCGTGGCGAGTTTCAGCGAGATGTTTTCGAAGGTCGCCGGTTCGCAAAAGATCAGGACCGAGCGCGATATCCCTCTTTATGTAACTGTTTTAGGTTCGCTTGCCCTCGTGGTAGTGTTGATCTTCACGCTTTCTATGTTTGGAAGCTCGGGCGGAAAGATAGTGGAGATAGGTCTCGGGTCAAGGATAATAACGGCCGTTATGATAGTATTCTTTGGATTTTTCTTCGTCACGGTCTCATCCCGTATCGTCGGGTTGATCGGATCCTCGTCGAATCCGATATCCGGCATGACGATAACGACGCTTATGCTCACATGCCTCGTCTTCGTCTTTGTCGGCTGGACGGGCCCGGAATACCGGGCGGTCGCGCTTTGCGTAGGCGCGGTCGTTTGTATAGCGGCGGCCAACGGCGGAGCTACTTCCCAGGATCTGAAAACCGGATATCTGGTCGGCGCGACGCCTAAATGGCAGCAGATAGGCCTTATCCTTGGCGTCGCGACCTCGGCGGTCGCCATCGGCATGACGGTTTTAAAACTTCATCAAACCCTCGGTATCGGCTCGAAAGAACTGGCGGCGCCCAAAGCGCAGCTTATGTCGCTTATAATCGACGGCGTTTTGAATCAGACGCTTCCGTGGGACCTTATACTTGTCGGCTTTTTCATGGGCATAGTAATGGAAGCGTGCGGTATCGAAGCGCTTCCGTTCGCGGTCGGCGCGTATCTCCCGCTTTCCGCATCGACTCCGATCATGGCGGGCGGTTTTATTAATCTTATCGTCAGTAAAGTTTATAAAATAAAAGAATCAGAGACCGATACGAGCCCTGGCGTTCTTTACAGCTCCGGTCTGATAGCCGGCGGCGCGATAACGGGTATAGCGATAGCTCTTTTGAAGGGTTTTCCTTACACCGGATCGCAGCTGCTTTATTATCTTGGCATGGGCGGCACCGGAGAAGGCGGCGTTCCGGTCGCGTGCAAAAACCTTTCGGATTTCTTCGATATGAGCGCGAAATTCCATTCGGCCGCATATGGCGATCTTATCTCGATAACCTGTTTCGGCCTTATGTGCCTGACGCTCTTTTATATGGCCGGAAAGAAGATAGAAAACAACGGAGAGTCTAAAAAGGCGTAATATTTTATTTATGGCAAAGCTGAATTTCATGCCGCAGGCATCGAGTTTTCCGCCGCAGCTTAAGCTGGAATTATAGCGGTCCGAAACTTGCAAAGGGGTTGTTTTATAAATGAAAATGAAGGACTTTTACAGCGTTTTAGGTGTATCACAGAGCGCGTCCAAAGACGAGATAAAAAAAGCGTATAAAGATCTGGCTAAAAAATATCATCCTGACGTGAATCCCAACAATAAAGAGGCCATAGCAAAATTCAAGGAGATTACCGAGGCTTTCGAAACGCTTTCGGACGATTCGAAAAGAGCTAAATACGATCAGTTAAAGAACAGCGGTTTTGACGGTTCGAACTTCAACTTTGAAGGCGGCGCCGGCGGGGCCGGTTATGAAGATATTTTAAGCCAGATATTCGGCGGCGGCGCTCGCGGAAGAGGCGCTCAACCGGGAGGCGGCGCCGACTTTGATTTCGGCAATATCTTCGACAGTTTTTTCGACAGGGGAAGCGGCGGCGGCGCTGCGCACGGAAGGCGGCGAGAACCTACCCGCGGGGAAGATATCGAAGTAAAGATGGAACTCACTTTAAAACAGGCGGTTTCGGGCGGCGACATAAAACTTCGCGTCAACCGGCGCGACCTTTGTTCAGCGTGCGGCGGCGAGGGCGGGACCGGCTCGACGACATGCCAGACCTGCCGGGGCACCGGTTCGATCGCCCGGGGGCAGGGCGGTTTCGCCATCAGCCAGATGTGCCCTCAATGCGTGGGGAAAGGCAGCGTAAAGACCAGCGCCTGCAAAAGCTGTTCAGGCAAGGGAACGGCCGCGGCGGTTAAACAGCTTCGCGTTCACGTTCCGCCCGGGATAACTGACGGCAAAGTCATCCGTATCCAGGGCGAAGGCCACGCCGATATGAACGGCGGGCCGAGAGGAAGCATACTTTTGACGGTCAAGGTAAAAGAAGACGAATTATTTTCCAGGGACGGCGGCGATATACATTACGAGCTTAAAATAAAATATTCCGAGGCGGTATTAGGCTGCGTCAGAGAGGTTCCGACCATACACGGGAGCGCCAGGGTGACCATTCCGGCCGGAATAGCTTGCAACGCGAAGTTAAAATTGCGCGGCCAGGGCGTCAAGAACGAGAAGGAAAAAACCGCCGGCGATCAGATAATCACGGTCGTAATTGAAGTTCCGTCGAAAGTGTCGGAGGCCGCGAAAAAACTCATAAAAGAATTAGCGGAACTAATATAGCTTTTTAGAATATAATGAAACATTAATATATGAAAGGGAGTTTCTAATGGACGTCAAACAGCAGATGGAGATCATAAAACGAGGAACGGTCGAGATAATATCGGAGGAAGAACTCGAGAAAAAGCTCGAGAAATCGATGGCTAAGAACAAACCGCTCGTGATAAAACTTGGAGCGGACCCGACGGCGCCTGATCTGCACCTGGGCCACACGGTCGTTCTCCGCAAAATGAGGCAGTTCCAGGACCTCGGGCATAACGTGGTTTTTCTTATCGGCGATTTCACCGCAAGGATCGGCGATCCGACGGGTAAAAGCGAGACGAGAAAGCCTCTCACCGAAGAACAGATAGCGGCTAACGTTGAGACCTATAAGCTGCAGGTCAAAAAGATCCTGGACATGGAAAAAACGACGATAGTTTACAACTCGCACTGGCTCGCGCCCATGAACTTCATGGACGTGTTAAAACTCGCGGCGAAATATACGGTGGCCAGAATGCTCGAGCGCGACGACTTTTTAAACAGGTTCAAAACTCAACGCCCGATATCGATACACGAATTCATGTATCCGCTCATGCAGGGTTACGACTCCGTGGCGCTTAACGCTGACGTGGAGCTCGGCGGGACGGACCAGAAATTCAACCTTTTGGTAGGCCGCTCGCTTCAGAAAGAATACGGTCAGGCGTCTCAGTGCGTCCTTACCATGCCGATACTCGAGGGTCTCGACGGGGTCCATAAAATGAGCAAGTCGCTCGGCAATTACATCGGCATCAGCGAAGAGCCGAAGAATATGTACGGAAAGGTCATGTCCATATCGGACGAAATGATGTTCAAATATTTCGAGCTTCTCACCGACGTTCCGATGAGCGAGATCGCGGACATGAAGAAACAGTGCGCTGAGAACGCTGTTAATCCGAAAGTTATAAAGATGAAGCTCGCCAATATCATAACGGCTATGTATCATGACCAGGCCGCGGCGGATCTGGCTCAGGCCGGTTTTGAAAAGGTCGTCTCAAACAAGGAAATTCCGGACGACATAAAAACTTTCAATTTTGACAAGTCTAAATTGAAAGACGGAAAAATATCTTTGATAGGGCTTATCGTAGAACTCGGATTCGCCGAAAGCAATTCCAAGGCCCGCCAGCTGATCGCCGGCGGCGGATTGAAGATAAACATGGAAAAATGCCTTGATGAAAATATCGAATACGCTAAGTACAGCGGTGAAATAGTGATCCAGGCCGGCAAGAGGAACTTCGCGAAGGTCGTTCTTTAATTACAATGTCGCATAACGCTTCATGCGTCTTGCGATGAACCACTTTATTAATAAAGTGGTTAGTTAAAAGAGAATAAAGAATAGTTAAGGATTTTTTGAAATTTTCAAAAGGTATCCGTGCGTTATAACTTTTATTTGAAAAAATAGCGAAGCGAATGAGTCCATAACTATTCACTTTTCACCATTCGTTATTCACTAATAAAAAGAGGCCGTCAAGTGCGACGGCCTCTTTTTATTTATGCGGGTTATTTTGATTCAGTGTTTTAAGAACGATAGTTCCCCGGGAAAATTATTCAACGGAGTGCATAGTATTTAAAACTCTTCTGCTTAAACGGAATTTGTCGCGCAGCTTATTTGTTTCATCGTAGACCGAGAAGGTTACGTCGGGACCTGAAACGTTCACAAGCACGTACTGGAAGAAGCTGCCGCTGTAGTTTTCGGTGCCGCCGCGGCCGATCTTGGTTCTAAGGGGCGCGCCGCATGAACCGTTGATTATTTGAAATACGTTATCGACCTTTTGTCTGTCGAAAGTGTGTTCGTGACCGCAGAAATACGCGTCTACTCGGTATTTATTGAGAAGGGCCCAGAATTTGTCACGCTGCGCGGGATATTTGTCGAGAGAGCTGCCGATGTGGGAACCCACCGGATAAGCCGGAGAATGGCCTATAACAAAGACGTGCTCGGCGTTCATGCTCATTTTGAGGTCGCCTTCGAGCCATTTCATCTGATCGTTGGAGATCATATTGTTTTCATCGAAAAGGTTGGTTGCAAGGCATATAAAGTGAGAATTTTTGTGGTCGAAGGAATACGCGAAGCCTTCATATTTTCCGCCGGGGCCGGAAGCAGGATTAGTGAATGTCTGGCGAAAGAGGTCCTGGTGCGCCTGGCCGTTGCATTCGTGATTGCCGACGGCGTAATATACGTTGCAGATGTCGGAAAGAGGTTTCATGGCCTGTTTGAATTCGGCGAGCTGCGCTTTGAATCTGTTAAGATCTTTTTTACTGCCTAAGACCGTGTCGCCTTCGAATAAAACGAACTCAGGCGCCGCAGCCGCGGCAAGGGCTACTATTTTATCGAGAATAGGTTTATTGATAGCCGTGGATTCGCCTCGCGCGTCTGCCATGCTGACGAAATTGAAGTCCTCGGCGAAAACGGCTCCGGCCGTTAAAATAACAACACAAACAAAAGCGAAAATAAAAGATACGGGTCTGAAAAATTTTGACGAGGATTTTTTGAACATTATACTACCTTCTTCCTGCAAATGAAATTAATATGTTATAATTTTACTCCTAAAAACGAGCTTTGTCAATGATCCTATCAATTTTCACAGATCTTTTTTTCGCGTGTCGTTTTTTTGAAATTCCAGCGGCAGGTCTGAAATACATTGTTGAAAAAACACACAATTTTAATTTTTGTTTGTAAAAATACGGATGTGAAAAATCCGGAAAAAATAAAATTCTTGACATATACTATCAATTCTGATAAAATGTACTTTACTTGAAAAAAAAATATAATGAAAAACGAGTAATTAAAGCCTTTTTATAGGAAAAAGGCTTTTTTATGTATTAATTATTTTAAAGTTTGGTCACCGGTCCAACCAGATTGAAAAATGTAAAAAACGTCAAAAACTAAATATTATAAACGCGTCTTGGCACTTATCACTCAAAAAAATGAAGATAAGCGGTCGGGGCGTTAGCTTTTTATTTATTAGCGTATTAAAAAAATAACGTTGTAAGGAGTTGTGATTAATGCCCAGGGTAATTAAAAACAGCACAACTGGCCATGATAAGTTAAGTTATGGCGCCGGCGATTACGTCATTGACGTGCCGAATCTGATAGACGTCCAATTGGCGTCCTATCGCGATTTTCTCCAGGCTCACCGTTCGCCCTCCAATCGTCTGAGACAGGGACTCCAGGAGATCTTCCTCGACATCTTTCCAATTCAGGATTTCACGGGTAATCTCATACTTGAATTCGTGGAATACAAACTCGGCCTCGGCCGCTGCAAGGACTGCCCGGATACGAAAGGTTTAAAGATCCGTGAATGCGGTTACTTTGATTGCGGTTACAAAGAGCGCGAATGCACTTTCGCCACGATAGACGGCGTTCCCTACAGGATAAAATACGATCCTAACGAATGCAAAAAAAGAGACGTCACGTACGGCGTTTCGCTTTCGATAGTCGTCCGCCTCATCAACAAAAATTCCGGTGAGGTCAAGGAACAGGAAATATTCCTGGCCAACCTTCCGTGCATGACCCAGAGGGGAACCTTCATAATAAACGGCGCAGAACGCGTGGTAGTATCTCAGCTTCACCGTTCACCGGGCGCTTATTATAAATATGACAAGCTTAAAAAGCAGTATCTCGCCAAGATAATTCCTTATCGCGGCGCGTGGCTTGAATTCGAGCTCGACGTAATAAAAGACACCATACACGTTCGTATCGACAGAAAGAGAAAACAGCCGGTAACGGTTCTTTTCAAATCACTCGGCTACTCTTCGGAAGAGATATCCGAGCTTTTCTCGAATAACGAATACGTTACCAACACTCTTAAATACGATAAAACCAAAAGCCAGTCTGAAGCGCTCGCTGACGTTTATTCAAAAATGCGCCCCGGCGAACCGTTCATAGAAGAAACCGCTCAGACCCTCATAAACATGCTTTTCTTCGATCCGAGAAAATACGATCTCGCCGATGTCGGCCGCTACAAGCTCAACCAGAAGCTTAAAATACGCGACAGAATAACCGGCAAGATCGCCGGCGAAACGGTCATCGAAAATGAAACGGGCGAAATACTCGTCGAATACGGCGAAGAGATAACCCGCGAAGTTATCGACATGATCGAAAAAACCGACCGCCCCAGCATCAAGCTTCTCACGGCGGACGAAGAAGTTCTCGAAGTTTATAACGAATTCGACTTCGAAGAAATTATCTTCCGCGATAAGGAAGCCTTCAGAAAATCGATGATCGGAAAAGTTCTCGGCGAAACGATAATCGACCCGAAGACGAACGCGGTCCTTTACGAGCCCAAAACGACCATAACTCCTGAAATGGCTTCAAGAATGAATAAAATGAAGATCCAGACGCTTAAAATAATAACGGCTGACGGAACCCTCACTACGATATCGAAAAGCCAGTATGAAATGCTTTCATTCGAAGAAGAAGAACTTCTGAAGAAAAAGATCATCGGCCGCGAGATCGTTCATACATTAAAATACGTTGACGCGTCGACCAAACAGAACAAAAAGGTCGAAGCCGGAACCGTATTGACGAAAGAAATATTCAACTCGATAAAAGAAGCCCGCATCGAAGCGATAACCGTTAAAAAAGGAAGAATATTAACGAAATCCGATATAGTATCGGTAGTTCGTTATCTCATCGACCTTTGCAACGGCCTCGGCCACGTCGACGATATCGACCACCTTGGAAACAGGCGTGTCAGAAGGGTCGGCGAACTTTTACAGAACCAGTTCAGAATGAGCCTTATAAGAATGGAACGCGATATAAAAGAGCGTATGACCATTCAGGACGCCGCGCAGATATCGTCGCAGAGTCTTATAAACGCGAGACCCGTAGCGGCCATGATAAAGGATTTCTTCGGAACTTCGCAGCTTTCACAGTTCATGGATCAGACAAACCCGCTGTCGGAACTTACTCACAAACGCCGTATATCGGCCCTCGGACCTGGCGGCGTAAGGCGCGAACGCGCCGGTTACGAAGTCCGCGACGTGCATCCTACCCACTATGGAAGGATATGCCCGATCGAAACGCCTGAAGGTCCGAACGCCGGTCTTATAAGCTCGCTCGCGATCTATTCGAACATCAATGAATTCGGATTTATCGAAAGTCCTTTCAGGCCGATCAAAGACAACATGGTTTCTAAAGAGGTCAAGTATCTCGACGCGTACGAAGAAGACGAATACAACGTATGCCCCGCCGATCTTAACTACGGCCTCTCGAAAGAATCAAAATACGAAGTAATAAAAGAAACGATAGTTTCGGCCAAATTCAAGCGTGACGAGGAATATGAATTCCTTTTCATTCCATCCGCCGAAGCCGATCTCGTTCAGGTCTCACCGCTGCAGGTCGTATCGGTAGCCACCGCGCTTATTCCCTTCCTTGAAAATGACGACGCGAACAGAGCTCTCATGGGAACGAACATGCAAAGACAGGCAGTTCCGCTGTTAAAGACGGAGCCGGCTTTCGTCGGAACCGGGCTTGAACACAAAGTCGCCAAGGATTCCGGAGTTATGGTCGTAGCTAATTCCGACGGTGTCGTAAAAAGCGTCGACGCTCAGAACATCGTTATTGAAAAAACAAAGAAAATGTTCTGGGAAGGCCTTCTCGGCCACGTAATAAAAGAACAGCTCTACAAACAGGGCGGTAAAGATGTATTGTACGATGTCGGCGTTACTATAGACGACAAGATCGCCAAAGAGATCGAATCTCTCTCTCACATAAAATCTTTGAAGGTCGCTACGATAGACGGCGAAGTCGTTTACGTCAACCGCACCGATTTTAACGAGAAAAAGGTCCAGTATGACCGTTACGAGCTTTTGAAATATAAACGCTCGAATCAGGGCACATGCATAAATCAGAAAGTTCTGGTAAAAGCCGGAATGAAGATAAAAAAGGGCGACGTTTTAGCTGACGGTCCCGCCACATGCCACGGTGAACTGGCTCTCGGAAGAAATATCCTCGGCGTATTCATGCCGTGGGAAGGCTACAATTTTGAAGACGCTATATTGCTTTCAGAAAGACTTGTTCGCGATGATGTTTATACGTCTATCCACATTGAAGAATACGAAATAGAAACCCGCGATACGCGTCTCGGGCCCGAAGAAATAACCCGCGATATCCCAAATATTTCATCGGACGCTCTCCGTCACTTAGACGAGGCCGGTATCGTCAGGATCGGCGCCGAAGTCGAATCCGGCGACATACTCGTCGGAAAGGTAACGCCTAAGGGCGAAACCGAACTTACCGCCGAAGATAAGCTTCTCCGCGCCATATTCGGTGAAAAAGCCCGCGAAGTAAGAAATACTTCGTTCGTCGTTCCTCACGGCGAAGGCGGAAAGATCGTCGATGTTATGATATTCACTCGTGAAAATAAAGACGAACTGCCTCACGGCGTCAATAAACTCGTCCGTGTTTTCATCGCGCAGAAGCGTAAGATCACCGAAGGCGATAAAATGGCAGGCCGTCATGGAAACAAGGGTGTTATCGCGAAGATACTGCCCGAGAAGGATATGCCTTATCTTGAAGACGGCACGCCGGTCGAGATAGTTCTTAACCCTCTCGGCGTTCCTTCCCGTATGAATCTTGGACAGGTTCTTGAAACATACCTCGGCCTTATTTCAAAAGAACTTGGAATAAGGATCGAAGTTCCTATATTTGAAAGTGCTCCCGAGGTTGAGATCCGCGGCGGATTATCGCTTCAGCGCACTCTTAACCAGGGCCGTCTCCATCTTTACAATCCCGTAACCAGAGACTGCTTCGCGTATTTCAAATTTGAAAACCTCGACAAATCGGTCATGGCCAAAAAATTCATAGAATTCGGCCAGAAAGAATTCGACAGAAACACCAAAGAAGGAAGAACGGGTCATAAGAACGAAAGCCTTGTTCCTTATATCGAAATGCTTAAGTTCCTGTTCCTGAACCACGCTTCCGTGCTCTACGATTCGAAAACCAATTTCCCAGTAGGTCACACTAAAAAGCTAACTGATAAAGAATTCGACAAGCTCGTTACATCCATGTCGGAACAGGACGCTTCCTCTAAAAAAGCTCCGAAGGTAATGTTCGACTTCTCAAAAGTCGTTAATTTTACAAGCAAGGTCGAACTCAAGAATCAGCACCTTGAGATCCTCTACTGCGTCGAGACGGAAGAAAAAGACGGAAATCTCGAATTCACCAAGATAGAAGATAAAACCAAATTCCCTCAGGTCGAGACAGTTATTGAAACGCTGCACGACGCCGAAAGGGTCGCGACGATAAAGAAACTCCTCGCGAATTTCGACCTCGTTGAGAATGAGGACGGCAGGCAGGTCGTATTCGACGGCCGCACCGGAAATCCGTTCGACAACAAGGTCACGGTCGGTTACATGTATATAATGAAACTCGCTCATCTTGTCGACGACAAGATCCACGCGCGCGCTACCGGTCCTTATTCGCTCGTTACGCAGCAGCCTCTGGGCGGTAAAGCTCAGTTCGGCGGACAGCGTTTCGGTGAAATGGAAGTTTGGGCGCTCGAAGCATACGGCGCGGCTCACACTCTTCAAGAATTACTTACCGTCAAATCGGACGACGTTGAAGGCCGCGTAGAAGTTTACGGAGCTATAATAAAAGGCGAGAACGTCATCACGCCAAAGGTTCCTGAATCATTCAAGGTCCTTGTTTCGGAATTACAGAGTTTGGGTCTTAAGATCGAACTTCAGAAGCACAGCAAACCCATCCCCGTTAAGGAAGAGATATACGCTGCCGCAGCCGCTGAAATAGCCATAGCCCAGCTTGATGCCGAAGCTAAAATGACAGTGATCCCGGATACGGACGAAGATGATAAAGAAGATGAAACCGAGAAGTAGAAGTTCAATAAATTTTTTAATATATAAAAAAATTTAAGGAGGAGATTTATTTTGTGGGACGTAGATAAATTTGATGCCATTAAGATAATGGTGGCTTCGCCTGAAGATATTAAATCCTGGTCTCATGGTGAGGTAAAAAAACCCGAAACCATTAACTACAGGACTCACAAACCCGAAAGAGACGGCCTTTTTTGTGAGGTCATTTTCGGGCCCACGCGCGATTATACATGCGCGTGCGGTAAATATAAAAGCATCAGATACAAAGGTATCAAATGCGAAAGATGCGGAGTCGAAATAACCGAATCCAAGGTCCGCCGCGAAAGAATGGGCGATATCCAGCTTGCTTCGCCCGTCGCGCACGTATGGTATTCAAAGGGAAGCCCTTCCTATATAGCGCTTCTTCTTGACATATCGCCGAAAGACCTTGAAAAGGTAATATATTTCAACTCATATATCGTAATAAACCCCGGCAACCTTCCGCTCAACGAGAAACAGCTTCTCACCGAAAAAGAATACCGTCAGTATTTCGAAAAATACGGTAATCTTTTCGACGCTAAAATGGGCGCGGAAGCCGTATATGAACTTTTGAAGAAGATATCGCTTCCTAAACTCGTAAGCGATCTCAAATCAAAACTTCAGGAAAAATCAAACTTCAAAAAACACAACATAATCAAGCGCCTCGAAGTCACCGAGATATTCTTCAAATCAGGCTGCAAGCCCGAATGGATGA
>CAZKCG010000095.1:0-14019 GCA_964551445.1 uncultured bacterium | reverse complement strand
TTTGGTAATACAGGAATTATCAGAAACATGTGTGTTACTGGACAGCCCGCGAATACTAACTCGGCTTACGGCGGATCATTGGTTATCGGTAAGATATTTATAAACACTAACTCCAATAACAACAGTTTCTTAGTCGATAACTTGAACGCCAGTGGTTGTCTGACATCAGGATACGTCATACCAGGAGCCGGTGTAACAGGTGTAAATGCCAGAGTATTTAATGACAACTCGGATGGTTCCATAACAACCGGAAAATTGAACATCTTCGTTTTGGGCGGGTCGAATGGCCAGTGGTCGCGACCGCGATAATGATCATTCTTCTGATGGTGATCGGAAAAATAAACGTTTACGCCCGCGGAAGCTATGGAAATATCAGCGATGAATACCATTGATAAAAAGAGCAAAACACAAACCAGCGGTTTTCTTTTCAATTTAGTTCCCTCCACAAATAACAAATTTGTAAAAACGCATGCAATATAATTTAAAATCATTCGCCGCCGGCAATACAGGCACGCATGCTCTTTAACGAGACAACCTTATTAACGGCGGCAATTACTAATCTACTATATATTATCGGAATTGTCAACGCAAAAATGAACGATCATTCATTTTAAAATGGGTTTAACCGAAGATAAAGCTGATCAAAAAGTTTAAAGAAGACGCCAAAACTCCTATTCAGGCTTCTTTCCGGAAGCGAGTTTTTCGATGGCCGCTTTCAGCGCGTCGATCTCGCGCATGATTTTTTCATTCGACTCATGCCTGTCAAGCCGGTTGCCGTCGCGCATTTGCGCAAGCTCGTTCTTAATGTTTTCATTCGCTTCATGCCTGTTTTTCTGATTCGCCTCTCTGAAATTGTGAAGTTCCTTCTGAAGCAGCCCCACCATGGACTCAACGCGGGCTGTATTGTCGGAGGTCATTTCATCTACGAAAATAGCGTTGGCCAGAGACAGGCCGAGAACACCGCATAATATGACGGCGAAGAGAAAATAAACGCGGGCGAAAAACGCCAGAGTGGCCGAAGCGCTCTTTGCAACCACCGCGTCAGGAAGCTCGACCCACCCGTCAACGGTGAATACCTTGCAAAGGGAATAGCATGAAATGAGCGGATTGCCGAATTTTTCAGGCACCACATGGCCGAATAAAAGAGTCGCGCCCATGCCGAAAACGATATTCAGCAAAAGCAGTGCCAGAAAAACGGCTACCGAGGCCTTTAAAGCGCGTAAAACGCCGAGCCAGACCCTCTGGCCGTCAGGCACGAAGCGCAGCAGCTTGAAAAACCTTATAAGGCGGCCGAGGCGCAATATAAGTATGGCTGAAAAGCCCTTCACGTCGTATAACGGCGACAAAAGGCATGGAATGCTTATCATTACGACGAAAAGGTCGAATTTATTCCAGTTGCTGTCCCAGTATTCGTCATGGTCTAATATCGCCATCTTTAAACATGTCTCGGCAACGAAATAAATGACGCAGGCGTAATCGATCCAGAAAAAGAAATGAGTATTCTCCCGGATCGTCGGGAACGCGTCAAGAAAAAGCGCGGCCGCGTTAAGCGTGATCATAAAAACGACCACAGCTTCAGAAATTATAAAACCGTTCATCCTGTTTAAAAAGCCCATTTGGCCCTCCAGGCTAGATTTTCGAAACCTTAAGATCCATGATCAGACATTTTTCGCGCGAAAGCGGAAAATAGCTGTCCTTTGAAACGCCAATATACGCGTCGCCGAACATCTCATAAACGTTAGACGAGATCTGAAGCTCGGGAAGTTTTCCAATGAATTTTTCGCCGTCAAAGAGCATCGCCAGCTGGACGGGAGTTGCGAAATTCCCTTCCGGCGTAAAGTCGCCGCCGCTCGCGATCATGACGAATATTCCGGGACGGCCGCCGAGAAGCTCCTTCGCGGTCTTTTCAGACGCGGATATCCTGTGGGCCGTGAGAGCAGGCTGCGCAATTCCGTCATATTCCGACGACGCGCTTTTAGTGTAAGGCAGGCCGTAGGTCTTCGATGTTTTTTTGTCGGTATACGGAGATATCAAAACGCCGTTCTTGATAAGCGGAGTTTCGAATCCCGGATTCACAGCGCCTTCAGCGTCAAAGAACGGGACCATATTTTCGGCCGGGTCAAGAGAAAAATAAAAATCAAATTTATCGGAAAAAAGCTTTTTACCCAGTTTATCAGAAAAAAGGGAACTTTTCGTGCCGAACCGAAGTCCGTTGAGATCCTGCGCGAACTTCATCACGGGCATTTCGTCGGCCGATGAAAAAACAACCGGGAACCGGCTGCCCGCGGGAAGATCGACTGGATTCTTATACGCGCCGCAAACCGCGTTAAGATGTTTTAAAATAGCGGCGCGATCGTACTTGCGGCCCAGATAAGAAACGAATCCGTCAAGAATATTAACCGAGGACCTTGTCTTGAAAAGAAGCGTCATCATGAAGATCCTGTCTTTATAGCAAAGGTCGAGACCGCGGTCATTTGAAATGTGCGCTTCGCAATTTATGAGTTTAACGGCGTTCGAAAACGAAAAATCAGGCTGAGCGGCGCGGACCGCCTCGAGAAAACTTTCAACTTCGATCATCAGCTCGTTCTCGGGGATTATATCGTCGGACAATTCTATATATTCACTCATGCCGCCTGACACTTCATATTCGTAAGGCACCTTCAATGAAAGCGCCGAGCGGGCGTCATTTTCAAGCGCCGATCTGTCATGCGCGCCGAGCGCGCCGGCTATGCCTATGAACTTGCCGTCATAAGCCCTGTAACCGGTACGCGTTATATTTTTGCGTTTTAGCGAATCAATATGCGTCTGGACTATTTTTATCGAAACCTCTCCGGTTTTCTGCGTGTATCTTTCTATTATCATAAATAACCTTCCTCGTTACTGCACGTTCATATTTTTAACCCGTACGTACGGCCCGCCAAATCCTACGGGAAGCGGCCACTGATCCATTTTTCCGCATCCGCCCTCGGCGAACGACAGAAGCTCGAGCTTATCCGATAAGCCGTCGATGTCGCCTAACGTATCAAAGACGTTGCCGGTTACTACCGCTATGTTCAAAGGCTCGGCTATCTTTCCGTCCCTGATGCGGTATGAAAGCGAGGGCGCTATCGTGAACGTCGATAAACCCGAGCCGTGTTTTATGGTCTCGATATAAACGCCGTCGGACACCTCGCCGAAAAGTTCATCCTTCGTTTTATTTCCGGGTTCTATGTACGTCGTCGTCATGCGCACTATCGGCTCGAATTCAAAGTTTATTGCGCGCGAATTGCCCGTCGGTTCCTCGGATAATTCCGCTGCCGTGGCCGCGCTGTGCAGCCTGCCGCTTAAAATACCGTTCTTTATGAGGTAGGTTTTTTCAGGCCTTGTTCCATCGTCATCGAATTGAACGAGGCCGCTTCCCATTTCGAGACCACTGTCGGCTATCGAAAGAATGTCCGAACCGACCTTCTTTCCGATTATCCACTCTTTCTTCATCGCCTCGTCGCCAAGCATAAAATCCGCCTCGCTCTTATGGCCGAAGCTTTCATGGGCGAAAACGCCGGCGGCGAGGGGCGATAAGATAACCGTATATTTCCCTGGCTCTACCGGCTTTGATCTTTCGAGAAAATCCTCGCATTTTAAAATAAAAGCCTCAAGCCCTTCCGCATAACTTTTAACGTCGTCGAAATAATTGGAAGCCTTTCTTAAAGATTCCGAAAACTGTTTGTCGCCGTCGGCGAACCTGAATGAAAAACTCGCGCCGACCCTCTGATTGTCGAATTTGATATCGGAACCAATGCTCGAATAAAAACTTTTCACTTCGTGTTTATCGATATACTGAGCGCGCCATAATTTGATCTTCGGGCGCGAATTCATCAGCGGAAAATATTTTTTAAGAAATTCAAGTTTTTCTTCTCCTGTAATGTCCGACACGCGGCCTTTTTCAAACTTCATGAAAACGCCGCTGTTCGCCCTGAATTTTTTTACGGCCGGGGTCGAATTTATATCCTTGCGCGGCCTGGCGTAAGCCGCAAGGCCTTCGATCTCGCTCTGGATATTAGCGATATCGGTAGTTGAGCAGTAATACCATCTTGATCCGTCAAAAATTCTTATAAATGCGCCGCTGTATTTGCGGGTCTTCATTTCTTCAAGTTTATCAAGAGTAAAAAGCACCTTTGTCTCGAAAACGTCCTCTATGCGAACGTCGGTGTAAAGCCCTTCCGGAAATTTGAACATATTTATTCTCCTGGTTTTTAAAAAAAGAAGGGCGTCAAAAGGCGCCCCGCTGAATTTTTATTAACTTTTTTTATGAGGTTTTTTATAGTTTCCGCGGCATTTATCGGCCGGGTATTTTATGTTGTTCTTTTCGACCTTGGCCGCTATGGCTTTGGAAAGATCTATATCCAGTATATTTCCAAGCGACATGCAATATAGCATTATATCGGAGACCTCGTCGCAGATATCGCCGTATCTTTCAGGATCGTTCTTAAGAGCTACCGCCTCCTCGTTATTAAGCCACTGAAAGATCTCCATCAGTTCCGCGGATTCGATAGCTATTGACATCGAAAGGTTTTTAGGGTCATGATATTTTGACCATTCGCGCTCGCTGACGAAATTCTTCATCAATTTCTTCAGATCGCTGACGGTCGTCGTTTCATCTCTATAATTCATTGATACCAGCTCCGCTAATTTGATTTTTTTTTTCTGAATAAGCTTTATAATATTCGTAGACCATCGGAAGCAGAGATATGAAAATAACCGTCGGAACTACTACATGCAGCGGAAACGCGTTTCCGATGAAGTAACCGATAAGGCACATGCTTACGACCCAGCCGATGCCGCCGATAACGTTGTAAGCTAAAAAAGTGGGATAATTCATCTCGCCGACGCCGGCTATCACTGGCGCGAAGGTCCGGATTATCGGAACGAACCTGGCTATTATTATGGTCTTGCCGCCGTGCTTTTCATAGAACGCTTTGGTCTTTATAAGATGGCTCTTTTTGAAGAACATTGAATCTTCTCTTGTGAAAAGAGAGTGCCCCGCCTTATATCCGATCGAATAGCCGACCGTATCACCGATTATGGCCGCGGCGCAAAGCAATATGATCAGATAATTTATGTCGAGCAGGCCCGTAGTCGTAGCAGCGATCACGCCGGCAGTAACTAAAAGAGAATCACCGGGAAGGAAAAAACCTATCAAAAGCCCCGTTTCCGCGAACACTATGATCGCTAAAACTGTGTATCCGCCCCAATGAATGAGTTCTTTGAGGTTATAAAGGTTTTCAAAAAAGAATTTGATCAGATCTGACATTTTAAAGTTCACCCTTCAATTAAAATTTATGGAGAACGACATTTCGGATCGCCCTCCATAATATTTCGTCATAATAAATGAAACTGTTACAAATTATTGTATTAATCGCGGCCGGATCTTATTTCCGGAACATTTTGTCAAGTATGTCTTTGGTTTTGACCATATCGGCGCCCTCTTCGGAGTTCACTTTTTTATAAAATTCGCACATTACGCAGTTGGCGTATTTTAAAGCGAACGACCCCTGGACCTTTCCGCCGCAAAGCGTTCCGGCGATGACCCAGCAGCATCTTCCGCCGTTCTTGCCGCCGTTGACATTTGTGACCTTCGTTTCGGTGGCCGCGGGACAGACGCCAAGCTCGGCAGACTTAGCGCCGCCCGGCTCTCGCCCGCATTTTTTGAATTCCCAGCAATTTTGTTTTGACATGCTTCACGCTCCTCAAGCAATAATGTAAAAGAATTACTCCATAAAATTTTAGCATGTAAGAGCGGTTTTGTCAAATATACCGGCGGACTAAATCACGAATCTTTCAAAAGTGACGTCTCTTGTAACGACTCCGAGTTTTGAAACCTTGAACGGCACGTTCGGGTATAAGATCGCGTATTCTTCCTTCCAGTAAAGCGCGGTCGCTATCCTTCCGATCGAATCGCATTTCATGATGCCCGACCCCGAATCGCCTGAAACGACGAGCAGGTCGTCGACGGGCCTGTATACGTAAGGGTTCTTGTCGATGGTGTTATAAGCGTAAGAACCCGCTATCATGCTTTCCAGATGGGCGTTCTTAAACTGCGGAAAAACTTCGACGAGGACGGGCAATATGCTGTTTTCGTAATATTCCCGCTCAGGCTCGCAGTCGAGGTTGAAGGCGCGGCCGATATCGTCGGCGCATCCGACGTAAATGCAATCTTCGCGAGGCTCGGCCTTCACATATATTCCGGCTTTCTGGATTATCGTAAAAGGAAGCATGTTAAGGTCGTTAAAGCCCGGCGTGTTCTTGATGAGCGGTTCTAAAGAGCTGCCCTTGACCTGGAACAGCTGACGCTTTTTCGGTTTTATGTGGGCGTCGATGCCGATAGGATCCAGAAGACTTTTTGCCCATGACCCGGCCGCCACGATCGTAGTTTTAGCGAGAAGGTCGCCGTTCTTAGTGCGCACGCCCGATATCTTGGGCTCCTGCCACACGAGCGGTTCGCCTGGAATATCAAGTTTTTCCCGCGGCTCGAGAATGAGCGAGGTCACTTCGGTATTGTATTTGGTAAGCCCGCCCAGCTTTTTGAATTCGGCTTCGTAATAGGAAACGATGGCGCCCGGATCGAGAGAACCGCATTTTTTACCGAAAAGGCCGCATTTTATTCTTGATAAGCCCATCATCTGACATTCTTCCGAGGCATAGCTGTCCACGTTCAAACCGGGGATCGAGCGCAGTTCCTCCGCGAAAAGCACTGAGAAATCAACGCCGTTATTTTTCATGGCGACTATCGAATCCTGAGATTTTTTGAATTTATCGTCGGTCATAAGCCAGAGATAGCCGCACATTTTTATGTTAAGCCCGAATCCGCCCTTATCTATGGCCGAGAATTTATCTATGGAAGTATTCGTTAAAACCACGTTTTCAGGCGACGAAAAAGTGTTCCTGAAGCCCGCGGCAGATTTGCATGTATTGCCTTCGCCGGCGCCGCCCTCGCGGTCCACTACGAGCACGTTGAGCGAACGGTCGGTCTGTTTAAGATAAAAAGCCGTGGCCATGCCGAAAACACCCGCGCCGACTATGATTACATCGTATAAATTACCGTCTGACATAATATACCATCCCCTACCATTATATGTTTGCCAAAATACTATATAAAACTCACATTCCGGCAACTTTTTTTATAAGATACTTTTAAATGAAAGCCTACTGAATTTTATCAAAAAGATCGGACGCTGTCAATAAACATCATTTTTTATTTTTACGCGGAAAAAGATATGATCTTAAGATGGATGTTATAAAAGAAGAGAATAAAACCGCCGCGAGCCCGCCGATCATAGCGCCGCTCACGCTCAAACCATACTTATCGCCGTAAATAATGGCGCCGTAAATAAAACCGCCGGCAGAAGCAACCACCGAAAAAAAATCAGCCGTCTTAGAAAAATCCGACTCTTTGTACCCCGAATTTTTAAGGCCTTTTTCATCGAACGCATCCCGGATATATCTTTCGGAGTAAGCGGTGCCGGTATCATCATCATGCCTCTCATTTTCATCTGACGATCTTTCAGAGCCGCTTTTAACGGGCTCGACAAGCCCCGCCCGCTCGCGGCCATATATGTTTTCAACGATCTTCTGCGCCAATACGACCGCGATAATTGAGATCGCCAGAGAGTTCATAAAACCGTAGCCGAGATAAATTCCTCCGAATACACCCCACGCCATAACGGTTTTCCGGATACCGCCGATGATATTCATTAACGGTTTCTGAGATTTTATATCGGCGGAAAGCTCGCCCGTGAAAAAGCCGATAATGGCTCCGCCGAAAGCGCAGGTATATCCATTCAGCAAAGCGCCTATGCAAAAACCGATCAGCGAGAAGAGGCACCCGGCATTAGCGTCGCTTTCAGGCTGTTGAACATCCGCGGGTTCGCGTTCACGCCTTCTTTTCCGTTCTGCAGCCTCTTTTTTTTCTGAAACTTCTTCATGTCGGGCCTCTTTTTCTTCTTCCGCAAATTCGCCGTCATCCCGGTTCAGTTTATATTCCCTGGTTTTTTCAAATTTTCCTTTCCTTACAACCTTTCCCCCGCCCTGTCCGAGATAGCCGATCAGATACCCCAATAGCGCCCCGACAACGGCCGCGACAGGCCCGCCGAAGAAGCCGCCCATAAAAAAGCCTATGATACTAAGACCGCAGCCGGTTCCATCGTCGCCAGGCTTTTGTCTCGCTTCCCATGAGATTCGGTCTTTTTCGATAACCGTAAATGAATCGTCCTCATTATCTGATAGTTCGCCCAAACGGCCGGCAACATTCCCGGCGCCGGAATGTCTGTTTTTTTCAAGTCTTTCAGCTTCGCCTCTTTCACGGTCTTCCGCTTCGCGCCGCGCCGTAAATTCGGCCCGCTCGCGCTCCTTCACGAGCCGCGCCTCTATGGTCCGCGCATCATCCATAGCCGCGATACACTCATTGAGGACGGCTTCGAATTCAGACATTTTATCGGTTTTCAAAAAACCGGGATCGTTCGCGACCTTTTCAATGTATGAAAGGCACGGCGCAAGCCTTCCCCGGATCTTTTCCGGAAAAACCGAATTGGAAAGGGCCGCCGCGTTACCCAGTCTGGCGCATAACGATACGGCGAATTTGAACCGCCGCAGTTCCAGCAGACACCGGGACGAACCGTCTTTTCTGTTCTGTCCGCTTATAAAAACGAATTCGGGGTATATATTGGAGTCGAAATAAGCTTTAAGAACGCCGCCCAGTTTTTTATCGGACGCGTTCAATGATTCAAGTTCGTCATTATCGAAAATTTCGGCGCTTAGCGTCTCAAAATTCTCATTTTCATCAGCGGACACCGGCCCGTTATATTTAGAAGCTGAAAAATCCAGCGCTCATCTTTCCTTTCGAACGATATATCCGGGGAATATGATAACAGAAACTAACCGCGACTTCAATATCATATTAAAAAATTCTTGACAATCTCCGCGATGTATCGTAATTTTAATATGGAAGTGAATTTTTTAAAAAAGGAGAGTCAGGATCATGCCGTTCAAAAGACTTTTTATAGGCTGCTTTATAGACGCCGCCGGTTTTTCGGAAAAATACAAAACCATTAAAGCCGATTTCAGAAACGCCGTATCGGGCCGGTGGACGCCGGTCGAAAATCTTCATTTCACGATCAAATTCCTCGGCGCAACCGATGAAAATTCGATACCGGACATTAAAAAAGCGATAATTTCCTGCGCGCCAGAAAAGCTGCCGGTCGATCTGAAACTAGGCGGCCTCGGTTTTTTCGCGAAAGAAGCGCCGCGCATTTTGTACCTTAAGGCCGATGACGCGGGCGGCATTCTTGCAAAAACCTTTTCAGCCCTTGAAAAAAAGCTTGAGGCCCTGGGATTCGCCCGCGAAAAAAGAGGATTCACTCCTCATATCACTCTTATGAGGATAAAAAGCTCAACAAGAGAGCTATTTAATGAAGCGGTCTCGCGCCATGAAAGCTTTGACGCCGGCGCCATGACTGAAGCCGAAATATGCCTCATCGAAAGCGTTATCGAAAAGAACGGCGCCGTTTATAAAAAAATATGAACCCGAAAGAAAGACCGGCGGCCATTTTGAAAAACAGCTGCCGGTCGTCATAAATATAACTATATAATTTTCTTTATTGTTGCGCGTTACGCTTTTGCCGTTATTATTTTACAAGCATTATCGTTTTATAGCCCCGGCTGAATTTATTGACGGCGGACAGAAGAGATGGTTCATACATTGAAATTCCCGAAAGAATGGTCTCGATGTTTTTGAAAGCCGGGCTTTCGTCGCCGGCGTTTTTTAAAGCTTCAAGAATGTCATCGCCGCAAACGCATAGAAGAGCCGCGAACTTTTCATAATCTACCGGTCCCGAAAGAAGCTTGGGATCGCTTATGGTTTTAAAAGCGGATGTTTTCATAACGCCGTTGACGTTTTCAAGATTTTTAATGCCGACGATTATAGCGGTGGCCGAGTCAATCTCGTACATAAAAAATTCGGATATTTTTAAAAATGGGTTTTTATTAAATTTGGAAAGTTTTACGTGGAACATATCCACCGTGCCGTTGATCCCGCCGATCTTACTGGTCGATACGTTTTCGACGATAACTTTCACGTTCGGATTGGCAAGCATTGTGGAAAAATTTTTGATGTAATGAGACATCGCTATCTTCGCGGCGTCCTCTTCGCATATCTTAATAACAGCGGCGGCATTAGCTGCCGAACCAACCAGCATGACCATTAAAATTGAAACAAAGAAAAGTTTCAGACGTGACATTAATTCTCAACCCCTCGTTTTTTATCTTTCTATTTTTGTCCGTTGAGAATTATATCGAAAAAAAACTGAAAAAGTTTAGCGTTCTTAATTTTTTTCGCTTCTGCCGGGATCGCCCGAAAGGTGATCGATAATGGTTTCAATAAGTTTAGATTTTTTTATGGGTTTGGTAAGATAAGCGTCGCAGCCTGAATTGATGGAGCGGTCGATATCCTCCTTGAACACGTCGGCGGTAAGCGCTATTATTTTTACCGGCAAAATTCCGTTTTCCTTTTCATAGCCGCGGATAAATCCCGTGGCGGCGCGCCCGTCCATAACAGGCATATTCATATCCATCAAAATAAGATCATATCTGCTGGTCATCGCCATATCGACCGCTATTTTTCCGTTTTCAGCGGTATCGATATCAAAGTTCATGTCTTTGAGGTAGGTTTGAGCCAGAAGACGGTTTGTATCAGAATCCTCAACCAGTAAAATTTTAATTTTTTCTCCAGCCAGCCTGCCGGTGATATTTTTCTGTGAAACCGATATATTACGAACTGCGATCCCGAGACCGCCAACGGCGCCGGATATCGCTTCAAAAAGTTCCGAATGCTTGAACGGCTTCACGATATATGCGGATATCTTCTTCTCGCGGCAATACTCGATATCGCTCGCCATGCGCTTGGTGGTCAGCATCATTATCACTTCACGGGTAAGCTGTTGTTTTTCTTTAATGTACCATGCCGCTTCGCCAAAGTTCTTATAGGCACGCTCCCGCTCTTTCTCATAAAGCGAGATACGGCTGTCGACAAAAGTTATATCGTAGGGCCGCCCGCTTTCTTTGGCCACCGCGAGTTCAAGAACTGCTTCATCTATTGTCGCAATGCTTTTTACCGACGCTTTGCATCTGGAAAGAGTTTCAGACAAAATAGCAGCCCCGACGCGATTTTCATCAATTATTAAGATCTTAAGGCCTTCGAGATCCATGTTGAATACTTCGGAAAGTTTTCTGGAATGCGGCGCGGCTTTGATCCGGAGATTAAAATAAAATGTGCTTCCGTGCCCGGGACGGCTTTTAACACGAATATCGCCGCCCATCATTTCAACGAGATTTTTCGATATTGCAAGACCTAAGCCGGTTCCTCCATATTTTCTGGCAACGGCCGAATCGGCCTGGGAATATTTTTGGAACAACAGTGGCAGCTTTTCTTTTTCAATACCGATCCCCGTATCCGAAACTGAAAAAATAAGCGCGTTATCATCACTGCTTGAACCGTCTTTTTCAATGTTTAAAACAATATGACCGCTTTCCGTGAATTTTATAGCGTTTCCAACAAGATTGAACAACACCTGACGGAGCCTTAGCGGATCGCCTGTAACGGAAATTTTTATATCCGGATCGATCCTGTAATAAAGTTCTATATTTTTCTGATGCGCCCTTATAGCCATTACGTCACAAGCTTTTTCGACCAGGTCGAGAAGATTGAAATTTATTTCTTCAAGAGAAAGATGCCCCGATTCTATCTTTGAAAGATCAAGAACGTCATTGATAAGATCCAGAAGAGTTTCGCTGGCCGTATGAAGCAGCTGAACGTATTTGCGCTGTTCGTCGGTAAGCGCCGTATTTGAAAGCATATCGGCCATGCCGATTATCGAATTCATAGGGTTTCTGATCTCATGGCTCATGCCGGCGATGAAATCGCTTTTGGCGCGGCTGGCCTCTTCAGCCATATTTCTGGCCTTTTTCATTTCATCCTCGGCGAGTTTTCTGGGCGTTATGTTCTCATTTGAAATAATTACCCGAAGCGGCCCGTTGCCTTTAAAAAGATTTACTTTCATAAGAAACCAGCACTGCCCTCCGGACATTTCCAGCAGATATTCATGCGTGAAACTTTCGGCCTGCATATTCATGACGGACCTGATGCCATCGACGATCACCGCGGAATCAGCGTCTCCGCCGAACGCCTCGTCGTCGCACATTTCAAGATAGTCCATTCCGACCGAATATTTATCGCCGTCAAAACCGCACATCTTTGAAAAATTAAGCCACGCCGAATTCACGTGGATTATCATGCCCCGCTCATTAAGTATCGCCACGTGCGTCGACAGGGAATCAACGGCGCCTTTAAGAAATTCACGGGACTGTCTTAATTCGATCTCGGTTTTAACCTGAACGCTTATATCGCTCGCAATGCCCACGGACGCGATCATATTGCCGCGTTCATCGGAAATATTTGATATCGACAGCGATATCGGAAGTTCACTGCCGTCTTTTCGTCTGATAAAAATATCGTTTTTGTGATCGTTCGAAGAAACCATGGCCAGAAAAGATTCGGCGTCCCCGGAAAAATTTCCATGCACGAAAGCCAGACCCGAGCTTTCCCTGCCCATTATAAATTCAAGGCTGTTTTTTCCCATCGCCTCGCTTTCATCGCATTCATACATTTCGCAGAACGCCCGGTTAACAAATATTATATCGCCGGAAAAATCCGCGACGAAAACGCTGTCGCGGACGTTGGTAAGCGCGTGTGAAAGCATCCGGAACCGTTCATCCGCCTTCTTTTTCTCTATTGCGCGGTCTATGGCGACCGGGAGCATTTTGAGAAAATTCCCCGCGCCGTCTTTTATTATGTAATCAAAAGCGCCTTCTTTCAAAGCCTTAACGGCCGTTTCCTCATCGCCGAAACCCGTCACAAATATGATAGGAGTGTTTTTTATGAAGGGAAATATCTCGAAAGCGTTTCCATCGCCCAGAAAATAATCTGTCACCACCACGTCGAATTTTTGTTTTTTCAAATTTTCCCAGGCTTCTGAAAGCGAAGACGCCATAGTAAAATCATAAGAAAGGCTTTCCTTTTTCACTATTTTTTCAAAAGCGAGCCTTACGTATTTATCATCCTCTATGAATAATATCCTGTATCTTACTGCGTTCATTTTATCTCCATGCTTAATTTAAAAGCCCTTCTTTTTCCGCTTCATTTTTATAAAGTTTGACCTGGATCCGGATCTGTTCGTATATTTCCAGCGCACCTTCGGAGATGCCCGCCCTTCCCATTTCCTCGAGTTTCAAAAGCAGAGCTGCCGCCGTGTGGGCGCATGCGTTAAGAGCAGTGCCTTTAAGTTTATGGGCCGCCCTTGAGATAAGCGCGGGTTCGCCGGAGTTTATGGCATTTAATATCTCATCCATGTAAGGCGTGGAATATTCAACGAACATGGAAGATGCATCCTTCATAAGTTCCCTGATGCCGGACATATTAAACTTTAATTTTTCAATATCTAAAATTTTAACAGAGACCGCCGGCAATTCTTTTTTTTCAAGCGTTTCTTCTTTAGCGGCTCCGTTATTTTGTGATTTATCATAAACCGTTTTATGAATTACGCTTAGAAGGTTTTCAACGCTGAACGGTTTTGAAATATAATCATCCATCCCGGCCTCGATACATTCATCGCGATCGCCTTTCACTGCCGAAGCCGTAAGAGCGATTATGGGCATTTTAAATCCGGATCCCCTGATAATGCGGGCAGCCGTGATCCCGTCCATTTCCGGCATCTGTATATCCATCAAAATTATATCGAAAGCGGTTTTGCCGACCATTTCTACGGCTTCCAGGCCGTTTCCCGCAGAGCATACACGGTGCCCTTCGCCGGATAGATATTTTTCAACGAGTTTAACGTTCGACGCGTTATCCTCGACGACAAGAACGCTGTATTTCAGATCACGCCTGATATCCAAATTCAAGGTGTCCATTATAATTTTTTTAACGCCGCC
>CAZKCG010000094.1:0-15037 GCA_964551445.1 uncultured bacterium | reverse complement strand
ATTCCGGCGCCATATTGGACCGTTCGGCTGAATTGATACAACGGGGAACGAATAATGAGACCGGCGACGTCTATTTAAAGGAACGCGAAGAATTTTTTCAGGTCATAGCCGGAAATATTTCCGCATGCCAATACGCGAAAAATGAGATAGACAAGATCAACGCTCCCAACAAAGCCGGGGCTGCGAGAAAAGATATAATTAATTTTTTTAACGAAGCTGAAAAATGCCTGTCGGAGCTTAAGGCCGCCATAAATGAAAATTCAGCGGAAAAACTTGAATCGGTGAAATTAAGAATAGAAGAGCTTAAAAAGGTTAAAATATCTGGTTATGCTTATGTCGATTAGATGTTTTTAGATTCGGCCAGGGCGAGTTCCGCGATCTTGACGAGTCTTTCAGGGTCGAACGGTTTGGTGATATAGCCGGCCACTCCGAGTTCCTTGGCCATAATAACATCCTGCATTGTTTTTCTGGCGGTGACCATTACCACGTTCAAAGACCTGCCCAGCTCGCCCTTTATCTTTTTTAAAAGTTCGAAACCGTTCGTTTCGGGCATCATGATATCAAGAAAGACCATATTTATGTCGGGGTCGTTAATCAGATAACCCCAGGCTTCTTTAGCGCTTAAAGCTGTCACAGTTTCATAATTGCTGTTTTCAAGGACATCTTTTATATACATGCAGATATCCTTTTCGTCGTCGACGATAAGGATCTTTGAAAGTTTTGATTGTTTAACGAGCGGAAATGTCGCGAGGTTTGGAACCTCTTCGGCGGGCGGCGCAGGCGGCGCGTTTTTTTGCGATTCGTCTTCGCCGTATATGAAGACATAGGTGATCTTAAGCGATTTAAGCATGTTTATGATGTTTAAATCCAATACGACGTCCTTATTTACAAGGACGACCTTGGTGTTTTCCATATAGACCGGCTTACTTAATTTAAGGCCTATCGTAAGGTCGGTCACGTTAATTATTTTTTCCATATATCAAACACCTTCAGAGTTTGAGGCAGAATTACATCCAGTATTTATTAGCGACGGAAGTGAAAAGGCATACAAAAGCGACTTTTAAAATATAAACGTTCATTACATAACCCCCATAAAATTATATGTTTTCCCATACCATTTCGCCCTTGAGACGATTTAAAAAGGTCGATATGAAATTCTGGCGCTCCGACGCCATGTTCCGTCCGGCTTCGGTATGGATGGACGATTGAAGTTTCGAGACCTTCTCGGCGAAATTCTTAATAAGAAGTTTTAAAGGCAGTTTTTCAGAAGCGCCGCGGTAGAAGTGACGGATAATGCCTATGGCTCCCATTGATTCAAGGCTTATGGCGTCGCTTGCGATCCGGGTTTCGACCGTGTTGAGCTGGCCGTTGATGTTCATGTCCTCGAAGTTCGATAAAAAGCGTTTTTTGAAATCTTCGTCCTTATCTAAAAGCGGAAGAACGCTTTCGACTTCTTTTGAAGTAAATCTGGCCAGAAGGCACAAAAGAGCAGCCATATCTTTTTCGGCGTGCTCCAGAGCGGCTATGTATCTTGCGATATTCATCGTTCTTATGCTGTGTTCGAAGCCTATGTCCTCTTTTTTATTCGCGAAAGATTCTTCGATGTAGGGAAGAAGGTCATAGAGCCATTTTAATTCCGCATTTTGCGTCATTTTCAAACCTTTTGTCATCTTGATCGTTGATCTTAAAATAATACTAAAAAAATTTTATCATAATTTCAGTTGAGTGTCAACCTTTAATTATTTTCTCGACCATTTTCCTATTTGAAGATGTATTTGTCGATGTCGTCGCTTTCAAGCTGTTCCGCGGTATAATCGAGAGTTTTTATATCGCTTCGGGTGGCGTATCTTTCGTTGACCGCTTCAACGCGTGAATATTTTACCTTCTGCACTTCCATATTTATCATCCAGAATTGTTTTATTATGACCAGTTCGAACATTATGAGCGTCATAAGTATCAAGATGTCGATCATTATTATCATAAGTTCTCCTCCTTAAAAATATATCTTTTCAATTTATTTACCGGTTGTCCGTTCATGCGGTTGTTACGATTTTTAAAACTGCATATTTCATGCCATTTATGGATTATTTACAAAAAGCCTCTTATTTTGCTTGAATTTCAACGAAAAATGTTGTAAAATCAGTTGAATTAAATATAGGAACTGATTTTTGTTCCGCCGCCTTTTTCAGGCCGCGTGTGAAAAAAATGACAGAAAAGCCCCTGTAAAATAAAATTCCTGATGAAAATTGTATAAAATATAACAAATGCGTGAAGGGACAGAACAGATATTATGAGAAAAGCGGTTAAAATAGAAAAACTTGGCGGCGAGGGCGTCGGAATAGCGCATATAGACGGAAAGACCGTTTTTGTGCCGCTTTCCGTTCCTGGCGACGATCTTTACGTGAACATATTCCATGAGACGACAAGCTATTTTAAAGCTGAGATAGTGGACATCAACCGGCCGTCGGAAGCCCGCACCGAGGCTCCATGCCCATATTTCGGCGAGTGCGGCGGCTGCGCGCACCAGAACATAAAATATTTGATGCAGCTTAAATATAAGCACGACCTTTTAAAAGAGGTTTTCAGAAAGATCACATCCGACAAACTTTCCATAGATCCCGTCGTGCCTTCACCCGAACAGTTCGGATACCGCAATAAGCTTCAGATGCAGTGCACTTCCGGTAAAAACGGAAAGGTCGTCGCCGGATTTTATCGTATAAAATCGCACGACGTTGTTGACATAGATAAATGTCCGCTCCATTCGGACAACGTGAACAAACTTGTCGAAACGGTTGTTTCGGTTCTTAATCAATATAAGATACCGCCCTACAGCGAAAAACTGAAAAAGGGAATGGTGCGCCACATCGTCGTCCGCGAGAGCAGAAAAACCGGTGAAATGCTTCTGACGATCGTTTCGAACCACAAGACTCTTTTTAACCAGAATTCAATATCCAAAACTCTTTTCAAGAGAAATAAAAATCTGAAGGGCTTTTTCGTTTTTCACAATCCTCACGATACGAACGTTATCTTCGAGGACGGCCGCGACATACGCATAGGCGATAACAGGTCGCCGATAACAAAGGTTTTCGGCGAAGAATCCATAATCGATTCGATAGACGGCGTCGATTTCAGAGTGTCGCCGATCTCATTTTTTCAGGTCAACACGGCGCAGGCGACAAATATGGCGCGGCATATCGAAAAACTTCTCGTCGACGGGAAAACACCTCGTAAAACTTCTCTTGTTGACGCATATTCCGGGATAGGAACCCTGTCGCTCGGCCTCTCTCCCTATTTTACGAGTGTTATGGCCGTCGAGATCGTCGCCCAGGCGTGCACGCTCGCGAAACTCAACGCTAAAACGGCAGGCGCTCTGAACTATAACGTCCGCCGCGGAGACGTTTCTGAAGTGGTGGGTACACTTATCAACAAGTTCGGCCCGGAAGAATTCCGCTCGAAATACGGGGCTATCCTGCTCGATCCGCCAAGGGCCGGTTTGAGCGATGAGATGACCGACTTTTTGTGCGAGGCGAAAATCGCCGAGATCGTATATGTTTCATGCAATCCCATGACGCAGGCCCGCGACGTGGAAAAGCTCGTCAAAAAGGGATATGTCGTAACGAAAATAACGCCTTTTGATATGTTCCCGCACACATTCCATATAGAAAATATCATGAAACTCGAATATAGAGGGGAATGATAAATCAATGGGCGCATATCATTCAGCCGTATTCATAGACCTTGACGGCACTCTCGTGGAACGCTCCGGCAACATCCCCGCGAGCGCTTCCGCAGCCATAAGAAAGGCGCAGGAAAAGGGTTTCATGATCGTTATAACGACCGGGCGCATGTACCGTTCGGCGCTTAAAGAAGCCAGGCGCGTCGGAATAAACGGAGACTCCGCCATTATTTCCTATAACGGCGCCTTCGCCGCCGCCGTTTCCGACAGGTCGGACATTATCTACTACGACCCTATAAATTCAGCGACATTTAACGAGATAATAGACACGCTTACTCCTTTCAAAAAAAATGGAATAACTATTTTCTGCTATTACGATGACGATCTCTATATCGATTCCGAGAATGAGCTTCTTGAAGAATACGTCAAGCGCACGGGCGCCGTTTACAGGAAAGTATCCGATTTCAAGGTTCTTAAAGAGTCTCCGAAAGTTTTAGCGCTCACATATTTTGATAAGCCGGAATATCTCGGCCCCGTATATGAACGCATCGACGGCCTTTTCAAAGGCCGGCTCGAATACGCTTTTTCCTTCGCCAACTATCTTGAGATGACGAAACTTGGCATAACTAAGGGCCGGGCTATTAAAGAGGTCGTTTCAAGATACGGCATAGATCCGTTAAAGACATACGCCATCGGTGACAGTTTCAACGATTGTGAAATGTTTAGAACGGTCGCCGTCTCCATAGCCATGGGAAACGCCGATGAGACCGTTCAAAAAACCGCGGCGCACGTGACGACCGATATAACCGACGACGGAATACACAACGCGTTCGAAAGATATATTTTTAAAACTTCGCTTTGAAACTGATCTTGATCTTCGTGTTCCGCTATGAAAATTTTTAAGCCGGTAAAGTTAAAATGAACATGCCTTCCAAACCGTTTTGTTTTACCATTTTAATTTCTCCGCCGAAAAGTTCTATGATCTTTCGCGCTACCACGGGTGAGAGCCCCATGGACTGCGCCTGCGAACATTGTCTGGAGACCGAAGCCAGTTCGAAAAAACTGGCGGCGTGATCTTCGGAGAGCCTCAGGTTGTCAAGCGGGAAGCTCAGAACCAGATCGGTTTCCGTCATCCGGCTTTTTACTGTAAGTTCGTCTTTTTTTATATTAAAGCACATCGCGGTTTTTAAGATAATGCAGGCGGCCTTTTTTAATAACGGCATGTCGCCGTTGATCTTTGGCGGCTTCGTTCCAGCGTCCTCTTCTATAACAATGCGTATCCCCTGCTCGCGGAAGAGTTTATCCAGGTCGATAACCTCTCCGGCTGCCTTTTTTGGGGGGATATCGAGTTCGTTTATTATCATGGCGTCATCGAGAAGCCGTTCGATCCTGTCCCGGCTTTCTTTATATATCATGACGAGCTCGTCTCGGCCGTCGGCCTTCTGGCGTTCGTTAAAGATTATCTCGCTCACGCCGAGTATTCCGTTGAGCGGCGTTCTTAATTCATGTGAGATCATCGAAAGGAACTCACTTTTTATCTGGTCCATATCCTGAAGGCGTTTATAAGCCGCAGCGAGCTTTTCAGTTCTGTCCGCGACTATCGTTTCCAGGTTCGCGTTATGCTTTTCAAGCTCCTGTTGAAGTTTGCTGATCGTCAGATGGGTTTTTACGCGCGCTTCGACCTCCGCAAGCTGAAACGGCTTTGTTATGTAATCGACCCCGCCCGAACTGAATCCTTTTAATTTATCTTCAGTTTCGTTCAAAGCGCTTAAAAATATCACGGGAATATCTTTTAATTCAGGTTTTTCCTTTAGTTTGCCGCAAACCTCGTAACCGTCCATACCCGGCATTATAACGTCCAGCAGGATAAGCTCGGGCCGGCTGCCCGACGCTACCTGGATCGCGGCTTCTCCGCTCGTCATGGCGAAAACGTGATATCCTTTATTTCTGAGCATCTTTTCAAGAAGTCCCAGCGACTGCGGAGTATCGTCAACGATCAATATTCGCGAGCCGGCCATATCAACATCGTTCATAATAAATCTCCCTTTCAAACGATCATTCAAGGTTTTAAAAGCGGAATGATCTTTGCATATTCATAATTATTAAGGAAAAGTTCTATTTTGGAAACAAGTTCCGGATGACGCCTCATGCTTTCGCCGTCCAGCATTTTGCGAAGCCGTGTTATATCGCACAAATTGGCGGCATCTATGATCTCTTTTTTTATTTCCGGAGAAAGTGAAGCGGCGGCGCGCGCTATTATTTCGTCCGCCGAATCCGAAAGGTTTCCGGTAATAATTTCTTCATAAATATAGTCGATCCCCAGCAACTTTTTGAGGTTTTCGAACACTTCCTCCTCAATAAAAGGTTTGCGCAGAAAAACGTTTATTCCGGCCTGGATCGCGTTGTCGCGATTTTCCTCGATCGCGCTCGCGGAAAGCATTAATATAGGTATATTCCTGCATTTGTCGGTGGCCTTGATTATTTTCGAAGCCTCGATCCCGTCGAGTGACGGCATATAACGGTCCATAAAGATCGCATCCGGCATCCAACCGTCTATTACCGCGAGCGCTTCCTGGCCGTTCGAAGCCTCATTGACGGAAAATCCCACCTGCTCGAGAAGCACTCTTAAAACTGAACGGTTGGAAGCTACGTCGTCGACGATAAGTATCCGCGGCTTAGGCCCGGCGCTTGAAATACCTGTTATGCGGCGATTTCCGGGCTTTATAGTTTTTTTTATGAGCGAAGAAAGAAGTTCGGCCTTGAAAGTGAAGGTGAAAACGCTGCCACGTCCGGGTTCGCTTTTGACCGTTATATCGCCGTCCATAAGTTTTGCGTATCCGAGGCTTATCGGCATTCCGAGACCGGTTCCGCCACGCGATATGCCGCCGCCGGCCTGTTCGAAGATCTCAAACACCCGGTCGAGTTCGTTATTGGCTATACCGCATCCGGTGTCTTCCACCTCAACGGAAATAACGCTTTTAGAACTATCAGGATCGTCGCCGCATTTTTGGACCCTGACCCAGATCCCGCCTTTGGCGGTGAATTTTATGGCGTTACCGATCATGTTGATCAGGATCTGTCTGATCTTTTTTCCATCAGCGTAAATATATTGCGGAACTGTTTCGTTCATTGAAAATTCCAGATAAATATGGTGTTCTTCGGCCCTGCCCCGAAACATGTTCCTGACTTCGCCGAGCAGCGCGAAAAAGTCAGTGTCTTCGGGGTTTAGCGACATCCTGCCGGCCTCGATCTTGGACATGTCGAGTATATCGTTTATAAGTTCAAGGAGGTGCTGGCCGCTGCCGCCTATGATCTCAACGAATTCGCGCTGTTTTTTTTCAAGGGAACTTTCGCGCAGCAGATGCTGGGTATAGCCTAAGATCGCGTTCATCGGCGTCCTTATTTCATGGCTCATGCCGGCCAGAAACCTGCTTTTCGCCCTGTTGGCGGATTCCGCTTCGAGGCGGGCCCTTATAAGCTCGGTTTCGGCAATTTTTCTCTGCGTGATGTTTTCGAAACTGATTACGAATCTTGGCGGAATGCTTTCCCTGAAGCGGGTCACCGTCATCAAGAACCAGATGTCGTCGTCCTCGCTTTCGAATAAATATTCCATTTCAAATGAGTCCCTGATCGAAGAGATCATTTCTCTGATGCCGGCGGCGGCTTTGGCGGCGCTGCTTGAGCCCTCGGAAGACTCGGCGTCCATTATATCGAGATAGTTGATCCCGATCCATGAGCTTGCCCTGTCTTTACACTCTTTCCCGAATTTTCTGAATGCTTCGTTGAAATGTATTATCACTCCGTTCTCATCGAGTATGATAACCTGCGTCCGCAGCGAGTCGAGCGCGAATTTTAAAAACCTTTTAGAACGGCTGGTCTCTTCTTCATTTTTGGAGATCTCGCTTATGTCCTCGACCTTTCCGGCATAAGCCGAAAGCCGTCCGTCATCGTCGAAAATTTTGCATATTGAAAGAGAAACGGGGAATTCCTCGCCGTTTTTTCTCACGCTCATGGTCCTGCCTTTCCAGCGTGGATTTTCCGTGAGGTATTCTGATATGATGCGTGCTTCGTCTTTGTCGGAAAAAATAAGGTCAAAAAAAGATATTCCGCAGGCTTCGTTCTCATCATATCCGTATGCGGCGTTGAATGGATCGTTGACGAAAGAGATCTTAAAATCGATGTCCGCGGCGTATATGCCGACAACGGTATCCATAACCGCTTCGCGCAATTTACTGTCGATCATTTTTTTCATAATCAGCCCCGTCATCGAAAAACCTTGAAATACAGGCTTTTCATTTTAAATAAGCGATGATTCAATTTTATTATATTAAAAATGCGTATGCTTGTCAAGAAGAAAAAAGCTGAAAACCCCTTAACGAACGAAAGGTTTTGAAAACGCGTCATGAGCAGAACGGCCGCGTTGCGATGAACAGCAGGCTTGAGCTTTGCCTTTATAATAGTTGCTGATATGCGTTAATTCGCGGTATTGCATAAATACGTTAATTTTGATATAATCTGCGCGTTTATATTCGAGGTGATATTATGAAAATAAAAAAAATAGAATTCGACGATTTTTTAAAAGCCGCGGATAAGACATGCCGCGGGGGGTTTTCCTATAACGGGAACCCGGCGTCCTACGGCGGGGATAAATTCCTTGAAATGGTCGCGGAGCTTGTGGATTTTAAAAACGACCGGCCGAAGGCGGTTCTGGGGATCGACATATATCATTACAGCGGATATCCCGAACCGCAGCAGACCATGGTCCCGTTCCTTTTCATGCTGCTCTACAGAAAAACATGCGAGCTGTGCATCGGTCAGGAAAGTTTTCTTTTCCAGAAATACAAAGGCGGCGGCAAGCTCGAGAAACACTTCATAAGCACCGGCGACGGCGGTTTTCAGATCTTCGAAACGCCGCTTCACGCCATCGCCTTCGCGATAAATTTTTCCGTCGTCTTAAGAGCTTATAACGCTTTTAATTTTTATCCGGCTCTGCGCGAGGTCGTGGGCGAACTCAATTTGCGTTACGCTATAACATATGATACGGTTTTTTATTTCGAGAACAATTTTTATGGAACATCCATTATCAATAATTCCAGAATGCTCAGCAAAGACAGTTTAAATCGTATTCTGATAGACGATAACACCCACAGATGGTTCATGGAAAATATCAGCGGCGTCGAGAACCTTCAGGTGCTCACGCTGAAACAGGTAGCTAAATTGCCCGGGTTTTCAGGCTATTTGGGCGCGTATCTTAAAAAGCCCAGCGTCAACGGAATGTTCGTCGATAAATACTGCAGCGTCACCGCGTCGGACATAATGAAAATAGGCACCATAACCGCCAAGAGCACCAGGCTTTCGATATATAACCTGCATCTTCAGGTCAAACAGCTTATAAACGAAAAGGGCTCGGAAAATCGTTACATGATAATAAGCCTTGGAAATCTTAACGTTTCGGGCATTTAACGAAAGCGCCGAAGGGGGAGCGCGGTGACGGGATACGGCACCGCCGCGGGGGAAGTCCTTCCCCCGGCGAAAACGGAATTTGCCGTCCCGTATATCTTATCTATTGACAAATACTATAAATTCAATTAAAATACCTGCCCATGATAAGAGCTATTTCTGCTTTTAAGGATAAGATATTAAACAGATTTAAGGTCGTGGACAGATACATTTTAACTGAGCTGTTCTGGCCTTATATCGGCGGTATGCTGGGGTTTATCGTCGTAATTTCGATAGATCCGATGATATACGCCATGAAAAATATCATTAACAGTTCCGATAAGGGCATAGAGCCTATGGCCGTTGTGAAGTGGTTTTTATATTCGCTCGCGAACGACATGATCTTCACTTTTCCGATGGCAATGCTGCTCTCGTCGCTCATGGTCTTCGGAAGGCTCTCTAAAGATTCTGAAATGACGGCTTTAAGGGCCGGCGGAGTCAGCTTTTTCAGGCTTTGCTACCCCGTTATGATCTTCGCTCTTTTATCGACGGCGTTCGCGTTTCTTTTCGGCGAATTCGTAGTGCCTTATTCGGTGAAACGGTCGCAGTCCATAAAGCGGTCGGAGATACTCAAGCTTCTGCCGGTGATGGGCCAGGAGAACGTATATCTCAAGGATTCAGCGGACCGGACGATATTCGTCGAGCGAGCGGATAATGTGAACAACATACTGACCAATATCGTTATTTCTGAATATGAACACAAAACGGATCTTTTAAAAAAGAGGGTTTTCGCGCGGACCGCTCGGTTCGTCAACGGCCGGTGGATGTTCTCAGACGGCATGATATACGAATATGACGCAAAAATGAACGCGAGGGTCGTTGAGGAATTTACCGGGAAAGAGGTCGCCATAAACCAGAAACCGAATGATTTCAAGCGTGACGACCAGAGTTTTCAGGAACTTTCAATGCGTGAACTCGGAGCGAAGATACGCTACGCTTATGATCACGGGCTGGCGGACGTGACGGGGCTTCTTGTCGAATTTTATATCAAGACCTCGATACCTTTCGCCTGTTTCATATTCGGCGTGATAGGCGCGGCGCTCGGGACTTCCAATAACCGCACCGGCGGTTTCATAGGGTTCGGCATATCCATAGTCATCATTTTCATTTATTACGTTCTTTTCTCGATCGCAAGGTCGTTCGGAAAGAACGGAATGCTTCCTCCGCTCATGGCGGCCTGGATACAGAACATCATATTTCTCATTGCGAGCGTATTTTTGGTGATGCGCGTGCGAAATTAGCCGACGGCGGCTGAAAATTATTTAATTACGAAGACTTTCAAGGTAATTTAACGATAAAATAAATAAAAAAATCAAATGGAGTGACTTAAAATGTTTGAACTTTATTCAAAACTCGAGGACGTTGAGAAGAAGTTTATCGAGCTGGAAAAACAGTTATCCGACCCTGAGATCATAAAAAATCAGTCCGAATTCATGAAACTGGCTAAAAACAGGGCTTCAATGGAAGAATCCGTGACCTGTTTCGGGAAATATAAAGACGCCATGCGCGAACTCGCGGACAACAAAAAACTGGCGGAGACCGAGAAGGACCCGGAAATGCTCTCGATGGTTCAGGACGATATAGCCAGGCTCGAGAACCAAAAGATAGAAATGGAAACGCACCTTAAATTTCTGCTGGTGCCTAAAGACCCGAACGACGAAAAGAATACGATCGTCGAGATCAGGGCCGGCGCGGGCGGAGAAGAAGCTTCGCTTTTCGCGGGAGATCTCTTCAGGATGTACTGCAGATACGCCGAAACTAAAGGCTGGAAGAGCGAGGTCATCGATTCGCACGGCTCAGAAAAAGGCGGCTTCAAGGAAGTCATATTCGCGATCTCGGGCGAGCGCGTTTATTCAAGAATGAAATACGAAAGCGGCGTTCACCGCGTTCAGCGCGTTCCGGCCACCGAAGCTTCGGGGCGCATCCACACTTCTACCGCGACGGTCGCCGTCCTTCCGGAAGCTGAAGAAGTAGATATCGCGGTTAATATGAACGATCTTCGCATCGACACTTTCTGTTCGACCGGACCCGGCGGACAGTCGGTCAATACGACCTATTCGGCGATCCGCATTACTCACATTCCGACCGGCGTCGTCGTTCAGTGCCAGGATGAAAAATCGCAGATAAAGAACAAGGCCAAGGCTTTAAAGGTTTTAAGATCGAGGCTTTTAGAGGCCGAGATGGAAAAACAGCAGAGCCTTATAACGGAAGAGCGCCGTTCCCAGGTCGGAAGCGGCGACAGGTCCGAAAAAATAAGGACATATAATTTTCCGCAGAACCGCGTCACGGACCACCGCATCAAATTCGACAGCGGCCTTATGGGTTTCGTCGACGGCGATATCGATAAAATGGTCGAGGCGCTGATAACCTACGACCAGATGAAGAAACTTGAAAAGATCCAGTAATGAGAAACGCTTTGCCCGCTGAAAAAAAAGCGGCGGCCGTATTTGAATACTTCCGCGAAGTTTCGGACAGGCTCGCGGCGAAGATAGACTCCCGCGAGGCGGAATCCGAGACGCGGCTGATATTTACGAGCGTCATGCGGGCCGATATTTCAAGGATATTAGGCGTTCTGTGGCGCGAAGCGATGCCGGCTAACGATATCGCCGGGATCGAAGCCGTATTGAAAAGACGCGAAACAGGGGAACCGATCCAGTATATTCTTGGAGAGACCGAATTTTTCGGCCGTCAATTCATGGTGACCCCGGCAGTTCTCATTCCGAGGCACGATACCGAATGCGTCGTCGACGCCGCGATATGCCATGCCGTCGCCTTCGGCGGGGCCGGAAAACTCTCGGTATTGGATATCGGAACGGGTTCCGGCGCGATCGGAATTACGATAGCCCTTGAGCGGCCTGAGGTGGTTGAAGTTACGGCCGTGGATATAAGCGAGGCGGCCCTGGCGGTCGCGAAAATGAACGCTGAAATGCTCGGCGCGCGGGTTAAATTCATGGGTTCCGATCTTTTTACGGCGTTTGAAGGGGCCGGGATAAAGTTCGATCTGATCATATCGAATCCGCCATATATTCGCGAGAGTGAATATGAAGGCCTCGCGCGCGAGGTTAAGTTCGAACCCGTTACGGCGCTTATCGCGAGCGATTCGGGCCTTGAATTTTATAAAAGGATCATCGACGGGGCTTTGAACTTTTTAAAACCGGACGGGGCGATTATATTTGAGATCGGATTCGACATGGCTCCGGATATAGTGAAATACGCTTTTGGTAAAGGATTTATGAATTCATTCATATATCATGACATGGAAAAAAGGCCCAGGGGGTTGAAATTGTGGGCATAGTAACGAATTATCCGCTCTGGAACGTGCTTGACGCGGACCTGCCGGAAATAAATAAAGAATCGATAATTATTTTCCCGACCGAGACCGTTTACGGCATCGGCGTTTTTCTTTCGAACGCGGCCGGTATCGAGCGCCTTTTCGAAATAAAAAGGCGCGAGAATAAACCGCTTTCGCTACATCTCGCGGGATGCGAAGGGGTCGGAAAATATGTCGAAAAAATAAGCGTCCCGGCCGAGCGGGCGCTTTCGCTTTACGCTCCGGGGCCTCTTATGATGATCTTTAAATTAAAGAATGGCCTCGAATTTCCAGGGCGCGCGACCGCCAACGGAAATATCGGCGTGAGGGTGTTCGCAAATTTCATAACGGCCTCCATCGTAAACAAATTCGGCGAGCCGCTTTTAGCGACATCGGCCAATATATCCGGCGGCCCGAGCCCTAAAGACTTTTTCGACATACCCGAAGAGCTCGTGAACGAATGCGACATAGCCATAGACAACGGCCCGACATTGTACCGCAAGGATTCAACGATAGTCGATTTCAGCGGGGAAGTTCCCGTTATGCTTCGCGAGGGAGCCATATCGTTCGAGGAGCTTTCAGACGTTTTAGCCGTCAATATCAGGAGGGCGAATTAATTAAATGAATAAAACCGCGAGAAGATACCTTATAAATTTTTCATCTCAGAACCTTCAGTCCTCGGTCATCGATTTTCTGGTCGTCGGTTCCGGAATAGCGGGTTTAAGATCCGCCATAACGCTTTCCAACTTCGGAAAGGTGGCCGTTCTGACCAAGGACAAGACCGAGGAATGCAACAGCTACCTGGCGCAGGGCGGTATCGCGGCCGCCATCGGCGAGGACGACAACATAAAATATCACGTCGACGATACTTTACGGACCGGCCAGGGGCTCTGTTCTGAAAAGGCCGTCGAGATACTGGTCGAGGAAGGCCCGGCCCAGATAGAGGCTTTTATGAAATTCGGCGCCAACTTCGATAAGACCAAGGACGACCGAATCGCTTTAACGCGCGAGGCGGCCCACACGAAAAACCGTATCATTCACGCACGCGGGGACGCCATCGGGATAGAGCTCGAACTTACGCTTATAGCCAAAACCAAAAGCGTTCCCAATATCCATTTCGAGGAAGGCGTTTATCTGGTCGATATCATAACCGAAGGAAAGACCGCACGCGGCGCGATAGTTTACGATCAGAAAGCAAGAGCGTGCAGGATAATTTATTTCAAGGCGCTCGTTCTTGCGACAGGCGGCATAGGTTATCTTTTTCAAAATACCACGAATTCGCATATCGCGACCGGAGACGGCGTCGCTATCGCGAGGCGCGCGGGAGCCGAGATCACCGACATGGAATTTATTCAGTTCCATCCGACTACGCTTTACCTCGAGGGCGCGCCGCGCTTTCTTATTTCGGAGGCCGTGCGCGGAGAAGGCGGGCTTTTAGTTAACGTGGAAGGCGTCCGTTTCATGAAAGCCATACACGAAATGGCGGAACTGGCTCCGCGCGACATAGTTTCCCGTTCGATACTCGATCAGATCGAATTGACGAAGCATCCCTGCGTATATCTTGACGTGACCCATCTGGAGCCGGAATTCGTGAAAACAAGGTTCCCGAAGATATATTCGAACTGCCTTCGTTACGGCATAGATATCACGACCACTCCGATACCCGTCAAGCCTTCGGCCCATTACATGATAGGCGGCGTCAAAAGCGATCTTTACGGAGCGACCAATATCGCCGGATTATACACCTGCGGCGAATCGGCCTGCACATACGTTCACGGCGCCAACCGGCTCGCGTCTAATTCGCTTTTAGAATGTATGGTTTTCGGCGACAGGGCTGGCATAGCGGCGGCTGAATATTCGAAAAAACTGAAATTGAATAAATGCCCGGAATTTTCATATGAATTTAAATTCAAGCGCGAGCCTAAGGGATTTTCTATCAAGCTGCACGGTGAAAAGATCATCAATGAAATAAGAAAACTTACCTGGGATAATCTCAGCATCGTCCGCGACGCGGCCAGATTTGAAAAGGTCGCGCGCGCCCTTGAAAATTACGATTTTATTAAAAATCTCGAACTTAGCGCGCTGCGATCTTTTTCGATGGTTAATATGCTGGAAGTTACATCCGTCATAACGAAGTTCGCCAAAGCCCGCGAAGAATCGCGCGGTACGCATTTCAGAAGCGACCATGTTGAAAAAGACGATAATAACTGGCGGAAACATATCATAGAAAAAGACGGCGAAATATTTTTCGGCGAAGTATAAACCAGGGGTGTTATGAACGCATTTTTTGAGAAAGCCAAAAAGATCAATTTAAAATACGGCATACTTCAAAAGGTAAAGGCGGCTTTCGGAGCGGTCGGCGTCGGCATGCGCAAACAGGCTATGGCGCTGCTTCCCGATGAGGGCGCTCTTGCGCAGTCGGCGTTTCTTCTGCTCATCGCGGAAAGCGAATCGGAGACGCCGGAGATGTTCGTCGACGCCATAGTAGCTCTGGAACTTTTAAAGGCGGGTTATGAGATCCGCGACAAGCTCGTCAATAAGTCGCCCACATT
>CAZKCG010000093.1:0-15308 GCA_964551445.1 uncultured bacterium | reverse complement strand
TTACCGATCTGAAATATGATAAAAATGAAGATCTGAAAATATCATTCAACGCGCCTGGCGTTAACGGAATTGAGTCCCGAAAGATCACCGTCAATCCCGGAGCGCTTGCAACTTTTGCCGTTACTTCCAATAGCCCGCAGTTTACAGGCGCCGCGCTCTCCATTTATGTAAAGGCGCTTGACGCCAACGGTAATATTATAAAGAATTTCAATTCAGCCGGCACGCTCACGATAGCCGGCGCGACAGGCGGCATAACATGGAGCGGCGACGGCGTGACGGACATAGCTGACCCTGATGGCACATTCGACGGCACAGGCTTTGTTTCAGGGATCGCGACGCTGCATCTGGCTGATACCGCGCCTGATATAAATAAGGTCATCACCGTAACTGATACAGGTTCCGGTATTACGGCCACAACCAACGCTTCGTGGATAAATATGGGACTCGACCATTTCGCGATATCGAATATCGCGACCCCTCAGGCGGCGGGCTTGGCTTTCGCCGTAACGATAACCGCTCAGGACGCTTTGAATAATACTCTGACAAGTTATGACGGCGCCGGATTCACGGCGAATCTTATCGATTCGACCGGCACTATATCGCCTATCGTTACCGGCAATTTCGTGAATGGCGTATGCCTCGAGAATGTAACGCTGACTAAAGCTCAGTCGAATGTATCGATCTCCGTTATCGGCGCCGGAAAGACCGGGACATCGAATATATTCGCGGTAGATCCGGGTGCTGCGGCGAAACTTGTGATGGTGCAGGAACCTTCGAACCCGGCTACCGCCGCGACGGTGCTCGCTACTCAGCCGAAGGTCGGCGTATATGACCAGTATAATAATCTATTGACCGCCGACACAAGTCTTGTTACGGCGGTTACCGGCAGTTTTGGCTCGGCTGCGCTTCAGGGCACGACGGCTATTAACGCGGTCGCGGGTATCGCTACATTCACCGATCTCCGATATGATAGATCCGAAGATCTGAAAATATCTTTCACAGCGCCAGGCGTTACCGGAATTGAGTCCCGAAAGATCACCGTTAATCCCGGAGCGCTCGCAAGCTTTGCCGTTACTTCCAATAGCCCTCAGTTTACAGGCGCCGCGCTCTCCATTTATGTAAAGGCGCTTGACGCCAACGGTAATATTATAAAGAATTTCAATTCAGCCGGCACGCTTACGATAGCCGGAACTACCGGGGCTATAACATGGAGCGGCGAAGGCGTCACGGACATAGCCGATCCTGACGGCACATTCGACGGTACAGGCTTCGTTTCAGGGATCGCGACGCTGCATCTGGCTGATACCGCGCCTGATATAAACAAGATCATCACCGTAACTGATACAGGTTCCGGTATTACGGCCACAACCACTGCTTCGTGGATCAATATTTCCGGACTCGACCATTTCGCGATATCGAATATCGCGACTCCTCAGGCGGCGGGCGGGGCTTTCGCCGTAACGATAACCGCTCAGGACGCGTCTAATAATACTCTGACAAGTTATGACGGCGCCGGATTCATAGCGAATCTTATCGATTCGACCGGCACTATATCGCCTATCGTTACCGGAAATTTCGCGGCCGGCGTATGCGTTGAGAACATAACGCTGACGAAAGCTCAGGCGAATGTATCGATCTCGGTTATCGGCGCTGGAAAAACCGGGACATCGAATATATTCGCGGTGGATCCGGGTGTCGCGGCGAAACTTGCCGTCAACACAAAACCATCCGCGAATGCCGTTTCCGCAGTTGCTTTCGGGACGCAGCCTGTAATTTATATTTGTGACGCGTACGGCAATTTATGCGTCACGGAAATTTCGAATATTACCGCGTCGACCGGCAGCCTTGGAACGGATGTGATGTATGGCACGCTTACGATACCCGCGGTTGGCGGCATAGTCACCTATACCGATTTAAATTATAAAAAATCAGAAAATATAAAGGTTAAATTCACTCTTGGCGCAGGACCTATAACCGCCGAATCAAATACAATAACCGTATTCCCCGGCGCGCTTACAAGTTTTGCCGTTACATCCAACAGCCCTCAATACAGAGACGCATCAATAACTCTTCAAGTAAAAGCGCTTGATGGCAACGGCAATATAATAACGAATTTTAATTCGGCCGGCACGCTTACGATAGCGGGAACGACCGGCACTATATCATGGTCCGGCGAAGGCGTTACGGATAATCTGGATACTACCGCCTCATTCGACGGCACCGGTTTCGCTTCCGGCGTCGCGATTATCCATGTGTCTAATAGCGCCGCTGAAGCCGCTACGGTCACGGTCACATCGGGAGCCGCTGCCAACGCTAACGTCTCATGGTTTTAAGATCTTATTTTAGTTCCTGCACCAGTTGCGGGATCTGCGTGAATTATTGCTATTTTAAGGCGAGGGCGATGGATGGCGGCAAACATGAATTTAATGCGGATAATTGTTACGGCTGCGGCCTTTGCGTTTCAAAATGCCCCGCCGGATGCATATCGCCTGTTAAAAGATAAGGCTCGTATAAGTGTTGAAAATTGAGAACTGAAGGATTTTTAGGGGTTCCTTCTTATTTGGCGCGGTTGGTGAAAGCGGATAATAATTGACCAGCCAATTAAAAACAATTGGCTGGCTCGGAAGCCTCTCAAGTGCCCAGGCATCAACTCTTCTCTTTTCACTAATATAATCTTTTCCTGCAAAACATGAAAGCGCCAATTTAATTATCAGGACATAAAAAACCCGCCATTGAATAATTCCAACGGCGGGTTTTTTATGTATGTTTTGAGCGCTTTTGATCAGAGCGAGCGAAGCGAGCCTTCATTAACCATTTTCTATTCACTCTTCTCTAACGTTAGTAATTACGCTTTCAATTCGTATTTTGCGATATTCGCGTCGGCCATGGCCTGGATCTCAGCGACGTGTTTTTTCGCTTCTTCGGTGTCGGCGAGGATGTGTTTGAAACGGCCCTGCATTTTAAGGTATTCGTTGACCGGTTCAACGGTTCCGATCTTTCTTCCGGTAACTTTGCCGTTCTCGAACTCAAGGAGAGGGAAAATACCGCAGTTAACGGCTTTTTTCGCGACCTTGATCGTGTTCTTCGATTCAGCTTTCCAGCCGAGAGGGCACGGAACGAGCACGTGTAAATATTTAGGCCCTTTTATCGAGAGCGCTTTTTTAACTTTGGCTTTGAGGTCCATGTCGAATCCGACGGTAGCCGTAGCGGCATAAGCGACGTCATGCGCGACCGCTATCTGGAACATGTTTTTCTTTCTGGTCGGGTTTCCGTAGGAAGCCTTGCCGAAAGGAGAAGTTGAAGTGTTCGTCCATGTGGGGGTCTGTGAGCTTCTCTGAACGCCGGTATTCATGTATGCTTCGTTGTCGTAGCAAACATAGAGAACGTCGTGTCCGCGTTCCCACATGCCTGAGAGCGCCTGGAGACCGATATCTGCCGTGCCGCCGTCGCCGCCCTGAGCGATGACCTTTGCTTCGCCTTCGCGGCCGAGAGCTTTTAAGGCAACTTCAACGCCGGCGCCAATGGCCGCGCTGTTTTCGAAAAGTGAGTGAACCCACGGAACTTCCCATGCCGACTGAGGATATCTGGTCGTAAAAACTTCGAGGCAGCCGGTGCAGTTAGTTACTATGGTGTTCGGACCCGCGGCGTCTAATACCATGCGCGCGCCCATTGAAAGTCCGCATCCCGCGCAAGCCGTATGACCGGGGGCGAGAAGGTGTTTTTTCTGTTCCATATCTATTTATCCTCCATAAAATTCGTTTGAATCAAAGGTCGATGCCGATCTTAAAGTTATATCGTCTTAAGGTATTCGTCGCCTTTTTTCATGAAATCTTTATCAAGTTCAACAAACTGTGAACCTTCAAATTTAACGCCTGATGCGCCAACGATGTCGGTTATCGTTTTAACCGTGATGTCGCGTCCGCCGAGGCCTACGATGTAGCTGTTAACCTTAGGTATCGTCGTGTGGCCGTAGAACGCCGAGCGAACTTCGGTAGCGAGGATGCCGCCGTTGCCGACCGACGATGCGCGGTCGATAACGATAACGTTTTTGATGTTTTTCAGCGCGTTAACGATAGCTTCGTTCGGGAAAGGCCTGAAGGTGCGGATCTTAAGGCATCCGACTTTCAAACCGTTGGCTCTCATGAGGTCGATCGAATCTTTTATCGTTCCGATCGCGGAACCGATAGCTACGATAACCGTGTCAGCGTCTTCGAGTTTGTATCCGTCAACGAATACGCCCTGGAAACGGCCGAATTTTTCCTTGAATTCATTGGTCACTCTCTCGATAACGGGCATAGCTTTTTTCATAGCCTCTTCGAGATAATAACGGACTTCCATATAGCCGTCTTCGCCGACCATCGAGCCCATCGTGAGAGGGCGTTTTGTGGTCAGATAATGTTCGGGCTGATAAGGAGGAAGGAAAGCGTCGACCTCTGCCTGTGTAGGCATTTCGATAGGCTCGAACGAATGCGTTAAGAGGAATCCGTCCATATTTACCATTACGGGTAAACGGACTTCTTTATCTTCGGATATTTTATAAGCCATGTAATGAAGGTCGGCCGCTTCCTGGTTGTTTTCGGCATAGAGCTGGATGAATCCGCAGTCTCTTAAAGCCATAGCGTCCGAATGGTCGGTCCAGATGTTGATCGGGGCCGATATAGCCCGGTTGGCGCAGGTGAGAACGAGGGGAAGCCTCATGCCGGCCATATTGAAAAGAACTTCGGCCATAAGAAGCAGACCCTGGGAGGTCGTAGCGGTGTATGATCTGGCGCCGGTAGCTACCGCGCCGAGACATACTGAAGCGGCTGAGAATTCTGATTCGACGTTCACGATCTGGCCTTTGAATTTGCCGTCGGCCGAGATCTGTGAAAGGTCTTCAACTATGTGGGTCTGAGGGGTTATCGGATAAGCCGATATTACGTGGGGTTTGCAAAGGCATACCGCTTCCGCGACGGCCATTGAACCTTCTATATATTCTCTCATTTTTAATTTGCCTCCTGGTGTTTAATTGAACTATTTTTCTTCAGGGACCATATCGATGTCTTTTACGGGACATTCTTCGGCGCAGAGGCCGCAGCCCTTGCAGTAGTCGAGGTCCACGTTGTATTTTTTCTTGTCTTCCTGATAGATAACGCCCTCGGGACATATTCTTTCGCACATGGTGCATCCCGTGCATTTATCGTGTTTATATACGGGTTTTGTATTTCTCCAGTTTCCGGTCTTGTTGTTTCTTGTCGAACCGGGTTTAAGAATTGCTCCGTGATTTAAGCTCATTTGTTCCTCCTTTAAGTTTGTCGTAAGCTTCTTTGGCGGCCAGAATGTTTTTCTTGGCGATTTCGCCCTTGAATCTTTCGTTGATGGCTTTTTCGATAGCTTCAAAACCGATCATGCCGGAAACCGCGGCGAACGCGCCCATGAGTATCGTGTTAACGATCGGGCGGCCGATAACTCTTGTTGCGATCTCGGTCGCGTCAAAAGCCACTATTTTATTTTTGGTATCAAGATTTAATTCGGCAGCGGTTTTTTTTGTGTTAATAATTATAATGCCGTTTTCTTTCAAACCGTGAAAAACCGGAACCGTACCTAAAAGCGTAGCATCCTGAACTATTACGTAATCGGGATTATAGATCTGAGCATGGCTTCTGATCTCCGTGTCTGAGATCTTTAAAAACGCCCTGACCGGCGCGCCCATTCTTTCCGAACCGAAAGACGGGAATGCCTGTACATACTTTCCGCCCTGAAAAGCCGCAAAACCCAAAAGTTCTGCAGCTGTAACGGAACCCTGGCCACCACGCCCGTGAATTCTTACTTCAATCATTTCGTCACACCTCTTTACTTAGTAAAAATACCAAACTGACATAATGCGTCAAGTTTGGCATCGGCCTGTAACTAGTTGTTCACTATACTAACATACTCGAAAAATAACTAGCTTTTTTCAAATCTTAAGCTTATTATAACACAAAATAAAAGTTTTGTAAAGAAACCGGAACGGTTTTTTTGACTATTTTAACATTTTTTTATTCCGAAGTGATAAAATAGTGAAATAAATAACTATTCTGAGGAAACCGAAATCATCTTTTGATAAAATTGAAGATTGTATGAAGCAGCCAGTTTAAATGAAGTCTAAATATGACGCGCACGCATTTGACTTAAAAAAATAGCCATGTTATAATGAGCCCCTTGATATTGATGCACAAAAAGAGATGGTTTTATGATCCGGATCAAAGGCGTTACTAAAACTTATAATAAAACATCAAAAGCCGTTGATAACATTACGCTCGATATCAATCCGGGTGAGATATTCGGCTTTTTAGGTCCTAACGGCGCCGGAAAATCCACGACCATCAAAATGATCACGGGTATAACCGGACCTGATTCCGGAACGATCACGATCAACGGTTTCGATATCGGCGCAGAATCCGTAAAAGCTAAAAAGCAATTAGGATATGTTCCTGACAGCCCTGATGTTTTCTTGAATTTCACGGGCCTTGAATATTTGAACTTCATGGCCGACACTTTTGATATCACTTCTAAAGACAGGATCGAAAGAATTTCCGCTCTCTCTGAACGCTTTTCCATGCGCGACAAGCTCGGCGACAAAATAAAGAACTATTCGCACGGAATGCGCCAGAAGATCGTCATAACCGGCGCGCTCATTCACGAACCTGAAAATCTCGTTCTTGACGAACCTTTGACCGGACTCGATCCGGAAGCCGCTCATAATCTTAAACTTATCATGCGCGAGCGGTGCGCGCAAAATAAAACCGTGTTTTTTTCAACCCACGTCCTGGAGGTCGCCGAAAAGCTTTGCGACCGCGTCGGAATTATAAGTAAAGGAAAACTCCTCTTTTGCGGAACTTACGGCGAGCTCAAAGAAAAGGCGGACAGGGACGCTTCGCTTGAAAATCTTTTTCTCGAGCTTATAAAATGAATAAAACCCGCGTTCTGCTTTCAGCGTTCATAAAGTCTGATCCGAATTTTAACAGAAATATCATCTTCATCTTCGCGATCTTTCTCCCGACGGCGATAATATGGGCTTACTTCGCCAATAAAGCCTACGACCTGCTCCGTTTCATAAACCGCCAGGACCTTATTTTAACCATGGCGTTCTCGATGTTTCCGTTCGTCACTTTTTTTTCGACAATTTTACAGACCACGATAAATCTGTATTTTTCAAAGAAGGTCGAGAACATTATCCATCTTCCGTTCACCCCTTTCGATATTTTAAGCGCAAAATTCGCCGAAACGATGGTTATTGAATATACTATGCTTGTCATAACTCTTTTTCCGACCATGATCCTCTTCGGTTATAAAACCGGGTGCGGTTTTTTGTATTATCTATATTCAGTTTTATTGTTTTTCTTTTGTCTGGCCTTCTCGGTGGCAACAGGCATGTCTTTCGCGATAGCGATGATGCGTTTGTTGAATACCCGGTTTTTAAGGCCGTTGAAAAGAGCTTTGTTATCAATGCTTCAATATATTGATATCCTATCCCTGCTCGTCGGGGTGTTGATCGGATGCGCGATCGCCGTAAACGCGAAACGGCTTTTCATAGCGTTTTTTAAAAAAGATTCGGGCGCGGTCATAGATTTTTTTTATTCGGGGAAAAACGGTCTTCTCGTGAACGGCTTTTCAAAGGTCCTCGATATGACGTCCGGCCTTACGGCTGCCCTGACCGGTTACGATTCTCCGGAGGCGCCTTATAAAATGATCGCAGCCGCGGCAGTATGCGCCCTTTCTTTACTTATGGTTTATATCATTGGAGAATTATTATATTTCAAAGGCCTCAGCGGGATCGGCGAAAGGCTCGGCGCGGAAGTTTCTAAAAAAGCGTGCGACCTGAAAAAAAACTGCGTCCAGAGAACTCAATTCTCGTCGCTCATTTTCAAAGAGGTCAAGGAAATACTCGGTTCGCCGGTATTTTTTAAATATTGTTTTCTGGTCAATTTCATATTACCGGTATCCGTTCTGATATTTTTAATATCGGGAGCCTTTGTGAGCACCGGTTTTTTTGCTATGTTTGGAAGATTCGTGAAAGCCCTGTGCTTAAATGAGTTCCGCGCGGCGTACATGATGAATTTTTTTGTCATATCCGCCCTTTTCACTCCAGCCGCCTCGGCGATCGCCGCTTCGGCTTTCGCGAGAGAGGGAACGGACCTTTTTATTATCAGGTCCCTTCCCGTCACTTATGAAAAAATAATATCGGCGAAATTTCTCACGGCCGCGCTGATAAATCTGTCTTCCTCTCTTCTTCTGATAATTTCCGTGAACGCGGTCGTGAATTTTGATCATAAGTTCCTTGCCTCGGCTGTTCTATCGTCCATACTGGCGACGGTATTTATGACGGCCTCGGGCCTTTTGGCCGGCCTTAAATATTACGACGGAGCGGTTGATAATCAATACATGGCAGTAAGGGGTTTCTGCTGTAACCTGGTAATGTTCGAGGCTATCGTATCGGGCGTGATACTCTATTTTCTGGCCAGGTTGAAACTGGATTTTCCGGTGTTCCTGTTTGTCGTGAATTTATCTCTTTTGGTATTAGCGGTTTCGGCTTCTTATCTTCTGTTCGCGCGCGGGAAAAAATTATACGCCGGAATTTAGACTTCAAGTACTCTTGCATTTTTATTGCGGTCAAAATTTTTCTGTAAATTTTCTCTATTATTTGATATAATATTTAAAATAAAAAAATAAAGTTAAAATACGGGGGTAAAAATGAATAAATTGTTTTTTTTATCAGTAGTTGTGACGCTTTCTATCTTTACGGCAAATATATGTTTTGCCGCGGTAACTTCAGACGGAAGCAAACCGTTTTATAAACCGGAGCTCCTCGAAGATGTAGTTAAAGCGTGTGAAAAACTCGCTGCTGAAAAAAAAGTTCCCGTAGTGGTTTTTGACCTGGATTCAACGCTTTTCAATAACGCGCCGAGAAATAGAAAGATAATAGAAGAATTCGCGGAGGCCAACAAAGATAAAAACCCTGATTTCGCAAAAGCGGTAGCCGCTATGAAAGACGAACACCTCGCCTACTCGCTGGAAGAAACTTTCAAAAATATCGGCGTTAACGATGAAAAAACCTTGAAGGACCTTAAAAAAGTATGGTACGACAGCTTTTTCACGGATAAATACGTGGTTTTAGACAAGCCTTACGACGGCGCCGTCGATTACGTTAAAAAGCTCCATTCAAAAGGCGCTATGATAGTATATTTGACCGGCCGCGATACGCCGGATATGAAAACCGGTACGGAAGCTTCGCTTAAAGAAAGCGGTTTCCCTTATGGCGATTCGAACTCGGTGCTGCTTACCAAGCCTGAAAAGAAAATGAAGGACGACGACTACAAACAGACCGCATCCGCTGATATTTTAAAGATGGGAACAATAGTTGCTTCATTTGATAACGAGCCCAAAAACGTCAACCTTTTCAAAAAATCATTTCCGGGCGCTATCGTTATGTTCCTTGAAACCAACCACTCGCCCAAGGCCGTTCCGGTCGAAGCGGGGATCCCCTGGTTCAAATCCTGGAAGTAACATTACTATTTTAAACGGCGGTACAATTAAACGACATGAATTTTAGACTTACCGATTCGCCTGAATACAGACAGATAAAAGAGATACGCGACACCATCCTGCACGTGACCGGCCGCGGAGCGCTTCCTCAGCCTAACGCGGTGATTTCGGCCGTCAATATGGTCGTCAACCAGTATCTGAAGCCTAATTCATATACCGCGGGAATTAAGTCCGAAGAAGAAAAAGAGGCTAATTCCAACATGCGCGATGTTTATGATCTCATAGTAAACCCTGAGACATTCGAACAAAAAGCCCTCATTCTTACAGGAAGGATCTCGAAGAACATATACGAGATATTCGCAGTTTCAAATTACGCCTTCGCCGAGATAGTCTTTCTTTATGAGTGTGAACAGCCTGAATTGAAAAAATTCAGACAGGGCGGCCAGGCCACCGAGGACGCCAGGATCAAAACGATGCGCATAATCAGGCGCAAAGCGGAAGATTTTTTGAAGAACGGCCATTTTGACGATGCTATAAGGCTTTTTACCGAAGTGGACGAAAAATATGAACATGATTATACCGTGACCTATCAGCTGGCCATGCTCCACTTCTTTGATAAAGCCGATTATACTGAATCTCTCAATTATTTTACGAAGGCATATAAGTCTTCCATGAATAAATCGAAGGTCATATTTTTAAACAGCCTCGTATTCATATCGATCATAATGAGGATGAGGTATTGCGCCACGAAGGAAGCCGACATTTTAACCGAAGCGTATCTCGCCGCGAAACAGGCTAACAGTCTCGATCCGGAGTACTCATTTTCATGTTACGCGCTTATTCAGTGTTCCGCCCTTTTCGGTTCTGAAGCCAGCCGCAAAGACGAGGCGCCGAATACAATAAAAGAGCTTATCGCAAGGCAGCGGTTCTACGCGCTTCAAATATTATCCGATATCTCATTTGCCTATTATATGCCCGAGATCTCAAAAATATACACGAAAACCGTTGATGAGCTTTCAAAGATCGCCGCCGATATTTTCAGCGGTATCGATACTTTGTTCGAAAGGGTCGCCGGCGCGTCAAAATTCATAACCGTTCCCTCGAAACTCGCGGCTCTTCGAAACGCTTATAACGATCTTACTCATAAATTCGCGTCCAAAAGATATTTTGATATCCTCGATCTGGTAAGCGAGTGCCAGACCCTTTATACTTCGCTTCAGGAACTGTCCAATGAAATGAACGCCAATAAGATGTATTACGAATTGAAACAATCGATAGAAAATATAGCGGAAGAATATAAAAGGGAAGCGGCGGAAGCCGGCGCGCCTTTCTTCAGGCTCGAGACCGACCTTTTCAAGGTCGGAGAGGAGATCGAAAAACACAATAAAAAATATCCGCTTGGAAAAACGGATAAAGACGGTTCCGTAATTGAGGCGGCATGGTTCCAATATACCGGGTTCATATTTTTCAATATGGGTGTGGGCTTTCTCACTTCCATCTGTTTGATAAGCTTAACGGCTATGGCGCTCATGTTATTACAAATAGAGTTTTCATGGGTCATCTATCTCATGTTCGCCGGATATCTTATCTTTATACCGATATTCGGTAAAATTTGCGGTGAGATATCGCATTACACGGTTGAATCAAAGCGTGAAAAATTAGACCTCGATCGCAAAAGGATCGTCGGGACCATAGAAGTTAAAAAAACTTTTCACGAAGATGAACAGGCGAAACTTGTTCATAAATACGCTCTTTTGATAGCCGAAAAACACAAACTTCCCGTTTCTCTTTCGGAGAAACTGCTTGAATGCGCGGCTGTCGGAAATTATGAACAGATAAAAGCGTATCTTCAATCGGGCAACGCCGAAAAGCCCGCCGCTGAAAAATCGAAACAGAAAGACCGCGTAATGGCGGCCTGATCAATAAAGCGAATTTCTTTCCCGCAGCTTTTATGAGAGGGAATATGAAAAAGGTTTGTTTGATAAAAAGCTTTTTAATGATGATTTTTTCTTTCGCCGCGATACTTGCGGCGGTTTATTCCGCCGCTGAAAGTTCAGACAGAAAGAGCATTCTCATACTTCATTCCTATCATAAAACCGATTGGACCGATTCCGTGACCTCCGGCATACTATCCATTTTCAAGGAAGATACCGCCGAAGCGAAGATAGAATATATGGACACGAAGTGGTCAGATACGCCGGAATACAATCAAAAACTCACGGAAATACTTCTCTTGAAATACAAAAATAAAAAATTCGACGCGGTGATAACGGCCGACGATAACGCTCTGCGCTTCGCGGTTAAAAATCACGCTGAAATTTTTCATGCGGCTCCCATATCCTTCTGCGGAGTGAATAATTTTGATCCCTCGCTTATCATCGGAAACGATAATGTCAGCGGAGTTCTCGAAAAAGGCGACCTGGTGGAGAGCCTTTCCCTGGCAAAAACCATCAGGCCAAAAGCTGAAAATATCCTTGTCGTATGCGATTCGACCGAAACGGCGCTCACGAATCTCAGGGAATTCAAAGAGGCTATGTCGCTTAACTTTCCAGCGGTGAGATATAGAACCACGATCGGCCTTTCGATCGACGAGCTTGAGTCCGCGGTTAAAAACATGGATAAAAATTCATTCATATTTTTTATATCATTCTGGATAGACGCCAGGGGCACGAATGTTTTCACTTCCGAACTTGAAAGCATATTTGACGCTTCGCCGGCTCCGGTTTTCGGACGGTCGGAATGGATGATAGGACGGGGCATGACGGGCGGAAAATGCGTGAGCGGATACCGTCAGGGCCGGGCGGCCGCGGAACTCGCGGCTTCATTGATGGGTCCAGTGAAAGAACGCGGCGGAAAGGTTCTGGATAGCCCGAATATATTCATGTTCGATAATTTTGAACTCGTCAAACATTCCATAAAAATATCTTCGCTGCCAAAAGGCAGTAAAATTATAAACATACCCAGGTCGTACTATGATGAGAATCCTCAAATGATGAAACTTGTGATAGCTATCCACCTGTCGCTCGTGATGCTTCTCGTGATATTATTTTTAAATATCAGGCGCAGCAAAAAGATTGAGAGCGACCTTCGAAAAACAGCCGCGATGTTAAAAGGCGTACTCGCGAATTCTCCCGCCGTGATATATCAGGTCGATAAGAACGGCATCTTCACTCTTTTGGAAGGAAAGGGCCTCGAGGCGCTGGGCCTTTCATCGGGCCAGCTTGTTGGAACTTCGGTGTTTGAATTCTATAAAGATTTCCCTGATGTATTGGATCAGATGAAAAGGGTCCTCGGCGGAGAAAGTATTAGAAAGGTCACAAGTGTCGGCAGCGTATGCTTTGATAATATATGTTCCCCGAATTTTGATGAATCCGGAAAACACGAAGGCTTAATAGGCGTAGCGACGGATATAACGCTTCAGATTATGGCTCAGAAAGAACGCGAAAATATATTGAACGAACTTGAAAGAAAAAATTCTGAACTTGAAAGCATAATATTCGCGGCTTCGCATGATCTCAGATCGCCTCTGGTCAATATTTTAGGATTCAGTCAGCGCCTCGAAAGTTATATCGCTTCAATTCGCGACGGAAAGGCCAAACTTGGCGGCGAATATGAAAAAACGGCCGAAGAGATCATAAATGAGAAGATCCCCAGGGCCATATATTATATTTCCTCCAGCGGGAAAAAAATGGACTCGCTTATAAGCGGGCTTTTAAAGATATCCCGCGTCGGAAGGGCTGAGATGAAGCCGGTTTCGATCGATATGGACTCTCTTGTTTCAAAAATATCCGCGAGCGCCGCGTATCAGATCCAGCAATCCCAGGCCGCGCTTCGCGTTGAAAAACTGCCGCCGTGTTACGGGGATGAATCCCAGATAAATCAGGTTTTCACAAATCTTATCGATAACGCCATTAAATACGCCGACCCTTCAAGAAAGATCGTGATACTTGTCGGGGGGGTGGCGGGCGGAAGGGAATCCACATATATCGTTGAAGATAACGGCGTCGGAATAAAACCGGGTCATATAGAAAAGATATGGAACATTTTTCACAGGCTGGATCCGCAGGGGAGCGTACCCGGAGAAGGCCTCGGGCTCGCGCTGGTAAAGACCATCGTTGAAAAGCACGGCGGAAAGATCAGGGTTGAGTCCGAGTTTGGAAAGGGAACGAAATTTTTCATAACGATGCCGGCGGTAAAAAACGCGTCGATCTTTTAAAATGAGGAGAAATTATCTTATGCCTTATGGTAAAAGCGAAAAAGAGATAAGTATTATAATAGCCGAAGATGACGATGGCCAGGCGCTTTTGATAAAGGAATATCTCGAGGAGGCCGGGGTTAAAAACAATATGACCAGGTTTTCAGACGGCCAGCAGGTCATCGATTTTTTCAACGGAATTTTAAATGATTTGAACGGCAAGATCTTTGAAAACGCTTATCTGATCCTGCTTGATATAAGAATGCCTAAAGTCGATGGTATCGAGGTCCTTAAATTTCTTAAAGGGGACGAACGGCTGAAAAAAATGCCCGTGATAATGCTTACGACCACCGACGACCCGCGCGAGGTTGAAAAGTGCTATGAAGCAGGCTGTAATTTTTATATAACCAAGCCAATGGATTTTTCGCTCTTTGCTGAAACCCTTAAAAGGCTGGGGCTTTTCCTGAAGGTCGTAAGCGTATCCGCTCCTTGAAGCAGGCTGTTTGTAAAGAGTTTCGGGCGCCGGCTCCCGAACCGTAAAATTTATTGATTGTGATTATGGAAATAATGGCGTATAATGATTTTGGCATTAGTTTTCATTAAAAATAGCTGCTTTGATGTCAGGCCGGGGGAAAAATATTTTTGAGGTCTTTAAAAAAGTTTAAGTTGTAAGGCGCATAATCAGCGGAGAGGGTAATATGAATATTAAAACCAGCTCCTCGAACCACGGCACGGTCATAGCGGTACGCGGCAGCGTCGTGGACGTTCAATTCAAGGACCATCTGCCTTCCATATATTCGCTTCTGCGCGCAGGGGCTGAAAAAAAGGTAGTGATAGAGGTTCTTTCCCAGCTCGACGCGGACAGGGTCCGGGGTATCGCGCTTACCCCGACGCAGGGCCTCGCCCGCGGCATGGATGTTGAAGATACCGGAGGCCCTCTTATGGTCCCCGTTGGAAAGAATATTCTGTCGCGAATGTTCAACGTCTTTGGAAGCGCCATCGACCGCGGAGAACCGGTCGCCGACGTTCTCTGGCGTTCAGTGCATCAGGCGCCTCCGCCTCTGGAAAGCCGTTCTACAAAATCCGAGATTTTTGAAACAGGCATCAAGATAATCGACGTGCTTGTCCCGCTCGAACGCGGCGGCAAAGCCGGCCTCTTCGGCGGCGCGGGCGTCGGAAAAACCGTCCTTCTTACCGAAATGATACATAATATGGTTGAACGCCACAAGGGAGTGAGCATCTTTTGCGGCATAGGCGAACGCTGCCGCGAAGGCGAGGAACTTTACCGCGACATGAAAACGGCGGGCGTTCTGGAGAATATGGTCATGGTTTTCGGCCAGATGAACGAACCTCCGGGGAGCCGATTCCGTGTGGGCCATGCCGCGCTTACCATGGCGGAATATTTTCGCGACGACGAACGGCGTGACGTGCTTTTATTGATCGATAACATTTTCCGTTTTATACAGGCCGGTTCGGAAGTTTCAGGCCTGATGGGCCAGATGCCGTCGCGGCTTGGCTATCAGCCGACGATGGGCACCGATCTGTCGCAGCTCGAGGAGCGTATCGCGAATACGGGTACGGGCGCCATTACTTCAATTCAGGCGGTATA
>CAZKCG010000092.1:14155-15855 GCA_964551445.1 uncultured bacterium | reverse complement strand
GCTACGTGTTCGCGCTGGGCGGCCTGAAGGAAATCCAGGGCCCGAACTACGACGCGGGAATAAATATCGCAGCCGTCGTGGGATATCACTTTGAAGGGGACCTCGGCGTAGAGATGGTACGGGTCGTCCTTTCTAACGTCGGTCGGAATATTTGAAGCTCTTGCGAGAGGGCCTACGGCGCCGGTTGAAAGCGCGATATCCATCGGAAGGATCGCTACGCCTTTGGACCTTGCGGCAAGAGTCGGTTCGGAAGTGGCGATGTGGATGTAATAGTCGGTCTGTTTTTTAAGTATCTCGAGCCCTTTTTTCAGTTCAGCGATCTGTTCGGGCATTATGTCGCGGCGCACTCCGCCGACGGCGTTGATCCCGTAATTGACGCGGTTGCCGCTTATGTTCTCTGAAAGGTCCTGGACTATTTCACGGTCGCGCCATGAAAGCATGAAAAGCGTGTCGTAGCCGATCATGTGACCTGCAACGCCGAGCCAGAGGAAATGGCTGTGAAGCCTTTCGAGCTCGGCGACGATCATTCTGATAACTTTAGCGCGGCGCGGCGGATCGATTCCTAAAAGCTCCTCGACGCCCATTGCGAAGTTTTGGGCGTGGGCCATCGAGCATATTCCGCATACGCGTTCAAGAAGATAAAGGTTCTGTATGTAATTTTGTTTTTCGCAGGCTTTTTCTATGCCGCGGTGGTTGTAGCCGATGTTTAATTCGATGTCGCGAACTATTTCGTGATCGACTTTCAGGGTAAAACTCGACGGTTCTTTAAGCGCCGGGTGTTGAGGTCCCATTGGGACTGTTATTTCAGACATTGAGATTTCACTCCTTTATTTCCGGTAAAAAATTCAGCTAATTTTTTTCAAATATCTCGACCTTCGCGTCTTTTAACAACGGGTGAAGATCGTGCGGGTATTCGTCCGGAAGAACAAGCCTTTTCATGTTAGGATGATTCTTCGCGATCACGCCTATAAGATCGAACATTTCGCGCTCGTAAAGATTCGCGGCGGGAAGAAACGGCGTAATCGATTCTATCGTCGGATCGTTTTTGGGTATCCGCGCGGTCACCGTGCAGACGATGCTTTTATTGTCGAATAAATGATATATCGCTTCAAGATGCGTCCCGGCATCATAAGGCGTAATGGTGGCGCAATGTATGAAGCCCTCTTTTTCTTTCAGGTATTTTATTACTTCGGTATTGTTCTCACGGTCGATGACTATGAAAACTCTTCTGTCGCGAGGGATCTTCGTTTCGATTATCTTCTGTTTAAACTTGTCGGAAACGGATTTTACGATTTCCTCTTCTCTTTTTCCCATTTGAAAAACCTCTTTTATTTTAATTTCTTGCTTGTTCGCGGGCAACGTTCGTAGTTGAGAGTTGAGAACGGAGAGTGCAGAGTTTCGGTAGCGCCGCCTTGCGGCGTTTTATTCAGAGCGGGCAAAGCCCGCCTTCGTTAACTATTCACTCTTCACTCTTCACTAACTTCGTCCCCTCGTTCCCCGTCTACCCCTGTAGGCTCGTTATGAGTTTGACTATGCCGTCGATCAAGGCTTCCGGCCTCGCGGCGCATCCGGGGTCATACATATCGACCGGGATCACCCTTTCGATGCCGCCCATTACGTTGTAACAGTTTGCGAAAAACCCCACCCAACTATCGCACGAACCCACAGTCCAAGCCGATTTAGGCACTGGTTCATCATAC
>CAZKCG010000092.1:0-14145 GCA_964551445.1 uncultured bacterium | reverse complement strand
CCGAGGTCGACGTCGAAACGCGGCGTGAAAGCGTCGAGTATCTCGATGTCGCATCCGTTGCAGGAGCCGCTATTGAAGTGGAGCACCCAGGGCGATTTAACACGGCCCCAGGTAACTACTTTTGATAACAAGTCTTTAACGCTCATAGAATTCTCCCTTAATTTATAACTATAATATTAACTTTACAATACAGGACTATAATTGTCAACTATTTACTTCGTCCGGCTTATTTTCTGTCGAAGAGAACGACTATGGTCGATGCCATCAAGAAGAAATACAGGAAAACTATATTAAAGTTTGATTCCGCCGATACGGTGGCTATCATCATGATACCCAGATCGAGTATAGTGAAAAACACGGCGATATCGAAAAGATGGAAGCTCGATTCGATCTTGTTGAGGTCGGGATAATGTTTTGAGTCGCCGCATTTATAAGCCGCAAGTTTCTGGCCGACATCGTGCAATGGCGGCGCGACGGCGTCGCCGAGCTTATATAGAAGAAGCCCGACCATAAGGAACATAACGAAAAGTACGGGGGTCCAGAATAAAAATTCCATTATTTATCTCATCTCCTTAAATCAGTTCTAAAGGAAGCAATTCCGTTTATTTAATCGCGGCCATTATGGCGTTTACGACGGGATTGACAAGGTTAAGCCCGAACGACGGATTTACGCCGAAAAACACGGTCAGAAAGGTCATTACAAGAACCGGAACCGTCATTAAGAAAGGCGCTTCGCAAAGGTCTTTCGCGCCTTCGATAATGGCCGATCTTTCTTTCGAATAGATCGTATTTATGACCGGCAGATAATAACCGCATGAGAGTATGCTGTTGAAAATAGCCATGAAGGTGAAGAAATATCCCGCGTAGGAATACATTTCAACGCCTGATTTATATATTAAAAGCTTGCTCATGAAGCCCGAGAACGGAGGGATCCCGGCGAGCGAGAGGCACGCTATCGTGAAACATATCGAAGACAGAGGCATTTTAGACGCGATGCCCTTGAGGTCGGCGATGTTTCTCGTGGCCGTATAGTGGATGAAAGCGCCGGCGATCAAGAACGCGGAGCCTTTCATGAAAGCGTGCGTTATAATATGGAAAAGGCCGCCCGTTAAACCCGAGATTATTCCGTAGTTCAGGCCGATTCCGATGCCGAGTAAAATATAGCCGATCTGGGCAACAGACGAATAAGCGAGCATCCTTTTGATATCGGTCTGGGCCAGCGCCATGAAGTTTCCGACCGTCATCGTTATAACGGCCATGATCGCGAGCACTAAGCCTACGTTCGCCATGGGAAGCACGAGAAGTACTTTAAGCATGGTGAGAAGGCCGATCTCGATCACTACGCCCGAGAGCATCGCCGATATTCCTGAAGGAGCGGCCGAATGCGCGTCCGGAAGCCAGAAGTGCAATGGTACCATAGCCGTTTTCACGCCGAAACCGGTGATTATGAAAACGATAGCTATTAATACCCAGTTCGAGGGTATGACCGTTACGAGGTTATGGATGTTGTCGAGTCCCAGCTGGCCCGTCGCCTGATAAAGAAGCGACATTCCGAAAAGCGCCAACATCGTGCCGGCCGAGCCGTAAATGAGGTATTTAAAGCTTGCTTCGACGGCCGCGAGGTCGCGCCTGAAAGCAACCAGCAGATAAGATGATATCGACATTAACTCGAAGAACATATACATATTGAAAAGATCCGCCGATAAAGCGAGTCCGACCATTCCGGCTATCATCGCGAGAAGGAAAACGAAGAACCTTTCGGGTTTATCGTCATGTTCCATGTAGCGCGCCGAGTAAACGGTTATCAGTAGCCCCATCACGAGCGCGAGAGCGGCCATGAATACGCCGAGAGGATCGAGTTTGAGCATTATCGCGTTCGAATCGCCGGTCATATGGTAGAACGCGGCGAAAGTGTTCTGGAATATGCCTTTTCCGGAGATGAAAATCCCTACGGATATCTGGTACATGAACGTGAGCACGGTTATGAGAACGATAGAAGCTATCGTTCCGGCGACAACCGAATTATTCTTCGTCGACAGTTTCCTGTAGAGGCTGCCCGTTACGAAGGTGAACATGGCGCCTAAGAGAAGGAAGGCTATCGGTATGAATAATATGGTTGAATTTAATTGATTATCCAAAGTTTAAAACCCCCTTATAATTTAATGAAATTCGCGAAGCCGCGGGCGAGATCCACCACGAAAGCCGGATAAACGCCGGCCGCGAGTATCGTCAGTGATAAAAGTCCCATTACGACGCGCATTCTGGTTGGTATTGCTTCAAGCTTCATGCCTTCGCTCAATTTTCCGTAGAATATCCTCTTGACGAAAAATAAAGCGTAGCCCGTTGTTATAGCGGTAGCGACGACGGATAGGAAAACGAGGAATTTGTGGTGCGTCGAAAAACCGCCCGCGAATATCATCCACTCGGAAGTGAAACCGCAGAGCGGCGGAGCGCCGAGTATGGCGAGTGCGCCGACCGTAGCGTATATTCCGAGATCGTTATATTTCTGGCCGAGGCCGGAAACTTCGGTTATGAGTTTTTTGCCGGTTATAAGAACTACCGTTCCGGCTATTATGAAGAGAAGTCCTTTGGCGAGCCCGTGATTCAACGCGTGCGTGACCGAACCCATTATACCGAGCGGCGCCATTGAAGCGAATCCGAGAAGAATGTAGCCCATCTGGCTTATGCTGGAATAAGCTATTATCTTTTTGATCTCGGTTTCGGCAAGCGCCATGAGTCCGCCGTAGAATTGGGTTACGACAGCCATTATGAGCATCGGATACGAGTAGAAGGCTATCGTTTCGGGCGAGAAGAGGTATAAGAACCTTGCCATGCCGTAAACGCCGGTGTTTATCATAGCGGCCGCGAACATTATCGTAAGCGGAAGCGGGGCTTCGTTATAAGTGTCGGGAAGCCAGGTGTGGAAAGGGAAGATCGCCATTTTAAAAGCGAAGCCGAGAAAGATAAGGCCGAATAAAAGTTTCGCCATCGGAGCTTCAAGCGTCGGAAGAAGCGTTCTCATATCGTCGATATTGGTTACGTTGTACATCGAGAAGATCGTGAGGAACGCGACGAGCAGAAGGACCGCGCCGACATGCGTGTATATGAAGTATTTTATGCCGATCTTCTGGCGGTTCTCAGACTCGCCGTAGAAAGCGAGCAGAAGATATGAAGGGATAAGCATCATTTCATAGAAGAAATAGAACTGGATGGTATCGATTGACAGGATCGTCCCGTTCATGCCGCCCAAGAATATGAGCATGTTCGCGAATATGAAATAGTAATCTTTCTCGTACTTTTTAAAGTAATCCTGAGCGAAGAATATCGCGATCGCGGATATGAAGTTTATTATCATCAGCATTATCGCCGCGAGATCGTCGAACTTGAAGCCGAAGGTGACATTATCGAACCATGCGGCTTTATAGAGCAATTCAACGTTGTTTGAATAGGTCTTGAAAGCCACGAAGAATACAAGGACCGTGACGAGAAGCGATACCGCCATTGTCGTCGCCGCTACGAGTTTCGAGTTCCTGCGGCCGGCGAAAAGAAGTATCACGCCCGCCAATATAGGAAATATCGGGATGAGCACGAAGAAATTTTTTAATATCGCAACTGTTTGATTACTTACTAATTCCAATTCATTCACCCTCTCTTAAGCGAACCTGCAGATGAGCGCTACGAGTAAAAGCGCTATCGCAAGGCCGGCTACGTTTGCGTTAAGGTTTCCGCTGTGCGTCTTTCTGAACTTCTCCGCGAAGTGAGTCGAGCAGACGCCGAGCGCGTAGTTGAGATTATCAAGGATAAGCCCGTCTATGACATATATTAAGAAACCGCCGATGGCGACGACGAAAGAGAGGAGTTTCAGGTAGAGCCAGTCGATGCCGAGGCCGTTTGAAAAACCGTGTCTGATGGAGCTTTCATTTAAAATTGAGGAGAAAGCCGCTTTTTTCTTGAAAAGCATAACGCCGAGAAAGATGATGAAGAGAGCGACATAGGTCGTCGGCGAAACGAGGGTGTGGTGGATCATATAGCCGAAGGTCATTTCTTCGATGAATTTCATTTCGGCAGAGCCTTTGGGCATCATGAGCGAAAGCGTGTCGAATTTGGAGATGAAGCCGACGGCGAGCCATGAAGTAAGCGAGAGAAGCGCGAGTATCATGAGCGGTGCCTGAATGATCATACCGGGTTTGTGGTGGTGGCTGCTTGCGTCGTGAGAGTCTTTTGAGTGTCCCTTGACTTTATTATTGGCAGCGGTTTCTTTTACCGCGGCCTTCGCTGGCGACGGTTTCAAAAAGAGAAGGTAATATGCCTTGAACGAATAGGCCGCCGTGAAAAGCGCCGCGAGAAGCATTAAAACGCCGGTCATCGGTGCGAACTGGAAGGCCTGGTATATTATCATATCCTTCGACCAGAAGCCGTTGAATATCGGAACGCCCGCGAGAGCGAGAAAACCGGTCGCCATGCAGATATGTATTATCGGAAGTTCGGACCTCAGATTCGGCATCTCGTGCATGTCGCGCGTTCCGGTGTAGTGGATTATCGCGCCGGCGCAGAGGAATAAGAGGGCTTTAAATATCGCGTGCGAGAAAAGGTGGAACTGCGCGGCGAAAAGGCCGTGCACGCCGAGGGCGTACATCATGAAGCCGAGCTGCGACACGGTCGAATACGCGAGAAGTTTTTTGAGATCGGACTGGAAGACCGCGAGGCCGGCCACGAAGAGGGCCGTTACCATGCCGATGTAAAGCGCGAGCGAGAAGAATATCTCGGTCCCTATGAACACGGGGTACATTCTCATTGTAAGATATATGCCCGAGTTGACGAGCGTCGCGGCGTGGATGAGCGCGGATATCGTCGTCGGCGCTTCCATCGCGTCCGGCAGCCACACATGAAGCGGGAACTGAGCTGATTTACCGACCGCGCCGGCTATGAAGAGGAACGACGAGTAGAATAAAATATTAGACGGTATCGTTCCGGCCGCTGAAAGTTTAATAAGCTCGGTGATGCTGAGCGTTCCGGTGGCGGCGTACATAATTAAGATACCGCAGAGAAGGCCGACGTCGCCGATCTTGGTGGTTAAGAAGGCCTTGAAACCGGCGTTAGCCGATTTTTCTTCTTTGTAGAAGAAGCCGATGAGAAGGTAAGATGCTATGCCTATCATTTCCCAGAATATGAAGAGGAAGATGAGGTTGTCCGATAAGACGAGGCCGAGCATCGAAGCTATGAAGAAGAGCACCAGCGAATAATAGCGGGTGAGCCCCTCTTCGTTTTTCATATATTCGAGCGAGTAGATGACTATGAGGCCGCCGATGACGCCTGCGACGACCGCGAGCGTAACGGATAAACCGTCGACCAATACTGAGAAAGAGGCGAGGCCGGGCATCCAATCGTAGATCGGAACGACGACCGGCGATTCTTTTATTTCACCGATAAGCGAAAGGGAAAGCCCGCCTACCGCTACCCCCGCGATAACCGCGAGCGCTTCGCGCAGGAAAACGAGCCCTATCATTTCGAGTATCGGTATCAAAAGAGCGATACAGAAAGGGATCAATAACAATAACATTACGGTTGTGCTGATCATTTTATGATTTCCTCCAATTAAAACTTAAGGCGGGTGAGATCGTCAACGTTAGTACTATCCGTGAGTTTGTGCGTTAAAACGATCAGCGAGAGGCCGATCGCGACTATTATAACGTCGATGGCTATTACCGTTATAGCCATTGACTGGCCGAGAGCGAGATTTCCGTTTATGAAACCGCCGTTAACGAATGAGATCGTTATGGCCTGGACGATGATCTCGATGCCGATTATCATTTTAAGCATATTCTTACCGGTCATAAGACAGAGCAGGCCGAGCCCCAAAATTACGAAAGCCATTATATTTTCGAGCATTACTGCTTCACCTCCGGGTTCGTGGAGTGTTTAGCTTCGACTCTCGCGCCTTCATTAAAAAGATCGGCCATGAGAGTGAAAACGCCGACCGCGCCTATGAATATGATGACGCCCTGGATGAGCATGTCAAGCGAGCGCGTCCCCCAGAGAACCTCGCCGAAGGTTTTGATCGGAGAGATAGCCTGGACCTGAGGCGAGGTTTGAGAAAGCATGTGGCCGCCAAGGAAAAAGAGCGCGGCTAAAAGCGAGGCGATACCGATGGTTATGAAGAACTTTTTGAACATTTCCATTATTGATCATCCCTTTTTGGCGCTGTGATAAGGCTTATGCTCGACATGAAGAGCACGACTATAAGCCCTGCGCAGATGCTTAATTCGAACGCGGCCGCGTAGTAAGCCTTGTATTTCATGTAGAAGATCACCGAGAGCATTATGCTCGAGATCGCGAAATACATGGCGGAATACATGATGTCCTGTTCGAAAACGGTCATCAGCACGAAGAACATAAAAACGATTACCGTGAAATAGTAGATTAACATACAACCCTCCGGGTTTGATTAATTTATATTTTTTAAAGTTGAAAAAAAACTAAAAACCTGATGTTTTGAATTGTTACTTTTTTCACATAGCGCGTGAGGTTTTCGGGTATGAACAAGCCGGTAAGTGATAATATATTATATCATCATAAAATAAATGTCAAGATTTTTTTGTGTTAATTTATATTGAAATAATTGAATTTTGAGTGAAAAAGATTGGTTGAAGTTTATACATGATTTAATAGCGAACATGAGCTTAGTTCTCCGGTATCATCCTTGTGTTTTTAAAGAGTATTTGGAAAAGTTGACAACCATTTTTTAATGTGATAGCATTGAAAAAAATAAACATTTGTTTTTTAAAAATTATGCGATCAAATATTCTTAAACCTGAATGTATAATCGATTCGTTATCCAAACTTTTCAACTTTTTTGGAAAGACTTTTAACGATCATTTTTTTAAATTTTCTGATTTTCCAACCCCAAAAATTAAATTAATGAAGTCCGTGAACAATAGCTATTGTTAATCACGGGCTTTTTTGCATGTGAAAATAAGATGTTATTCGGTAATAAAATAAAAATATCGGAGGGCACTTTTATAATGTTAAAAAAGATCGTTTTTGCAGCTATTATCGTCGCATTTTTAATAGGCACGGCTTTTGCTCAGAGCTCGCCGCAGGCGTTAAGCTTGAAACAGGGATTTAATTTCATCGCCTTTACTCTTAAGCCTTCCCTTGCGCCGGCGCAGTTCAAATCGCAATTTTCATCCGTGGACGAAATATATTCGTTCAGCGCGGCGTCCGGAAGCTTTTTAAGCGTGTCGGATGGAACGCTTACGACGTTTAACGCAGGAAGAGGTTATATAATAAAAGCGAATGCGGCGGCCTCCATAACCGTTGACGGAAGCGCGGTTTCAACGCTCGGCAATATCAGCCTTAAAGCGGGTTTCAACCTTATCGGGATCTCGAAACAGGTCGATCCGCTTAAATTCAGCGAATTGACCGTGTCTAATTCTTCGGTCAAAGCTCTTTACAAATATAGCGCGGCGTCCGGTTCATTTATTCAGGTTATCAGGAACGCGTCGGGCATAGGCGAACTTTCAGACGGCATCGATCCGTCTTTCGCCATAGGCCAGTCTTATTTCATAAATATGGCGAGCGATAACACGCTTAATTATGATGGAAATAAAATAGTCATAGGAGGCGGCGTAACTCCGCCGGCAACAGCGGTAGCGACACCCGCAATATCTCCGAACGGCGGAACTTTCACGGCGGCGCAACAGGTGACGATAACATGCGCGACTCCAGGCGCTGCGATCAAATATACTATAGACGGAAGCGTTCCTTCCGCTACCGCTGGAACGGATTATAGCGCGCCCTTTACCGTAAGCGCCACGACGACGGTAAAAGCAATAGCGGTAAAAAGCGGCATGACAAATTCTGAAATTGTGACTTCCATGTTCACGATCAATAATAACATCGCTAAAAATACTCTTGTCGTGACGAATTTTCCCGCGGCGGAGATCAGTTCGTTAACGGCTATATTGGACGGCGCGGGCCTCGGTTATGATTTTGTTTTGCTCAACGCTCTTCATGCGGGAAGTTTCTCCGCCGCATCACTCGCTGGAAAGAAAAATATATTTTTCTTAAACGGCAACCAGACCGCCGGCTCGTTTACTTTAAACGCGGCCCAGGCCGGCGAATTAAGGGATTTCGTAAATAGCGGCGGCAATCTTTATTTTACCGCGCGCGCCGGGAACGCGGCGTTAAATTCGCTCATCGGCGTTACGGCGGCCGGAAACGACGGCGGATCGAACGGGTCCGACTGGCCGGTCGTTCAGAAATCGGCGACCGTTTTTACAACGCATCCTTTGACGCAGGGGCTTTCAAACGCTTCCGGCGACGCCGGAGCAAGCGTTACGCTTGACGGCAATTGGAGCGTTCTTGGAAAAAGCGCTGATGCAATGCCGCTTTTGTCCGCGAGAATTTCAGGCGCCGGCAAGATCGTCATGTGGTACGCCCAGCGGTCATTCAGAAACGCCGGAACGACCGCTAACGTTTACGAATCGGATATCACGCAAAATAATAACGGCCAGCTGATGACTAATATAATCAACTGGTTCAAGTCGACGGATAATACACTGCCTCCGGCCGTTGGAAATACTATATCGATCGATCTGGGCGGCGGCGTGAAACTTGAAATGGTGAAGATCCCCGCCGGAACCTTCCAGATGGGAAGCCCCGCTGGCGAAGCCGGTAGAAATAGTAATGAAACGATTCATGCCGTAACCATATCGAAAGATTATTACATGGGTAAATATGAAGTTACGCAGGGGCAGTGGAAAGCCATAATGGATGGCGTTAATCCAAGTTATATAAAAACCAGCGACAATTATCCGGTGGAAAGCGTATCGTGGGTTGATATAACAACTGCGACAACCGGTTTTCTCGCTAAAGCGAACGCTAAAATTTCCGGTCTGGGCACACTCCGGTTACCGACGGAAGCCGAGTGGGAGTATGCATGCCGCGCCAATACCGCGACGGCGTATTATTGGGGCGCGAATATTGACGGTAATTATTGCTGGTACAGTCTCAACTCGGGCAGCTATGTACAGCAGGTAGGCACAAGGCAGCCTAACGCCTGGGGTTTATATGACATGAGCGGAAATTTGATCGAGTGGTGCTCGGATTATTTTGGAGCATATTCGGCGGGTCCATTAACCGATCCGGCCGGACCCGCTATGGCTGTTTCACGCGCCGCAAGGGGCGGCAGCTGGGCCTATGACGCCGTCAACTGCCGTTCGGCCAATCGCTTCGGGTTTTCACCGGCGTCCCGCGACTACGGTGTGGGGTTCCGGCTCGTTCTTGAATCTTATCAGGCTCCTGTTCAGGGCAAGGTTGAACCTTGCGTTATAACCCCGAACGGCGGAACTTTCACGGCGGCCCAGAGCGTCGCGATAACATGCCCGACCGCCGGCGCGGCGATAAAATACACTACGGATGGAACGACGCCGTCAGCGGCCGTTGGAACTGCATACAGCGCATCTTTCACCGTATCGGCTACGACGACGGTAAAAGCTGTAGCCATAAAGACCGGCATGACCGATTCAGACGTTGCGGCGGCCGTGTTCACGATCAATACTCAGCAGCCTCCTCCGGCCGGCGGAAACAACATAACCATCGACCTTGGCGGCGGCGTGAAACTTGAAATGGTTAAGATATCCGCCGGGACATTCCAGATGGGAGAGGCAGGTTTAGCCGATCCCGTTCATGCCGTGACCATATCCAAGGATTATTACATCGGTAAATATGAAGTTACGCAGGGACAGTGGAAGGCGATAATGAACGGCGCCAATCCGAGCGGTTTTCAAACAAACGACAGTTATCCGGTCGAGACGGTGTCGTATATCGATATAACAACTGCGGCAACGGGTTTTCTCGCTAATATTAACGCTAAAATTTCCGGCCAGGGAACATTCCGCCTGCCGACGGAAGCGGAGTGGGAATATGCCTGCCGCGCCGGTTCAACGACGACCTATTACTGGGGCGCCGCGATCGACGACGGTTACTTATGGTATGAAACCAACTCGGGCGGTAATTCAGCGCTTCAGACCGGCACCAGGAAACCTAACGCCTGGGGTTTATATGACATGAGCGGAAACGTCCAGGAATGGTGTTCCGACTGGTATGAAGCTTACGGCGGAACGGCCGTGACCGATCCCGCCGGGCCGGCTTCCGGCACGAAACGCGTCAATCGCGGCGGCGGCTGGCTCAGCCCTTCGTCATACTGCCGTTCGGCGGACCGGCGCAGCAATACGCCTTCATCCAGCGGTTTTAACCTTGGGTTCAGGCTCGTTCTATCACCCGGTCAATAGCGCAAACAAAAGCATAGAGTTCGTTCGGACGCTAAGCGTTCGCTGCGCTGCCTGAAAATAAATCTGAATTATTCGAGGAGGATATTTATAATGTTAAAAAAGATCGTTTTATCAATTCTTATCGTCATGTTTCTGACGGGGGCGGCTTTCGCTCAGAGCGCTCCTCAATCTTTAAGTCTAAAACAGGGATTCAATTTCATAGCCTTTACGCTTAAGCCTTCCCTCACGCCGGCTCAGTTCAAATCGCAATTTCCTTCGATCGATGAAATATACTCGTTCAGCGCCGTATCCGGAAGTTTTTTGACCGTATCAGAGGGGACGCTGACGGACCTTAAACCCGGAAGAGGTTATATTATCAAAACCTCGGCTGCCGCAGCTATAACCGTGGAGGGTTCAGCGATGTCACCCGGCACTATCACATTAAAAGCCGGCTTCAACCTCGTAGGGTTTTCTAAAGTCGCCAAACCCAAGACCTTTACGGAATTGATGCAGAAATTCCCCGTGATTTTGGGCATGTACCGTTGGAGCCCTGCATCCGGTTCGTTCATACAGGTGCTTCGAAACCTTTCAGGCGTTGCTGAAATGTTAGACGGCATCGATCCTACGGTCACCGTCGCGCAGGCTTATTTTATGAAACTCAATACTGATACTACGATAAATTATGACGGCGAGGATGTAACCGTAGGCGGCACTACCACGACGACAGATAACCCTTATTCCGGGATATACACAGGCACTTATGCCGGAACCGGCGGCGCGCCGAACGGCCCGATAACGATTAATATCGACGCTAAAGGAAGCCTTGTCGTTACAGGCACGAATAATTCGAATAATCCGCCGAGCGGCATCAGCGGTTCAGGTACGGTTGACCCGCAGGGAACGGCTTTATTCACCGTTACGTTCAACAGTTCGCATAAATTTGACGGCAAATTCACGACGAGCGGCGGGACTGGAAATTTTTACAATGATACGAACGGTCTGATGGGCACATGGCAGGCAACTAAAAACTCAGTCGTTCCAACGGTTGTCGCAACGCCCGTTATCAATCCCGACGGCGGCACGTTCACGACAGGCCAGCTTGTCGCTATAACATGCGCTACGGCGGGCGCGACCATCAGATATACGTTAGACGGAAGTGTTCCTTCCGCGACGAATGGAACCGCTTATAGCGCGCCTTTTACGGTGTCGACCACGGCGAGCGTAAAAGCGATAGCCGTAAAGAGCGGCGCGACGGATTCGGCCGTAGCCACGGCGACTATCACGATATCCGCTGACCTGAACGAGATCGTTATATATATGAACGGTAACATCTCCGGCGTCAGCAGCGGCCCGACGAATCCCACGAAGTTCACTCTTACGAAAAAGGCTTTCATAACGTCTTTTTATACATATCATTATTTCAACAACGGTGTGCTCCCGGGAACGGTAACCTTCCGGCGCACGGACGGATGGGAAAGATCCTGGCAGACCGCCGGAACGGTCGGCCAGGGCGGCGTCGCCAACGCATACTGGAACGCCTATCCTGGTATCGAACTCGATCCCGGCACTTACACCGTAACCGACTCGGACCCGGCTACCTGGTCATGCAACAGCGGATCGAATAACGAAGGCTTCGTTTACATAAAAGGATACAATACCGACGGCACTACGCCCGCGCAGAAAACGCTTAAGGGAATAACTTTGAGCAAAACCTCGGATACAGTCACCGCCGGAGCGGTTTATGACTTTTCAAAGATCTCCGTCACGGCGGCTTATTCCGATAATACGACGGCCGCGGTAACGGGCGCGACATGGGTTAAAACATCGGGTGACGGAACGCTTGCGGGAACTATATTCACGGCTGGCGCGGCCGCGGGAATGGTAGTTCTGACCGCGAGTTATCAGGAAGGCGGAGTCGCTAAAACCGCGACTTTAACGCTTACAGTAAGCGTTCAGCAGAGTTATAACGTGATACATTCGACCGTCGCCGGCGGCAACTGGGCGAACGCGGCCACATGGGTCGAAAAGGTCGTGCCAAAGGCCGAAAATGACGTCGAGATCAACGGGTCGGTAGTTATAACCTCCGAAATACCGGCGGGCAATACATGTAACATTATGACGATAAAATCCGGGGGCCGCTTTGAGATCGTTGGCAGATCAAACCCTTACGGCGTAAACCCGGCAACTTTCGGAGGCGATCTGGTCATCGAAGCCGGCGGCACCATAACCAACGAACAGGGATACCGCAGCCGCATAGTCGTCAACGGAAATTGCGTCAATAACGGCAATATATTGAATAATTCGGCCGGGATACTTCTTGAGTTGAAGAAAAATTTCTCGCAGAACGGCGATTTCGGCACCGCTTCGCTCACTTTCACAGGATCCGGCGAACAGCTCGTGTCCTGCGCCGCAGGAAAAAAAATAAACGGCGCCGTCAACATATCCAATACCCTCAAATCGGTAAAGGCGGCTTCAGATATTAACTTCGAAAGCGTCGCCCTTACCATGTCGGATAACGATACTCCCGGCTCCTTCGATATGGGCGGGTTCAAGCTCAACCTTACCGGCACCGCCGCGCCCATGACCACGGCGAAGGGTAAAATAACTAATGTTTCCGGGATCAACACCGCGGACGGCGTTTTGATATATGAAACGACGTTCACCAATCCTTCCGGGCCGATAGTTCTTACAGGGACGCTAACGACAGTCGGCCGCGGGGCGGGCGGGATCCAGATAAATTTCGAGGGCGACGTCACGGTGAACGCCGGAGCCGTAATTCGCAATGAAAACGGCTATAGAAGCGGCATCAACATAACCGGCACGCTATTAAACAACGGCTCGGTCACGAGCCAGGCCGGCGGGATCGCGATAGACGTGAAGAAAAATCTCGTTCAGAACGGGATTTATACCGCAATCAGCACTGCTTTCAACGGAGCCGCCGAACAGACCATATCTCTTGGCGCCTCCAAAAAGATAGGCGGGACGGTATATATTGCGAATTCAATACCGGTGAAATCCTTATCCGATCTGACGATCGAAAATATAACTTTTTCACTGGACGCTAACCTTGCGTCGGCTCAATTCAATATGAACGGTTATAAACTCATAGCCGTCGGAGGCGGTACGGCCCTGACATGCACGACCGACGACAAAATGGTACCTAAGATAAAGTTCACAAACATCTCCGGTATCAACTTTACATCTTCCGTTGATGCGTCCGGAAATTCCGTCAATCCTATGTTCTATGAGTCGACGTTCACTAACCCATCCGCTCCGATAGTTATCGACGGCATCGCGACGATGGTCGGCCGCGGCGCGGGCGGCAATCAGATAAGATTCGAAGGCGACCTCACCGTCAACACCGGTGCCACGCTTCGCAACGAGAACGGCTATAGAAGCGGTATCAGTATAACCGGCACGCTTGTCAACAACGGCGCGGTGATAAGCCAGGCCGGCGGGATCGCTATAGAAGCCGGCAAAAACCTCGTTCAGAACGGAACTTATACCGCCATTACAACATCTTTCAACGGGACCGGCGAACAGACGATATCGATGGGCGCATCCAAAAAGATAGGCGGCACCATATATATAGCCAATTCGGGCGCGGCCGTGAAAGCCGTGTCGGATATTTTAACCGAGAACATAACATTTTCACTCGGGGCCGGCATGGCTTCCGGCGTCGTTAACATGAACCAGAACAAACTCATCGTTTCCGGAACCGGCGTTGCGCTCACATGTGATACCGCCGCCGGCCTGGTCCCGAAGATCAGGTTCACAAATATCGCCGGATTGAACGGCCAGGTTACCAATGACACAAACGGAAATCCAGTGGATCCTATAATCTATGAATCGGCTTTTGAAAACACGGTAA
>CAZKCG010000091.1:0-16823 GCA_964551445.1 uncultured bacterium | reverse complement strand
ATAAAGGGCGCACCTTTGCCCCGTGAGCTTCCCGCCGACTCTGGTGTGCGCGAACCAGTCTATATTGACGCCGTCTTCTATAAGCCGCCGGGAAATATGTTCGAGCGCGAGGGGGTGCGCGGATTCGTCCGTAAATATAAAATTTTTAAATCCGTATTTTGAGACGAGCGATTTTAACTGGGAATAAACGAATTCGTAAGGCGGCTGCTGATAGTTTCTGCACGCCGGAAGATATGTCCTGCAAAAAGTGCATTTATGCCAGTAACATCCCCGGGAAAGTCGCAACGGGATCGAAAGGTCCTCGCGGGCCAGGAGATAGGAATCGAGATCGTAAACGCCGTAATCAGGCGGCGAAGTTTTCTCGAGATCAGGCGGCGGAACGTTCTTATTCCGGCGTATGGAACCGTCAAGGCGGTATATCATGCCCGGAACGTTTCCGAAATCAACGGTCTTTTTATTTATCTCGGTTAAAAGCTTTTGAAGCGGTATCTCTCCTTCGTCGATTATAAAACTGTCCACGATGTCGAATAACTTTTTATTCGCGATCTCCCTGAAAAATATCGATATGATTGAACCGCCCATGGTAACGTGTATCTTCGGGTCGATCTTTTTGATGATCGAGGCGCATTGAAAAGCGGGAAGGATCTGAAATTCGAAGTTAACCGACAATCCGGCGATCTTCGGCCTCTTTTTTTCGATTATTTCCTGAAGCCGGCTTTCCAGGAAATCCGTGTAGATGCTTTTATGGTTTACGCTTTCGGCTATGTCGGCAGTTGAGTAAAGATTGAAGCGCGACGTGACGCAGAAATAAGGATCCGTAGTGATAACTTCAGGAAAGGCACCGGCCGCAAGGAGCTTTATGAGAAATTCTTTGGCCGGGCTTTTCTGGATATCGCCGAGGTCCGAAAACGGGAGCATGAGCCATTCAAGCTCGGTTGAAAATATCCCGGCCTCCCTGAGCAGTCTGAAGTTCATTATATATTCATAAGCTTCTGAAAAATCAAGTTCTTTTTTTTTATCCAGGTCCGCAAATCTTTTAAAGGTAAGGTCGAGCCCGGACCTGATACTGTCGCGATTTATGGAATGCGTGTAAAAATCGCTGTTAAGATCGCAGGCGGCCGTTCTTATTCCGAGCGCACCAAGATAGGCCGCCAGGGTCGGGATGCTGATATAAGGATTGCCGATCGCCCCCAGCGGAGGGTCTATAAGCAGTATGTCACATCTGTTTTTCATCGGCCGCTCTTTTTTAGCCAGCCGGACTTTATGCCCAGGAATTTTTCAAGCCTTTCACGATCTTTTTCGCGCGCCAGTTTTTCCTTCATCAGTTCGATCATGAGCGAAGCTTTATCGATGCACATTTCTGACGAATAACTCAAAATATCGGTATAAAATTTATATCCGGTGCTCGCGATATGCTCCGACAGGAGCTTATGGAAATCGGACGAGGATAAAATTTCTTCGAACGCGCCGGGATTTTCGTGCATGGTCTTTTCGGCCTTAATGGCGCGGGACTTAAAGCGCGTATAGATGCCCTTCATTCTCATTTCATCCAGCAGCGGCCTGGTATTCCTGGAAAACGCCAGGCGCGTCGTCATCCATGCCTGCATTTTCCGTATTATGGCGCGTTCGCCGGCGAAACTTTTCAATTCGTTATGCGACATATCATTGTCGGACAGCCATTTATCGAGGCCGGAGTCCGTTTTTACGCCGAGTTTTCTGCGGAGCCTTGAAAGTTCCGCGGAAACGCCGTCCTCGTCGGCCTCAACGCCCGAGGCTTTCGCGAAAAACAGGACGATCCTGGAATTTATCGCGTTAAAATTCAGATCGTCGATTTCCGGGCATCCGATCGCGGCGTTATCGGAAATGTAATAAAGAGGTATCATCGTTCCGCCTTCGCCGACCTTTCTTTCGCGGTCATACAGCGGCGTGAAATTTCCGCGGACGGGGACGTCTGATTCGGCCTCTTTGGGGGGCTCCGGAAGTTTCGCGACCGTTTCGAGCAGGCCTAGCGCGTCTTTCTTCTGAAGATCGACGAAACGTTCGGACGCGAATTTTTTGATCTTTTCGATCCTGCTTTTCGACAACCCTGCTTTTTGTGCCTCTTCAAATATCGTTCCAAAGTTCCGCCGGGAGTAAAAAAGCGATTTGGCGATGCAGGTGAGCGCTTTACAGGTATCGGCATCGATCACCTTCATTTTGCGGGCTTTTTCAAAGGTGGCCCTGATATTGACCATCGATTCGGAAAGTTTTTTATACGCTCCCCGCCTTTTTTCAAATTTAACTGCTATCTCATCGTCGTCGCTGGAAATATCGGACTTGAAATATTTATATACTTCACCGAAACCCTTCATTCCAAAAGAATCGAGCTCGGCCGCCCTGACCGCTCCGAGACTTGACGCGCCGTAAACTTCGACGCCTGATTTGAGCGCGAAAAGTATTTCCTTATGCCATATTGAAAGGCCGTCTTCGCCGAAAATGCCGTCAATGATGACCATCACGCCCGGGCGGTGATTAAATAAAGCGCTTATGACGTCGCCCTGGCCGGCGATCGGAAGGCACACCGGGTCTTTGATCGTTTTCCTGACTTCGGCCGCGCTGATCGTCGGGCCGCAAAAAACAACTATCTTCAAAATTCTTTCCCCCTGAAATACTCAAGCGCTCTTTTTCCCGGAGAATAAAAAGGCAGCATATAGCCTTCCAGTCCCGGTATGATCACTCGGACCGCGGCGCAAGCGCCGTTGAACTCGGGCCTGCTGATATCGAAAACGATGATCTGGTTGAGGCCTATTTTTTTCAGCTTTTTTATATAGGTATGAAGGTCGCCCTGAAAGGTCGGCGTGGCTTCGCATTTTTTGTGCGCGTGATCGAACGCTTCGTTTTGCGCGTCAAAGCTTTCGATTATTTTATCGCTGAACAATTTATAAGACCTGTAACTGTCGCTGAAATAAACGTCGCGGCAGCCCGACCTGAAGACCGCCCGGGCCTGAATGGCCTCTGTGATCGCCCTGATCATCGCGTGCTCCTGGTCGAGGCCCGCTCCCATGCCGTGGGTTATGCCGGCTTTCGATTCGACCCTGTCGAAAAGATAACAATTATAAGCGGGCACTTCGGTGTCCACTTCGCAATCGAATAAGATCGGCTGTACGCCGGCTTTTTCAATTTTGTTCAACAATTCTGTGACCCTTGGATATTTTATCGTCTGCGGCCTGAGGTATTTGACCGGAAAATCCTCGACGCCCCCCCGGGCCTTTGAGATGAAAGCGTGGCAGGTTATGGCGTCCCTTTCAAAAAGTTCGGTCACGGCCTGGGTGATAGCTTCCAGCAGGTCCAGCGCGGCTGAAAGCCCGTTGGAGCCCAATTGAAACGATATAAGATCGCCATTTTCAATGACCCGGCTGAATTTCACCTGGTAATTCGGGACGGCCACTTCCCGTTGATTGACTATGTCCCAGCCCAGAACCCAGCTTTCGGTTTTATCGGCGCCAAAAAGCGAGTCCTTCGCGATCGCGAGATTTTCCAGCGGAATGACGTTATATTTTTTTTCGAGCTCTCTGTATGACATTTTTATGACCGGCAGATCGATCAATCCGCCATGGTATCTCTCCATTGATTCCATCATTGCCGAGATCCTGGCGGCCTGGGATGTAAGCCCTTTGCCGTGCGCCACGGAAAAATTTTCAAGGCTGGGCTTGATGGCGTTGTAAACCGGCACCCCGATCCGGTCGAGGCCGGTAATATTGCCGAGCCGCGTTATGCCGATCATTTTAAAATACGGCTTGAGCCGTTCATAAGCGTCCGATTCGGAACAAAAATGACCGTCGGTTTTTCCTTCATGTTTTTTCGCCGTCAGCGGCCTGCCCCGAAAATAGATCGGGGCGTCCGCGAGGTCCGCCGTTTTTACCCCTTTAATTTTCATAATTTCATCCGATCATGCGTTTAAAAAAAGGAAGCATTAACTATAAGCTTCCTTTTTTATATCAAATTTATTTTATTTCCGGATCAAAACGCCGCGGCAGCGGCCGCGCCCGCAACTCCTCCGCCCGTGCCGATCCCCGTTTTTGTTTTTTCGTTTATCTTTCCGCCGGTTACGCCGTCAAGTTCCTTATCGCTTAATTGGGCGGGATGCAGTTTTTTAAAAGCCGTTTTCGCTTCTTCTTTCGTGAAATCGAAGCCGGCCGCTTTTACTGCTTTATTTTTTTCTTCATCATTTTTAAAAGCTTCTAACGATTTCCTGAATTTTTCGTCTGAGGAAAATTTTTCGATAAATTTTTCAGCGCTTTCTAAAGACATTTTAATTCCTCCAGTTATTGCATTAATTTTATTTGGACGATTTTCAGTTTCTTGATCAACAAAAAAATTATAACATAAAGTAAAACGGATTGTCAAATTTTTAACAACTTATGTTAAGTTATACGCTCAATAGTAAAAAGTATCTCAAAATTATTTTAAGGCAATATGACATGTCATATTAAATCATGCGCCGGGATTTTGTTATAAGAAAAAATCTGTTGGAAGTATTGTCTATTGTAACTTGCAAACTTTCGATATAATTGTTTATCTCTTCGACATCCTGTTTTGATAGAGAATTTATTTTCTCCTGAGCCAGCCTGAATTGACTTAAAAAGGTTCTCAACTTGAAGGGTACTTTAAACTTGCCGGCCCAGAGTCTGGAGCCAGGCACCATGAAAAGCCAATTTATTACAACATTAATGCCGGTTGAGATCATGAGGTTGTAGATCTTATCTATTTCTTTAATGATAGCCTCCCTGGTCTGCCAGGGAAAACCTATCATAAACGAATATCTGAGTTTATCAGACATTCCGCATTTTTGAGCGTTCAGTGCGCCGGCGATAATATCTTCAGAATTGTGATTTTTCCCTATCTTTTGGATCGTTTCAGGATCGAAGGATTCCGCGCCCACTAGAATTCCGCTTGTAAATGGCGTCATTTCAAGAAGAAGTTCGCTGTTTTTAAGAACCGGTACTTCGGCAAACCAGGATGCTGAAAATTCAAGGCCTTTGCTTTTCGCGATCTTCGCGATCGTGATCGCCCTATTCTCGTTAACGGTGAAATTAGAATCTATTATCATGAATTTGCCGATAATGGTTTTTTTCAGATATGGCGAATGATCTATAATTTTGTTAATGAACGCTTCGGGAGCGAGAGGGCGCCAGCTGCGTTGATATGCCGTTGAGCAATAGATGCAGCTGTTGCGGCACCCGCGCGACGACTCGATGGAAATACAGGCGCACGAATCCGGCGGAAGGCGGTCATACAGAGGTACAGGAAGACCGGCTATCTCCGAGGGACTGAGCAGTTCGGCCGGATCATTTTTGATGATATTTCCGTTATCTTTATATATCAGTCCCGGAATTTGGCGCGGGTCGCCGTTTTTTTCTATCATTTCCATCAGCGGGACGACCGCCGTTTCACCCTCGCCGCAAAAGGCGTAATCTACCGGAAATTCTTCGACAATCTGAAGGCCGAACAATGACGCATGTACGCCGCCCACGATAATTATCTGGTCGCGACGCATACGGCGGAGATATTCAATCACCCAGACCGTTGGCGGCCACGACCATGAAATGCACGAGAACATTACCATATCGTATTCGAGCAATTCTTTCGCGGAGCGTTCGATATCGCAGTCCGAACTTATCCAGTCCCTGACGTCTATTTCATATCCGGCTTTTTCTATTATCGCCGCCAGAAGGTAAATATTGTAAGGTGAGGCGAATCTGATAGCCGGATTATTATCGAATTGGAGTGGTTTTTGATCGCTGGTATCCATCAAAGGAAAAGCGCAGAGAACTTTACGCATGACTGAATCCTCTTATTTCATAAAAAGTATTATGATAATATTGTGTAAATCACTGCCGGTTTCAACGATCTTATCGGTCATAACATTTTCCGGCTCTTTCTGGTTATACCGCATTAACTTCGCGAATTTTTCCTGAAATTTCACTTTTTCTGCATTCGCCGTTTGATTATTTTGACGGCGTTATTTAATTTGAAAACGATAAATATTTTATTACTTCGTAAAAAACTCTCTGTATCCGGCGAGTCTTTGCAGTGATTCCTCGAATGATTTGACGCCGAATTCATCATCGGCGACGGACATATGAATTATCGTAGGTATGCTTATCGTTAAATATGACTGATGTTTAGGCCCGTCGGTCAGCCGCTTTCTGTTAATGACCTTTTCCACTCCGGCCTTATGCGCGCTTCTTATTTTTTTTGCGACATTATAAATATATTTCAGGACATAATTGCCGTACTCAAAAGTTTATTTTTTTTTAGGAATATAACCTTTGTGAATTACGTTGTTTCTGAACTCGACCTGTTTTTGTTCGGCGGCGGCCGGCGCCTCCCCGAATTCGTTCAAATATAAAAAATAATAAGCGCCCGTCTGCCTCTCCGATTGAGCCGCGACCATCTTCCAGGTTTTTAAATATTGTTCATAATCTATATTTTTGGATGAGAGAATAGCTTCAACGCAAAATTCGTAAAACCTTTCCAGCGACGCCGCGAAACTTGAAACCGCTTCCCTGTAATAGCCGTCCATGAAAGCCATGGCGCCAAGATCGAAGAGGATCTCAAATTTTTGTTCCTGAAGAAATGTAGTGCTTTCATGGCCGTTATCGCACGTCATTTTATAAATTCCATCGTCGCACATTTCCACTTCGACGAAATTCAGGTCGTTTATTTTTTCTTCAGTTAAACATTTCTGGCAGGATATCAATAACTTCATTAATATAAACCGTCCTTGCTCATTTTATAATTTATTTTATCACATCTATTTATCATTTTCAAGGAATTTCCCGGCCAATAAAATATCTAAAAAAAACTATCAATGCTCGAAAGTAAAGAGCATCTCATAAAAATTATAATTTTTGTATGTCCGTAACCGAATCAAAACCGCCAAAGTTAGATGCGCCCTTTTTCGAAAAAATCGGATAAACAATGAACGAAATTAAAAGGCCGATAATCCATGAACTGTTGACGACATGGCCGTTGAACGAATTAAAGAACAGATCGAGGCAGAATGGAAATATCGAGATAAAATATGTGATAAGTGCGGCGGAGTTAAAGCCGGCGGTATAATTATAATATTGCGAATTATCAAGATAGAGATCGTAGAGGTTCAATTTCTGTTTTCTTAATATGTAATAATCCGCAATGTAGAGTCCGGCCAGCGGCCCTAAAAACGAGCCGTAAATTCCAAGCCAGTTGAATATATAGCCGGACGGGTCGGAATATAGTTTCCAGGGCATTATGACGATGCCGGCGATACCGGTGATTATAACGCCCACGCGGTAAGATATTTTTTTAGGCATGAGATTCGCGAAAGCGTTAGCCGGGGCTACGATGTTAGCCGCGATATTGGTCGTGATAGTCGACAGAAATATGACGAAACCGCCAAAGATGCTCAGAAGCGGTGAATGGAAAGCGTCGATGAGTTCTGACGGGTTCCAGATAGCACGGTTGAAAACGATTATTGAACCGAGAGTTCCGAAAACCCCTACGAAAGCGTAAAAAGCCATGGTTGTAGGAAGCCCGAGTATCTGGCCTATTATCTGGTCCTTCTGACTTTTCGCGTAGCAGGTAAAATCGGGAATATTGAGAGCTATTGTCGCCCAGAACGCGATCATTCCGTTCAGCGACGGCAGAAAAAGCGCCGCGAACGATGCTTTAGCGGTTCCAGGCGCGGCCGCGATCCTGTCGGTGGCGGAAAGCAGCGTTAAGATCGATCCGGCGGCGTAAACGGCCCAGAATATAACGAGAAAACCGACGCCTATGAGTATCGGAGCGCCCCAGGCCTCCATCCATTTAATGGATTCGCTGCCTTTATAGCCGATATAAATATTCACGGTCCAGAATATAAAAAACGTAACGAATTTCAATGCCGGATATACGGCGAGCGAAGGGAAGAGGCCAATGAGCGCGCTACATAAAAATTCTCCTCCGATCCAGCACTGTATGCCGAACCACCCGCAGGCGACACCGGCGCGCAGAAGCGACGGCAGGTGCGCTCCTTTAATGCCGAAAGACGCCCTGCAGAAGATCGGGTATGGAATGCCGTATTTTGTGCCGGCGAACGCGATGAGAACCATAGGCATCAAAACGATCATGCATTAATAAACGAACGATTAATAGAGAATATACATAGGGTTCGGCAGCTTCAGAATGTTGAGGGTATAGCCGCCGAGAAGGTCGCTGTCCTGGTCGCCGACGCTCAAAATGATACGGTAGCCTGATCTTTCCACCACGGCTCGGGCGGCAGTCTTGTAAACGAGGGCTGTTTCGCCGGTCTTATCGTGCATGATCATTTTTTCGTATTTTGTGTAACCGGCCAGGTTAAGGTTGTTTTCTGTAGCGGTGCGGAGGCTTTCGGCGCGCCCGGTGATGAAGAAAACATAGATGCCTTTACTGACGGCCTCGTCGTATATTTTTTTTGATCCGCGGATGGCCGGAGCTTTTCCGCTTATTATCCACGCGGTGCTTGATTCATTTACAACCGCAAATTTATCCGCTTTTAAATTTTCATAATTATCAAGAGTTGTTTCGTCAATATCGAAAACAACAGCCTGCGTGTCATTCTGGTTATAAGCCGCGCGGAGCAGAGCTACGCCTTTATCTTCCGCTGCGTCGAGTTCCCTGCCCCAGTTGCCGGAATCGCGATATTCAATTATCTGCTGCTTGACCGTATCGAGGTTGACCGGAAGCTGACCGGGCTGAGTGCCGCTAACCACGATGGCATCATCGCTATTTAAACAACCCGTTAATAACAATGCCAAAAATAAAAATGAAAGAATAACTTTTGATATTTTGCTCATGTGGCAACTCCTTTTTGATGTACATTAAATAAATTAAGTCTGTTTGTCGATTCTGATTCGGTTTGAAAATTTTACATAGATAAACGGTCCGGAAGTTTATCAAAAAATGGAATGGGGGCTTTATTTTATCACAGCCATTAATTATTTTCAAGAAATTCCCTTTCCCCAAAAAATGAAGTGAACGAATTTGAAGTGAAAATTCAAATGAATGAATAGAGTCATGTGCCAATTCAAAGCGATTATATATGAGAATTACTTGTACAAGCTGAAGTGTTATGCGACTGCCGGGATTTTATTTTTTGAGATACTTCCGATCATATGACGTATAATTAATATAGAAAAGTTCCAAAGCCGCCTGGTTTTGTATTCTAATAATCTTGACTAAGTAATTTTATTGAGATATAATATATTTTATTGTTGCGGCTCGTCATGATGTTTTGGCGTATGATTATTGTATACCATACAAATGGAGGTATGAACCATGAGGAAATGCCCGATACAGGCGATAACACCAACCGTCAGGCTTAGAATGACAGCTATGTCGGTGGCGTTGATCGCGTTGTTCTTGTTCGCGACGGCGACGGACGCATTCAGCCAGACTTTTAACCCGTACAAACCCGTCGCCCATTCGCCGGCGCTCCTTGAATTCAACTCCAGACTCATTGAAAAAGCCGGTTCCGGGCTTCTCTTTCCCGACTTGCAGACTATTTCCGAATTGAAGGAACTCGGGTTCCAGACCATGATACAGTCTCCATCGGGAATCTGCGATACGCTCACCCGGGACATCCTCCTAAATGTTCGAACCAAAGGATACCGCGCTCTGGCCGGACCTTCCGGAAAGCCCGCGGGCCTCATAGGACAGGATCCCGACAAGGCTCTTACGTTTCTTGAAAATGAGATGACCGAAAGAAACGGAAGCGGCTTTGATCCGTTTCCCATACCGCTTCTTTCGATCGGATACGCCTATATCATGACGCACCCCGGCACTCCCGCCGTCTATTATCCTCACCTTCAGGACCAAAAGCTCTGCGATACCATAAAAATGCTGTCAGCTCTTCGTATGGAGAGCGGGATCGGCCCTTCATCGAGCGTCAGGATAATGAAAGCCGACCGGGATTGCTATGTCGCGACGATCGACGGCAAACTTGCCATACGGCTCGGAAGTTCGGACTGGCAGGCTCCGGCCGGGTTCGAAAAGCGCGCCTCGGGCCCTGAATGGGTGATCTGGACATTGAAAAAGGGCGCGCCGGATGCCTCGAAAACAGGCGAATACTTCCCGGGATACGGCCAGGCGGAGCCGGGATACACATATAGAAAGGGCCTTGAAACGAAAAGAGAGCTCCTCAGTTCTCAGTGGGTGATCAACCGCCTTACCATATTCAAGAACGAGCACACGACCCTGTACCTGAAAGCGGACCTGCTTCCGGAACTACAGCAGACCCATCCGGACCTGATAGTCAAAGCAAAGTTCCCATACGTCCTCGACGGCCAGCTGACACAGGTGGTCATGCTCGAGATGACGACCCATTACAAGCTCTTCTTCCGCAAGGTCATCAACATGGGAAAGTTCCGGATATGGTTCGAGCTGATGCGCAGGAAAAACTCGTTGATACCCGGAGGCAAATGGGAAAAAGCTGGCGAAACCTGCGAGTTCCGCGAGGAACCCGCGTCACCCGACGTGGCCACTGAATTCAAGGTCCTGCCGGACTGATCTTCAATGCGATAGCGGCAACAGCTTATCACGAATGCCTTCGTCCGGCCGGGAGAAATGACTTGAAAATCAATTCGGGTGCCATATCTTCAACCGTTGCGTCTATCAAAATCCAGGCGTTCAAGATCTATAAAGCCTGCAAAACCGTTTGGACGAAGCCGAACTGGACGCCTGTAACCAGTGTTACAATACGGCTACATTTTATAATAGAAAATTAATTAATGGATTAGTAAATAAATTCAGGAGGCAAAAATGTCATTCAAAGAATTAAAGTCATCAAAAGTCCTTTTTTTAACGGGTCTGGTCTTTCTATTGTTCTCGCTTGCGTCGTGCACGGGCGGAGGAGGCGGAGACGGCGTTTCTCCGCTCGCGTTAATCTCTTCTGCGGAAACCACTCCGCCGTGGATGGTTTATGTCTCTATCTCTTCTCCCGCGGTTGCGGCCGGAGATAGCGTAATTCTCAATTTCATCGTATGCGAAAAGTTGTCCGCGCCTCCCGCGGTTACGATACTCGGCAGGTCGGCTGCGGTTGTGAATACTTCCGGTAGCGCTTATACCGCGACGATGCAGGTCCAGCCGTCCGATCCGGCCGGCCCGGTTTCATTTATAATAGGCCCGTATACCGACATGGCCGGAAATAACGGCGAGTATGTTTCATCCACAACCGATCAGAGCGTATCGAGCGTTTCAGCGCAGGCGTCCGATACCGTATTGGCGCCGGTCTTCAGCATTCCTGGAGACGAATATGCGTCATCGCAGAAAGTATATTTATATTCATCCACGAGCGACGCGACGATAATGTACACTACGGACGGCTCCGTCCCATCCGCGACGAACGGCACGAAGTTCGACGGCGCGAGCCCCATAAAAGTGAACTCAAAGTCGGATATCAAAGCGATAGCTATAAAGACAGGCCTGAAAGACTCCCAGGTGGCAGGCGCGTCTATGACGATAGCCATGATGCAGGCGTCAACGGCCCCTAACCAGACCATCAAGCTCACTCTGCCCGGCGGTGTGAAGCTCGAGATGGTAAAGATATCCGCCAAAGGAAAATCGTTCATGATGGGTGACAAAGATCTGGCTAACCCGTTATCGTATTATCATTATGCCTCTCCAGTTCATAAAGTTACTTTTAATAAAGATTTTTATATCGGCAAGTATGAGGTTACGCAGAAGCAATGGCTGAATAGTTATGGAAGCTGGTCTGGAAAAGATAATTGGAGGGGCTTTAATGGCGATAATTTTCCGGTTTATAATATTTCATGGAACGATTTAACAAAATCGACCGGTTTTCTTTCAAAACTTAACAAATTAGCGCCGGGTGGTTATAGCGGCTTTCGGCTGCCGACCGAGGCTGAGTGGGAGTTTGCCTGCCGGGCGGGCACTACGACGGTATATTATTGGGGCGATAATGCTTCTGATGGTCCCAAGTATTCAAATTCAGATTATGCTGCTGGTTATTGGAATGATTCTCAGTATTTATCGCCAGTCGGCACCCTGCTACCAAACGCATTCGGGCTTTATGACATGAACGGCAACATCGAGGAGTGGTGCCAGGATAACTGGCATGATAATTATAATTTCGCGCCCACAGACGGTTCCGCATGGGTTCCAGGGTCGGGTAAGCATGGCACCGACCGCATTCTTCGCGGAGACTCTTATGAAGGTCTACTACGCCCATCAGCCGACCGCGCTCACGTTTATGAATCGTTTGATTGTAATTTTGTCGGCTTCCGTCTTGTCATGGACGTTCCGTTCGCGGGCCAATAAGGTTCAGGCGTACGAAAAAGCATGGCGCCGCACTGCACAAGAAGTAATTAGTTGAATTGAATCAGCGAAAATAAAAAATCCCGGCTGAAGCGTTACGCGGCGGCCGGGGTTTTTATTTTAAGGTTTGAGTATAACGTATCTTAAATAATATCGATTTACCAAAGCAACCAGCGGCTCAATGCACGAAATGAAAGCGCATGTCGCATTTCCCGGTGGCCGTATCGCAACGCGAAGTTATTTTATCGACAGTATTTTTTATGAGATATCCCGATAATTTCAAAGTGCCGTTATCGAGCACCTCGTCCTGTGAAGGCAACGTGCCGCCGATATCCATTAGATTTCCTGAATATGATATCGCGGCGTCGAGGTTGTATTCATCGAAGGTGACGGCTATATCGATCTCGTCGCCGCAAAGTTTGTAAGCGGCGGCGCTTTCAATAAATTCATTGAGCGCCCTCGCGCATTTAGCGACCACTTCCGGGCGAGCGGCGCATGAACCGCCGAACGATTCCATAAAATCATTTATCAGAATTGACGAATATTCTTTTGTCTTGATCTTTATGTCGGATTTTTTCGTCGTCCCGATCGACAGGAAAAGATTTAAAAATATGGCGCAAACGGTGGCGAGCGTGAGCGACGAGCTTGTGATGGGCCTTGCGAATTCGGGAAGATGAGCATAGGCCTGAGGCAGCATATCGACCGAGAGCCCGAAAACAATTGAAACGCCTATGACGAAGATCTTGCGCGAATCGAGCATGCGCGAAGTCATGATCTGAAGTCCCGCGACGATCATGAAGCACACCGTGAAAACTACAAGAGCACCCATGACCGGCTGCGGCATAACGGCGAAAATGAACGCGAACTTTGGAAGGAATGCTATCAGTATTAAAAGAATACCCAGCGCGTATGAGATCCTGCGGCTCGTGGCGCCGGTGGCTACTTCAAGGCCAATGCTTGCGGAAGATACCGATTGTCCGAGCGCTCCTACGATACCTGAAATAAAATTGCCGCACGCGCAGGCTAAAATACCGCGCGATACGACATTCATATCGGTGCGCTTCCATTCGCTGTCGTTGACCTTCTGGCATATCGTCAGATCGCCCATTGTTTTGAGGCACGAAGAGATCGCGGCTATCATAAAGGGGATGATCATGGCGGAGCTGAACGTCATTCCATACTTGAAGAATTCCGGCGCCCTGAAAAAAGGCTGAGCGATGAAAGCGGTAAAGTCGGAAGGTCCCAGCACGCCCGTCGCGATCGAGAAGATATATCCGACCCCGAGTCCCAGTATAACCGAAAAGAGCTTGACCGGACCTTTGCCCCATATATTGAAGGAAACTATCGACAGAAAAGTTGCCATGGCGATGATGATATGAAGTGAATTAACGGTGTTCGTGGCGGCATTGAAACCCATGAACTTTGCGACGCCGACCGGTATGACCTCGACGCCGACCATCGTGACGACGGTCCCGGTCACTTCGGGCGGAAAAAGAAATCGTAATTTGTTGAGCGTCTTCGCGAATATAGTCTCGACAAATCCGGCCATAAAAGTCATTCCGAAAACCAGCGACAATCCGCCGGCCTTGGCCGCCATCAACGATACGCCCATAAACGCCGGGCCATTGAGAAGCGGGCAGAAATAACCTGAGCCTATAGGCCCCAGCGTCCGTCCCTGTAAAATTGTGGCGAGGCCGGTCGCGACCATAGCGGTACAGATGAGATTTTCTGATTCTTCGATCGTTCCGCCGATCGAATTGACTATGACCACAGGCGTCACGAAAGCAACGGTAAGCACGAATATGTGTTGGATACCAAGAATTATAAGGTTATATAAACCCGGATCGTCATCGAGTCCATAAATTATATTAGCTGGTTTTTTCATAATACTTTGATTCCTTCTCAAAAAATTTTTTCTGAATTTTTTAAAACATGCCGTTTGACCTGACAGTGCCGCTGTTTTAATATTTATGAAGTGTTTTACCGTTCAAGATCCGTTATAGCCTGTGGATCAGACAGTCTCGTTACAGTTCCTTGCTTTGAATATTTATAGATATTGACGAAGCCGGGGGCCGAGCCGGAACTTTTACCGGGCGTTATTACGACGAAGGTCATCGTGGCGTAAGGGTTTGTATCCGTCCACGTTCCTGAATTCGCGTATATGGTTTTTTGAAGCCTGGCGTTAGTATTTGAGATCACGCGCGCTTCATGAGTATGCCCGAATACGGCGATCCTTTTGTTTGAAGCGGCGTTCTTAAAGTATTGAACATCCGCCACCGAATCAAGATAGCTTGCTGCCGTTAAGTTGACTATCGCTTCCCGCACGGTACTTTTAACGGCTACCAGGTTGGCCGTCTGTCTCTGGTCCCAGGTGTCCTGTATGCCTTTATATAAGATCGTGTCGATAGGCCCATTCGGGGTATTTTGATAAGGGATCATGTCGCTTATGGCATAATCGGCGGTATATCCGTCGATATTAGTTTTTATGATCCTGTCATTATAACCTTCTTTTACGGAATAGTAAGATATGACGGGGCTCAATGTTTTCCAATACAGGAAATAAAGATATTGACTCTCGCCAAGCATATTTTCAGTGACGGCCGGTATTTTATAGCCGGCCGGAGGACGATTTTCGATAAAGGATGTCGTGGCTAACCTTCCAATAAAATATCCGGGCGGCAGTATGGAATCGGTTTTTGTTATAGACCTGTTCGAGATCGGGTCGGGCGAATTGTAAAAACCGTATCTGTGTCCGTGTTCGATGGCGATCCAGGGGCGGTCCGCCGGCGAATAAGTTCCTAAGCCTTTGGCGTCACGCGCCTGTGATATTCCGGGGAAGATCCTCTGAATGTCCGCGTCAGTTACAAGCATATCGTGATTTCCCGGCACATAGGTCACCTTTATTTTACCTTCAGTTATTATGCCGTTAAAAGCGTCTATTACTGTTTTATTTAACGCGGCCACCGTATCCACAAAGTCGGCCTCGGTCTTTCCATTGAAGGTATCAACTGACGCCGGCACGAAAGACTCATCGATCAGATCTCCAGCTATAACAAGTTCTTTCACGTTAGGAGCCTGTCTGATCTTATTTAAGAAGTCTGCTAACGCGGATCCGTTGCCGGCATGGTTCCTGTCAAACTGGCTATAGCTTATGTCAGCGCCGAGATGTATGTCGCTTATTACTACTATCTGCGACCTTTCTCCGTTTAATTCCGCGATGCCCGCGCCGTCGAGAACTGACGGATAGTTAACGGCGAAATATCCGGAAAAATCTGTTCCGATGCTAAGTCCGCCGACCGCTCTTACTTTATTTGTTACCGATATTTTATATTCCTCGCCCTCGGTAAATTTTGCGCCGTTTTTTCTGGCGATATTTAAGACCGCCGGAAAGTTTTTGTCATAAGTAATTGCGGACGGTTCTTCAAGAGCTTCTACGGCGGTTTTCATCCTGTATATTTTCACTTCGCCTGAAATAGTGTTAAGATCCAGCGGTGAACCGAACTCAAGAGTTACCGATTGCGTGGATTCGACGACGAACGGATCGTTCGCTTTTTCCGACATGGAAAGATTTGATTTTATTGTTATTTTTGGAATTGGCACAGTTTCAGTATCTGAATTAAAACATCCTGAAGATATAAGCACGCCGGTCAATAAAAGTGAAACCATTAATTTTTTCATATAATAGCCTTCTTATTTAAAACATTTTGAGTTTATTTAAACCGCCGCGATAGTTCGGCGATTCCATTTTTTCACTCTGAAATGGTCGATCGCGGAGTTATTCGCTATATTGAAGACCCAGGTTGAAAAGACGGCTTTTCCCGGATCGAATTTGTTTATGTTGGAAATGATCTTTAAAAAGACCTCGCTTACGACGTCTTCCGCTATTGTATCACATTTCAGCCGGATATTAGACCCTCTTGCTTCCAAGCATGAATTCGCCGACCGCCGATTCTGAAAAATAATCAAGGCCCGCGGCTTTAGAGATGACGTCTGATTCGCCGCTCCCGATCGCGCAGGGCGCCAGGTCCATCGCCGTCGCCACAAGATACATGTTTTGATACAAAGCCCCAACGTTTTTCAAAATAACGGAGTAGGCTATATGGCTGTATTTCCATGAGACCCTTGGAAATCTGGCTGTTATTGAAAATAAAACCTCCGGTACGCAGAGTTCAGCTGCGGCCGCCGAAGCTTGCCGGACAAGCGTTTCGATATAAATATCATCGCCGTTGAGCAGATGCAGTTTATGGTTCAGCGGGTCGTAATGATAGATCCCTCTGGCAAGCCCTTCGCATTTGTTGATCACGGGATATATTTCCAGCTCATAACAGGCTCCGCCGCCGGCATAGGTCCTGCGGCTGCTTTGATACGATTCGGGTTCTCCCGGCATGGCATCTACGATTTCTTTGACGCGTAAGGACCGGTATAAAAATTCGCCGAGTTGTTTTACCGTGACCGGATTATCGGCATAAGACCGTATGGACTGGCGCTGCTCCAGAACAAGCGTGAAC
>CAZKCG010000090.1:0-17343 GCA_964551445.1 uncultured bacterium | reverse complement strand
ACACTATCACCATCGTCGCGAGCGAACCTGGAAAAGGCGATAAAACATACACCGTGGTCCTTACGCGCCGCGATATCTCGGCCGGACTCACGGGACTCACCGTAAAAGATTCGTCTAACGCGAGCGTTTCACTCACTCCATCGCCTTTCGTTCAGAACACGACCACATATTCCGCGTCCATAGCAAATGACATAACATCTGTAACCGTAACTCCCGCCGGAACAGGGACCATAACCGTCAACGGCGCTCCGGTCCAAAGCGGCAACACTTCCGCTGCTTTAACTATGAATACCGGCGCCAACGCGGTCACGATAGTCGTCACCGAAACGGGAAAGGATGCGAAAACCTATACGGTCAATATACTCAAAGCGAGCCCTTTCACAATGACGTCCGCGGATCTGACGAACGGCCAGCCCATCCCGCTTCAATTCACCGCCGCCACCGGCGGCAGCAACATTTCGCCGGCATTTTCATGGTCAAGCGTTCCGGCCGGTGCACAAAGCCTTATACTCGTCTGCACCGACGATATGCTGACGCCGGAAAATCTCTATGACGATTACGTACACTGGATAATTTATAACATACCCGTCACATCCACCGGCATAGCCCAGGGCGCCCCCAAAAATGCCACGATAAATCTGCTGCCCGGAGGAACCACGGCTTCACAAGGCATAAACTCAGTTCCCGCGACCGGTTACGACGGCCCCAAACCTCCCAGCGGGCCGGCGCACACATATCACTACGTTCTTGTCGCTACCACGGAACCGGCAACTTTCGGCCCGAATCTGAATATAATGAGCTTCATAACGCTTCTTCAGGACAAAACCAAGATAAAAGGCCAGTTTGAGATCAAGGGAACCTTCACCGCGCCGTAAAAACATTAATTAATACTTTTAAAAAAGAGCGTCCTGATCTATCCGGGGCGCTCTTTTTTATTTTGAAAACCTTCGAATTTCATTTTTCAAAATTTTTACCGATATGTACTCAGATGAAAAATAAGAATCAATTCTGGATAAATATTTCCAGATCAGGCATATTTATAATTTTATTTTTATTCGCCGCCATGAATTCCGGCTGCCCGCACGGACACATCCAGACATTCGTCCCGATAGTGCCGGGTTCGATCTCAGGAACGGTGAGAACATTCGACGGTTCGCCAGTTTCGAACGCGGTCGTTTTTTTATCCGTGGACAGCCTTCTAGCGACGAAAAAGAGCGTTAAAAAAGTCGCTTCACAGGGCGGATTTTCATTCGACGGCCTCGAGCCTGGACGCTATTATATAGCCGCTTATATAGACGCTAAAAACGACGGCTCTTACACGATAGGGGAAGATCATCTCGGCGGAAAGCTCGTCGATAAATGGGACCTGGATAACACTTACTATCCCGAAGTTTTTGAGGCCAAAGACACCGTGATAGACATACCGCTTCTGGCGCCGATGAATTTGAGCGTTATCGAGAACGGCACAAACGCGGTCAGCCTCAACCCTGATTTCAAATGGGACGCATATTCAGGAGCGGCTTTTTACCGTCTGCGCGTAACTACAAGAAAACAATCCTACTGGGTGATAGATACGCCCTCAACGGCGAAGACATACGGGACTCCGGCGCAAACCGGCGACACTCTTATAACGCCGGCAACTCAGCTGGTTGAAAATTCCGAGTATTTCTGGACGGTCATCGCCTATAAAGAGCGCTTCGTGCCTATCGCATACGGTGATATATCACGCTTTTTCACAATAACGACAAGGAAATTCATCGACTTTAAGAACTACACCGACCTCAACTATAAATAAAAAAGCACGGACGAATATCACATCGCCCGTGCTTTTTTATTTATATTCCTTGAATTATTTCAAGTCTCCGGAAATATCGTCCCGCGAATCGGGCCTCACCAACTATTTCTCTATTCGTTATTCTCTATTAACTAATCATCAGACTATCCTGAAATAGTCGATCAGCACGCAGCGGCGCTCGCGCGTAAAGCTTCTGGGCGTCGTGCAGCCTTCGCCGGTCGGCCCGGCGATGGTAAGCGTCGTATGGCCTTCGCCGTTAAAACCGAGGCCCGAATAAGAAGGGCCGTTTTTAACGAATATTGTCGTATTTATGCGGGAAGCCATTTTATGAAGGTTTACAAGATCATGCGAATGCATCATGGCCGTGTGGAAATATCCGTGCTCGGCCTCTATCGCGATATCTATCGCTTCATCAATATCGTTCGCGCGTATCAGCGGAAGAACAGGCATAAGCATCTCTTCCTCGACGAATGGATGTTTACTGTCGACCTCAGCTATTATAAGTTTGATGTCGTCAGAAACGTGAATGCCTATCTCTTTTAAAATAACCCTGGCGTCTTTTCCGCACCATTTGCGGATAAGCTGACCGTTCGAATCAAAAAGGACATTCATAAGTTTATTGATCTCTTCGCCCTTGATCTCGAAAGCGCCGTGCTGTTTCATTTTTTCACGCACTTTATCGAAAACTGGATTTAAAATTATACATTCTTTTTCAGCGATGCACATAACGTTGTTATCAAAAGAAGCGCCGTCGACAACGTCTTTTGCTGCTTTATCAAGATCGGCCGTTTCATCGATGACGACGGGCGGATTTCCGGGGCCGGCGGCGACGACCTTTTTTCCGCACGAAAAAGCGACCTTTACGACGCCGGGGCCGCCCGTTACGCAGACGAGCTTGACGTCGTCATGGCGCATCAGTTCGGTGGAAGCTTCCATCGAAGGCGTTTCGATGGCGTTTATAAGGTTTCCGGGGCCGCCCACGGCTATAATGGCTTCGTTTAATATCGAGACCATTTTTGCGCAGCATTTTTTCGCGCTCGGATGGAATCCGTAAACAACAGTATTTCCGGCGGAAAGCATGGTAATTGAATTATTTATGACGGTAGCGACGGGATTGGTTGAGGGAGTGATAGAAGCTATAACGCCGTAAGCACCGCGTTCCTCGAGCATCAGGCCGTGATCGCCTGAGATCGCCCTTGGAACGAGATCTTCCGGTCCCGGCGTCCTTTTAGCGGAAAGCAGGATCTTCTGGATCTTGTCGGGGACCCTGCCCATTTTTGTTTCTTCAACGGCTTCGCGGGCCATCATTTCGGCGTTCTTAATAGCCGCTTCGCGCATGGCGGCGACTATTTCGTACCTTTTCTGGATCGAAACCTTCTTATATTCGCGATAAGCCAGAGAGGCCGCCCGCACCGCGTCCGAAACATTCTGAAAAATACCGCTCGACGGCGAAGAGACCGAGCTCGCGCCCGAACCTCTCGCGGGGCTCACGTTCATTTTTTTTATGACGTCTTCGACTATCCTCTGGATCTGCTGTTCATTGGGAAACATTATCGTTCCTCTCTTTCACCTGATATTAAAAACTTGATATATTCTTAATTCGATATATTGAACCCGGAGGCCGTCTTTTGACCTGAATTAAAGAAGTTTCTGGTCTTCGGCCTGGCCTTTCATGTGAAGCGAATCTATAATTCCGACTATGGACGCGTCGACGGGCCGCCCCTCGGTCCGTTTCGTTGCGCGCGCGGAAGAACCGGAAACGACGAGCACGAATTCATTAGCGCCGGCGCCGACAGCGTCGACGGCAATAAGATAATTTGTCGTCGGCTTAAGTTCCACCGTGTATTGCTGAACTATCAAAAGCTTCATGCCGACAAGGCCTTCGTCCTTCCGCGTCGCGACTATGGTGCCGGCTATCTTTCCAATAATCAATGTTTTAACCGCCTTTCAATGAAAACTATCTTATTATCTGGCCAAGGTCGCCGTTCTTGATGTTGGCGGCGTTCATTTCATCCAGGTCGATGTGCATATCGAGCGCGTATTCGTCATGAACGCGTATAAGAACGTTGTGCATGGTGATGCCGCGTTCGCCGTCTATACGGACGGAAACCTTATCTTTGTCTTTGTATCCGAATCTTTTAGCTTCGCTTGTGTGCATGTGGATATGGCGGGCGGCCACGACTGCGCCTTCGGTTATCTTAACCCTGCCGGCGGGGCCGACGATCTCGAGGCCGGGCGTTCCTGCCGTATCTCCTGAATTTCTAACTTTTATATCGACGCCGAGCGAGTAGCAATCAGATGCCAGAAGTTCTATCTGGGTGCTCGGGCGAACCGGGCCGAGTATCCTTATCGCGTCCTTCTCGCCTTTAGGCCCTACCACTTTAACGCATTCTTTGGCGGCGTACTGGCCCGGCTGTGAAAGTTCTTTCATAACCTGAAGCTTGTAGCCTTTTCCGAATATCGCTTCGAGATGTTCGCAGCTTATGTGCATGTGCCTGTTTGAGCCTGATAAGGGGATCTTGTTCTCCTCGACGAGTTTGTTCAGATCGTAATTGTAACCCATTTTAATCGCCAGTCTTTCTTTTATAAATTTTTTATTTTGTATAATTATATATTAATTGACATTAAATTGTCAATTTTATTTTTCAAAAAAAACACCGGCCCGTTTATTTTTCAGGCCGGTGTTTTTTTATCATTTATAAACCGTATGGAATTATTTTTTTCTTGTAAGTATGACGCCCGTTATCGGAGGAACTCCATAATCGCCTTTTGCGGTGCCGAGAGAGCCCGTCATGTCGACTTTAGTTCCATTGCAGAGCACGGTCCAGTCTTTGGCGTCAGGCAGCGGGAATTGTATCCAGTTGTTCTGATCGCCGTTCAAAAGAACTATTATATCAGAGTCTTTCCCGAAAAGCTGATAGCCTAACCCGTTAGTATTCTGAGTGAGTATGAATTTTATGTCTTTATCGGTCGAAGATTTATCGGGGCGAAGCTGGTCGAAAGTCTTTCTGATCTTGATTAGTCCCGCGAAGAAATCGAAAGCTTCTTTATTTTTGGATTTTAAGGACCAGTTGATATAATTGGTGTCGTTATCCTGATCGTATGAGTTGTCGTTTCCAAACTTGGTTTTTAAGAATTCCTGTCCTTCATGAAGCATCGGGATCCCCTGCGCCATTAAGACCACAAGGCCGCCGAGCATTGCTATCTTAGGATTGTTTCCGGCGAAATCCATTATAGTGGCGTTATCGTGACATTCCACGAAATTGACGGTCTCGGTCGGTTTAGCGGCCCACCAGTAGGTGGTTCCGCAAATGACGGTCATCATGTTGTCGCGGCTGCCTTTGCCGGTTATGAAATTTTTAACGTTGTTTTTAAAATCGTCATTCCATTTAGCCCATCTGGTGTTTCTGAAATCGCCCTTGCTCCAGAGATTTCTGTTCCAGTCGGCGGCCCACGGCTCGGCTATGAGTATGACGTTTTTGGGAAGGGTGTTGTTTATAGCCATCATGGTATCTTTGTCGATTATAGTGGCGAGATCGAATCTGAAACCGTCAACATGATATTCATTTGCCCAATACATAAGTGTATCTAATACATAACGGCGGCCGAGCTCACTGTCGGTCCTGAATTCGTTTCCGCAGCCGGTGCCGTTCCAATAGAAACGGGGATCGGCGCAAAGTCTGTAATAAGCCTTGTTATCTATTCCCTTGAAATTGAAAATCGGCCCCTGTTCATTTCCTTCGGCAGTATGGTTATAAACCACGTCGAGAATAACGGCTATGCCGTTTTTGTGAAGTCCGTCAATAAGTTTTTTCAGTTCTTTTACCTGCCTGCCGTCGGAATCCGTAGCTAATGAAGATTCAGGCGCCATAAAATGCGTCGTCATATAACCCCAGTGGTTAACTCCGGACGGCGCGGCCTTGTTGTCGTATTCGTGAACCGGAAGCAGTTCTACTGCGTTAACGCCGAGCTGTTTTAAATTACCGAGGACCCGATCGGAATTCTCGCCTTCAAGCAGGCCGAGATATTTACCTTTACCCGTCGCGCCGACTCCGGCCGACGCATGAGCGGTATAGTCTTTTACATGCATTTCATATACGATGAGATCTTCGGGAGCGGGTGTTTTAAAGCCGCTGTCGGTCCAGTTGAAAGCTGTATCAACGACTATACTTTTACCCGCGCTTCCGACGTTCGCGTATGAGTAAGGATCGGAAAGGATATTCTCAGGATTAAAAAATTCACCGGGACCTTTAGGGCCGTCAACTTTAAAACCGTAAAATTTTCCGACGAGCTTTTGAGTGAAAGCGAGATACCATATTCCTTCAGCCGTTTTTTTCATTTCGAATTCTTTTCCGGTTTTATCCGCTTCGGCGTCGAAAAGAACTAATTTAACGGAGGTCGCGCGCGGCGCGTTCAGAGCGAAAGTGGTGGTAGTGGAAGCCGCGTAGTAGTTTGCGCCGAGTTTTAATTTTTCGGCGCGCGCGGTCTGTTTCACGGCTTTGCCGGCATCAGCCGACGATCTGGAGACCGTTTGCGCGGAAACTTCACGGGCAAGGGCTGATTTTTGTGAGTTCAGCTGTTTTAAAGATGAAGCTATTTTATTTGATACTGTTAAGAGTTCGGTTTCATCAGGCTTCTGAGCGATGAGAAACCTTGTTTTTTCGTTGAGAAGTTTCAGCGTCTTAACCGAAGCAAGAACATATGGGAGTTTTTTATTGGTTTCCGAGAATGAATTGACCGTTTCAACGACGTAATTCAACTGCTGGGGAGTGTTGACGCTCTCTATGAAAGATCTTACCTCTGAGAAACTGACTTCCTCGATCTTTGAAAATGCGGCGTCGGAAAGCTGTTCGATGTCGCGGCCGTCTGAATTTTCAAGGATGTTGCGCGAGGACTGAGAAATATCGCGTGAAAGATTGTCGAGAGACCTCGTAAAACCATCGGATTGAACCTGAGCCGATACGGATAGGGTTAAACTGAATAAAAACAATAAAACCGCGGACAAAACAAGCAGTCTTCTTTTTAAGATCATATTCCCTCCCCAAACTTATAAATAATTTATATTTTTTTATTAAAATAACGCTGTTTTTCTTACTGTGTATTGATTATACTAAATAAAAAGAGAGTTGTAAAGATTAGCTCAAATGTTTTTAAAGTTTTTTTATTATTTTGATATAGTCAATTTATTAAGCCGAAATGGAGACAAGAAAGACAAAAAATAAAAATCATCGTTTATAATTTATTGACAAATCTTTAAAAGTTTGATATATTCACGCCGTCCTATTATTAAATAGCAATAATAAAATAATAAAAATTTGAAGGGAGAAATATTTAAACATGCACAAGGGTTCAATATTCTTCTCAAAGAGTAACATCATCGTTAAAGTAGTCATCTGGGCCGTCGTAGGCGCTTTCGTGCTTTCAATATTCATCTTCGCCGGCACTTTCAACCTCAACCAGAAACAAACAGCGGACATCAAGGAAAAAGAGCTTGCCGAACTTAACAAACGGCAGGTAAACGAAGAGGACAGGACCAAGGTCTTAGCTTCCATAGCCGGAACGACGACATCCGAGAACGCGGTCGTCACCGTCGGCGACTTTTTTCAGATCCTTCATAACCAGGACGAACAGTATCAGAAATTTTACTCGACCAAGACCCAGCGCGAAGGCCTTCTCGAAAGGATCATCGAGGCCAAGATCGTCGAACAGCAGACAAAAGGCATAGTTATTTCACCCGCAGACTACGATGAAGAGATCAACAAGATAGCCGCTACCTTTCCGTCAAGACAGGTTTTTGACGAACAGATGAAACAGCGCGGCATGACCCGTGAACGCCTGGAAGAATATTTCAGGACCAAGATCCAGGAAAAGAAATTAAAGGACCAGCTTTCAAAACCCCGCGAAGTGGCTGAAACCCTTCTTAAAGAATACTACGAGAAAAACAAGGTTGAATTCACCGAAATGAAAAAACTCCCCGGCGCCACCTCTGAAACCGCTATGGTGAAAGAATTTGGCGAAGTGAAAGACGCCATCCGCGACAAGCTTTTAAAAGAGGTATCAGACGCCGAGATCCAGAAATACTACAACGAGCATCTCGGCCAGTTCAAAAATCCCGTAAGCGTAAAACTCGCTCATATCTTTATAAAATCAGACTCGGCCGCGGTTAAAGAATCAGTAAAACCAACCGAAGAAGAACTCAAGAAATTTTATGAGTTCAACAAAACAAAATACAAAACGACGCGCTCATTCGAGGTCAAGACCGTATTAAAACGCTTTGACAACAAAGAAATGCGCGACGCTATAACCGTTTCAGATTCCGAAGCGGTCGAATTCCACGCCAAAAACGCCGTGAAATTCCAGAAAAGGGCTCACGCCGACATAAAAAATATCCTCATAGACCCGAAAGCTCAGCACAGGGTTGACGCTCTCAAGCCGACAGAACAGGAACTTCGCGCCTTCTACGACGAGACCGCCGAGGTCAAGGCTTCTCACATATTAGTTGACGAAGAAACACTGGCCATAGAATTAAAGAAAAAGATCGACGGCGGAGCTAAACTCGATGTTCTCGCCGCTGAAAACTCAAAATGCCCTTCAAAAGACAAGGGCGGCGACCTCGGTTACTTCAAAAATAACGGATCCATGGTAAAAGAATTTGAAGACGCCGCTTTCAAACTCAAGCTCAACGAGATATCGGCTCCCGTCAAAACACAGTTCGGCTGGCACATAATCAAGGTAACCGATCAGAAAAAAGCATACGAGAAAGCTTTTGAAGACGTCTCAGCTGAGGTTAAAACCGCTTATACGAATAAAAAGTTGGAAGATAACGCTAAAAAGCTGGCCGAAGAAATAGCCGAAAGAATAAAAAAAGGCGAAAACTTCGCTGACGCGGCGAAAAAAGATTCAGACGCCGCTTCCAAAAATAACGGCGGCGTTCTCGGCATCGTCTACCAGGACAACAAAATGCCTCTCGAAAACATCGACAAGCTTACCGGCGAAATAGCAGTGAACGGTTCGGTAATGCCTCAGATATTAGGCGCGGCTTTTGACCAGGCCCTCAAAGAGAACGTTCCTTCGGCTCCCGTCCGCACCGCCCTCGGATATCACGTAATAATGGTCTCCAACAGAGTCGAAGCTACGCCAAGGCCTCTCGCCGAATGCAAGAACGAAGTTATCGACGAGATCAAGACCGAAATAATGAAGACAAAGATCGAACAGGTAATGACCGATCTTAGAAACAAAGTTAAAAACGGATACGCGTTTGAAACAGTATCAAAAGAATACTCGGACGCTCCGGGCGCTAAAGACGGCGGTCAGCTTGCTACGGTCTACCTCGGCGAAGCTCCGAAGGATTACGATAAATCCAAACTTGTCGGATCTCTCATCGAAAAAGCCGCGGACGCTGTCGCACCTGAAGTAACGGACGCTCTCAACAAGGTCGTCTACGAAAAAGAAACTTCCGACATAATAAAACTTCCATTCGGAATAGCTTTCGTAAAAGTCGACAAGATAACCGAGCCCACCTTCAAAAAATATGAAGACGTAAAAGACGCCATAACCGAAGAATTCAAAAAACAGAAAACGGAAGAACTCATCGCGAAAAAACTCGGCGAAGCCGCTGAAAAAGCTAAAAAAGGCGAAGATTTCGCGGCCCTGGCAAAACAGTATTCCGAAGGCGCCACGAAAGACAACGGCGGCGAAGCGGGCGAATTCATGAAGGGCGAAGCGTCGAAGAACAAAGAACTCACCGAAAAACTCAAGGGTGAAATATTCATGCCTTGGGGCGCGATCGATCCCGTCGTCGAAGAAACGATATTCGAACTCGCCACAGGCGAAGTTTCAGCGGTCGTAAAATCGTCGCTCGGCTCGCACGTTTTCAAGGTCCTCGATAAAAACGACAGCAGCTACAAACCTTTCGAAGACGTAAAAGCCAAGATCAAGACCATACTTACAAGAGGCTCGCTCGTGACCGCGGAAGAGATCAACAAATACTACCAGGAACACAGCAGCGAATACACCACCAAGGAACGCGTAAAAGCCAGAATAATAACGGTCGACACCCAGGCCGAAGCTGAAAAGATACACGGCGAAATAACGAAGAACAAAAAAGACTTCGCCGCCATGGCCTCAGAGCTCTCAAAAGACCTCGCCACCAAAACAAAAGGCGGAGACATGGGTTACATCGTCCGCGGCCAGGTCACTGCTGAACTCGAGAACGCCGCTTTCTCGCTTCCCGTCGGGTCGGTTTCAAGCGTTTTCAAAACGAACGCCGGCTTCAACATAATCCAGGTCACGGAAAAAGAACCGGCCAAGACCGCATCTCTCGAAGAAAAGAAAGCCGAGATCAGGGAGATACTCATCACGCCGAAACAGAACGAGATACTCCAGGAACACATCACGGAACTTAAGAACACGCTTAAGATCAACCGTAAAAAAGAGAACTTCGGCTTCCTCACAAAATACGAATAAAGGGTGAAATAAGATAATTAAAAGGCAGGCATCTTTAATGTCTGCCTTTTTTTATTGAAAAATATGCGACTTGATAAATTTTTAAAACTCTACAAGATAATCAAAAGACGGACGATGGCGCATGACGTTTGCGGCGAGGGATTCGTCCACGTCAACGGCAGGCCCGCCAAGGCCGGAAAAGAACTGCGCGAAAACGACGTGGTAACGGTCATATACGCGGAGGATGGCAAGGCGACGGTCGTTAAGATCCTCAAGCTGCGCGACGGCAACGTGGTCTCACCGGACGATATCGAGGTCACCGAAGAGTCGCTGCCGCAAAAATAAGGCGGCAGCCAATCAAAGCGGTCTTGCGTTTTCCTTCGCTATTGAATCTTTCAGGCTGTGAATGGGCCGCGTGAACGATGGCAGCGTTTGAAAAACCGTTTGCATCAAGTCGGGCCAACAGCAGGGAAAATACCGCAATAAAAAAACAGCCGGAAAATAACCTGTTTCAAGGAAATTTTACGGCTGTTTTAATTTTAAACCTGCTGACCCGCTTTAGCTGCTATGAGTTTTGGGAACCTGCGGTTTACCTGATCTCGATCTTCTTTGTTTCTTTTGGTTTTTCGGCTTTCGGGATAGTAACGTTTAAGATGCCTTCGCTGTATTCGGCCGCGATCTCCGCCGGATTGACGTTTTCAGGGACTTCGAAGGTGCGAAGGAACGAGCCGTATTTTCTTTCGCTGTAGTAGTAGTTGTTTTCCTTCTTCTCTTTCTTATCTTCGCACGCGCCCGATATTTTAAGAACGCCGTCCTCGAGCTCGATCTTGATATCTTCTTTCTTTATGCCGGGGAGTTCAGCCGAAAGATGCCATTTATCCGCTTCCTCATAGACCTCTACCGCCGGAATAAAATCGCAGGCGTTCTCCTTGTTCTTTAAAAAATCATCGCTCAGGAAATTTTTAAAAGTGTTCCTCAACCCTAAAAGCTCGTTCATTGGATTTGCCCATCTGATTATTTTCATATTAACTCCTCCTTTTGGTTTTGTTGTTTGACGCAAAATAAAAAAGCAAATTGCGTGCCAAAAATTATAAAAAGATGAAAAGTCAATAAAATAAACCTTTTTAAAGTGTGGGCGCATTTTTCACTCTTTTCTTTTTTTAACAAAAATTCTACATCTGCATTGGTGAAATTTTCCACAACGATCTTTGAAGCATACGGTTTTATTATATCTGCATCTCTTTTTTTCGCGGACAATTCAATCGGTAACGGCGGGCAATGGAGAACCCGGGAAAATGATTCAAAATTCGTCATCGAAACACGGCATACTGAAATCAAAATTGGCATGATCGCTTGACATAAGCTTATCTTTATATTATAATTATATGAAACCAATTTTAAATTTGAAAATTTTTTAATTGATACGCGCGGCCTGGGCCGGGCTTATTGATCATACAGGAGTGAATGCAGTAATGAGTATGAAAAAATTCTACATCTGCCTTTTCGCGGCGGTTTCCGTTATTTTCTGGCTTTCTTCGGGCGCGCCGGCCATTGCCGCGCCGCAGGCCGACTGGACCATTTTATCCTATCTTTCGGCCGACAATGATCTTGAAAAGAACGCGCTCTGCGATATCAACGAAATGGAAAACGCAGGCCCGGGCCCTAATATAAACATAGTGATCCAGCTCGACAGGCCGCAAAGCGGCTATAACGACGGCGTCAACAATTTCGGCGAAGCGGTAAGAATAAAGATCCAAAAAGATAAAGACCCTGTTAAAATAGGCTCTCCTATTGTTGCGCGGCTCGGAAATATCAACAGCGGCGACCCTAAAACACTTTCGGATTTCATAGAATGGGGCGTTAAAACCTATCCCGCCAAAAGATATATCCTGACGGTATGGAGCCACGGCTCGGGCTGGAAAACGATACATTACGAAAACATAGCGAGATCCGGGAACGAAAAAAAAGGCCCCAGGTCAAAATATCTGCAGAAGCTCTCGGAAAAACCCGAGTATTATTTCAACAACCTCAAATCAATGAATATCCTTCCGCTTTCGCGCGCCACAGGAACGCCCCTTTTAATAGACGATCTCAATATCAGGATCGAAAAATCGATATCCTACGACGATACTTCAAGATCTTCCATAACGCTTAACCAGCTTCACGATTGCATAAAGAAGGGCTGCGACGCGGCCGGGCTTTCTAACGGCTTCGATATAATATGGTTCGACGCATGCCTTATGAGCATGATAGAGGTAGCGTCCGCCGTTTCCGATTGCGGATCTTTCATGATCGCGTCCGAAGAAGTTACGCCTGATGAAGGCTGGAACCACGCCAAGATCGTTAACGCGCTGAACAAATCGCCGGAGCTTCCGACGGCCGATATCGCTAAAATGATAGCCTCGAAATTCGTCGAATCATACAGAAGAAAAAGCGGCGCGGTGGCCGTCAAAGAAGGCGAGAGCGATTCGGAATTCCTTCCCGTTACGATGAACGCGATAAACTTATCGAAAGCCGGCGAAACGATAGCCGCGATAAACGCCTTCGTGAAAACGGCGGCGGATCCGGTTTTAAATCCGGCGCTCACCGACGCGTTAACCTATGTCCAGCGATTTAAAGACCCCGATTACGTAGATCTTATCCACTTCGTTGATATTTTAAGCGGCGCGGTAAGTTCAAAACCGCTGGCGGCCGCCGCGGCGTCATTAAAACAGAAACTTTCAGAACTGATCATAACATCTAAAAATAATTCGCCAGCTTTCAAGAACGCTCGCGGAATGTCTATATATTTCCCCGCCAAAGATTACGACCCGGCCTATGACTCCATAAATTTTTCAAAGATATGCGGCTGGAACCAGTTCATAAAAAGCTATCTTTTCCCGAAAAATTCTGAAGTAGTGACATTCGAGAGCTGCCTTGTGAAAAGCGCCAACAACGACGGGCGTATTTCGCCTGACGACAACCCCGAACTCGCGATAACGCTTTTAAATACAGGGACTAAAACAGCTTCCAACTGCAGGTTCACGCTCACCGGAAAGAACGCGGGTATCAAGATCGTAAATTCAGAAGCGAACGTGGCTGAGATAAAACCCGGCGAACGCGCCGCAATCTCATTTAAATTATACGCTATGACCGTAAAACCGGGCCAGAAATTATCGTTCGATCTTAATTACACGGGCGCTAACGCTGAAATGACGGTTAAAATAGCCGCTCTTTCATTCGAAGTGAAACAGCCTTTCATAAAAACATCGGATCTCCTTCTCGTATTCGGCACGGTAGATCATCAGGTCGAAAAACAATACACCGAATCGTTAAACGGCATATCACAAAAATATGATATATGGCGCACACTTACCGACGGCCCTATAAACGCCGCCATACTCAATAAATATATAAACGGCGGAACCGTTTTCAGAGTGGTCACGGACTCATCGATACAGAATAAAATAACGCGCGACGAGGTCCTCACATGGGAAGCGTTCCTGAAAAAAGGCGGTTCGCTTTTAATGACGGGCCAGGATATCGGCGCTATGATAAGTGAAACTCCTCTTTATATAAACTTTTTGAAATGCAACCTCAATTCCGACAGCGGCGGCACGACGAAGCTTGCGGGCATGGACGAATTCGCCGGCAGGAGCTATTCGCTTAACGGAGCCGACTCCGCGAATAATCAGATATTCTTAGACGACATAGCCCCGCGTGACGGCGCGGTCCCGATCTTTAAATATGACAACGAAAAGATCGCGGGCGTCCTTGTAAAAACTGTCGGATATAGAGTTATTTATCTGGCATTCGGCCTCGAGGCGGTAACGGGCGTCAACGAGCGCGCTGAAATAATCTCAAAAGCCCTGAAGCTCCTTCCATTCAGCGTTGAGAACGGCCTTGCCGCTGTATCTGACGCTTCATCCGCGAAAGATTCTCCGGAAGCCGCTCTTACCAATATCGAAAGGACCCGTGAATCGATAATTTCCGATCTCAACGAATCGAAATATTCATCAGCCGAACAGCTCGCGGCTTACGTATCCGGCATTGAAACGCCGGTCGCGAAAGAGCCTTTCAGGCCTGTCATTAAAACGATATCCGAGATGCTTCGTTCAAAACTCATTCAGAGCCAGTCCATTTCAGCCGAAGAAACGGCGGCTATAAACACGATCCTTTCAAAGATCAATGCCATCAAGTAATAAATAAAATATACAATAAAATAAAAAAGAACTCTCGTGAGCGTTCTGCCGCGGGAGTTCTTTTCGTATATAGCGCGTCGGTTCATTATCCGGAAAAATACAGTCGCCATTATGGATGGAGCTTTGAATTCTGCCTATGTTTTTTATTTCCGCGCCCGTAATATTACCACCGGAACAACCAGTATCAAAGACAGTCAATAGATAATAGCGTTTATGACAACCATATTACAATTGAAGACTGTGTTTTAGAATAAGCAGCACACCGTTCCATTAGCGACTTGCAGTCAATTCCACCTCGCAGGCGAAGCCTGCGACACCCCCGCGTTCACGCAAGCACCGCTTGCGTGAACGCAAAGGCCGGGATAGGCGGGGGATAATAAGGGGGAGGAAAGGGATGATATCCCTTTCCTCCCCCTATCAGAGTTCTTCGTATTCGTGTTAGTATTCGTATTTTTATATTCCGCTTATATTATGATATCTTGCCGCCGGAAGCGATATCCGCCATGGGTGTGAGAAGCGCGAGTGTTTCACCGCTGGATGCGGCCAGGACCATGCCTTCGGACATACCGAATTTCATCTTGCGGGGTTTGAGGTTATTGACGACGACGACGAGTTTACCGACGAGGTCTTCTTTTTTATAGTTCTTCTTGATGCCTGCGAAGACGTTCTTGGTAGTGGTTCCGACCTCGAGTGTGAGCTGGAGTAGTTTATCGGCGCCTTCGACGTCTTTGGCATCGATGATCTTAGCGACGCGCAGGTCGATCTTCTGGAAGTCCTCGATGGTGATCTCGGGAAGCGCGGGCGCCTCGTCTTTTTTAGCTCCGGGCAGTGGCGGTTCGAGGGCTTTGGCTTTTATGAGGTCCTGTTTGGTCTCTTCTATCATGGCGTCTATCTTCTCCTGTTCGATGCGGGTGATGAGGGGTTTGAATTCATTTATCTTGTGGTTCTCAAGGATCGTGGCGGCGGAGCCGAAGCGGAGTTCGCCGGCGTTCAAAAGTTCCTCGGCGGCGGCGACGTATTCGGGCAGTATGGGCTTGAGGTATACCATGAAGGTCTTGAAGCAGTTAAGGACTGCGGATAGAACTTTGTGACACTTTTCGGGGTTCTCTTTAACGAGGGACCAGGGGCGGTTATCGTCGACATATTTATTGACGTCATTAGCGAGTTTTATGATGCGCGCAATGACCTGTGAGACCTCCCGGCCCTCGAAGCTTTTAGCGATGTCGACGGAAGCGTTGGCGGCGGAATCAAAGAGGGCTTTTCCGTCGGCGTCCATCTCGCAGATAACTCCTTTGAAGTTCTTGTTGAGAAGGCCCGAGACGCGGGAAGCGATGTTTGTGATGTTGCCGACGAGTTCGGAATTGACTTTGTAGAGAAAGTCGTTGAGGGAAAGGTTTATATCTTCGATACCCGAGTTAAATTTCGAAGCGTAGTAATATCTGAGGTATTCGGGATGCAGGTATTTGAGGTAGGTTTTGGCGTTAATGAAAGTGCCTTTCGATTTCGACATTTTCTCGTTATCCACCTTAAGCATACCGTGTATGAAAATCTTGTTGGGCCTTTTAAAGTCGGCGGTCATAAGCATAGCCGGCCAGAAAAGAGTATGAAAATAAAGAATATCTTTGCCGATGAAATGATAAATTTCGCTTTTCGGATCGCACCAGTATTCCTCGAAGGTCTTGCCGTTCTTTTTGGCCCAGTTGGTGAGAGAGGCCATGTATCCGATGGGTGCGTCGTACCATACATAGAAGAATTTATCGGTCGTGCCGGGAATTTTGAAGCCGAAGTAGGGCGCGTCGCGTGAGATATCCCAGTCTTTAAGGCCGTCTCTGAACCATTCCATGAGTTTATTCTTGACCTCGACGGGCATGTGATCTTCTTCGAGCCAGACGCCGAGTTCTTTCTGGAGCTTGCTCAATTCGAAGAAGAAATGGGTGGAATCTTTCATCGCGGGTTTATTTCTGCAGATGGTGCAGTATGCGTCGATAACGTCGGTGACGGAGTAGGTGGCGGAGCATGCGTCGCATGAGTCGCCGTATTGATCGGGCGCTTTGCATTTGGGGCAGGTGCCTTTAATGAAGCGGTCGGGCAGGAACATTTTATCGTGGTCGCAGTAGAGTTGTTTTATGCTGCGCTCGGTGATGAGGTTCTTTTCGCGGGCTTTCGAGTAGATGAATTCGGTGAGGATACGGTTCTCCTCGCTGTGGGTGGTGTGGAAGTTATCGAAATCAACATGGAAAGCTTTGAAATCCTTCAATTGTTCGGTATGCATGCGGGCGACCATCTCTTCGGGGGTTATGCCGAGTTTTCTGGCGGATATCATGGCTGGGGTGCCGTGCGTGTCGTTTCCGCAGATGTAGAGGCATTCATTACCTGAGTGCTTCTGGTAGCGGACGAAAATATCCGCCTGAATGTATTCAACAAGATGGCCTATGTGGATGTCGCCGTTAGCGTATGGAAGGCCGGCCGTAACAATTATCTTTCTCTTTTCCAATTTAAAATCTCCTCTGACATTTTATTTATAGTTCAAATTAAATTTCTTTAATAAATGCGGGTTTACATGGTATAATTTTATCATAAAGCGGCCGTTTTTTCAATAAATTTTTACCCTACTGGTAATAATATAAATGCCGATAAAACAATATAAGGTGTGTTTTGTCAATTCATGCCTTATTGAGATGAAAAATTTATAACGGGAGATAGATCATAAATGATAAGCAGAAAAACTGTAATAATGATGCTTTTGATAATATCGACGAGCTTTTTCGCGATGGGGTGTTTTTCGAGCGGCGATAAAAGCGGCGGCGGTTTCACTCAGTCAGGAACGCAGCCTGACATTATCGCAAATACGACGATCGCGGGTTATCTTACGGACTACGAAGCCGCGCAGCCTCCGAAACTCCCGTCTCAACAGCCGACAGC
>CAZKCG010000089.1:0-17881 GCA_964551445.1 uncultured bacterium | reverse complement strand
CTTTTCGAGTTTTTCGGGCATATTGTTTTTTTGGTATATACCGGCCAGGGAAACATAAGCTTCGAGACAGTCGGGAGAATAAGCGGCCGCTTCCGTGTAGTGGAAAGCTGCCTCGGTGTGTTTATTCCCGGCGAGATAAAGCCTTGCCATGCCGAGGTGAGCTATGACATATTTGGGATCCAGAGATATCGCGCGTCCGAGGTAGATCTTTGCCGCTTCCGGGTCGTTGAGTTTTATGCTTGCCGTGGCGGCGTTATTATAAAGCTTGGCGTTTGAAGGGAATTTTGAAATTCCTTCGGTATAGGAATTAAGCGATTCCTCGTATTTTTTCATGTTGAAAAAAATATTTCCGAGATTGAGATAGGCCGAAGCCATGTCGCCGGCCGAACCTGTAAGTTCCAACGCTTTTTTACATTCAATAAGCGCCTGTTTATAATTTTTTTCGAGTATCAGGGCGTCCACGAAAAGATTAAGCATTTCTAAATTTTTAGGGCGGGAGGCCGCAAGCGCTTTATAACAGGCCGAGGCGCGTGAATAATCTTTCAGTCCTATGTGGCATTTGCCGGTGAGCATATATAATTCGTGATTTTCCGGATGAGCTTTCTGAAGGGGTTTTAAAAGGGAAAGCGCCTCGAGAAAACGGCCTGCTGAAATAAGACCGGTGACCTTTATGAGGTTCTCGGAAGTTTCCAGAGCCGGAGAATCCGCGTTGATAGCGGGCTGAAATATTTGTTCAGGGCCGCACTTAAAACTTTCCATGCTTTTTGAGAACCTTGAGGCGAATTCGGAATTGGCAAGATACGCCGGCAGCTGATAAGAAACTTCAAATAGAGTGTCCGAATGCCTCTCGTAAAGCGATACCTCGTATATGTTCTCGCGAATGCCGTTGTCAACGAATTCTCTGGTAAAGACGGCTCTTTCGGGACCCGGTCTATAAACCGATATCAGTCTGTAATAAGTGTTGGTTTCGCTCTTTTTTTCCATGAGGTTGACCTGTTCCATGAAGTTCTGAGTGGAAGGCGTGAAATATTTAGAGACGACTATCATGGGAATAAATCGTAAGCCTTTATTGTTTTTGTTGACGAAAGCTATGACGCCGCCATAATTATTGGAGGGCTTGAGATGTTTGTGGTAGCGCATCTTGAAACCTTCGGCCTGGTTCTCATAGGCCGTGAACTCGGAAACCGCTGCCTGAGAGGGAGTCGTGGTTTCTATTATGGGCTGTCTCGCGTTCAAAACAGCCGGATGCGAAAGAAGGAAGACATGGATAAGAAAGATCGCGATGACGCGCGGCAAGGGTTTGCAGGGAATCGTAATTTTTAATGACATATTTACATGATCACCATTTCTCTATCAGTATACAATTTATATTATATTATCAAAAGTTATTCCAACTGTCAACTTTTAAAGATTTTAATTTTTTTCTTGAAAAATCTTTTTTATTCTGGTATAATTAAAAAGCAAATTATAACGATTAGATTCATGACGTTAAAAATTTAAACATAAAATTCAGCAAGGAGAGTTTCCAAATGCTTGTTAATCTGCTTTATTTCCTTCACTTCATAATAACCGTAGGTTTGATAGTAGTAGTCCTGATGCAGGCCGATAAAGGTTCCGGTCTTTCCGGCGCTTTTGGCGGCGGCGCTTCTCAGACGATATTCGGTTCGACGGGCGGCATTGATTTCATAGGCAAAATAACCACGACGCTCGCCATATTATTCATGCTCACCTCCCTCGGGCTCTGCCTCGTTATCACTCAGCCGTCTCCGGACGGAAAATCAGAGGTCAGACAGGCCGTTCCAGGCGGCGGAAACGCTGCGGACCATGTTCCTTCAATGGATTAATTGTTTCGCGTAAACAGGAATTTTTAAATTTTATCTTTATAAAAGGCGTACGATTTTCAATTAAATTGTGCGCCTTTTGATTTTTTTCCGTTACAGTCAAATTAGTGTATTATTTAAATCACAAGCATCCCGATAATATATTAGATGGCAGTCTGTAATCTGCTCTCGAGATTTTAATTTTATAAAGCGGTAAAAAATGTCGAACTTTAAATTAGAAGATTCAACTGAATTTCACCAAATCAGAGACCGGAGACGACAGATATCTTCGCTGGTCAACCGCACCGGGAATTTTTTCCCGGGCATCTGTAACGCCGTTTCTACTCTTATTAAACAGATGCAGACGGAAACTTTTCCTAGCGTGGACAGCACCGGCCGCGATCTGATACCCAAACGAAACGACATATTCAGCCAGATCATCCGCCCTGATTATCTCGAAACGGTTATGAACGAGTTCAACCTTTCAGTGGCGAAATTTCCGGCGCGCGCATCGGCCGCGGCGAATTACTCTTTCGCCGAATATATATTCTGGATCGAATGCGAAAGCCCCGAACTAAAAAAATTTCGCGCCGGCCCCGCTAATGAAGATCCGCAGATAAGGCTCGCAAGAACCATAAGAAGGCGCGGCGAAGAATTTTATCGTTCGGGAACCATTGACGAAGCGATCAAAGCGTTTAAAGAGGCCGACTCGAAAAATCCTTTTGATTTTACCGTCCACTATCAGCTCGGGCTGATCTATTTCTTCGAGCTCGCCGACTACGTTGCGGCGATGGAATATTTTAACAAGGCTTCGAAATATTCCTCGAATAAATCAAAGCATGTTTTCGTGCACAGCATGGCCTTTATCGGTCTTCTGCTGCGGCTTATGGCGCAGTGTACCAAAAATACCGACCTTTACGGCGAATCTTATCAGGCTCTCGTTCAAGCCTATAATGCCGATCCGACCTATATTTTTTCCATCTACGCCCTGGTTCAGTGTAATTGTATAATTACCTCGAATTCAGCGTCATCGAAAGAAACCGTTTCGCTTACCAAAGAACTTATAAAAAAAGAGAGATTTCTTTTATTTCAGCTTATATATGACCGCGCTTTTGACGGATTCCTTCCGGAACTTGCGAATCTTTGTTCCGCGCTTACATCCGAAGCTATCGAATCGGCCTCTGAATCGTTTCGAAAGGTCGACGAAAAAATGGCCGAACTTTCACAGGCCACTAAATTCATGAGCGTTCCCTCGAAAATGACTACGCTTCGCGCCGAACTTGATGAGATAACCGGTCAGTACAGCCATAAAAATTACTTTGACGCCGTGATCGCCGGGGAAAGGGCTTTAAAACTTTTAGGCAGCATACAGGAATTTTTGCAGGAAGTTACCAAGAACCGCGCTTATTTCGAAATGCGCGACGCCGTTGAAAGCACTACGATACTTTATAACGAAGAATATAAAGACGTTATGCGGCAGTTCATAAAATTCGAGGAAAATTATAATATCCAGAAACAGCGCCTCGAAGAGCTCAACAAGAGTTATCCGCTCGCCGAATCTGAAAAAACAATTAAAAAACCTAAAAATTCAGCCACGCTCACATCCGACGAGGAATTCGAATATATTCCGGCTAAGCCGGGCTGGCACGACGGCAAGACCTTCGCTTTCATAAAATTGATCACCGGATGTTCGTCTTCGACCCTTATGCTCGCTCTGATAATGATAACTTTCCTCGTCGTATACCAGGAGATAAACTGGGTTCCGCTGGCGCTTGGCGGGCTTAATCTTTTGTGCATTCCTCTTTACGGCGGGATAATCGCTGAAATTTATTTCGTGATAATCGAGAATAAACGAAAGACCATTCAGCATAATATTATAAAGCTTGAAAAAACTCTTTTAATAAACAAAACAAAGATCGCCGAAACGGACAAGGCGCTCCGTGAAAAATATTCGACGATAATAGCCGGCAGAGCAAAGGTTTCACCCTTTACGGCGGGGCAGATGCTCGACATGGGCATCGAAGGCAACTTCGATAAATTAAGGGCCCTGATGCCTTGATCCACGATACATCGGACGTACTACCAGACGCAGAATTTTGACGCGGCAAGAGGATTTTAATGGCGGAATTCAGGCTTGAAGACTCACTCGAATACAGAAAAATAAGAGAATTGAGAAATATCGTCATATCTTCGGTAAGAGGCGATAATTTTTCCATCGCTATTCATAACGCGATCCCTCTCATAGTCAGTCAGATGCCCGGCGAAGCGCCGCCGGCGGCTCCGGTTTCGACAGGCGAAAATGCCGCCGCCCCGGCAAATCCTGCCGAAGGCCCTTCCGAATCCGACATGCGCAAATTTTACTACGAAAAAAGGCGCGAATACGCTTCTATTATAACCAGGCCGGAACTTATCGAAGCCGAGCTTTTAAATTTCAAGTCTAAAGTTTCCAAAAGCCTTTATACCGTTTTCGCTATATCAAATTACGCTTTTGCCGAACCGGTATTCTGGCTCGAGTGCGAGAGCGAGGAATTGAAAAAATACCGTTCGACGCAGGTTCACGAAGAAGCACACATCACTCAGTCGAAAAAAAGCAGAAGAAAAGCGGAAGAAGAATATAAGAACAGACAGATCGATGAGGCTGTTTCGGAGTTCATGGAAGCCGAAACTAAAAATCCCCAGGATTTTACGATCCACTACCAGATGGCGCTTATCTTTTTTTTCGAGAAAGCCGACTATAACAACGCCATGTTCTGGTTCAGAAAAGCCAGTAAAAACGCCTATAATCGTTCTACACAGGTCTTCGTGCACAGCATGGTCTTTTTAGGGCTGATATTGAGATTACGCGCGCAGCATCAGAAAAACCAGGAACTTTTCAGCGAATCCTATCAGGCGATAGCTCAGGCCTATAATCTTGACAGCGGGTATTCTTTTTCGAGATACGCCATGGCGCAATGCATGTCTCACATGACGGACCGCGCCGAAATATTCAATCAGGCCAAAATTATACTTAAGGACCTTATAAAAAACGAGAAACTTTTCGCGCTGCAATTGATATATGATGTCGCATTTGACTTGTTTCTGGAACAGATAGGAGACCTTTATAAAAACTTAAGCGCCGAAACGGAAGGATTCATAAAAAATCTTTTTGAAAAGATCGAAAAAACTTTTGAATATCTTAATAATTCAAAGGCTTACCTTCCCGTTCCGAATCAGCTTGGCGGTTTTGAAAACATATATCATAAATATCTCGAACAGTTCGCCGACAAAAACTATTTTGAAATGGTCGATCTCACGACCAGAATAGTTTCGACGCTTGACGAGCTTCAGCAGATGATCGCCGAGACCGATAAAAACAAAAAATTCGTCGAGATAAAAGATATCGTCGAAAAGATAATGGCTAAATATAACGAAGAAATAAAGCTGGTCATGGATCCGATGATAAAAGCCGAATCCAGATATAATATCTCAAAAGATGAACTTCAAAAACTTAACAGCTCCTATCCCGAACCCGATTTCAACATTGTTGCCGGCAGGATATCCCCTGAATTCGATGACGAGGAAGGTCATTTGAAAATGGGCTGGCGCGAAAGCGGCCTTTTTACCATAATTAAAATAATTTCCGGAAGCGTATTATTTATGATGGTTTTTCTATTTATAATAATAGTTTCCCTCTTTATTGAATCCAGCATTCTTTTCATAATTCTCTGCGGCTTTTTGAATATGCTGCTGATACCCTTATACGGCGCGACCTGCGGCGAAATTTTTTATAACGTTATAGAAAACAGGCGCCGCAATATTAAAAATTCGATCGATTCGGCCAGAAATGAGATGAACTCCCTGAGAACGCGGGTCGATGAGGCCGGCAATAAAATTAGCGAGAAATATGTCAAATTCATTGCCGAGAGCACAAGACTTTCGGCTTTTACCTCTGAGAAGATTTTTGAGGCCGCGGCTGAAGGCCATTACGAAAAAATAAAAAGTTTGATATAACAGGCAACTTCTGATATAATAAATTCGGTTTATAAATATATCAAGAATTTTTATGTCAGAGAGTTAAATGTCAAGTTTCAAGCTGTCCGATTCGCTCGAATATAAACAAATAAAAGAGAGAAGAAAGGTCGTCAATTCCCTTTTAGGTAACGCCATACCGCCGCCGATGCCTTCCGTCTGCGTGGCGGCGACCGCCGTTGTCAACCAGTTTTTAAAACCTTTGTCGCAGTCTTCCTCCATGTTCTCGTCGGATGCGGAAAAGGAATTCGCGGCCAAGGTCCGCACTATTTATAATCTTGTCGCCAAACCAGAAACTTTAGACAATAAAATATCTCAAATGAACGCCCGGCTTATGAAAAACGTTTATGACGTTCATGCCGTTTCAAATTTCGCTTTCGCTGAATGCCTTTTTCAGTTCGACTGTGAACTTCCGGATACTAAAAAATACCGCCAGGGCGGTTCGCCCACGGAAGATTCAAAAATGAAAACGGCCAGGATATCCAGGCGCAAGGCTGAAGACTGCTTCAGGAACGGCCAGGCGGACGAAGCTATAAGGATATTCAAGGAAGCCGAGGAAAAATTCGATTTTGATTATACGGTATGCTATCAGATTGGGCTTTTATATTTTTTTGAAAAAGCCGATTACACGGAGGCTATGAATTATTTCAGAAAAGCTATGAAATGCTCTCAGAATAAATGCCGCCAGATATTCGTTAACAGCCTTGTTTTTATAGGTCTTTTAACCCGTATCGCCGCCGCGCTGACCCGTGACGGTTCGCTTTATTCAGAAGCATACGAGGCTGTTTCGCAGGGTTATAAGCTCGATGAGAGCTGTAATTTCGCTTTATACGCGCTGGCCCAGTGCTCAGCCTCGATGAAGGATCATTCAGGATATGTCGGTGAAACCGCCGGGCTTATAAGAGAACTTATAAAAAGAGACAGATTTTTTGCCCTTCAGATAATTTCTGATTTCGCGTTCGCGCCCTTCGTGAACGAGATAGAAAAAATATACGGCGAAATGGTAAAAGAAATGAATAATTCAGGCATAGACCTTTTTAAACAGGTAGACGAATCGTTTGAAAAAATGGCGCAGGTCACGAAATACGTTTCGGTGCCGGCCAAGATCGCCGCTCTTAGAAATGAATACAACTCGGTGCTGAACACTTTCAATTCAAGCAAGAATTATTTTGATATGTCCGAAATAATAGTTACCTGTAAAGAAACTTTGAAAGCCCTCCAGGAGATCTTTCAGGAGGTCGCTAAAAACAGGGTCTACTACGAACTGAGGGAAGCGCTCGAAAAAATGACGGTTGACTATCAAAAAGAGGCTGATGAAGCGGCTTTGCCATATAGAAAACTCGAGGAAGAATATAAGAACGCCAGAAACGCCCTCGACGGCATCCATAAAAGTTATCCGCTGGCTCATCCGGCGCATGACGCGGAAGAAGCTCAAAAGCACGCCGGCGAAACGGCATGGTATCAAACCCGTGGGTTCGTGATAATAAATATCGTCTCCGGCTTTTTAACCTCGATCCTTTTTATATCGGTCATAATAAGCAGCTACGTCGCGATGCAGATCGAGATAACATGGCTTACATATGTTCTGTGCGTTGGTGTGTTAAGCTTTATCCCCATATACGGAAGACTTTGCGGCGAACTTTTTTATATTTACGTTGAAAAACGCAGGCGCCATTTTGACGACGAGGTTACACGCCTGGGAAGTAATTTGAGTTCTAAAAAGCCGAATCATGAAGAAAATCAGAATAAAATAAGAGATAAATACATTAAGGTCATAATGGAAAAACACAAGGTGCCGGCTTCCCTCGCCGATAAGATGTTCGAATGCGGAATGAAGGGGAACTTTGAGCAGCTGCGCGTCATTTTACAGGCTAATCCATCATGTAAGTGAACGAAACGCGATGCGTCGAATTGAGCGTGTCATGGTTTCTGAAGCCATAGTCAAGCTTGATGTTTTTGAATTCAAAACCAAAGCCCGATGAAAATCTTGAAGGGTAGGTGCTATAGCCTGCCCTGACCTTGAAATTTCTCGTCATGTTAAATTCTTCTCCAAGATTTATCGATCCCTTTTTTTCAGTTCCCTTATGACTGTAATCCAGGCACAGGGTAAGATTATCCTTGGGATTAAAAGCGAATCCGGCTTTAATGGTTTTGGGCACGATCTCATTCATTTTCGGATTGTTCAGATTCAGGATCGAAACGCCGAACCGAAAGTTTTTTTCGAATTTTGCGATGAACCCGAAATCCATCGAAAAAGCGCTTCTGTCGGTCGTATTAGATATGAAGGACGACATCTGTTTTAGAGTGAGGCCGAAGTGATGCCGCTCGGTTATCTGGCGGGCGACCGTCATATCTATCTCTTTCTCGCTGTATAACCCGGTTCCGAATTTTGAGTATCCGAAAGAAACCACGGAGAACGGCATGAGCGGCTGAGTAAAATTGAAGTAATCGAGAGGAAGTTCGGACTGGCCGAAAAGCGTCGTGTGCATCGAAGTGAATGCGCCGCGTTTGACCTGGGATATGCCGGCGGGGTTATAGAACTGGCCTTCGCCGTCGTTTGAAAGCGCGGTATAAGCGCCGCCCATGGAACTTGAGCGCACGCCGAGGTCCTTATCCTCGAACTCGGCCGATGCCGGTCCGATCTGCGCGCTAAAGACGGCCAGAGCGAGCAATATCATGAATATTGAATATACATTTTTTCTTCGAAGCATAGCGCTTTAATCCTTTAAATTTTTAGATACGACTATCGTGCCCTGAAAGGTTCTGGAGCTTTTCTGCGGGCTGACGGTTTTCAACTGATATAAATATACGCCTGTTTTTACTATTCTTCCGAAATCGTCACGGCCGTCCCATTCCGTCTTGTTTCTGCCGCCGGAGACCGCTTCGCCTGAAAGCAGTTTTCTTATTGGAGCGCCGCGCACGTCGAATATCTTTATGGTTACGATAGTATCGACGGTCGTGGTGTAATTAATGAAAGTGCTGTCGTTCCAGCCGTTACCGTTAGGCGAAAAAGGGTTCGGAGAAACGAAAATAGTGTTGAGGTCGAATTCTTCTTTTGAGAGATCTTCCACGAGAAGATAAAGCGAAAGATGATTAACTTTCACGCTGACCTTTCCTCCGCTTACTATGCCGCCCATTTTTTCATAGGCCAGGTTCGCCGTATTGTAATAATAAATTTTCAAATTTTTGGAGTCGCTTATGTTTTTGGCCGCGAGATCAGCGCTCGTAAAAGGTATCTCGATCATGACGGGTTTTTGGAAATTGTAGCCGCCGGGGCCGAAATCGTATGCCACGTCAAGAGATTTTATCCCGTTCATATTGTCGATAACGTTGGTTCGGGGGATCTCGCTTTTTATCAATTTTTTTATCGTGAAAGCGGTATCGGTCTTTACCGCGCCGGCCGGAATTATTATGCGCGCCTGATTCTCTCCGCCTACTATTCCGCCGGCGATACCGGCTATGCCGGAAGACCTGTCGCCGATCTGGACCCTGCCGTCGAAAACGCTTACGTCAGGCGACGAAGAAACGGTGACATTTTTAAATTGAAGGTCTATATATTCCGGATAGGTTTCTCCGTAACCTGCCGCCGAGCGGAATTTTATTCTCGCGGCCTGTCCGGAAGGACCCGAGGCGCCGGTCTGATCGACGAGTTTGAAGTTTATGACGCCCGCGGTCTGATCGGTGTCGTTGATCTCGTTGAAATATTGAGAAAAAACGCTTCCGACGGCTATCTGGGATCCGGGGCGGACCGCGTCCTGATCCTCGACCGTCAAATATTTCGAGTTGAAATATATATCGAATGAGATATCTGAGATATTCGGCGCGTTCTCGATATTGACGTCGACGAAGAAGCTTTCGCCGGGCGCCACGAGTTTGGAAGGCGTCACAATGCTAATTTTCGGCGTGTTGTCTATAACGCTTATCTTATAGGGCGAGCCTTCTCCGCCGTCGGGCGCGTATGCAGCCGTTCGCTCGTTGTCGAGGACCCTGACGTAATAATCCACTCCGTCGAGAGTGACCGAAATCGCTGGTATTATGGCGCGATAAACATTCGTGTTATCGATTTTTTTCATCGGGATGTAACTATATATTCCGGCAACGCGGCTGTTCCTGTATCCGATGTCTATTTCATTCGCGTTCTCAACCCTTGCGTATATCGTTACGCTCTGGTTGACTATCGCTTCCGTGACCGGCGAATGCGAAAGAGTTATCTTCGTTGCCGGGCGGGAGTCTTTTGAGTTTTGTTTGCCGGGCGTTCCGTAAGATTTTCCGCTTTCGACGAAATTATATCGGTCCACGTCGAAACTTCCTATCGAATAAACCGACTGGATGGATTTTTCGATGGATTTTCCGTTTCCGTTCCCGCCCTGGGATGAAGAATATTCCACGACCGAGAGTTCTATATCGTCCGGAGTGGTAAAAGACAGCCTGCCTCCGCCGGTGCCTATCGTGAAGCCGTTGGACGCAAGCGCGGTAAATCCGTCGCTTGTGCGCCAGACGCCGTCGGCGTCGCCGTAAACGTCTGAAAAGGCGGCTTCTTCTCTGTATGATGCCTTGTTAAGCCTTGTCGTGACGGCGAGATATGAATTGGATTCTATCTTCGTGCCGTCGGGGAAAACGTAAACCTTGTTTCCGCATTTGAATTTATAACCGCTTATGTCATAGTAGCCGGAAGCTTTGTTGTAAAGCTCGATCCACTGAAGGTCCAGCGGATTTTTTACCAGCACCGCCGAAGGGTTGTACATGATCTCGTTTATCTGCACCGGAAATAGCGCGGTTACCGCGAAATTCAATTTGCAGGCGAGCTTGGGGTCGAATTTATCCTTAAATGTTATCGTTTTCGAGCTGATCGTAGTGTCCTTGATATAGATCCTTCTGGTTCCATATCGAAGCGTGACCTCGATCTTCGGCGAATAATCAAGGCCGTTCTCTGAAAAAAGAGTGCCTTCGGCGTCGGATGTCACGCTGATAAGAGATGAGCTGACCTGCGAGACCAGGCCGTCGACATCCACCGCTTTTATATCCACGACAACTTCCGAATTGGCGTTGGCGTATATCGTCGGACCCGGGTCGGTCACAAGGGCTATCGGGTAACCGGCGGCTACGTTGGGCCTGCCGGGGGTCGGTTTCACGAAATTTGAAAAGTCCGTCCGCGAATTGGTATCGGCGCTTTTTTCGTTGCGGCCGAACGACGAGTTTGCTGCCTGGTTCTTTATGGAGACGCAGTCCTCGTCGTCATAGACGAGCGGAGGGGTCATGTCGAGTATATCGCCTGATTCCACGAATTTTTTAAGTATGAGTCTGTTCTTTTCGGAGATGGGGCCGGAAGAATAAGCGGCGGCGTCGATATATTTCAGGGCCGAGTTCTTAATGCTTATCAGGCCGAAAACCTTTGACAGTCCGGTCACGGTGGTATTGACGCTTATGACGTTATTAAGCCTTGATTCGAAACCGCCCGCTGATGAATTATATTTAATAACGATGTAGTCCCCGCTTCTTACGATCGTGCCCTGGGGGCAGACGGCTGAAAAGTCCACGCCGTCGCTTATCTCGTAACCGGATATGTCGGAGCCGCCTCCGCCCGAACCGTCGTCGGATACGAAAATTTCAATGAAATCGCCGTTGTTCGAGCCGGCTTTGAATTCGTTCACCAGAAGCTTGACGGCGATGCCGAGATTTCCGTTGGACGAACCGGGGGTCTGATAGTTCATGAGCGAAAAGTCGCTTCTGGCGTTCGTATCGGCGCGGCCCGGGAATCTTGCGATCACGTTATTGGCCGCTATCGAAGCTATGCTTACGCCGGCTTTTTTATCGACGCCTTCCCATTGCTTCAGGGAATTAAGGTAAAGGATGTCGTTGTAGCTTACGTCATCCGCCATGGTGTTGCAGACGAGCGCGTCGGTTATCTGGCCGTTGAAATTTTTCAGTGTCATTATGAAGCTGCCAGAACCGATGCTTGTTTTGCCGCTGTAGGCGTTAAGCACGTTGAGCGATGGAAAGATGTCGTCCGCCTGGTTCGCGGAGTTATATCTTAAAACGAGGTAATTTCCCGTCTTTACTATCATCGAAGCGAATGTTTTATCCGGCGTGATGCTTTCGGACATTCTGGAAAGCTGCCAGTTGATTATATCCACGCCGTTTCCGAAATTGCCGTCGTCCTTACAATAAACCTCGACGAAATCGGCGCCGGGCGAGTTTTTAGGGGCTGCCTCGTTGATGAGAAGCGCAGGGGCGTATGCCGCCATATTATAAGTTTCGCATATTGGACTATTATCTATCTGCGCCAGAATGCCGTTATACCGCCTGGTTATCACCGCAAAACGGTTAAGGGACGATCTATCGGACGCTATGAACGAAGGAGGGGTGATATTTAAAAGCGATACCTGGCCTGCTTTTCCGGTTGTTATCGAAGCGCCGGTTATTTTTATTATATATTCCTGATTCTGGTAACCGCCGCCCGTTATTTCTTTTATGGCTGCCAGTTCCATTCCCATGCCTTCAAGGCGCACGTTGGAATAGTTGGGCGTAAAGCGCCAGCTGTAAGGCACTTTTATCTGGACCTCGTAAAGCGTATCGTTATTTGGAAAAGTGATGGTGAGCGAAATGTCGCAAAGTTTCCCTGTTTCGACGCGCTTCGGATTTATGGCCACCTCGCCCGATCCGCCGCCTTCGATACCGCGCCATTCATTTTCAGAGGCTTTCGCCTCCGGTGAAAGCGAAAAAAATAATAAAAAAACGCAGATAACCGCGGCTGTCTTTACGAAATATTTAATTGTATTAAAGTTATATCTCATCATAATTATCAATTAAAGCCTTGCTTCCAGTTTGAAGGTTGAATTTATACTTGTAAACAGCGATCGTTCGCGTTCGAAATTGAGAAAAAAATCCATGTCGTCATTCACCCTGTATTTTATTTCTTCGCGGTTGGTGAAGATCTTCGGGCTTATAGGCCCTTCTTCGGCTTTCTGATTGATCTCGCTTGAAAATTTCAATCTGTTTCCGGCCTTTATATTGAAAAGCGCTCCGCCGCTTGTGGTTCCACCCCGTCTCGCCCCCGACTCCAGGTCATATGCGTTCGAAAGAAGCGATCCTTTTAATTCGAGCGAATACGGGCTGTTCTGGCCGGCGAATATTAATTTTACCGAATCGTCGGTCTTATGAAAATTCATGTTGCGGGTAGGCATATCCGTATCCCAGAACTCTCTTTTAAAAAGAACTTTTAAAAAATCAAGCGGATTATATTTTACGCCGAATAAAAATCCCTTTAAAGCCGCGGCCGGTTCGAAGGCGTTCGTCCTTTTTTCGTTTCTCGCCGCGACCTGTCCCGTAAGCGCCAGGTCCTCGTTCAGGTTATAATCCATCATCGCCCGGTTCTCGGTCATTTTCATTTTAGCTTCCGCGAAGTTCATTCTTCCGGCCTGCATAAGCGAGTAGCCGAGAGATATATCGCTATTGACCTTGCGCCTCAACTTAAAGTTGAATTCGTTATTCTCGTCCCTGATCTTAGAGTAGGTCTTGAGCGCGCTGTCATTATATTCGACAAAATATACGTTTTTATTAACCGGAAAGGTGGACGCCCTGAAATTGATCATATTGAGTTCGTCCGCGCCGCCGTTCTTGCGCTGCATGCTTATTCCGTTCTCGATATTTAATTTTGACGAACGCGAGCTCACTTTAAGGTCGGCCTGCTCCGAATTGGCGCTGTTTGAAAAATTAGTGTTGAGGGAGACATTCTCATTCAAATTATATAAAAATTTCCCGAAAAATTTATCTTCGTCGGAAATATCGCCGTTTAATCCGCCGGTCAAGGATTCGGTCCTTAAAACACCCATGCTGCCGTTGACGCGGCTTAAAATGCCTTCTTCTTCGGGCGGATGCAGGTCGAACGAGAACTCGCTTTTTTTCTCCGGCTTTACATAACCTGAATGATAGGGGGCATAGTTTGACTCAATGAGTGAGTGGCGTAAATTAGTGTCGATATATCTGCCTTTGAGTTTCGTGTATAAATTAAGCGCCGCGCCGTCGCGCGAAGTGTCCTCTATTCCGGTTGAGTCCCTGAAAGATCTTGAATACTCAAGAGCGGTATCTAATTTTTCAGAAAGCTTTATATCCTGGCTCAGATTGAATTCGGTCCTGGCGTTTGGGAGCGCGTAGCCGTTCTGTGAACTCTCTTCGCTTCTTACGACGCCGACCTTCGTCACGCCTTTTTCAGTGAGTTTATTTTCGCTGAAGGCTCCGAAGGAATAACGATTTACGTTTTCGAAAGCGGTTTCAACGGAATACTGGATATATATTTCGGAACCGAGAGGCACTTCTTCATTGAAAGTGAGTATGCCGTTCTCGCAATCGAGGCCGTAATCTATATTGCGCCGTTTCAAGGCACCGTCGATATAAACGCGGTCCGACTGAAGCACTATTTTCTCAGCGGAAAGTTTGAACGGGCCGCAACGGCCTTCACCCGTGAACTGGTCTTTCGCGGGGCGGCCGTTCTCGTAGGTGCATAAAAATGTCAGGTTCTGATCTTTATTCGACGACAAACCGTCAAGGTTCGCGACCAGGCCGCGCATTTTTTTTTCGCTTCTGGAAAATCCCGTTATTCCCGAAAAATTTATGTCGCCGAGTTCGAGCCGGAGTTTTTCGCCGCTATATTCAAAACGCATGCGCTCCACTTTTTCCGAGAGCGAGTCGTCGATCTTTAAGTCGGTGGTCAGTTTTTCGCTTATGTTCCCTTTGAGGTTGACCTTGAGGCTTTGCAGGACCTGATTGTTTTCGACGCTGTTGGAAAGTTTATAGGATATCACTTTCCGGCCGTCCAGGTTTAAACCGTCAGCCAGCTCGAACGCCGAGCAGATGCCCGTAAATGGTTGGAAATAAAGGAATGCCAACGCAAAAACAGTCGCCAGGAAAGTTACGGGCCTCAAAATTTTACTTATCATACTTAATATATATCGGATAATATATAGAAATCTTTGTTTATTTTTTCATCTTATCCTTCCGTCGTTTTTTAAAAGGGCTTTAATGAGCCCGGACGGAAACGGAAAAACAGAGTTTGAATTTCCGGTGATAATAATATATAATTATTAGACCGACCGAAAAAAATAAAAGTGAAGAACTAATAACGATGATGTATTTTCATCCTCTGGTGTTCATAACACCGGCCCTGGCCATAACGCTTTATTTCGCCGGATACATGGTTTCGCGAAATATTGAGAGCGCGCCCAAAAGGATATTTCTGGCGTTTATCGCGCTTTTGCTGTGCGCGCCGGGATTTTCGCTTATTTTTCATTTCAAGTTCATCGGTAATGTCGAATATATCGAATTCAGAAGCGTTCCGTACGTCGAATTGACCTCGGCGGCGTGGGGTTTTTTATTCGGCGCAGCGTCGATCAAGAAGAATTTTTCATCTCCAGTTACTGGCGGCGTCTACAGCGCTTTTTTTCTTCTCGTGATGAGCGCGCTCGTCATGGATCCTTTATACAGCGCTATAATGTGCCCCGTCAGGTTCGATAAATTCGATTTCACCGGACAGTGGAAGGACGGCGTATGCCTTCAATCGAGCGGAGTGACGTGCTTTCCCGCGTCGATCGCGACGGTGCTCGACCACTACGGAGCTTCATACAAAATGGGCGGCGCCGGTTTCCGCGCCGAAGCGGAATCGAGGCTCGCGCGCGCATCGAACACTTCCGATCACGGGACGGAGCCGTGGCAGGCGCTGCGCTGTATGAGAGGCGAAGGGCTCCTGGTCGAATGCGTCGAAGCCGGTATCGACAGCGTCCCGGCGCCGTCCATAATAGTCGTTTACCTTGGAACGACGCAGCACGCGGTCGTATATTTCGGGAAAAAGAACGGGAAATATGAGTTCGGAGACCCGCTGCGCGGAAAAGTTTCGCTTACGCTTTCCGAGTTTTTAAACAGGTGCGAGTTCAAGGGTATGGCGTTTCACGCCGCCGTGAAATAAAAATTTTCGAAAAATATTAGTATACAAGTGATCATAAATAAAAAATATGGAGGAATGAAAAACGATATGCTCGTTAAGGCTTTTCGATCGGGCGGCGATTTCCTGGCCCGAACTCGTGATTTTCTCGAAAAGAATGAAGCGGCGAATAATCTCATTCTCGGTATCGCCGGAAGAAATATGGAGCCCGCCGGCGATGATGTTTCGCGGCCGTTGTTCTTAAGCGTCGAGGAAGACGATTCCGTCGTTCTGGCCTGCCTTATGACGCCGCCGCAAGGGTTGGTGGCCTTTTCGGACGGGAGGCGCGAGGGTGAGGCGGTGGAGCTTCTGATGAATTACCTGACCGGAAATAGCATCGAGATCCCCGGCGTGATAGGCCCGGTCGGAATATCGGGGCGGTTCGCCGAATTGTGGTCGGCGAAAAAAGGTGTCAGCTTTGAATTGGACATGAATCAGAGGGTTTATGAATTAAGGGAAGTCGCGGATGTCGCTTGCGCGTCAGGTTTTTTCAGAAGAGCTGACGGGGACGATATAGACACGCTGGCCGTATGGACCGCGGCGTTTTCGGCCGAAGCCCTGGGAGAGGTCATGCTGCATGAGGCGGCCCGCGAATTGATAGCCGGAAAGATAAAAACGGGCGGAGCGTTCATCTGGCAGGACAAGGTCCCCGTGACTATGGCGTGTTCGGCCAGGCCTACGGCTTGCGGCATAGCCGTAAACCTTGTTTACACGCCGCCTGAGCACAGAAAAAAAGGTTATGCGACATGCTGCGTCGCGAGACTGTCGGCGGAACTTCTCGCCGGCGGCCGAAAGTTCTGCGCGCTTTTTACGGACCTGAAAAATCCCGTTTCCAACGGTATTTATCAGAAGATCGGGTACAGGCCTGTTTGCGATTTCAATAAATACGATTTCAGGAAAATAACCGGCCCGGCGATAGACTGAGCCTTGTTTTTATGCGGATCATTTGACGCCGAATTTTTGAAACAAGCCGGCGGCATTTAATTTTAGCAGGTGAAAGCTGTTTTCGCCGGTTCCGCCAGATGTGGCGGCGCAGCCTTCAGACCCACTTATTTTTTTCAGCGGGCAAATTTTCGTTGACAAAAAAGAATAATTTTTCTATAATGATTGCACATTTCTATTAGGAGGAAATTATGAAGCTTTTCAGGTTAAAAAAAATATCATACGCCCTCGCGGTCACTTTTATGACCCTTTTAGTGTTCTCAGCCATGTCCGCGCCGGTGAACGCGGCCGAAAAGGTTATGCTCGAGTACAAATACAAGATCGGCGACAAAATAACATATAACGTGAATATGAACGGCACGACGAAAATGGAAACGCCCAACAATAAAGGCGAAGCGCCCGTTGACGTGAAAATGAAGATAGAACAGAACGTCCTTTTCGTGAACCCCAAGAGCGGAAATATCGACATACAGACGAAGATACTCAGCGGTATGGCTAAAAACCCCGAAGGAAAAGACGAGGATCTCAAAAATGTCGGAAATACGGTTTATATGACCATAGCTAAATCGGGCGAACTTCTCGGCGCCACTTCTTATGACGCAAATTACGATCCTATCGCCACTTCCATGAGCTTTCCGAAAGAACCCGTTACGATCGGAAAAAGCTGGACCACCGAAATAAAACAGCCTATCGCAATGAACGTAACCTACAAAATAAAAGAAGTCACGAAATATAAAGGCAGAAAATGCGCGGTTATCGAACAGGAAACAAGCGTCGCGCCTGAAGTTAAGAACGTTAAAGCTAAAGTCGCCGGAAAAATATATTTCGACCTCGACAAAGGCTACGTGGTTATGAACGAGACAACGAGCGATATGACCATGGATCAGGAGATCGAGAACGATTCCCCGAATCTCGGCCCCTCAAAAAAACCGGTTAAAACGACAGTTAATCTCAAGGTTAAGATGGAACTCGCCGAATAATACGGCTTAGACCTAACGATAATAATAAAGGGAAAATAACGATAGGGGCAGCGCCATAAGGCCTTTCAGATTAAATTCGGCCGGTCTCTGCCCTTATTTTTATACGGATTATGATAAGCGTTGACTTCGAAAAACTTCAAAGCCCGATCACGGCCGTC
>CAZKCG010000088.1:0-18005 GCA_964551445.1 uncultured bacterium | reverse complement strand
TACAGACCGGCAGAAACTTTATCACATACTCACCAATATTCTTTCAAACGCGGTCAAGTTCACTGAAAAAGGAAGCGTGACGCTTTCGATAAGCTGCGATAAAAGCGATTCGCCTGACACGGGTTTTATTGTTTTTTCGGTATCCGACAGCGGGATAGGGATCACTGATGAAGACCGGGAAAGAATTTTCGAAAGATTCGTGCAGGGCGAGCACCATCTTACGAAAAAGTATATCGGAGCCGGACTGGGCCTATCCATCGTTAAAGAACTGGCTGAAATGCTGCATGGTGAAATTTTTGTGAAAAGCGTTCCCAAAGAAGGAAGCGAGTTCAGCGTCAAATTGCCTTTCAAAAAGCTTGGCGGGATATGACGGTCTGAAACCGCTCATGTATATTCCGCGTTGCGTCTTAAAGATTTCAGGATATAGAGAATAGAGAATAGAGAATAGAGAATAGAGAATAGTTGAGGATTTTGGAACAATTTTAAAAGTTTTTAATGCTTAAAAAACTTGCCTTTAGCGGCAAACGCGCAACAGGCGTTCCGGTCCATAACTATTCTCTATTCATGATACACTGTTCACTGATATATGATCCACGCAAAACACGAAAGAGCCTTAATCGACTTTTATTTTCGCCGTTTTAAGCGTTACTATGAGATCGGGGTTACTCATGTGGCGGACAGTTATGAAGCCTTCGCTTTCGCCTTTGTGGACGGCTTTGACCTTTAACGACATGGTTTTTGAGCCGCGGAACGGCACGGTCACGAGCTGGATCGATTCGCCGCCGCTTGTTTTCTGGCCGTATAAAAGCTGGCCGCGGTAATCGGCTAGAAGATCTTCGGTCTGCATAAGTGAAAGATTCGAAGGAAGCGCCACTATCGCATAGTAATCGGCTGCGTCAGAGTCTTTCTGGATCTTCTCGTTCAAATTGATTTCGATCATCGATTCGTCGCCGGTCTTGAGGGCGGCATTCGCGCATTTTATATCGAAGAACGGAGCCTTTTCAAGGTGGTCGAACATGTTGATCGTGGTTTCATTGTCTATTCTTACCGTGACGAATTCCGGGGCCGTGAGCGTCAGGTCTTTTTCTTTGACCTCGAGTAAATAAGGCGCGTCTGAAACAAGTATATTATCTTTTACTGTTTTGCCGCTCATTATTTTGATCTTCGCTTCTTTCGATATCTTATTTTCGCGCGCCATAGTAACGAGAAGGTCTAAAAACTTAACCATGGTCTGGGGCGCCGAGTAAACTCCGCCCATAAGCGCGGGTCCCTGTATCAAACCGGGTTCGCCTGTGTTTATGAGGCCGCGCGCGACCTTGTTGAATACATTTGTGAAATTTTTATCGTTTTTCAAAAGAAGCGCTTTCGCGTTTATGAGCATGTAATAATAAGCGCCGGTGCGTTCGAACGCTTTTAAGAACCTGTGCGTGTCATAGAGTTTTGTGAAGTTTACGCTTAATTTTTTGTGAAATTCAGGATTTTCTATATCAAGCGCCGGAAGAGCCTTGTTTCTGAAAAAATCCACTACGGCGTCGTCGGTTATCGCTTTATAGACGATCTTTCCGTCTATTTCGACCGGTATAATGTCCTGGCCCGTCTTCGGGTCGAACATTGCATATTCCTGTATCGATATATTCTTTTTAGCGAGTGCGCCCATCATCTTTTCGAGCATTTCGGCGGCGATATTTATCGTGTCGCCGAGTTCGGCCTTCAATTCTTCGTTAGACGAAAGGGAAGTTACGGCCGAGCTAAGATTTTTGGAGACCCAGATGCTCCAGGTTATATTTTCGGCCATGCCGGGGTAAGGATAAACAAGGCCCGATTCTTTGTTATAAAAATTTTCGTTGAGATCTTTTATCGATTTTACGAGATCGGCTTTTATCTTATCGCGCAGGCCCTCGTCGCCCATAATTTTTTCGGCCATGGCCCTTAAAAGCATCGCTCTTATGGCGGCTGACGCGCTTATGGCTTCTGCGTGGCCGAACCATGAATACATCGTCGTGTTCATATTAGCGGCGATGCCGCCAAGAAGCCTTGCGGGGTTAGTATAAACGGCTATTTTTCTGTCTTTTTCGACGGCGATCGCCGAGCCATCCGAGATAACGATATCGGAGAAAGTAATGGGCATGGAAGCGATATTTTTTATGTTGAAAACTCTTTTATCGGTTGTTTTTCCGTCTTTGTCCATGACGGTAACTCTAAGTTCGCCGTAATTTCTGCCGGTTATTTCGAATTCGAGATCGTTGGTTCCTGATTTTACATCTTTTTCAATTTCTTTTTCGAGGCAGGCGCCGCTGATCTTTAATTTCATAGCTTCGCCCGATGTGTTAACGACCGAAAGCCTTGCTGTGATATTAGAACCCGGAGTTATAAGAGAAGGTATTGAAGCCTCCGCGAAACTCTTCTTTGAGACGTCGATATCTTTGACTTTTTCGATATAATCGAATTTGTCCACGGCTACGAATCTGATCTTGCATCGGCCTGTCTGCGGAGGAAGCTTTACCGAAACCTTCGCTTCGCCGTTCGCGTCAGTTTTTAAGGCGGCACAGTAAACGACTTTTTTTTCGCCTTCGCGGATAGTTTCTGCCGGTTCTTCGGAAGGCTTTGCGGCTTGAAGGCTTTCCGAATCCTTGTCTAAAGACTGTGATTTAGCGAACATTCTCATTTTTCCGCTGGCATTAGGCGCTATCGACATTTTTTTAGGCGACGGCGCGCTCATTTCCAGCATGGGCGCCGATGAAGAAGGCATAGCCGTGGCTCCCATATCCATGAGCGATTCCGATCTTCCGCCCTTGCTGACCTCGTCGAATTCCATGCCGGTCCAGTCGCGCCAGCTGGCGATGGTGCCGGACAGATCGCGGAACGAGTCGCCGATCGATGACACCAGCGGTTCTTTCGGGCTCTTTGAAGCTACGCGGTTATCGAAAACTTCCAGTATCCCGTTCACTGCTACGCCTTTATTGGTCGTTTTATCAGAAGCTTTTACGCTCACATTGAATTCCGCCAGCGGCAGGCCCGATTCCTGGGATATGACCTCTATTTCAAGCGGCGACGGCGTGAACGCGATCACCCATGCTTCGTAATATCGGCCTTCTTTATTTTTTTCATCTTCCACGAAACCCGCGATCCCGGCGAAAGCGTAAGGAGCGGGACATTCGATCTCGATCTTCTGTCCTTTTTTAAGGTCTTTTTCGAGTTTGACCTCGCGCGTTTTGAAGGTCTCGTTATTTTCCATGTAGTAAACGAAGCCTTTCGCGTTTTTAATCTCATGAGTGACCGTTATTTCTATTTTATTTGAATTATCGCATATGGGCGATCCGAGCTCGAGAGCGGCGTTATCGTTTTTCTCATTTGTCTTTTCGATATAGATCTCGCGGCCGGGAACCGGACGCGTTCCTTCGTAAGGCGCGAGCGTGGCGTTATACATCGTCGTAAATCCGCCGGTGATCTGCGTCGTCTGGCGCTCTACATGGCCCGACCTCCCGAAAAGATTTCTGACGTCTCCCCGATCGGTCACTACCTCGAGTTCGAACGGGCCTGAGTGGCCGCCGACCTCCATAGAGGCTTCAAGAACGCCGTTCTCGATCCTTATCTGCTGCGGAGCGCCGGCTTCGCAGCCGTTGCAGCCGGGAAGGTAGCAGCGCGATCTGATCGTAGCGGCCCCGGTGTAAGGCTGATTTAACACGCGCACTTCGTTTTTAACGTTAAGCCCGTTGCCCCAGCGTTTTCCGACGCCTTCGGCGTTTCCGAGGAACCAGCCGCCTTTGACCTCTTTCAGGGCGCCGGCCGTAGTAAGCTGCTCGAATTCATAGGCGAAGGAGACTGCGCCGAGATGGCCCTCGACCACTGAAAAGGTTGAACTTTCCTCGATCTTTTTATCGGCGGTCGTAACGGTTACGCGATATTCGCCGGCCTCGATCTTCTTTTTTTCGCCGCTTAATATTTTTTCGACGCGAACGCCGCCGTCGTTGAGTTTAAAGGTCCCGAGATCTTTAGGCGTCGCGTCTTTTTTATGAAGAGATATTTTGATTTCGGCGGAAGGGTTGACCGGCATGAGGATCTTAAGGTTCACGTCCTCGTTCGGCCAGTAAATGGGCTGGTCCATGGTGACGGACACGAACTTCATTTTCATGTAGTCTTTAACTTTTTCAGAAACGGCCAGCACTTCTTTTTTTTCGGAATCATATTTGAAAATCGCGGTTTCTCTGATCTGAATGGTATCTTTTTTCGCCATTGCCGCTCCTCCGCTCAAAATAAATATCAATAAGGTTATCATTAAAAACAATTGATTCCTTGACATTTTATACCTCCGCATATATTTAATAAATGGATGCTTTCATAATATAATTTAAAGATAAGGATGTCAAGAAAAAAAGCGGTCTTTGAAAAAACTCTGAAGCGCGCTTAACTATCGTTCCGATATCAGCACTTCTTTTAATTTATGGAGCGGGATGAATTTCACGGGATCTATGGCGTATATCGTTTCAAATATAACTCCCGTTAAAATGATCGTGATAATAAGGAGTTTGCAGATGTCAAGGCCGCGCAGCGTTCCCGCGTCAGTATGCTTTTTTGAGAAATAAGCAGAGGCGGCGTAGAGTTCCTCGCCTATAAGGCAGCTGTCGCAGGCTACCACGAAAAAAGGTATCTGCGAGAACTCGTTGGTTCCGGCGATCTGGACAGCGCCGACGCCGTGGCCGGTTTCCGCGTAAACGAGCGATTCCGATACGAACTGGCCGAAATAAAAACACACGGCCGGCTTTTCGCGTTTCATAATTCCGGTTACGGCCGACGCGAATCCCCACTGGTCATCGGTTATATATTTTATATTCTCCGGATCATAAGACGCTTCCCGGCGCGTTTTTATAAAAGATGCGCGCACCGTTTCCCGCGCGGCGTTCATAACGAGCGACCGGCAGCAGGGAACTATCAGTTTCGTGTCATAAACAGCCGTTTTTTCAGAGACATATGATAATATCTCGATGGACGCCATCGTGGGCAGCGCGTTCATGTCATATAATCCGGTCAGATATAAGGCCGGCCTGCCCATTTCAGCGGCACGGCCTATGGATTGCTCTATGTCGTCGACCGCCCGCAGTTTTCTTATGAAGATGTTTTTATTGAAACGCGCCGCGATAAGTGAAAATATAACGGCCGCGGAGAGCAGCAGAAAAAAGTATAGAACGGGCGTTTTATTTTCGTTCAATGAAAATAAAACGGCGGCATTACAAATTATAGCATTGACAGACAAAAATAAACCAGCCGTGAAAATAATAGCGACCGTCTTAAAATAAATATCCGCCCGCAAAACCGGTCTCATATTATCTGCGCGAATACTTCAGAACCTTCAGGCAGCGAGCCTTTTCCCGAAGGGATCTCGGCTAGGCAGTTCAATCTCAACGCGGAACTAAGAATATTAGAATCCTGTTTTTTGGGAACGTCTATCATCGTCCGGTCGTTATCCTCATAAATTCTGGCGCGTAAAAAGGTCAGGCGCTCGGGGTCGAGGCGGACCTCTGAATTTATAGTGCCTTTCACCCTGAGCGAATCAAGCGGCGCGCTGCGGCCGCAAAGTTTATAAATTACGGGCCTTATTATCTTTAGAAACGATACCATGGATGAAGCCGGATTTCCTGGAAGCCCGAAAACCATTTTCGTCCTTCCGTTGTCTTTTTTTATTCCGAAAATGAAAGGCCGCCCCGGCTTTATATTCATTTTCCAGATATTGACTTCAAAACCGGCCAGTTTAAGGGCGTCAGGCATATAATCATAACTTCCAACGGAAGCGCCTCCGGTGGTTATTATAATATCAGCGGCGCGAGCACCTTCCATGAGCTTTTGAGAAATATCCTCCGGCGTGTCTTTGGCGGTGTCGAGAAGGCGCGGCCTGGCCCCGCTCGATCTTAAAAGCGATGCCAGCAGATATAGATTCGAATTCATTATTTTTCCGGGCCCTGGAACGAAACCTTTTTCGCGCGCCGCCGGATCGAGAGGGTCGATGAGTTCGTCGCCGGTCGATAATACGGCTACGACGGGTATTTTATAGACCGATATTTCCGCTATCGCCGCCGACGCGAGAAGCCCTGCCGCGGCGGGATTTAGAAATGTCCCTTTCGGTATTATCACATCGCCTTTTTTAAAATCGGTCCCGATGGTGCGCACATGAAGGCCGGGGCCTATAGCCGCGCCGGTTTTTAAATACCAATCATTTTCGTTTTTAATTTCTTCGCATAATTCTTTCATGAGTATGGCGTCAGCGCCCTCCGGAAGCGGCGCACCCGTCATTATTTTAACGGCTTTTCCGGCGCATACGGTATATTTCAGCGTTGAACCAGCGGCGAGTTCGCCTATGATCTCAAGCCTGACGCCGGTTTTTAAAGCGGCCGTATCAGAAAGATCGGCGCTTTTTATGGCAAATCCGTCCATGGCTGAAGTATTAAAAGGCGGAACGCTGAAACCCGCTACGGCGTTCTCGGCGGCTATTCGTTCGAAGGCGTCCTCGAGCGTTATTTTTTCCGTTTCACCGGAAGAAGCTGTCAGAGCCAATATTTCATTTTGAGCGTCCTGTAATTGTTTTAAAATTTTAATCACTTCCGATCGTTAATATATGTAAGATAAATCCGGATATTGTTTTAAATGCGTTCATCAGATGTTTTAATATTGTTTATTATATAATAATCAGCTTTATTTTTCAAGCATTTCAAAAAATGAGGCAGTAAGAAACGCTCTTTTTGAAAAATCATGACAGGATGCGATAGTTTTTAATACACCGACCGGCCTGAAGCGATGAGCAAATGACAGTAGCGTAATGATGCCTTTCGTCATGCCTGTCATATATATACCAAAAGATTTACTATCGATAAAAAGCTGAAAAGTCTTATTAAATAAAAAAGCGCCGGACTTTTAACCGGCGCTTTTTTATTTATTTAACTATAAGTATAATACTGAAATTAAAAGAAAGCGTTATTTTGCGTTGCCTGCCGGTGCCTGAGAAGGCGGGGTTGATGGTGTGCTCTGACCGGCGTCTGCAGGAGGAGCTGGCGGATTCTGGCCAGCCGGGGGGGCGGGCGTTTGGCCCGGCCCTGATATGATCTCGCTGCCGGCGTATATTTCGTGCATTTCGTAAGTTTTTCCGCAGACTTCCCATTTGTTAACTAATACGGAAGTTTTATTGACCAGAAGCTCGAACCATACTTTTGTGGATGCGTATTTTCGTTTGGATATAGTCGTGATCTTTGCCTTGGCTTTGAAAGTGACGTTTATACACTTGGTCAGGATACCGTTAATTATTTTTTCGAAGACGCCGGAGGTTTCTTCTATATCTGTAACGTCTTCGTTATTATAAAGCTGTTCGAGATAATCAAGGGTCACTTCGCCGCTAACTTCTTCCTGGGCCTCATAGGTGTTTTTAACTTCTTTCCAGTAGGTTTCAATTATCTCGGACGATATTTCACGGCCCTTACGGTAGTAATAGTTAGGATTGATGTCGCCTTCGTAACCCGGGAAATATTCGGCCTTGAATTCTTCGACCGTTGTAAAAGCGCCGAAAACTCCCGTTCTGGGGGCGCTCTGGCCGGCGAGGATGATCTGGCGGACCCTTTCTATTATCGGCTGGGCTACCATATTGAGAGAAAGCTTTTCGAGCGGTTTTTTTGATTTGTATAACTTCGAGAAATATCTGAGAGACGAAAGTTTGTCAACCTCGATGTCTTTTATAATGACGTCCGAGAGGTCGTAAGCTTTTTCGTTGAGGATCCTCAGTTCCGTTTTATACTGCTGAAGATATGTTGCGTAGTCCGTCGAATCGGTCGTTACGCTGGTAAGATAGATAAGCTCTTTGACGGTCCAGAAGCTGTTCATGAGACCGTAGCTTTTATGAACGATCGGATTTTTTATGTCGTCTTCGAATTCGGCGATCGTCACGCCGAAAGAAACGCCCGAAAACAAGGCCGATGCGAAAATAACAGCTATGGCCAGAATTATTTTAAATTTTAATGTTTGAAACTTTTTCATTTTACACCATATTAAAATTATTGCGGGACTGAAAAATCGAAAGAATTATTTTCCGAACTTGATCGCCGAAACGACTTCTTCGTTGGTGTAAAAATCGTGCATTTCATATGTCTTGCCGCAGACTTCCCAGGCGGTGTTCGACCAGGTGCCTTTTTTGCGTTTTGAGAGTTCGAACCAAACTTTGGTTGCGGCGTATTTTTTCTTGGAACTCGTTGTGATCTGAGTGCGGGTGTCGAAGCTGACTTTAACTACGAGGGTTATGTGGCCGCCGATGTCAACTTTGAAGGGCTCGCCGATCTGTTTGAAATTACCGATCGAAGGATTCATAGCCAGTTCGGCTGCGAGTTTGAATTCAATTGTGCCTTCGAAGTGTTTAGCCGTTTCGACGACCTTTATTTCGTCCTGCCAGTAAGCGTGAAGGAATTCGCTGGAGAGCTCTTTGCCGCGGCGGTATTCGAAACCGGGTTCCGAGTAGCCGTAGCCGGGGAAATATTCGGCGGTGAACTGTTCGACCGAGTCAAATAATACTGTGCCTCTGTTCTTGTTTCTGTTCTGGCTTACCATGTCGGATTTTACTTTTTCGATGATGGATGCGCAGACGAGATATAAAGGCTGTCTTTCGTAATGCTGTTTTGCTTTATAAAATTCGCTGAAATTTTTCAGTGAGTTGAGATCTTCTTTGTTCATTTTTCTGATTATTCTGGATGAGAGCTCTTTTGACTGTGAGTCTATTTTTTTAATGAGGGCCTGGTATTTTTCGCCGCAACCTTCATCGCAGCAGCCTTTTCCGTGGATCTGATAGAAAAGCTCAAGCGCCTGCCAGTAATCGACGATCATCTGGTTGGCGATACGGACCTCGAACTTGTGGGTGTCTTCTGCTTCTGAAGCGGCAAAAGCGGGGACGAATAAAAGGACTGAGAATACCAGGGATAAGATGACGATGAGTGAACGGTTCATTATACTTCGTACCTCCCAAAAAATACTTAATACTATATTGTTTTTATTTAGGCCTGTTTTAGAAGAAAATTCAGCTCTAAAAATTTGGGTTTGTTTTTCGTATATGTATGACCTGTTATGAAAGATTATATATTAAAAGTTAACTTTTGTCAACACGCAAACGCAAAATTATCGGCTTAAAACAAAAATGTCTTTTTTTTACACGAAGTATGAATGCCGGCAAAAATTCTTTCCGGCGGCTATCGTTTTTTTGAATTTATTAAACCAGCAGGGTAATTTTAATTGCTAAAAAAGCCTTCAATGTGCTATACTTATTCAAAGTGATTATTATGGAAAACACCGACAGGATACAGGAAGAACTTCAAAAGTATAGAAGTCCGGGACAGGAACTGACCATCATTCTGATCCGGTTCCTGGCCGTTTTCCTTATTATTTTTCTGCTTGCCGCGGCTTTCGTCTTCTATAAGAGCCATTTCATCAAACAGGCATACAAAGCCGTTGAAAAGGTGAACGCGGTCGCGAAGGTCATTCCAATTCCAACCAAAGAAAAATATGTGTTTTTACTGCTTGGAACTGATATGCTCATCGACGTTAACAGGACCGATTCGATGATACTTGTCATGCTTTCCGTTCCGGACTGCCGCATAGATATAATTTCTCTCCCGCGTGACGCTAAGGTCGAGATCCCCGGTCACGGATCGCAGAAGATGAACTCCGTCTATACTTTCGAATTCGTTAAAACCAAAAGCGACATTGCTTCCATCAAAAAAGTGGTTTCACGCATTGAAGAAATGTCGGCTTTAAAGATCGATTACTATGTAAAGGTTGACCTGAAAGGGTTTGAAAAGATAATCGATCTCTTCGGCGGCGTCGAAGTTGACGTCGAAAAAAACATGACCTACGACGACAACAAACAGGATCTTCATATCAGGCTGAAAAAAGGCCTGCAGGTCTTAAACGGCAAGCTCGGCCTTCAATACTGCCGCTTCAGGCATGACAGGCTCGGCGACATAGGCAGGATGCAGCGCCAGCAGAAATTCCTGAAAGCGCTTGTCAATAGAGCTAAAGAAGGTAAAACGCTCATGCGTCTTCCGGAAATAATCTCCGGGTCGCTCAGTTTCGTGACCACGAACGTCGATCTTTCATTACTGGTGGCCCTTTTAGGTGCGATACCGGAGCCTTCGAAACTTCAGATCTTTTCGCATTCAATGCCGGGCGATTTCAGCGAGAACGAACCCGTATGTTACTTTCTGCCCGAGATCGACAAGTATAAAAAGCTCGTGAAAGACATCGCGAGCGGCGACATAGTTAAGATCGAGGCTGAAAAAGCGCTTCAGGAAGCCAATAAAGCCGCCGCCAGACTGGAAGCCGAAAACAATAAAAAGGGCGCTTTAAATAAGAAGAACGCAGAGACAAGGCCGCCCGCCGAAACACAAAAAGAGCATGAAATAAAAAAAGAAAATGATATTAAAAAGGATGCCGAAATCCCGAAAACGGTTGAGAACAAACAAACCGGGCCGCCCGTGAAAGAGCCTGAAGCAAAACAGGCAACGCCGGCTAAGGACGCCGGTAGCGGACAGGCGGTCAAACCGGTAAAAGAGCCTGACGCCAAACAAGCCGTTAAGCCTTCAAAGGGACCCGAACCAAAACCGGCCGCGGTGAATGTGAAGGACGCTCCGGTTAAGAAACAGGCTGTGAAAAAGGAAGTTGAAAATAAAAAGCCCGTCGTAAAAGGTAAAGAGACGGCAAAAGATAAATCGAAAAAAACCGAAGGAACGAAGGCGGCTAAGTCTGATGCGCCAAAGGCCGCGGACAAAAAAGCAGCCTCAAAGAAAACCCCCGCCGGGAAAAATACCGCTGCCGAAAGCGTCGTCATAACGGTCGGCACTTCCGAGGTAGGAGCGAAACCCGCCGTCGAAGAAGAAAAGGCTGAAAAAGAAATGCCGTCCGTTGAAATAGAAAATGAGCCCGCGGCTGTGGAAGAACCAATAAAAGCAGCGCCTGTGGAAGTTAAAGCTGAAACCGAAGCCGTTGAATCCGAAAAAGCAACGGAGCCTGTAAAGACCGAAAAAGAGACCGTGGCCGTTAAGCCGGAAGATGAACCAGCGGCGGTCGAAGTTGAAAAAGTTACTGAGCCGAAAAATAATTAAAAAAATATAAATACCATGGTTATAAAAATTTATGCGAAAGGGAAGTTAAATTGACAGTCCATCAAAACGACCACTTTACAATTTTAAAAAGCGACGGTAAATCAAAGGCGAGGGCCGGGGTTTTAAAGACATGGCGCGGCGACATAATGACTCCGGTTTTCATGCCGGTCGGCACTTGCGCGACGGTAAAAGCTCAGACGGTCAGGGATCTGAAGATCGCCGAGGCGCAGATAATTCTTGCTAACACATATCATTTATACATAAGGCCGGGGCATGAACTTTTGAAACTCGCCGGGGGCCTTCATAAATTCATGGGCTGGGACAGGCCGATACTGACCGATTCCGGCGGCTATCAGGTCTTTTCGCTGTCGAATACGCGCAAGATCACCGATCATTCGGTCATTTTCAAGTCGTTCAAGGACGGCGCGAAAATTGAATTCACGCCGGAGAAGGTCATCCGGGTCCAGCAGGCTTTCGGTTCGACCATTATGATGGTCCTCGACGAATGCGTAAAATATCCGGAGATCGAAAAGAAGGCGGAGATAGCCGTTGAGCGCACATTCAAGTGGGCGAAGCGCAGTTACGATGAATTCCAGAAGATCCGCGAAGAGGAGAACGGCAATTTTAAAGATATGGTTTTCGGCATAATACAGGGTTCGATGTATAAGAACCTGCGCAAAAGATCCGCCGAACAGATCACTAGCATTCCATTCCACGGATACGCCGTCGGCGGGCTTTCGGTGGGCGAACCGAACGAACTTATGTATGACACTCTCGATTTCGTGACCGATCTCATGCCGCTTGAAAAAACGCGATATTTAATGGGCGTCGGCGAGGTCGACAATATAATCGAAGGGATCAGGCGCGGCGTCGATATGTTCGACTGCGTTATCCCGACAAGGCTCGGAAGGCACGGCGTGCTGATGACCCCGTACGGAAAGATACTGATCAAGAACGCTCAGTATCAGAAGGATTTCACGCCGCCGATGTCGAACTGTTCGTGTTACACCTGCACCAACTTTTCGCGCGCCTACCTGCACCATCTTTTCCGTGCCGAGGAGATATTAAGCCCGATATTAAATTCGATACACAACGTACATTTCTTAATAAAACTCGCCGGGCTTTGCCGGACCGCCATAATGAACGAAAAATTCGAGGAATTCTATAACGATTACAAGAAGGGGGATCTGATCAAATATGGATTTTAACGCTGAAAAACAGGTCAAAAAGATGCTCGACGACGGGATACGCTTCGTGAAGGCGAAAAAACTCGACGACGCGATCAGGGTTTTCAAGCAGGTTTTCGTCATGTACCCGGACAGCTCTCTTGCGGATAACGCTCACTACAATCTCGGAATGGTGCATGAGATGAAAAAAGAATATTCACGGGCGTTCGTGGAATATAAGACCATACTCGAACTCTACCCCGATTCGGACGCGGCCATGTTCGCGAAGGACAAGGTCGAGGAATTGAATCAGAACCTCGACGTGGCGGCTCCGGAGTTCTCGATAGGCCAGAATTTTTACCTGAACAAAAAACACGCCGAGGCTGAAAAGATATTTTCGGACATAGTGGCGAAATATCCTAAATCTACGCTGATAGATAACGCCCTCTTTTTCATCGGAATGATAAAGAAGGCCAATAAGGACTATGACGGCGCCAATAAGATATTCAAAGAGGTCCGTGAAAAATATCCGGATTCGGACGCGGCCCAGCTTATAACGGAAGTTCTCGCCGACATGTAACGATATGCGCTATTGCCGAATGTAACAATATGCGCTATCGCCGTCATGGAAATGGTTTCCGGCTTGTACCCGGCCTGCTCGGAACATCAAAAATTTGTTGTAAAATACCGTTCGACATTGAGATATGCCGGACGGTTTTTTGTTTTTTCCAGCGAAGGTAAAAAAATTCTGGTTTTAAAAGCGCCGTATCATCCTGACATATACGCCGGGCGGGGCGGTCTTGTATATGTGCGTTCCGAAGCGGGTACGAACTTTCGCGCGCCGGCCATTTCAAATTATTGCCGTGAAGCCGGAAAGTTTCGCAAGAAAATGCGGAAGAGGTCTTTCGGCTTATTTGACCGGTTATTTTAATGGCTGTTTTTTTAAAATCTTTATTATTTCTGATTTTCCGGTTTGTTCGGCTAACTGTTGAGGCGTGACGCCCGATCTGTCGGCTATGCTCCGGTCCGCTCCAGCGGTTACAAGCAGTTTTACTGTTTCCGGGTCGCCCGAATCGACCGCGAGAAAAAGAGGTGTTTTGCCGGCCTTGTCCGTCGCGTTCAATGATGCGCCTTTTTCAATGAAAACCTTTACGGCGGCGTTCTTTCCGCGTGAAGCTGAAATGTGAAGCGGTGTGCGGCCTTTATCGTCGGTTTTCGATATCGCTTCCGGCGTCGTCATAAGCACGCTTTTTATTTTTTGGACGTCGCCTTTTCTGGCGGCTTCGAATATCTGGCCGCCATACCACATGAGTATGAGATAGCCGACGCCAAGGCCAACGGCAACAAGGGCTTTGACGAAGAATTCACCCATCCATAAACTGCGCGAAGTCGTATGGCTGACGCCGAGCGCGTCCCCGACCTCATGTTCTATCGTATTTCTTATAAACCCCATTTTAAGCCTCCGTTAAGTTCGAACGGTTTTACCCGGCAGAATTTACTAAAGAATATCATAAAAAACGAATGAAAAACTATTATTTATATTGCGGCGGAAATTTCCGTGACGGGGAAAAATTTCCTTTCCGGGTGTGATGCTTCGTTACGGCTAAAGGCACCGGTCTATGAGCTCTTCAATTTGTAAGTTTCGCCGGTAAAGAGCGTCGAAAGTTTTTGCCGTCAGTGAAATATTTATACTATACCCGAAAAATCTTAAAGTGTCAATTATAAAAGCTTTTTTCAATGCTTAAAGCAAGTAAATACCGATATGTGAATAAAATAACAATTCGCTTTTTTGATTCAATTGCAATCAAAATGCAATCAAAATGCAAGTTAATTGCAAGGATAATTTAAAGTAAAATTATGATATAATTTAAAAAGAGATGTTTTTACTCTTGAAAGATTTCTCATTATTCATTTTTGGAATTTTAAAAAAATATATAATTTTATTGCTTTGAAAGCTTAAAAGGGGGAGTCTATGGCCGTTGTAATAGGGCATGTTAAGACCATGAAAGGAAAATTCGTCGCCGAATCAAAAGATGGACAGATCCGCGAACTCAAGTCGGGGGATCCGATCTATGAAGGCGACGCCGTTTATGGCAATAACAAGGCGCAGGGGGCCGAGGCTTCCGGCACCAACATCAAGATCGCTCTCACAAGCGGCAAGGAAATGGCAATATCCGAAGCCGGCTACGCTCTTTTCGATCCCAGCGTCATGGGAAAAGATTTCGATTTCGTGGAAGTTGGCTCCAAGTCCCAGGACCGCCTTACAAGACAGGCGGAACGCGATGGTAATGATAACGCGGGCCTTCTTAATAACGGCAGATCCAAAGGTCTTGACGCCGGAGCGGAAGTGACCACGACGCCGGGAGACACTCCTTTTCAGGGCAAAGATCCCGCCAAAAACATCGATCCTCTTCCCCGGGATACGACCAATACGCCCAACCCCTGGCCGGTTCCTGGTGATGACAGCAGGCAGAAACCAAATAACGATAAACCGGAAGACACGACTCCGGGAAAAGACCCCACCAAGCCTGCCGATACGATATTTAATAAACCCGTTACACCCGGCGCCAATGACGATCCCGTTATAAAACCTCCGGTAACGGATACTCCGAAACCGCCTGTTACAGTGGTTGACACGCCTAAACCGCCAGTCACTCCGCCAGTTGACGATAATCCTAAACCTCCTGTAGAACCGCCGGTTGATCCTAAACCACCCGTCGACCCTAAACCGCCTGTCGATCCTAAGCCTCCGGTTGACCCGAAACCTCCGGTCGAAAATAAACTGCCCCCGGTAATAGACCTTGACGGAGACCACAATACGGCGCCAGGAACTTCTTACCTTAACGCGTTCAAAGTCAAAGGCGGATCAGTAACGATAGGCGACATCGATACCGTCATAACCGACGCCGACAGCAAGAATATAAAGTCCGCCGTCGTCACTCTTATTGACGCGAAGCCGGGAGATTCGGTCGACGCTTCGGCCATCGACGCCGCGAAATTCACCGTTTCGGTAAGTTCTTCCTCGCCGGGAAAAATAACTATATCCATAACCGGCGATCAAACGAAATCCGATTATCAGAGCGCGATAAATTCCATTAAATTCGTCAATAACACAGCAAAACCGGACATCTCCGACAGGCATTTCGAAGTTACCGTCAACGACGGCGATTTTTCAAGTAATACCGCTATCGCTACGATAAAGGTCGTTTCCGTCCCGGAACCGCCTGAAATAGATCTTGACGGCGACGACAGCACCGCTCCCGGCACATCCCATTTAACGGCCTTCAAGGAAGGCTCGGGCGGCATACCCATCGCGGATATCGATATAAAGATAACCGACGAGGACAGCGTTAATTTAAAGACCGCTGAAATAATACTGACCAACGCTAAACCGGGCGATACGCTAGACACTGGAGGTATAGACATAACTAAATTCGGCGTTAAGATCGATACTTCCACGCCGGGAAAAATAAAGATAATCCTTACCGGCGATCAGCCGCTTTCGGAATATCAGAACGCGATAAAAAACATAAAATTCAACAACCCTTCGAGCGATCCCGACACCGAGGACAGAAAGATCGAGGTCAGCGTCAATGACGGCGGCTTAACCAGCAACACCGCCGTTGCCACTATAAAGATATCACCAGTCAATGAACCGCCGAAGATAGATCTCGACGGCGACGACAGCACCGCTCAGGTGACGGAATATCTGACCACTTTCACTGAAAAGGGATCTTCCGTAACGATATCCGACATCGATATCAAGGTCACCGATGACGACAGTAAAAATATGAAGAAAGCGGTCGTCGAACTCGCGAACGCCAAAGACGGCGATGTTTTGGATACGAGCGCTATCGACGCGACGAAATTTACCGTCAAGACCGATACGACGGCGGCCGGCAAGGTTACTATAACCCTTACTGGCGATGCTTCCAAAGCTGATTATCAGACGGCGATAAACTCGATAAAATTCACCAACTCTTCGGATGCCCCCGATACGGCCGACCGCAAGATCGAAGTTTCGGTCAACGACGGAATATTCAACAGCAATACCGCCACCGCTACGATAAAAATAATCCCCGTTAACACGCCTCCGGTTGTCGATCTTGACGGCAACGACAGCACGGCGGAAGAGACTTCATATAAGGTCAATTACAACGTCAACGGCACGCGCATATCCATTGCGGATAACGACAGAACCGTGACCGATATAGACGACACTCACATGGACAGCGCGAAAATAGTCCTTACGAACGCTAAAAACGGCGACGAACTGGACTATTCCGGGCTTGATGCGAATAAATTCACGGCGGTCAAGGACCTAAGCGTCCCCGGTAAAATAACTATCACTCTGACCGGCCACCAGACGAAGGCCGATTATCAGGACGCTATAAATTCGATAATGTTCAGAAATCCTTCAGGTTTCATGGACAGGACCGACCGCAAGGTCGAAGTTACCGTTAATGACGGCGATCACGACAGCAATACGGCCGTGGCTACGATCAGTATAAAAGTAGCATACCCGATATTCCCGCCGGAAATAGACCTCGATAAGGACGACAGCAGCACCGCTACCGGCAAAGACCACTATTCGCTTTTCACTGAGAACGGCCCGGCGGTTAAGATCGCCGATCTCGATACTTTCATAACGGATTCCGACAGCACGAACATGGTTTCGGCCAAGGTCATACTCACGAATAAAAAAAGCGGCGACGATCTCGATGTGACCGCCATCGACGGCGCGAAATTCGTAGTTACGAAAGACACAAGCGATCCAGGCAAAATAACGATATTGATAAAAGGAAATCAGACCATTGCCGATTATCAGACCGCGATCTCTTCGATAAAATTCGCCAATCCTGACAACAACCTCGATCCTTCTGACAGGATAATCAACGTATCGGTCAATGACGGCACTTCCGACAGCAATATAGCTATATCGAAGATCGATATAAGCAATACTCCTCCGGTTATCGATCTTGATGGCAACGACAACACCGCCACCGCCGGAAATAAAGACTATCAGGTGACTTATGTCGAAAACGGCGCCGGCGTTAACATTTCAGACGCCGACACGGTCGTGACAGACGTCAACGACACTCAAATGGACAGAGCGGTAATAGTTCTCACCAACTCTAAAGCTGGCGACGATCTTAATACGGCAGGCGTCAATCTCGCGAAATTTACAGTCACCAAAGATACGAGCGTCGCGGGTAAAATAACCGTTACTCTCGTCAATCAACAGACGAAAGCCGATTATCAGACCGCGATAAACGCGATAAAATTCGTTAACTCATCGGATGATCCGGATGGAACGGACCGTATTATAAACGTGAAGGTCAACGACGGCGAATCTGACAGCAATATCGCCGTTTCGACGGTACATTTCACGGTCGTAAATGATCCGCCGGTAATAGATCTTGACGCGAATAACAGTTCGCTTAAGACGGTCGCCGATTATCAGACGACATTTACTGAGAATGGCGCTTCCGTGGCTATTGCGGATGCCGACACGACAGTTACAGATCCTGACGACACCCACATGGAAACCGCTACCATTATTCTTACAAATTTAAAACCTGGCGATGATCTGGATATAACGGCTGTCGGAGCAGGATTTAACGCCGTTAAAACCGTTAACGCCGGAGATAACCCGGTAACTTTTACTGGACATCCAACGAAAACCCAGTAACAGACCCCGAGAAAATTCCAAAAATAA
>CAZKCG010000087.1:0-18053 GCA_964551445.1 uncultured bacterium | reverse complement strand
GAAACGGCCGGTGCGGAGATGTTTCCGTTCACGTTTATATCGCCTTCTACTATAGCCTGAAGATCAGGGGTTATGATATAGTTGTTAGCGCCCAGGGAGATCTTTAAATTAATATTTCCGGGAATTTTTCCTGTTTTTCTTCCGGCCAGGATAGCGGTCAGCTTTTCAACTTCGAACCTGGCGTCAGAAACCGCGCAGTCAGCTTTCAGGTCTATGCCCGCGGACGATATAACGGCTTCATGATCGACGGCCGCGAAACCTGGCATATCATGCTTTGTTCCGGTGATTTTTTCCAGAATGTCGGCTATCGTAAATTTACCATTGCGGCCTTTTATAACGGCTTTCAAATTTTTCGGATCTATCGCGCATTCACCCTTATAAGTCGTGTTCGCGAAAGAATAGTTGAATAATTTCGATGTGTAGACCCCGTCATTCCCCATATTAAAAGTGCCCGAGACCCCTATTCCTCTGGGTCCGGACGCCGTCAGTTCGAAATAGTGTGAATTGATTTTCTGCTCCTCGACGCGCGCCGTGCCTCTCATCTCAAACGATTGTATCTGTGAAAGATAACTTGAAACAGCCTGCCTTATCTCAGGTTTTAATAACCCCTCGCCGGCGTATGGATAGAGAGCGTTTAAAAGCTCCATGCCCTTTATCGAATATGATACGTAAAAACAATTTTTTTCTTTTTCGGCGGGCTTCCGGCTTATGTTCATCGACGAGATAACATCCGATTTAGCGTTACTCACATCTAATGAAAATGAAAGTCCCGACGGTTTCGACAAATTTTCCGTTTTCGCTTCGCATGCTATGTTTAAGAGGCCCGCCGCGAGATTTTTTTCGGCTTTTACCGAAAGCGGCCCCTCGCCCGTAAAAATAGCCGTCGTGGAATTAACGCTCACCTTGACAGGCGAATCACCAGCTAAAGCGCTGATCCCGAAATATAACGGAAGTTCTTTAGGCGAGACGGCGCCGGATAAAAGAACCGAATTATTCTTTAAATTATTTTTCATTTCACCTGAAAAATCAAACTGTTTCGATACAAATCTTAACTTTTTCAGCGAGATCTCATTGAATTCCCTGGAAATGTCCGGCAGCCTGAATGAAAAGCCCAGCGAGGAATTTGAAGCGGCGCTCTCGGAGGTCACTTCTATCTCGCCAGGATCTGAAGACGCGGAACGCAGCAAAAGCTTTTTTATCCCTGAAAAAGCGAGGATGTTTTTCAACGGGCCCCCGGCGGCTTCTTCTTTTAAAAACGCTTCAGCGGTTATTTTACGGGTAGCGGTCTCAAATTCGCCCTTGACCGTAATTTCTTTGACCGGAGATAGCTCAAATTTCGCCGACAGTCCGTCATAGGTCACTTTTCCCGCGCCGCACTCGAAGACCGTTCTTATGGAAGAAGGATCGGCCGTCAGGCTTATCGTTGACTGTTCCGAGCCTATAAAAGCGGGGATCTTTAATTTGCCGGACGGGAAAAAAACGGCGGCGATGTTTTCAAGGGTCGAAATGGTCCGCACGTCATAATTGAGCTTTTCGGGAAATCCGGATATCGAGAACGCTCCCTCTATATTGGCTGGATTTTTAGCCTTTCCGTTTCCGGAAGACATAAAGAAGCGGCTTATCAGCCTGTCCTTTTCAAAATATCCGTTTATTTGAGCGTTAATAGCGGCTCCCGCCGGTATCGCCGGGGCGATATTTCTGAAACCGCCCGCGAATAAACCCGAAGCTATCTTCGCGTAAGAAAAATTCAATATGCTGACATTGAATTTGCCGTTCTCTAAAGCCTCGCCCGCGGCGGATATTTTAAGCGGTTCGGATTTTCCCTGCCGCATTCCTTCAAAATCTACGCCGTAAGAATTTTCGGCCGGTGAAAAACGAAAATGGCCCGACCCTATATCTTTAACCGAATATTCAAATTCTCGAATGTTTTTCGCTTCCGCCGACAATTCAAAACGGCCCGCCAGAGGAGCTTCAACAACAAGAGTCGCGGAAAGCGACCGCTTGTCCGGGCCGTTATCCGAAAACACGTAATTTCCCGATAAAATTTTAACTCCGCCCGGAGCGCTCCGCCCGTTAAATGAAGGTATTACCCGGCCTTCGGCTTTTATGCCGGCCGGCGTCAAAACTATCAGTCCTTCCGAGTCAGGGATCGATCTTTTTATGAAAGCGGGGAATGATGAGGGCAAAAACTGCTCAACGTCATAAGATGTCAGCGACGGGAATGATATTTTAACCTCATGGTCGTCGTTTCTGAAAAACCCTGAAATATCGAGGTTCTTATTCCCCGCGTAGGCTTTGAGACCGGCGGCGCTTATGTTATATTTTAATCCGCCTGCGGCATCCGCGGAAGCCGCTATTTTAACCTCGCCCGTTTTTAAAAGCAATGTCTCGTTTTTAAATTTCGAGGTCGAAACCGAACAATTTTTCGGAAAAAGAGAGCAATTCAATTCGTTTTTCAAGCTGATGAACGAATACTGGCCAGAGAACTCGATATCGGTTTCACCGGAAACGTTCTCCAAAATATTCGACCCGATCAAAGCATTGACCAGGCGCTCAAATTTATTAAGTTTGAAGTTGTTAAAATTTCCGGCGTATTTTATCGTCGAATCCTTAAGATCGAAACTCAGGTTGAACTTCAGCGAACAGTTCGAATACTTGAACTTTGCCGTGACTATAAGATGTATGATCTGATCGGTGAGCTGTGAAAATACGCATTTTATATTTTCCAGAAGTATCTGCCGGTCCTTATATAAGAGCGTGCCGTCGTTCAGGCTCACGGCCGGAAGTTCCGGAAGGGTTGCTCCCTTTCTTATAACTTTAAGACTTGCTATATGTTCCAGCAGTTTTTTAATATCGCATATTTTTAAAACCGGTTTGTTAAGGGTCAATATCTTGAACTTTGCCTCGTTTTTCATGCTCTCATAAAAATCATAGGTAACGTCGATATAACCAACCGAAAGTTCCACGCAGTCATCGATCTTATGAGAAAGGCCGCTGATATTCACGGAGTCAACGGAGAATTTTTTTAGGCCGAGTCCTATTTTTTCAACGGAAGCTTCACGGCCCAGATAATTCAAAAGCTCCGAGGACATTATCTTCTGAAAAAAATAAATCTTGGTGAAAACGGTCAGCAAAAGAGAAAGCGAGATTATGAACGCGACCTTGAAAGAAACGTAAGCAATGCGGCCGAGTTTAATTTTTATCGATCGCCTGGCGGCTATGAAAAAGCCGGGAGCCGTTAAAAATAAAAACCTCAATAAACGGGCCAACCCGGAAAACATTGTCGATGCTGACCGGGCCAGAGCGCTTGCCGCCGTTTTAAAGGCGGATTTCGTTTTATCGTTGACCGCCAGTTTTTTAAGGCGGATTATAAGTTTAGAAAGCGTATTGAATCCCCACATTATAGTTTCTTACTTTTTTCTTAAGAGCGTTCTCCACTTTTGATTTAAACGCCAGGCCTTCTCTTATCTTGTATGTCGAAGTCGTTTCGACCCTCGTATCCTGAGTGCCTATGAAATCGACCGAATAAGTTGATTTTTTATTCCATTTATAGTCGATGCCCAGACCCACCTTGGAATCGATTATGCCGAACCGTTTCGTGAAAACGCCTTTGCCGTCCTGGCTCAGCTGCAGATCGAGCTGGTTGCCGTTGCCGATATTTCGAACCCCCGCGATGATGGTCTTGTCGCTGCCGAAGTTTACTCTGGCTTCCATATCGTTGTGAGTTTTTTTGTTGTTCTGGTCCATGCGGAATGTGTATAAAAGTTTCATGCTCGCGTTTTTAAAGCTGGATAATATGGAGTCGGCTTTTTTCGCCATTTTCGAAACCGATTTTATGGAACCTTTAAGTTCGGTTTCAACCGATCCGTCCTTGAATATATTTTTGATCGACTGTGAAACTTCTTCGGCGTTTTTGGAAGTTTTTCTGAAATTTTCAAGGATGTCTTTTATTTTTTCGGCTGTATTTCCTTCATCGTCGAATTTCACTATGAGCCGGTTGATGTTTTCGCCGGTATTTTTAAAGTTGCTTATGAGTTCTGAAAGATTTTTCTTGTTTTCGCTTATCATATCCGTAAGTTCCGAACCGAAGTCCTTGTAGCTTTGTATCAATTCGCTGATATTGACCTTATTGTCCTGTATCAGTTCCGCCAGAGCGCCGCCGACGTCTCCGAATTTTCTTATGAGTTCTTCGATGTTATCCTGTATCCCGTCTATGCGGTCTTCTATCGACGCCATAATGTGCTTGCCGGATATGCTGACCTCATACATATTGTTTATGAGATTTTTCGTTGAATCGAGAACTTTATCGTCGGCGATAACGTTATTGATCGAAGTTATGCTCTTTTGAACTTTCTCCATTATCTTTTCGCCTTCGCTGAAAAGCTTCGACAATCTGAGCGGATCGATGCCGCGGACAGTTTCTCCGGGTTTATAAAATCCCTCGGCCTTCGCTTTATCGGTGTCGCATTCGTCAAGATCTATGCCCAGATATTTTTCGCCCATAAGGCCGGCCGTATCTATCATGAATTTAGAGCATTTAGGTATCTCGATCTTATCGGATACCGTTATATTTACAAGCACCGTGCCCATTTTAATATCGATGCTTTCAACTTTTCCTACCTTAACGCCCGCGAAAGTGACCTTCGCGCCCTCTAAAAGGCCGTCGACGTGCATGAATTTGACGGCAAGAGCGTACCGCTTGTTAAATATCTGAATATCCCCTATCACGAAAACTATGCACGCGAGAAAGCAAAGCCCTATGAAAACGACTATGCCGACTTTTATTTCAGAACTAAAATTCATCCGATCAATCCCTTCGCAAATTTATTTTATTTTATTTTATTATTTTATTATTTTATTTCAAATTCATTTTTCATGTCATGGCCGCCGCTTTTTCAAATGCTTGTGTGTGAAAGCGTTATGGGGCCTTCTTCCGCGCCTTCGATGAACTGGCGCACCACGGGATTACTGGTTTTCTCTATCTCCTCGCGCGTTCCGGTCTCTATTATTTTTCCCTGAAAATGCATGCCTATCCTGTCGGCTATATGAAAAGCGGACTTCATGTCATGCGTTACGAGGATGGTGGTGCATCCGAGTTTTTTGTTCATATCTATCGTCAGCTTATCGATTATGGTCACCATTACCGGATCCAGACCGGTCGTCGGTTCATCATAGAGCAGAACTTCAGGGTCCATGGCTATGGCGCGGGCAAGGCCCACTCTTTTCTTCATGCCGCCCGAAAGCTGGGACGGCTTGAGATCGGCTATTCCAGGCATTCCTACGAGTTCGAGCTTTTCGTTAACTATCCTGTCGATCTCTTCTTTTGGTTTATCCGTATGTTCTCTAAGCCCGAAAGATATATTTTCGCCGACCGTGAGAGAATCAAATAATGCGGCGCCCTGAAAGAGCATTCCGAATTTTATCCTCATTTTGTTGAGATCGCTCTCGCCGAATTTGGTCACGTCGAGGCCGTTATAGTATATTTCGCCCGAATCCGGTTTAAGAAGCCCCATTATATGCTTTAAAAGAACTGATTTCCCGCAGCCCGACGGGCCAATTATGACAAATATCTCGCCTTTTCTTATATCGATGGAAATCCCTGTCAAAACTTTCTTGCTTTGAAAGGATTTAAATATATTTTTGACCGAGATTATGGTCTCGCCCTTTTTTATTTTACTCGTGTCCATATTAAGGTTCTCTGACATTTTGATATCCTTTATCTGGAAAGAAATGTATCGTTAAAATTAACTATCAATACCGAAAGGAAATAATTGCTTACAAGTATGAGCATTATCGACAGAACGACCGCTCCGGTCGTCGATTTGCCGACGCCCTCGGCGCCGCCGTATGTTTTAAAGCCTTTATAGCATCCGACCAGGCCTATTATCGCTCCGAACACGAACGATTTAACGAGTCCGCCCATGATATCGCTTATCTCGAGATTGGCGAGTATCGATTCCTTGAAGGTCATAAGCGATATGTTGACCTGCGTCACGGCCACCAGAGAACCTCCGGCTATGCCTATAATGTTGGTAAATATCGTAAGTATCGGAAGCATGAGGGCCGCCGCGAGAACCCTCGGAACGACCAGATATTTTATCGGGCTTACCGCCAGAGTGTAAAGAGCGTCTATCTGTTCCGTTACGGCCATGGTCCCGATCTCGGCCGCTATGGCAGAACCTATCCTTCCCGCCACCACTATGGCCGTCAAATTCGGCGCCAGCTCTCTCGCGAGTGAAAGCGCTACGATCCCGCCGACGTAAGAGGACGCGCCCATTTTTACCATCTGGTTGCCCATCTGCACGACGAGCACCATTCCTGTTGAAAGCCCGGTTATTGAAACCATGAAAAGCGAATCGACGCCGATCTGCGACATCTGATATATCAGATCGCGGATATTTAACTTTCCTTGCATTAAAAATACAAGGCCTTTGCCGAAAATGATCGCCATTTCGCCAAGGGTCGTGAGCATGTTTTTAAGTTCTTCGATAAAAAATTTTAACATTTTATTCCTTAAAAATTTCGCCTAAAGTCCGCCCGTTCCGCTTTCGAGGATGGTTTCGCCGGTTTCATCGAAAGCTCCAGTATTTCCTATGTTTATAGAAAACTGCGTCTCAAACGGTTCTATTATGTATTCAATACTTTTATAGATTTTTATATTTTCCTTATCGGCAGCAGGATGCTTTTCACTAATAGCCGATTTAAGCGAAGATACCAGCTGAAGTATTCCGGAGATCTTATCCGCGAGCGCGATCATCCTGGCATTATTCATATTTGATTGAGGTTTTGCCTTGCCGCCCTCCCGCTCCTTAGACTTTAAAATATCATTTTCATCGCGGGATTTATTCGGGTCTTTTTTGTTTTTTTCGGCATGAACAGAAGATCTGTTCTTCGCTCCGCCTTCGGCGCCGGACAAATTTCGATCCAGCGGTTCTTTTGACGCATCCTCCGGGCAGAATTCAAATACAAGCTGATTCGACCTTTCGGACGAATTTAACTTTTCGACGAGGCCGTGAAAAGAAGCCGCCTGTTTTTTCACGCGCATTTCAAGCGGATCGCCGTCTTTTTCCACAAAAGCGCCCGGTTCGGAGAAAAGTTCCGGCGAATAAAAAGCGTTTGCGATCTTTAGAATATACTTTCCGTCCTCGAGGTTCTCAGGAACCGGTATGGTGAAATTTTCAATAAAGCTTTTTTTATATTTAGGCTCGACCTTCGCCGATATTTCTATACTGTCGCCGCTGTTGTAGGATAAGCCGCCTATCGAAACCGAGCTTAAGGCCGCCTGAGGATCGTTAGCCGAAATATCAAATTCGCATGTCACGTCATAAAAACATGTCTTTTCAAAAGGGTTGACGATAACCGTTCTGACCGCCGCCATCAGTTCATTGATAGAGGAACTGGCGATATCGGCCTCGTCGTAAAAGTAATTTTTGCGGTTTATCTTAAATTCTCCGTTTTTTTCAGAGCGGCCGCTGACGCTGTACGTGACCCTTGCGAAACCGCGGCCCTGGCGGTTTATGCCTTCGTCGATCGATTGCGTCAGTATCGACTGCAAAAGATCCGCGAACATGGCGTTATCATTGACGACATGCGTCGAAAATTCGCGTTTTAATTTGTTGTCGAGGTCCCGGACAACGGTATGCACGTTTATCACGTGCGGCATTATCCCCAAAAGACCCGCTATTCCTTCGTTGCGGTCGACCGTGACGGACCCTATGAGCTGTCCCGGCGCGCCTATTTTAAAAGGCATTTCGGGCGACGAAAAGCAGTAATAAATATTTGCGGGAGTGAAAAAATAGCCGGCGTCGCCTTTTTTCAGAAAGGAGTGCGCGAAGGCCAGGAACCTGTTGTCTTTGAGATATGTAAGAGTGCCGATGGCGGTGATATTTATGTCACCCTTAACAAGCTGCGCGGCTATGGCATGGCCGGGTTTAAGTTCCGGCACCGTAAAGTCCTCCGAATTAAAGGACGGCGTGTTTTCGGCGTTCACAAGCCTGACGTTATATCCCGACCGTTTGACGCTCTGATCCAGCATATCGAAATTTCTGCTGTTCAAGCCCGTGACCATGAGCGGCGTCGAAGCCTTTTCGAATATCATATATTCGTTTTTATCGATATTGCCCGCGTTTCCGGCGCCTATTTTCACGCCTTTATAGTTCGAAGCGACCTTCGGGCTTTTATCGGTGAAAAGCATTACGTCGCGGTCAATAAGATCGTTCACGTTAACGCCGTCTTTTTTCTCTTTTTTCATGTATTTGAAAAGCCCCGTCATTTCTTCGATGGGGGTTAAAAGGCCCACGCTGTGATCGGCCATTACCCAGCCCGACGATACGGCGCCGGCGAGTTTTCCGTCTATGTAAACCGGCGAACCGCTCATGCCCGCCGCGATGCCGCCGGATTTTTCGATAACTTCACCGGAAACCTGGACGAGAAATGAAGAACCGGATATCTGAAGCGAGTCGTCGATCTTGTTATTTTTAAGAACGCCGAGTATCTCAACGTCGAAGTCCTCGATCTCAAAGCCGTGCACGACGGTTTTTCCGATGCCTTTCATGCCGACCTTGACGTCTTTGACCTTCATTATTTCTATTTCTTGAGAAGCTTTGGCCTGATCCGTTTTTGCGCCGGCGCGAACCACGCTTCCGAAGCCTGTACACAAAATCGCTGAACCGGCCAGAAAAACAGCGGTTAATATCATTACTAAAATATGTGACCGGATCTTCATCATAATAAAAAGGGCCTTTCAAACTCTAAAATTTTATATTCTTTTCTGAATTATCGAACGCCATTTTGCCGCCGGCCATTTCTTCGCCGTCGCGCGTTTTAAGGATCAGTGCCTGAGAGACGGGCCGTTCACAGCCGTCTGACGGGGAATTCATGACCTTTCCCATAAGATAAAGAGTGGTCGAGCCTCCGCCGTCAAGGTTCATGGCGTCGACCGCCCCGAGTTTCACCATAAGATTCGAAAGTTCTTTTAAATTCATGCCTTCAGAGGTTTTCGGCTGCCTTCCGTCGACGCAGACAAGCAGGAGCTTGCCGCCCGCGGTTATGCCGATAGCGGTCCTCGGAGCGCGTCCTTTCGCGACGTCAGGCCTGAATTTTTCTTCAGCCGCCGTGTTTATGACGCTTCCGCCCTTTAAAAGCCTGGGGCCGCCGCCGACGGCGAATTTAGTTTTTTCCCATACAGGGTTGATATATAGTTCAAGAGAAGCTTCGTCGTTCAATGAAACGCGCTCGAGGTCGGTGAACATTACGCCGCATGCGTAGATTACGTAACCGTCAGGAGGGATCACCGAATTTGAGCGGCCTGTTGAAATAACTTTCTCATTTGAAACGACTATTTCAAATGAGTTATTGTTTTTCGTCATGGTCCTGTTTCCGTATTCCGGGGTATAGATAATAACCTCGTCCTCTGACGGCGGTCTGTTTATTCCGTCCAATTCAATGAAATGGCATTCGCCGGTCGCGGCTTCTTCGCTCTTGTAATAGAAACGGGCGTCGAATTTCGGGTTATCGAAGAAAATTTCATTGCTTGTAGTTATGCCCATAACGGTGCGGCCGAGGATCGGTTCTTTTATTATCTTGCCCTGATGGATTATCATGCCGAGCGGGTTGCCGCCGTTGGAAAAGAACGACCCGTTCACGGCCGCTACCGCGTTCTTTCGCTTCGCCATGGAAGAGACCGTTTCTTTATTATGAAGACTGTCCTTGCCGAATACTGATTCGAGCTCGAATTTATTGGAATTGATATCGAGTTCGAGAACGTGTATCGATTGCCTGCAGTCGGAATTGGAAATTTTCAGTTTGATATATTTCATTCCGTCGATGACCTTTGTTTCTTCCCGTTTATCGAAATCAGGGAATTTTGACGCGCCGTGAACCGGCTCGAAAAAAAGCGACAAAAAGGTTATTACCGTTAAAATTGGAAATATGTATGAATTAAAAAACTTAGTTTTCATGAATAATTTATCGGAGAAATAAAAAAAAATATTAGCCGTTGCGGCTAATATTAATTTATATGATATTTATTTCGAATCCGTATTTATATGAACTTTACGGAAAGTTTTACCTGCTTTTATTCGAGCGGGGAAGTTTTATGGTAAATGAAGTGCCCTCATCCGGCCTGCTTTCACAGGTTATTTTTCCGCCATGCTGGGAGATGATCGCCTGGCATATGGAAAGCCCGAGCCCGGTGCCGCCGGATGAAGATTTCGTGGTAAAGAACGGGTCGTATATATTGGCCAGGACCCCGGCCGGAATTCCGGCGCCGTTATCTTTTATCGTAACGTCGATATCCGAAGCGGAATTGGTTATGACGGATATATCTATTATTCCGGGCTTTTCTTCCGGTATCGCCTGTATGGAATTAGTGATGAGGTTTATGAAAACCTGTTCGAGCTGGGACGCGCTGCCGATTATATGACAATCGTCACGGTTTTGAGGCGCGCCGTGTTTTATCTCTATGTTCCTTTTTTTGTTCGCTCTCGCAAGGCTTATAGACCGCTCTATCACCGCGCAGAGATCCAGCGGCTCCTGCGAGGTCGGAACGACCTTCGCGAAATCAAGGGTGGTCTCGATTATTTTCTGGATCCTGGCTATCGAATTTTCTATCTTGCTTATATGTTCCGTCACCTGTTCGTCGGGAGGCTGAGGAACGACGCAGGATAGGCAGTCGGCCGAAAGCTGTATTATGGTCATCGGATTTCTTACGTCATGTATGATCTCCGACAGCTTTTTGCCAAGAAATATCATTTTTTCATTTTGAAGTATCTGCCGTTCGAGAATTTTTTTCTCGGTGATATTTCTCGCCATAATGACTATTCCGTCTCCATATCTGGATGTTTTATTTTTTTCCCGGTTTAAAATAAAGGCGGAGAGGCTTACGATTATTTTCTTGCCGTCCGAAGAACACATGTTGGCCTCGAAGTTATGAATAGCGCCGTCTTTTTCAAGCATTTCAAGCATGCGCGCGTAATGGTTCTCAAGAAAGAATTGGCAGATACGCTTATTTACAAGTTCTTCCTGTCTGCAGGCAAGATTTGATGAAGCGCCTGAATTAAAAAGCACTACTTCCTCGGAATGGTTTAAAACGATTATCATTTCAGAAGAGTTGTTTATCACGTTATATAAAAAATTCCGGCTTTCGGAAAGTTCTATATTCGACTGAAGCAGTTCTTCGTAGTTTTTAGCCAGGGCGTCTTTCATTGTCTTGCCCCAGATTATGTGATACGAGTATCTGTCGTTGGTCCTTCGAAGGCGCGACTGTATCTCCGATATGATGTTTTTGTGAAAACGGAAAGCCGCGCCCTGATTGTCGCGGGAAAAATTTTCGAAATTATCCGCGGTCAGGTTGATAAGAAGCGTCTCGCTCAAAGCGATCGAATTAGCGCTTCTCGCTTCGTTATCCATGAAGGACATCTCGCCGAAAAACTCGTTATCGTTGAAATTGGTTATTTCATGAGAAGTGTTGTCGGGAAGTATCCGATAAATTTTCACTTTTCCGGAAACCACTATATAAAGCGAAGAGCCCTTGTCCTTCTCATGAAATATAGTTTCATCGGCGGCATACTTCTCGAGCGATGAAAACTCGAGAAGCCTTTTTATATCATTTTCTGAAATATTATTGAAAATGCTTATTTTTCTGATCTGCTGGAATTGAATATCATTAATATGCAATATACGCACCTTATTTTTTCAGGTTATAGAATACGTCGAGGCCGCGATATAAAGCGACCGAGCCGAGTTCTTCCTCGATCCTTAAAAGCTGGTTATATTTGGCTATTCTGTCGGTACGGCACATGGAACCGGTCTTTATCTGGCCGGCATTGACGGCTACCGAAAGATCGGATATGGTAGTATCGGCCGTTTCGCCCGAACGGTGAGAAACAATGGCCGTAAAACCCGCGCGCTTAGCCATTTCGATAGCGTCGAGCGTTTCGGTGAGAGAACCTATCTGATTAAGTTTTATAAGGACCGCGTTGCACGATTTTTCGGCGATAGCGCGTTTGATGTATTTTACGTTGGTAACGAGAAGATCGTCTCCTACTATCTGAACTTTGTGGCCGAATTTAGCCGTCATTTTTTTGAAGCCTTCCCAGTCGGTTTCAGCGAGGCCGTCTTCGATCGAAAGTATTGGATACTTGTTTATAAGCATTTCATAATAATCGATCATCTGGTCCGTGGTTTTTTCTTCTTTATTGTCTGATTTATAGTTCAATGTGTATTTTTTCGTTTCTTCGTTATAAAAACTCGAAGCGGCCGCGTCAAGTGCGATATAGATATCTTTTCCGGGTTTGTAGCCGGCTTTTTCAATGGCTTCGACGATGACTTTTATGGCTTCTTCGTTATTCGGAAGATTCGGCGCGAATCCGCCTTCGTCGCCTACGCTTGTCGCGTATTTTCTTGATTTCAATATCGATTTGAGGTTATGGAAAACTTCGGCTCCCATTCTAACGGCGTCTGAGAGGGTTTTAGCGCCGGCGGGCATTATCATGAATTCCTGGATATCGACGTTATTGTCGGCGTGGGCTCCGCCGTTCATCACGTTCATCATCGGAACGGGAAGTTCTTTAGCGTTGGTTCCGCCGATGTACTGATAAAGGGGAAGTTCGAAAAACGCGGCCGCCGCCCTCGCGCAGGCGAGAGAAACGCCGAGGATGGCGTTGGCGCCGAGTTTGCTTTTATTCTCGGTGCCGTCAAGCTCGATCATTGCCTTATCTATCAGGGTCTGCGCGGCAGCGTCAAGGCCTATTATTTCAGGGGCTATTATCTCATTGATGTTTTTGACCGCGGTTAAAACGCCTTTGCCGAGGTATCTTTTTTTATCGCCGTCGCGAAGCTCGAGAGCTTCGTTGATACCGGTCGATGCGCCTGAAGGGACCGCGGCGCGGCCGACTATGCCTGAATTTAATATTACGTCGACCTCGACGGTGGGATTTCCGCGCGAGTCAAGTATTTCTCTGGCTTTTAATTCAACTATCTGTGACATTATTACCTCCGCATATATTGCAAAATTTTTATTAATCATAAAGTTTTCAAATGCCAGGAAACATTTTATCAAAATTGTCATTAAAATTCAAGACGGCTTTAAAATTAATTTGAAATTTCGCCCATGAACATGGTTTGTTTTTTGTGATATTAGACCCGGGCTTGACAACAAATCGAATATATGATAAAATTACTCCCATCAAAAAACAAATTATCAGGAGGGTACTCTCAATGAAAAAAAGTTTAGTGGTCTTAGTAGTAATGATGTGCTTCGTATTCGCCAACATGGCAATAGCCGGCGAAATGTATTCGGACAAGGCTGTTTACGGTCTTTTCAACGCTAAAGAAATCAACAAGCCTGCATTCGTAATGAAACATGTCGATCCTTCAAAAAAATGCTCCGATTGTTCAGCCTGCAAAGGATGCCCTTCGACTAAAACCGCTCCCGTAGTAATAGAACAGAAACCCGTTTGCGCTCCCGCTGCTTGCGCCGCCTGCACACCCGCTTCCGCCTGCGGCGATTGCAAAGCCAAAATGGCTCCCGATTGCGCTCCCTGCGCCGCTCCCGTTATGGCCAGATGCGTCTGCGCATGCCACCAGGACGCAAAATGCCTTGAAGCATCATGCGTTTGCACATGCCACAAACTTTTCCCCAGAGCCGCTTGCTGCGCACAGATAAACTGCGAATGCAACTGCTGCAAATCAGACTGCTCAAAAATGGGCGCCTGCAACAACTGCGAATCAAAAATGAAAGCTCACAAAAAATGCGGAACAGCTATGAAATGCGCATGCGAATGCTGCAAAAAAGTTAAAGCCGTAAAAAAACACAAGAAAACAAGAAAAGCTAAAAGAGCTAAAAAAGTTGAAGCTCCTAAAGCCGAAGTCGTAAAAGAAGAAGTTAAAAAAGAAGAAGTCAAGAAGTAATAAAGGTTTTTAACCTGAATATTTCTAAATAAAAAAAGCGGGGCGCGTTCGATCGCGTTCCGCTTTTTATTTATAGTCTTTTTTTATTTTGCCATGATGGCTAAATTTTAATTTTTCTACGCGCCTTTACCGGGTGCCTGCAAAAGGACCGGAAAAGAACCCCAAAGCCTTGGCATTACTACAAAGCAAACAATTCAAAAAAATATCAATTTCTAATCGTTACATGTTTGTCCGGCCATGAACCCGGCCTCAAAAGCTATTATAAAGACTATTTTTCAAGTGTTTTAATAAGTTCCGAAACGTCTATTTTAAATATCCTGCCGTCCATAGTGGCGCAGACGACGAAATCTTCGGCCGCCGAGAGAGAAAAGACCCTCGGCACTTTGGCTATCGGCCAGAATGAATAGAACCAGAAATTCTTGTCATTGTTCCTGAGCCGTAATATCGCGAAAACGTCTTCACCGTTGGTGGCGAAAAGCACGTTGCGGTCACGCGCGGTCATATCGATGGCGTAAAGAGGTTTTACCTTTTCCGACTGGTTATACCTCTCATACTTTTCCGTCCTTCTATCATAGCGGATTATTTCACACGGAAGCGTTTCATAACTATCGAAAGCCACCCAGAATCCGAAATTTTCATTAAAAGAATAACATGGTTTGCTGGAGTTTAAATCGCGATTGAAGAGCCTGCGAATAGGCCTGATCTTTTTGGGCGCCTGATTTTCAAGCATTTTAGAGTCGAATGAAGGCATTTTACCGGTTACGATACCGGCATTGTTGGTCGTCATGGAAAAAATAAGATTCAGCTTGAAATCCTCAAAAACCATCAGGTTTTGGACCTCGCATATCCCCGTTTCAACGAATTCTTCGTAAGGCGGGCTGTAGTACCATTTATGCTCGCCCATGCTGTAGCAGAATATTTTTTCATAATTAGCCAGAAAAAGTTTTTCTTTGTAATAAAACATCGAATACCAGTTGCTGTTCGCAAACAATTCATCGATACCGATGTCAGTGACAGTTGATTTGGACAGGTCGATCATATATACCGTCGAAGGGGTTCCCCAGAAAAGTATATTTTCACCATTTCCGCACATCGTGATCGTGTCGGCCACCGGAAGCTCCGCCTGCAGGAAGCGGTTGAATTTAAAAGCGGTTTTATTATCGGTCTTTGAAAATTCAGGTATTTCTTCGGTTTTAATCGAATAAAGGCCGCCGTTGGTTCCAATATAAAAATTTTGTTCGTATTTATATAAAAATTTCGAAACTATTTCATGCTGTTTAAGTTCGGCTTCACTTGTGCGCAGCTGATTTATATTTGAGACCGGTTCAAATTCAACGGTTTCTATTTCCCCGGTTTTATTCGAAACAACCACGCTTGACGAATCGACCGCGTAATAGATCACTTCCCTCGTTTCCTCTTCTGATTCCTGCATATTGAATTTATTCATAAGCCGTAATAGAGCTATCTCGCGATTTTTATAAGACCGGGCGGCTATGTCCGTATTATATAACTCGACGCCGAATGAATCCGTATAAGATGGCGTAATAAGCGAAGCAAACCTTTCCGCGAAGTCCTGCGGATCCGATTCCTCAATTTTATTTTCGGATGTATCCTCCGTTTTAACCGGAAGTTTTTTAGTGACTTTTGGAGGCTGAATGACCGGCCGGATAGGCTTGGGCTGGTTATTGACCTTGGCGTCATTCTGTTTGATGACCTGCGGCGGCAGCTTTTTAAAAGGCTGGTTCTGTGAAGTTATCGTCGTAGCCGCGGCAAGGCCTTTAGGGCGGTCGGCTTTTAATTCTATGACGCCGGATTTACGGTCTTCGGGCTTTTTAGGCTGCGACGCCGTCTGGCCCTGTTTCTGCATGCTCTTTTTTCTCGCGGCCTCTATAGCTTCCTGGCGTTGTTTTTCTTCCGCCATCGCCGTCATTAATTTCAGATCCTGCGTTTTTCTTATGGATGAACCGAGGCCGAACGCCGTAAGCATCAGAACATTTATGACGATAAAACTAATTATTTCGGCGCCGGTTATGAAGCCATTCCTTCTTGTTTTATCGAAAAAAAGCATACTCCACCTATTTTATGACTTCAAGAACTTCCAATATTTCCACGGGCTCTTTTTTACCCTTGACCATAATGGGTTCTAATACTTTAACTTTTATGCGGGTTTTGACAAGTTCATAAGTAGCCCTTGATATCAGGACCTGGCCAGCTCCGGCGTTAGCCTCGATCCTCGCGGCGGTGTTGACCGAGTCGCCTATCGCGGTGTAATTCATCATCTGTTTGGAACCGACCATACCGACGACGACCTCGCCCGTGTTTATTCCGATACCTACGTTGACGGCGGTTTTTCCTTCTTTTATGAGCTGTTCGCGGATCTTTACGCACTCAGTTCTGATGGCGACCGCCGCGTCTATGGCGTTAAAAGCGTCTTCGGCCGCGGATAACGCCATCGGCGCTCCGAATAAAGACATCAGAGCGTCGCCTATATATTTATCGATCGTTCCGCCTTTAGCTATTACGATATCGGTCATCGCGGAATGAAAGCGGTTCACCACGTCAAGAACCATTTCCGGCTTATCGGCCATGGTCTCGCTCATGGAAGTGAATCCTCGAATATCCGCGAAAAACAGCGTTATGGCGCGGCGTTTTCCGCCAAGGGCGAGGCTCGCGGGATTGTTCATGATCTCCTCGATGACCTTCGGGGAAACGAATTTATCGAATATATCGCGGATCTTTTTCTTTTCTTCCCGGTCTTTATCGGATATCTGTTTGATATTCTGCAGGTCGCGCTTCGAAAGCTCGAGATCGCCGGCATTTTTAAGAGCCCATGCCGAAACGTCGGCGATGAGTTTTATGAGTTTTTTCACTTCATCGTTAAGCTCGAAGCTTTCGCTGACCTCTTCGCAATTTATGGCGCCGATAACGCGGTTTCCGGCATCCATCGAAACGCAGAATTCGCTTTTAAGATCGAACTCTTTCGAAAACGGTTCGTATTCGGATATTTTTTTAAAATCTTCAGCCGTGTAAAAACCGCCTTCACGGGCGACTTTTGTAATGATCGTTTCTTCATCGGTCGGAATATTCATGTTCGTATATTTTTGAGGAGCGATATGTTTTTCTGAAAAGCCGACCGGATATACGCTGTGAAATTTAGAGTTGACGACCCATATTGAGATCGACTTCGCGCCCAGCTGGCGGGTCAGAAGTTTAGTGACGCGCTCGACTATCTCATCTGTCTTCTGGTTAGAGATTATTTCATGTATCTGTATAAGCGTCTCATTCAATTTTCGTGATTTGGAGGTCAGATCGTTCTTCATTTTCGTTACCTGATCCATATCGCGCTGCGTTTCGTCAAAATCTTTTCTTTTATCGAGCAATTTCTTCATCTGGGATATCTGCGATTTGAACTCGTCGCTGGCCGCCTTTGAATTAATAAGCTTTTCGCGCAGCGCCGTCGTCACCATAGATATGGCGATACCCGATCCTAAAAATAACGATAAGAGATATATTGTCGGACGGAAGTTCACTATGAGTCCGACCGCGTGAAGAAACATTGAAAGCACGCATATTATCGACACGAGAACCGAGGCTATAGCAAGATCGTAATTGAGCGAAACGGCGACCACAAGAGCGAAATACGCGGCCAGAAAAAGAAACGGCGGGACGATCGGTGAAAAAAGGCCCGCGATGATTATTAAACCGAGCGGAACGACAAATATCTTTAGAAAGTCAGGTCCGAGTATTTTCTGAAAGTCGAAACTCGAAAATTTTTCGAGCATGCCAGATGAATTGCCGGTTTGACCGGAGGACGAATTTGAATTAATCGAAGCGGCGGATTCGGACGAATGAGACGAAGAACCGTGATTTTGCGTTACGGAACCGGCGCCGTCCGAAAAATTTTTTTTAAGATATGATGACGCGAGCATTTTTATCGCTGTATTTTTATCCTGGGCCAGCGTTTCAAGAAGTTTTTTGGCTCTGGGATCGGTCGATTCCGAAATAGAGGAAAGAACGGCTCTTTTTTGAGTGTCGTTAGCGGCCGTCATCGAGCTTTGAAGTTTTTCGAAATCAACGCTTATCATAAACCGTATAAAAATAAGGGCAGAGACCGGCCGAATTTAATCTGAAAGGCCTTATGG
>CAZKCG010000086.1:0-18194 GCA_964551445.1 uncultured bacterium | reverse complement strand
GAAAGCCGCGCGGTCTCTGAAGATTTCAAAGGGGCGGAAAACCATCACGGCGCGGTCGAGAGATTTTTAAAAGAGCTCAGGAACGAATCAGAGCTGGTCAAGGTCCTGACCGGCTTTCTCGATAAATATCCGGAACAGTTCGAAAACTTCAGGCTTTTTTACGATTTTATAAAAGAGCGAAAACATATCCACGGCCACAGCAAAGTAAAAGATTATTCCAGAAGCGTCGAGGAGTACGCCGCCGCAATGGCCGCTGATTTTTCAGGCTCTGATTTTTACAGGGCTGAAAGATATCTGGCCGGACGATCGACAAAAGCAGCGGTTGCGGGTTCTCCCGCCGGAAATTACGGCGGAAGCGAATACAGCAGTTATTTTGAATCCTCGGTCGACGAAATTTTAAATAAATACTACGCGCGCTCGTCTGAATTTTTAAAGATAGGCGACACCATAGAATCGGCGAAACTGCTTTTCGCGGTCTATGAATTCGCCCTTAATTTCAAGAGCCGCTGCGGAGACATCCTCAAAAAATTAGAGCCTAAGCCCGCTAAAATATTAAGCGGCTGCGTAAGTTTTCACGCGTCCGGCGTCATCAGGAAAATGATAGAGGTCGCCGGGACCGGAACCTTTCAGAAAGATGACGGCGAATGGTTCTACAATCATCTTCTTTCGATCTATTTTTCATCTAATTTCGGCGAAAGCGCAAGAAGCGAGAAATTCGAAAAACTCAAATTCATTTCGGGCCGCCACGGCGTCCTGGAATATATGAATAATTTCATACTCGAGAATTTCGCCAACAATTATAACCCCATGACGGGCGATATTTTTTATATAACTCCCGAGAACGCCCATGAATGTTTTTATCTTTTAAATATAGCGGGAGAGCGCGGAAAAGCCATAAAAATAGCCGAAAAATTCTGGCCGAAGAATATCGTGCTCCACGGAGAATATATCGAATTTCTAATAAAGAATATGGAACACAAAAAAGCCGTCCGCCTCTCATTCGAGATAGTAAAACTTGCCGGAAAGCGCTCCGCGAGGTCGGGGACGGAAGACGCCGGCGTTCACGCCGAACTTAAACGCGCTCTTTCCATAGCCGTTTCCGCCATCGATTCAATATACGGCCCGATGATAAACTCGATCCAGACGAGACAGAAACGCGTCGAATATCTCGAAGCGCTTTACAACGCTCTTTACCTCGAACTCACGATCAATAAAAATTTCGACATCGTCGAAAGAATATTGAACGTTATCGACATCTGCGAAAAGATCAACAACGATAAAAGCTTCGTGACGCATTTGGACGCGCCCGTGAACGCCGAGAACTTCGCGGCGAACATATATAACGAACCCGCGGACGATGATTTCTTCATCGCCAGGTGCGAAAAACGAATAGGCCGCGAAGACAGGGTCCTCGCCATCGCCGCCAGAGTAAAAGACGATTACGTATTCTCAAGGATATCGTCGCTTGTTTCGGAAAGCCGTCCCGACGAGATATTCGAACTTTTCAAGATAAGGGTCAACAAAAATTTCACCGGGCGCGACGCTGAAAATTCATTCAACAAGGCTGCCCGCCTCCTCGGCGTTATGGCCAGAATAAAAGGCAAATCGGGCGAATTCAAAATTTATCTCAAAGAACTGTCGGAAAAATACGGCCTGAGAAAAAAACTGTTCGACAACCTCCAGAAGGAAAATTATGCGAAAAAATAATGAAAACGGTAGTTTTCAAAACTATCCGCTTCTATTTTCAAGGAAGATAAAATCAACCATATGGGGCGGTTACGGCTTATACGGCGAACCGGGCCTCGACAAAAAAGCTGAAAAAATTTCCGGTCTTCCGAGAATAGGCGAAATATGGAATTTTTGCGACAGCAATATTTACGCGCTCAACGGGCCTATGAGGCTTTGCGGAATGCGCGAAGTGTTCGAGGCGGCCCCTCCGTCCTTTTTCGGAGCCAGATATTACGGCCATTATAAAGAAAAAGGCATGTTCCCGCTTCTTTGCAAGGTCATAGACGCCAACGACCGCCTTTCCGTCCAGGTGCACCCGAACGATTCACTGGCCCGCGATCTCGCAGGCGCCCCTTCAGGAAAAACCGAAATGTGGTATATTCTCGAAGCAGCCCCCGACGCCGAGATCATAATCGGATTTTCGGGAAAAATGAACGAGAACGAATTTCGAAACCACTTAGACGACCATTCGTTCGTCGAATATCTCAACCACGTTAAAGTAAAAAAAGGCGACATATTTATAATACCGGCGGGCCGTATCCATTCGATAGGCGCGGGTGTCCTCATCGCCGAGATCCAGCAGAACTGCGACATCACTTACCGCGTTTACGACTACGGCAGGCTCGACAATAACGGTAAATTCAGGCAGCTTCACATCGAAGAAGCCATGAAATGCATAGATTTCGCCGATATCCTTCCCAACGAGATAGAGGCCGTAACGGCTTTCGAACGAAGCGGCGCGGTCCTTTCACTTCTTTGTTCCTGCCATTATTTCACCGTAATAATGCACGAGTTTGAAGGCGCCAGGTATTCATACCATAACGCCATCCCGGTCGTTTCAGTATTTATGAATATCGGGCCGGACGCTTATATGACCTATAACGGCGTAAAAGAGATATTTCCAACATATTCCACGCTCATGCTCCCGGCCTCGTGCGAGAACGTCGAATTCACCCTCCGCGAAAACCGGCCTGAAAAAAGCGGCGGATCCGATACGGCCGGCAGCGGATTAAAATTTATCCAGTCTTACCACCTGCCCGACAGACATGAAAATTCCCGGATCTTAAAAGGCTTCTTCGGCTCGGCACCAGGGCTTTCTCAATTTGATATTTAACTTTCGCTTTTTTTCTCAAAATGATATCCGTGAAACCAGATCTTTCTCATATTGATATTTTGGAATATACCTTGTGGCGATATTTTTTCTTCATTTACGGTTCTTTTCGGACCTCGTTTTCTTGGCACGCTTCATGCTTTAGAAAGTGCAGCTTCAAAAAAAACGGAGGTAGATGAAATGAGAGGAATGAACAAGGTATTTTTACTTGGTAACGTAGGCGGGGAACCTCAGGCTGGTATTTCAAAAAGCGGCAAACCCTTTTCAAGTTTTTCGGTCGCGACCAACGAAATGCGCAAAAACGATAAGAACCAGTTCGAAGAGGTCGCGCAGTGGCACAAGGTGAGTTTTTACGGAACTCTCGCGGATATCGCCAATAAATACGTAAAAAAAGGCAGCAAGGTCCTGATCGAAGGAAAGATTGACTACCAGAAAAAATCGAAAGGCCCGGAGGTCGCGAGCATCACCTACACCAACATTTTCGGCTCCGGCATAACCCTTCTTGACAAGCCGAAAGAACTGGACGTTGAATAATTTTATCAGTGAATAACAAATAGAGAACAGAGAATAGTTGTGGAAGATCATTTAAAAAGACTTTTTTCATTCCATTACTATTCTCTGAAAACTTTAAGCGGCTCCTCATTAAATCGCTTTGGGAAAACAAGTTGAAAGTTGAGAACTGAGAGTTCAGAGCTAAAGGATTTTTTGATAATTCGAACAGTCGACAAACGACTTGGAATTTATAAAAGCGGGCTTTGCCCGCAAGTCCTTAACTCTCCACTCTCCGTTCTTCACTCTCCACTCAAGGAACACGACGTTCCGGGTGTCGCCGAAGCCAGGGATGGTGGAAGGCGACCAAGGAACACGACGTTCCGGGTGTCGCCGAAGCCAAGGGCCGAAGGACCATGGTGTAGCGATGGATAGAACACTTATAATAAAGCAAGAACATAAATAACAGAATGAAACCATTAAAATCAAGCGGCCAAAGGCCGCGACATCAAATATTCTTTATTCACTGTTCTCTATTCACTATTTTAGCAGTTCAGTAAGGTTTGAGATATTAAATGTCAAAATTAAAGATAACTTTCATAGGGACCGGAACTTCATACGGAATACCTAAGATCGGATGCGGATGCGCGGTATGCAAATCGTCCGATCCGCGGGATAATCGCCTGCGTTCCTCACTGCTTGTTGAATTTGACGAAAAAACAGTTCTCATCGACACTTCCGCCGACCTTCGCCAGCAGGCCTTAAGATATTCGATAAATAACATCGACACGATACTTTTCACGCACGCTCACGCGGATCATCTGCACGGCATTGACGAGATAAGAGTTTATCAGAAACGGGACACGCCGCCGATGGAGTGTTTCGCTTCGCCCGATTTCTGCGAAGAGGTCGGCAAACGCTTCGATTACGCCTTTTTCGACCATAAACCCGTAGGCGGCGGCACGCCGCGGATCAAACTCACGCCCGTTAACGGAAAATTCGATGTTTTCGGGCTGGAATTTGAGACGCTGCCGGTCATACACGGTGATAAATATACCGTAGGATATAAGTTCGCTGATATCGCATATATCCCTGACGCGAAAAAGATCCCGCCCGAAACGCTCGAAAAACTTTATAAATTGGATATTCTCATCATTGACGCGCTGCGCCATAAACAGCACACGACGCACATGACGGTCGAAGAATCAATAGAACTCGTAAAAATGGTTAAGCCCGGAAGGACTTTTTTCACTCATATAGACCACGAGCTCTCTCACGCCGCCGAAAGCGAAAAGCTGAAAGGCATCGATCCGCCGGTTTTTATGGCTTGCGACGGACTGGCGTTATATAAGTGAAGAGTGGAAAGTGTATAGTGAAGAGTTGTGGATTCTCTCGCTTCGCGAGTCTTTATAAATAAAATAAATCCTTTAGTTCTTAACTACTCTCAACTTAAATTAAGCGATTTTGACATTGCCGCCGCAGTTGGGGCATTTTGTTAAAGCGTCGCGCACGTTGAACTCGGTCTTACAGAATTCGCACATGCGTTTTGCCTGGACCGCGACGGCCTCGACCCTGAAAAATTCGACGCCATCCTTGAACTCGGACATTACGGCGCCTTTGGACATCATGAGGGCGAGCGTTTTTTCGACGGTCTCTTCCTTGAGGTTGAGTTTCTGCATTACATCCCGGACCGTAAAGTAACCGTTGCTTTTTTTAGCGATGCGAAGTATCAGCGGCTCCAGATTTTCCGGCGCGATAAAGTTCAGATAGGCTATCCACGACATCGAAAGATAGGCAAGGAAAGCGCCGAGACCGCCGAAAGCGGCCGCCACATACATTCTTGGCGGATTCGTCATGGCCGCCACCAGAAATAAAAGCCCCAGAAGGATCAACGGAACGGCGACAGCCATCATTACGTAGCATACGGTCTTATTCATTTTAATTAAACTCCCGGATCGATTTTATCGGCTGCGGCAAATTGTTTTCGCCGGCCGGTTAAAATTTACAATTAATTCTTTAGTTAGTCAAGATATTATTAAATTAAAATTGAAATTTTTCATAATTTTTGATATATTGAAGGCTCATTCACCAGACAGGTTCATAATTTTATTGATCGGCGGTAATTGCCATGTTAGAAAAAATCAAAGAAAACATTAAGAACGCGCTTATGCCAAAAGCGCTTTTTCTGCTCATAAGCGCGGTTTGCGGCTATTATCTTTACGGCATGGGAACAAGGCTTTTTGAGGACAGCCAGTCATATATAAATAACAGCGTCTTAAGAACGCCGGTTTATCCTTTAGTGATAGACTTTTTCGAAAACTTCTTCCCGGGCGACTATCTCAACAAGCTTTTTATTTTTCAGATCGCGTTCGGTTTCTTATGCGCGTACGCTCTGGCCCGCGCGCTCCGCGACGGCTTCAAATTGTCCAACTGGGCCGGACTTTTCATTTATATGATACTTCTCGCCCCGTTCTATGGATCTAACGGAATAGCCAACAAGATAATGGCCGAATCGATCACATACAGCGTCTTTATGATAACCGTTACGTTTTTCGTAAGATCTTTTTTTGAACTGACGAATAAAAACATCGTAATGTTCGTGCTTGCGGCTGTTTTAACCGCGCTTACAAGGCCGCAGTTCCTTTTCATATATCCTGCCGTGATCATATTTTATTTTTATGTTTTCAAAAGCGTTAAAAATTTCAGGCAGATATTGTGGCTTTCGGTCGCGCTTATCGTTTTCATAACCGGGTCGAGCGTCTTTCAGAAAGGGTATAACTATTATAAGCACGGATATTTTTCAGGCATCCCCTTTACCGGCGTTCAGTTGATAACCCCCGCGCTTTACTTATCGGATTCAAGCGAAGCCGGGCTTTTCACCGAAGATAAAAAGGCGGTCGAATATCTGGAAGCCGCGTACGCGCGAATTGAAACCGAAAAACTCTCCTCTAAATTCAACGCGGCGCCTTCTTTTTTAGAATTCGCAACGCACTACGGCGTGGTTTATAACGAGATCTCCTGGCGCACGGCTTACGACATCTACCGCGAAAAATACGCGGCCGACAAAGAGAAAAAAGAACTGAGCGTTCCGGAAATAATCGAATTCGATAAATTCTCGACCGGCATCGCGGTTAAAATATTGAAAAACCATTACGCCCAATACATAAAACTTTACATGGCCAATATTTTAAAAGGCATCGGCGGTTATTTTTACGCCGGGTTCCTTCTCTTCATCCTTTACGCGTCGTTCGCCATCTATCGGGACAGCGGCGAGGCCTCCGGAATGGCCGTGTTTTTCATAACGCTTCTTAATTTTTTCAATTACACGCTGATATCCGTTGTAGAACCGGTCATGATGCGTTACACATTCTACACGGACACTATCCAGTTCGCCGCTCTCGTATCGCTCATACTCCTTCTGAAAAACAAAATATCCGCATCCGGGGCCGGTGCAAAGTAATGTGCGGTATATGCGGAAAAGTTAATTTTTTCAAAACACCCGACCAGGAAACGGTCTCAAAAATGTGCGATCGGATCCGCCATCGCGGGCCGGACTTCGGGCGCGTCATGAAGATCGACGAAAAAGCGGTATTCGGCCACAGGCGGCTTTCGATAATAGATCTTTCCGAAAAAGCGCATCAGCCCATACAGGACCCGACCGGACGGTACACCATAGCCTATAACGGCGAGGTCTATAATTTCGCGGAGATCAAGAAAGAACTCATAGATCTGGGATATAACTTTATTTCCACTTCAGATACCGAGGTCGTCCTCTATTCTTATATGCGCTGGGGCAGCTCTATTCTCAAAAGGTTCAACGGCATGTTCGCGATAGCTATATGGGATTCGCGCGAAAAAGAATTGTTTTTAGCGCGCGACAGGTTCGGGAAAAAACCTCTTTATTATTCATTTTTAAACGGCGAACTGACATTTGCGTCAGAACTTACGGCTATAATGACTGATGAGGGCATAAATAAAATAGCGAAACCGTCCATTTCGGCTTTAAATCAATATCTCGCCATGGGCTATATCCTCTCGCCGCTTACCATCTACAAAGATATTTATAAACTCGAACCGGCAACGTTCATTAAAATAAAAGACGGCAAAGTGACCGAAAAAGCCAGATACTGGGAATACAAAGATCATTTTTATGAAAAGTCCCGCCAGAGCGAGAGCGAGATAATCGAAAACCTCGATCATCTCATCGATAAAGCGGTCAAGGCAAGGCTTATAAGCGACGTGCCGGTAGGCGCCTTTTTAAGCGGCGGCCTCGATTCAAGCGGCGTAACGGCTTACACGAAAAAGCATATCAATTCGGAACTTCACACCTTCAGCGTCGGGTTTTCAAGCGGCAGCTATAACGAATCGGAGGACGCACGCATAGTCTCGGAATACGTCAAAACCATTCATCACGCAATGCTTTTAAAAGACGATCTGAGCGTATCCGCAATCAAAAATTGTATATCGGCTTTTGACGAGCCTTTTTCGGACACTTCTCTGATCCCGATGGTCGAAGTGGCGGCCCTGGCATCTAAACATATTACGGTTGTCCTCTCCGGCGACGGCGCGGACGAGATATTCGCCGGATACGAGACCTATAAGGCTGACGCCGTCAAAAAAAGACTGGATATAATTCCGGCGTTCTTAAGACGCGCCTGCGCTTTTATTTTAAATAAATTTTCCATCGAGACCAACCGCAAGGTCGGGCTCGGTTTCAAGATCCGCCAGTTCTCGAAGGGCCTTGCGCGTGATGCTCAATACGCCCATTACTGCTGGCGCGAGCTTCACGGCGAAAGCGAAAGAATAAAATTACTCGGCAGAGACAACGCCGAAGAAATAAGATATTCCGACCCGTTCCTCGTATTTAAAAAATATTACGACGAGACCGAAGGGCTCGATCCTTTAAGCCGACATCTGTACGTTGACGCTAAAACATGGCTCGTTGACGACATTCTGGTAAAAGTCGACCGCGCGACCATGGCTTCTTCGATCGAAGCGCGCGCGCCGTTTTTAGATTCAGATCTGGTTGAATACGCCGCGTCCATACCGTCGCGATTTAAACTGAACGGTTCATGCGGAAAATATATTTTAAAAAGAGTTCTTGAAAAACATCTGCCGAAATCGACGATCTATAAGAAAAAAGCGGGTTTCAACGCGCCGGTCAATACCTGGCTTAAAAACAGCTCTGAGAACGAATTTCGCTTCTTCAATAAATTCGTGCTGAAAACCAGGCCCGAATTCGGCGGTTCAGTTTAAATTATTTTAGTGACATTTTTTTTGAATAGTGCTATAATAAGGTGTGTTTCAGACTTTATGCCTTGACGGGCGAAAAGGGTGTTTTCATGTTATCTGTAGTAATACCGGCGCTTAACGAAGAACAGGCCATAAAAGAAACGATAGAATCCATAAGGGGCCATCTCGACAAAGCGGGTATAACGCACGAAATAATCGTGGTAAACGACGGTTCATCCGATAAGACGGGCGAGATCGCGGCCGCTTCAGGCGCCGTAGTTTTGGCTCACCCGCAGCCGGGCGGATACGGCAGATCGCTTAAAGACGGCATAAAAATCGCGAAATACGACCTCATTGCCATAACCGACGCCGACGGGACATACCCGAACGACAGACTGCCCGAACTTTATAAAATAGTCGCGACCGACGGTTACGATATGGCCATAGGCGCGAGAACAGGAAGCGAATACCGCGGCACTTTTTTAAAAATGCCTGCCAGACGGGTATTTTTATGGCTGAGCCGCTACGCGACCGGTGAAAATATCGTCGATATCAACAGCGGCCTGCGCGTCTTTCGAAAAGAGATCCCGCTGAAATACTGGGACACGATCAGTAACGGCTTCAGCTTCACAACGACCATAACGCTCGCCGCTTTTTTGAACGGATATTTCGTCAAATACATAAACATCGAATATTACAAGCGCGTCGGTAGCTCTCATATCAGATACTGGCGCGACACGCTCAGAAGCCTTCAGATAATCGTCGAGAATATTTTATATTACAACCCGCTTAAAATGTTCCTGCTTATAGTAAATTTTTTAATGGTCATAGCCATATTGTCCTTCGCGGCATATATGATGACAGACAGCGGCAAGCTGTCTTTTTATCTGGGCATCCTCTCGGTCCTAAGCTTCACCGGATCATTCGTCGTGGCCGCAATAGGACTCGCCGCCGATCTTTTCAGAATGAGCGCCAAAAGCGTCAAAAAGATCGATTGACCGAAAAAGCGCATAAAGTTTCTTTTTGCGTTTGCCGATTTACAAAAAATGCGGACCGGAAAGATCATCGCTTATTTTTTTACATAACGTCATATTTCATGTAAAGTTAAAGTTAAAATAGATGTCTTATTTTATTGACATCCTTAAACTTTTTTATTATAATATAACCACTTCGATCTTATATTAGTATTTATCAGGTTTAGATCATCATAAAGAGATCATATCAGTTCAGCAGGTTTAAAAATTAAATAACAACAAAACAATATCTAAGTGAGGTATTTTAGTATGAAGAAGTTCACTTTTATCGTTTTAGTCCTTTCAATGGTCCTTTTTATCGCTTCCAATGCTTTCGCCGGTTCAAACGCTTTTAATTTCGTGAAATTCAACTCTGAGAACAACGGCCGCTACGGCGTCACCTACGATAAAAGCGGCAATATCTCAAGCATTTCCGCCAATGACGCATCTTTATTTTCAGCGCCGGTATCAAGAACCCAGCTCGACGCAAAAAAAACGGCCCTGGATTTCATTTCGAAAAATTCACGCCTTTTCAATATATTTAACGCGAACGAACTTAAACTCGTAAGCGTCACGAAATCTCAAAATATAACTCACGTGCTTTTCGCCCACTATTTCAACAAAAAAATGGTCCTTGAATCTGAAATTTCGATCCACTTAAATAACGCTGGCCAGGTGGTCATGGTTAATAACAGCTTCGTTTCACTCCCCGCTAAAAAGATCACGCCTTTCTTGATAAACGCCGCACAGGCCCTCGAGATCGCTAAAAAAAGCGTCAACTCGGTCTCAGAAAGAGCCAAACCTGTCGTATCTGAGGTTATCTCGGCTAAAAACAAGGTCGCCGTCAACGCTTATAAAGTAGAGCTTCAGTCAAAAGAGCCTCTCGCCGATTTCGTATGCATAATAAACGCCGATAACGGAACCGTTATAGACAGCATGGACATAATGAACCACGCAAAAAGATCAGACTCCGAAGCTTCTGAAGAAAAAGCTAAAAGCGGTTCAGTATATGTTACCAACCCTATAAGAGGCAAAGTTACGAACGAAGCTATAATAAATCTCAATCCCGGCGCTAAGGGCATGGCCGGAAAATGGGCCAATGTAAAAAATGAAGATTCAGAACCCGCCGCCGCGGACGCGGCCGGAAATTACATTTACGCTCCCGACAACACTCATTTCGACGAGGTCAACGCTTACTACCACGTAAATAAGATACACGACTTCTTCAAGAACAACTACGGTTTTTCGGGCCTCGACCGTTCGATGCCGGTCACCGTCCACTATGGCGAAGCTTACGACAACGCGTTCTTCTCGCCCATGAGCGGTTCGATAGCTTTCGGCGACGGCAGCAAATTAAACGATCTGGCTAAAGAAGAAAGCATAATTTATCACGAATACACGCACGCCGTTACGAACGCCATGGTCCAGATGCCTTACAAATCCGAATCCGGCGCCATGAACGAAGCTTTCTCCGATTACTTTTCCTGCACCGTCACGGGCGATCCCGACGTAGGCGAATGGGCGCTCGCTAAAATGAACAGGCCCTATCTTAGAACTATGGTAAATAAAGCTCACTATCCCGAAGACATCCATAATGAAGTACACTACGACAGCATAGTTTACGCCGGCGCTCTGTGGGACATCAGATCCGAACTCGGCGAAAACACATCCGATAAAATAATCCATTTTTCAAGAAATTATCTCAAAGGTATCAGTTCGCCCAAATTCACTGACGGCGTAAAAGCTTTGATATCCGCCGACAAAGAATACTTCCGCGGCATAAACTCGTCGAAGGTCAAAGCCATATTCGAGGCCCGCGGCATAAAACTTCAGCCGGCCGGAGCCGCTACCGCGGCGGAACTCAGATCACAGCTTAAATTCGAAGCCATGAACGGAAACAAAGAATCAGCAAAGCTGCTCTCGGATATCGAAAACGGAAACCTTAAATAAGATCTGGCGCTTAAATAAAATAACGATTGAAAAAATAAACTGAAATATGTATAATAAGATGGCCCTGATAAAGCGGGGCCATCTTTATTTTAGCTCTTAAGACCCGGCGCTTAAATAAAATTTCGTGTTTGTTATGCCCGGGTTAAGAACAGAGCCTGGAAAATACTCAGAGAACCATAAAATTAAATACCGGACGGATGCTAAATGAATAAGTTTCTATCTTTATTGTATGCCTTTATCATTGTATCAATATCGTTATTGATGGTTTTAAGTTATGACGGCTTCTTCCCCGCAGCGGCTTTCGGGGCCGGAAACTCCAGAAAAGACCTTCGTTCGAACCTTTCGGCGGCCCGCGCCGCGGTCGAGAATAAAAATGCGGCCAAAAGTAAGAACAAGTTAAACGGTGAAAATGACGCGGCGGATGAAAACAAGTTAAACGGCGAAACTGATAAAGCCGCCAAAAATGAGAATGACCTAAACGGTAAAAATGACGCTGCAGGCCAAAATGAAACGAACGGTGAGACCGGCGCCGAAAAAAGCGCGAAAGAAGACGGCGCCGAACCCGGGGTCGAAGACGAAAACAGCCCCAAAGAAGACGATGCCAAAGAAACGACTGTCGGATTTGAGACCGATATCACGTCAAAATACATCTGGTACGGCATCCCGCTCAGCAAAGGCGGCGTCGCCCTGTCCTCCCTCTGGCTCGAACAAAAAGGCTGGACCTATATGGTCTATGGAAACTTCGATCTCACGGACCGCGTCTTCAACCAGTTCAATCTATACGTTTCAAAGGCTTTGACCATCGGCGCGCTTGAAACGGAATTCGCCGTCCAGTCCTATTTTTATCCGCATACCGAAGACTCGCCCATGACGAATGAATTCATCCTCACCCTTACGAAACCTTACAAAAATTTCAGCTTATATCTTTCCCAGTCCTGGGACATTAAAACCTATAAGGGAGCTTACATCGCCGACCTCGGCGTTTCCATCGAACGAGCCGCTGGCGCTAAAGGCCTTTTTAAATCGGCAGTATATTTAGAGTACGGCTCCAAAACCTTCAACGAGGTCAACCTGGAACTTCCAAAAGCCGCTATCAACTCGGCCGGCGCGGAAGTTTCATATACCTATACCAGAAAAGACGGCATTTACTTCAGGCCGCACGCCGAATATAGCGTCGTTATTGATAAAGACCTGAAGGACCTCGTCGAAAAACCGGATACGCTAAGCTACGGTTTCGCCGTCGGCAAAAACTTTTAAACCAGGACCGGCCTGCCTTCTATTTCAATTTCAGTCATATCCGCTTATCAATACAATGCGTGATTTAAAAGCATTGATTTTATTACATTTTTTACGAAACCTCAACGGAAATAAACCGGAGACCGCATTTTCTGCCGGTGCTTTTTCCCCGTCACGGGCGCAAGCGTAAGAGTTTTCAACCCGTTATAAAGATGAAACCGGGGCGTGTACTATCTTTCTTTTTATTTTCAGGCTTTAAGTAAAATTTCTGATAATTAAATTACAAAGTGCCGCCGCGTATGCAGCGGTCTTTTTGAAAAACCGCTTCTTTCATGAGTTTTCATGAAAACAAAAAAATGTTAAAAAAAATTAAAAAGCCGGAACAAAAAGTAAAAATAAGAGTATAACAGCACATAAAAAATAACGGATGGGCCTTTTAATAAAAACGCTGTTTGAAAAGATCCAAAAATAAATTAAAAAAGTTTTAGAAAAATAAAAATAAATGGAACAAAAAGTAAAATCGAGAGTATAACCACACATAAAAAATTTGAACCCCCAAAGGAGGAGTTTTATAATGAAGAATAACAGATCAATGGTGCTTGCAATGGTAATGGTTGTTTTTATCAGCTTATTTTCTTTTAATAGCGCTTTCGCAGGCAACGAATCAGATAATTTTTTAAAGTCAGAAGCTTTACACGGCCTTGCTCCGGTCAATGACGACGAACCTTTCGCTTCCGCCAAAGACGATAACGACATGGCAGCGATCGCAACCGACGCTCCCAGTGCTTCGATCGATACCGAAGATAACGCCCCTTCAACCGTAACCAATGAAGTTACCAGAGAAGAAGGAACAAAATTATACTACTGCGTTCTTCCTAAGAAACAGGTCACGAATCTTGAAGCTCTCTGCAACAAATACAACGCCCCCATGCAGGTTTACCGCTCATTCAAACAGCTTTTGATATTGAACAAGGTCGGATGCATCGTTACCGCTGATTCAAATAACAAATACTTCATCACAAAACTCCGCAAACTCTATCACGCGAAAATATTGAAAGACGTATCCATCAGAGTTAAAATACACGTTCACTCGGTTCCCTACATGGTAAACATGAAGAAAGAAGATTTCATGGCCGGCGATTTCGGAACCTGCGACGCGGCTTTACAGAACATGATAAAAAACGTTTACGGTCACCACTCATCGATGTTCAAAGGCGTAGCACAGACATTCCCCGGACTCCTCGACAAAGTTACCGTAAAAGCTAAAAACCACTGGCTCTTCGGCAAAAACAAAAAAGTGTTGTTCAACCCTGACGTAACGATCGAAGTTCTCGCTCTCAACATGAAGGGAAAAGGCAAAAACGTAACGCTCTTCCACGAAAACTACAACTTCAAGACGATAAAACACGCCGCTAACTACAACTGGAACAAATAATACGGCGGTAACAATAAAAAACAGGTAAAAACAGAATATTAATAAAAAAAGAGGCTGTCTGAAAAGGCGGCCTCTTTTCATTTCTGCGACTAAAGTCGAAACCGCTGAAGAAGACCTCAAAAATATTTCCCGGCACTTTATGCGGGCCGGAAACGCGGGTGCGATCAAAGGCGATAAAATGGCCTTGTCATAGTCAAAAAGTGTGATTCCGCGCAGGGCGGCGCCTGTCGAGCAAATAAAACGGCCCGCCCGTGAAATTAATTCAACGCGTGGGCCGTTTTATGTTATGGCATATTTATGTTTCAGGGACCGCTTACTTTCTTTCGCGGTATTTCTGGAGCTTTATATCGGGAAAGTTCTTTTTTATAAAGGCCAGATCTTTCGGTTCGAAGTCGGAGCCTACCGTGCAGCGGAACTCGTGGTCTATTCCGCTTTTTAATATCGCATCGGCCGATTCGTATAGGGCTTCGGGGCCGCCGGCAAAACTGAATTTTTCGTAGGAGTCGAAATGGCCTTTGATGTCCATCGCCACGAAATCGACCAGACCGTCTTTTAAAAGTTCTTTCAAAAGAGCGGGGTTAGTGCCGTTCGTGTCGAGTTTGACCAGTTTTTTCGAGCGTTTTTTTATCTCGCCGATGAAATTTTTCAGGCCTTCGGGCTGAAGCGTAGGCTCGCCGCCGGAGATGACCACGGCGTCGGATATTTTATTGGCCATGGCGTGGTCAAGGCAGTTTTTGAGCTTATCTTCGTCTAGCGGGCCGGATTCTTCCATCGTCTTTAAGTTATGGCAGTAGGAACAGCGCATATTACAGCCGGACGCGAAGAAGACCGCGGCCGTTCTACCCGGATAGTCGCTGAAGCTCGACGGCTGATAACCGAAGACCGAGAAATCTAAACGTTCTGTTTTATCCATTTTAAGAAGCTTCCTTTAAGTTCCATGCGTGATATTATTTCGCCGTTTCTGGTTTTCATTATGGCGGGCATTTCGTTGACGTTATAGTAGCAGGCGAGCGCGAGGCCTTCGTGGGTTTTAGTGTCGACGATCTGGACGCGGTCGGCGACCTCGCAGGTGGCGAGCTGTTTTTTAACATCTTCGCATTTGGGGCAGTTGTCTTTTCCGAAGAAATATATTTTTTCAGCCTGTTCGAATTTTATTTCAGGGACATAGCGCGGAGTATCGAAGCTGATCTTTTTACGGTCGCGAAGTTCGGCGAGCTTGCCTTTCGTCCAGCCGCTGACCATCGAAAAATATCCGGTTACGCGGGTTTCAAGATAGATCTTTTCGGAGCCGCATTTGGGGCAGGCGTCGTTGAAGCCGCGGTGCATCGAGTGACACTCCATACATACGGTCATATCGGGGCTATCGGCCGTCTGAACGGCGTTGGTGTTGGCGAAAACGCTCTTGTATAGGGAAGCGAGCGCCTTCGGATCGGGTTGGCTCTCACCGAACCAGTTGTGGATTATAGTTCCGGCCTGGATCATCGGATCGAATTTCGACTGTTTTTCGATGCGCGTGAATATGTCGACATTGCTGTCGTAGGCGAGATGGACCGAGTTCGTGTAATATACGTTTCCGGTCGCGATGCTTCCGCGGACGAATTTTATGGCTTCGGGGAAGAAATTGAGATCTAAAAGCGCGGCGCGCAGGCCCAGGCCCTCGGCCGGGGTCTGTTCGAGCATGCATGTGAGCTCATATTTTTCGGCGAATCTATTGACCGAATTATGAAGGTAGGCGATTATGTTCAAGCCGAACAGAAGGGCCTGGTCGCTTTCGTGGAGCTCGAGGCCGGTGAGGCATTTTACCATTTCGTTCAGGCCGAGCATTCCAACGAGGAATTTCGCTTCTTCGCGGCGCAGGTATGGTTTTCCGTCCATGCCGCAGGTTAAGAAGTTAAGGCAGCCGCCCGATCCCATATCGAGAAGTTTTTCGATATAGGTTTTCTTGGCCGCGTGGCCCTTCATGACGAGTTCGACGAGCCTGTCGATCTCGCCATGTATGGCGTCTATCGTTTTATGTTTATAGGCGATCCTTGGAAGGCTTATGGTTATATTCTGCCATGCTGAAAAACGCATTTCTTCGGGCGTTTTTATCATGCGGTCGGCTTCCTCTTTCGTGAGGCCGATCTGGAGGCGGCAGCACTGGGCGATCTTTATGCTTTCGCCGCGGTCGTAGAGTATATAAACGCTTCCGCGTTCCGAGTTGATCCGGCACGCTTTCATGAAGAGCGGGTCGTCCTGTTCGAATGTCTCGGCGTTAACGTGCATGAGTATCTTCGGGAAAGCGATATTCGCGCCGTTGGCGTCGCCTTCTGAAAGCACGTCGAATATGGCGTTTAGAAATCTTCTGGTCTCGCTCTCGTAATCGCCGTAGGTCCTTCCGTTATAAACGCCGCCGAGCGTCACGGCCGGCGTGTCGCGGAAATGGGCGGGAGTGTTGAGATATACGTTGAAATCAACGAAGGCCGTCTGGCCGCCGCGTCCGCCCGCGAGCTGCGCGAACGAATAAAGCAGGTGCTGGGCGCACTGTTCCAATCCCTCGTCGTCTAACGATTCGGTGAAGGGCGCGAAGAACATGTTGACGGCGTCAAAGCCGATAGCGCCGGCGAATAACCCTTGCAGGTAATTGGCGAAACATGAGATGTGGTTGACGAGCGTGAGCGCGTGTTTCGCGGGTTTCGACTGGGTCTTTATGCCGGGAAGGCGGAGGCCGTGTTTTTTAACGTATTCGACGCTGTTGCCGCTGCAGTAGGGCCTGTTTATGAAGTCGAGGTCGTGCAGGTGGATGTCGCCTTTAAGGTGGGCTTCCGAAACTTCGCCGGGGAAAACTTCTTTAAGGGCGTATTGTTTCAGGATCTGGCCGGCGAGCGTGAGATTTATCGATTCAGGAGAAAGCGTGAGATTGCTGTTCTCGGTATTTCTGTCCTCGATTATTTTTTTAACGTCGTAGAGAGGTATCGAAAGGTTTGAATGCTGTTTCATTTCCTTCTGATGGCCGTCTTCGAGGAGTATGGTATTTACCAGTTCGCGCAGAAACGACGAGGTCACTCTGTTGGTGCCGCTGTTGAGAAGTTTTTCTTCTACCTTGCCGGCGATGAGAATACCTTCGTCAGGGTGGATATTAAGTTCTTTGTTGAGGGAGTTTATGATGTAGCGTTTGTCGAACTCGTGGTAGCTTTCTTCGGATCTGGATTCGACCATCATCTGGATCTCGGTCGCGTTCTTTTTGGAGGTTTTCTTCGCTTTTACTTTAATGTGAGGATTTACCATTAAATGTTCTCCTTGTTAAATAATTCATTGAAAAAGGTAAAAAACACCACTTAGACCTTACACAAAATAAGGCCTGAACGTACGCTATTAAATTGATCTTCGCCGCTTTTCAGCGATCTTGGATGAATTGGAGCTTCCCTGAGAACAGAATGAGTTTTTATAATTTCGGTTCGCCCGCGTTCTTAACGGCGGACGGAAATCATCAACATGCGGCGGACGGCTAAATGAAGCATATTAGAACTTTGGAATATGAAGTATACCGTGTGAGTATGGGAAAAAACGAAACTTTGATTCTGAACGCGGCAGTGACTGCGGATCGCTTCGGGCGCCTTCGCATGGGGCATGTTTAAATTTCAAAAATCGTCTCAGGACAACAGGCGATTATAAATTAAAGAGACCTAAATGTCAACAAAAAAAATGAAAAAAATGAGGCTTGAAAACACTTTGAAACAGACCTTTTTGTGATGAAATCAGACGGGAACGACATGCTGGCGGACGATGTTGTTTTTAAATTTTTTTTCATGTTTTTCCGGCAGTTCTTAATTATGACTATATATATTACAACCATGATTATTTTTAGAGGCGACGGAAGGACGGCGGCCATAAAAAACTACGAAAATGATCCGGCCAAAAATTACGCAGCGTGAACGGCGGAAATTTATAACGCGTTTAAAATTAAAAAGGGGCTGTCCCAAAAGATAATTTTTGAAACGGTCCTTTTTTTATTTGGACA
>CAZKCG010000085.1:0-18221 GCA_964551445.1 uncultured bacterium | reverse complement strand
AAAAAACGGCGATTTCGAATCCGCCATAAGCGAATATAAAATATCGCTTCGCATCAACCCCGAAAGCACCGAAACCATGAAACGCCTGATGACGGACCTTTTCAAAGCCGGCAAAAACGACGAAGGCATCGCGGTCGTAACAAGGCTCACGGAAATGGGCGTTGAGTGTATCGAAACGCTTTACTCTAAAGCGTTATACGATTATAGAAAAGGAAATTACGACCAGGCCGCGTCATGGCTCAAAAAATGTTCAATGCTTGAAAAAGCCAACCCGGCCGTCGCCGAACTTACTTCGCAGCTTAATAAAAAGAGGTCGGAAGCCGCCCTTAAAAAGGCCATGAGCGCAAAAGAAACCTTCATTTCAGGCGTCCGGCATCTCAAGAACCGCGATTTTAAAATAGCCGCTGTCGAATTCTACGATTCGGCGGCGAATTTTCTTCCGCCAGAAACCGGGTCCATCCCGATCGACACGCAATATAAAAAAGTACCTCTCATAGAAGAGCACACCAGAACCGCCGTTTATTTCAACCTCGCATCCGCCCAGGAATTTCTTGGAAATTTCGAGGAATCGGTCGCGGCGCTTGAAAAGGTCAACGAGACGCTCGGCGAACGCGCCTTCATTTATTATAAGATTGGCGAGAACTACAGAAAATTGGATAACGAGGGCGAAGCGTACAAAGCGTTCTTAAAAGTGCGGCAGCTCGACTCTTCCTACCAGGACATAAGCTCCAAACTCGGCTACTGCGCAAAAAAACTCGGCCGTTACGAGGACGCCATATCGCATTTCCGCCAGGCCGCTGATTACGATCCGCAAAACCCCTATAATTACTACAACCTCGCGATAATGTATAAAAAAATGGACAGGCTCACGGAGTCATACGAGATATTTCAGAAAGCGCTCGCCGCGACCTCGACCGATTCGAACCTGCGCTACCTGATAATGGAACAGATCAACATTATAAACGAAAAGCTTAAAAACCAGACGGCGAAGAAGTAATTCAACGGAGAAAATGAACATGGCCGGAAAAAAATTAATATTTACTTTTTTGATGATTTGTGTTATCTTTTTTATTCTGCCGGTGTTTTTGACGGGCTGCTTTGAAAAAAGCGTCAACCCTGACGAAACGCTTTATTTTTCGTTTAAAACGGACTGCCCGCAATGCAAGGGCTTCAAACTCGTTAAAAACGATTCAGGCACTCTTGAAAAATGCCCTGTATGTAACGGTCTTGGTTATGTTTATGAAAAACCGCAGGGTAATTACAAATCGGCCTCGAGCCCTCAGATCGATTGATTCACGGGTCCGGAGGCAGTTTTTAGTATTTTAATATTTTTATTTTATGGAGGAACACATGAACTTCAGAGCACTTTTAATTTTTCTTTTACTCATTTCTTTCGTTTCGGCTCCGGTCGTTATGGCCTATCAGATATCGCACGCCCAGGAAGGCAGCGTTATTTGCCCGTCATGTAAATTCGAGAACCTTCCCAAAACCAAATTCTGCGCCAATTGCGGATCTGGAATAGAAGCGGCCAACATCTGCCCGGGGTGCAAGACCGAGAACCAGCCCAACGCCAAATTCTGCACTAATTGCGGCAAAGCTTTAGCCAAAACCGCCGTTAAGGAACCGAAACCCGCCAAGAAAGAGCCTAAGGTTCCCCAGAAAGACCCGAAAGATACGCCCGAATTCTATATTAAACGCGGCGATGAGCTTTTAGAAAAGAAAGACTATGAAAAAGCCAAGGAAGAATTCAAGATAGCGCTCGAAAAAGATCCGAAAAGCGGCGACGCCATGTTTAAACTCGCTTTCGCCTATCATAAGGGCCATTATTTCGACCAGGCCGATTCATACTTCAAAAAATATCTCGAGATCAACCCTAAATCGGCCGAAGCACTTTTTTATCTTTCGCAGATATGCAGATTTAACAATGATCCGGCCGGCGAGACAAAATACCTCAAGGAAGCCATCGCAAAAAATCCTGACTTCGCGCTAGGGTTTAATAACCTCGGCATAATCCTTATAAAAAGCAAGTCTTACGAAGAGGCCATCACCAACCTGAAAAAAGCGATCTCCATCAATCCTAAATATTACATCGCAAGGACCAATATCGCCGCCGCATACCTTTACAAGAACAGATATGATGACGCTCAGAAGGAACTCGAAAGCGCGCAGTCTATAGATCCTGATTTCTACCTTCCTTATTACAACATGGGAATACTCTACAACAACAGAAACTATATGGACGACGCGATGCTGCAGTTTGAAAACACGATCAAGATAAAGCCCGACCATGTCGAATCCTATGTCAACAAAGGTGCGCTATTGAACCGTCTCGGCAAATTCAAGGACGGCGCGGAAGTTTTAAAGGGCGCCATAGAAAAGTTCCCGAATTCGGCCGAACTCCACCTTAACCTCGCGGTAAGTTACGATAAACTCGGGCAGAGCGATGATTCCATGGTCGAGAGCACCAGAGCTCGCGAACTAAGTTCAAGTTTAAATATCAACAACTTTCCTAACGGAATATCGCTCGGAGCCATGACAAAATACGACGACGAGAGCCTGTCTCAGGTCGAAAACAAAAATCCCCAGTTCGCCGGATTATCGCTCACTTCAACCGTCAGCGAACTGGACCAGAAATTAAAAACGACGTTGAACCAGGTCCACGGCGCCTCACAGTCAGGTAAAAGCGGCGTAGCGACGCCGGAAGAAACTTATATGGCCGGCGAAGCGCTTTATAAAAAAGCCAAATATGAGGACGCGATGGCCGAATATAAAAAAGTCGTCGAACTAAAAAAAGACCATTACGAGGCGTTCGAAAAACTCGGCCTCTGCATGGCGGAGCTCGGCAAATATCAGGACGCCATAGAATTCCTGTCCAAATGCGTCGCGCTCAAAGCCGATTACGCGCCGGGTTTCGTCAACCTCGGTAAAACTTACGGCGTCAAAGGCGACCGCGCGAAAGAGATCGAGATGCTGAAAAAAGCCGTCTCGCTTGACGCTAAAAATAGCGACGCTTACTATTCGCTCGGGCTTTCCTACAAATCACAGGGCAAAAAGAAAGAGGCGCTCGATGCCTTTCAAAAATACATCGAGGTATATCCCGAATCTCCCAAAAAAGACATGATAGAAAGCCTTATCGAACAGCTTAAAGAGTAGCGCGGGACCGAAGGAATATCAGCGAATGTATAAACTCTCATCCATAAAATGCGTCATAAAAGGCGGCGGCGACCTCGGTTCGGGCGTAGCCTTCAGCCTTTTCAAAGCCGGGTTCACGGTCATAGTCTTAGATTCGGCCAATCCGACGGCGGTGCGCCGCACGGTAGCATTTTCCACCGCCATGAGCGAAGGGTTCATCGATATCGAAGGCGTCGTCGGGAAAAAAGCCGTATATAATGAGATCGGCCCGGCTATAGGCTTCGAACCGTTCGATCATATCCCGGTGATAGCCGACGAGGAGTGGAAGACGCTCGAACGCATAAAACCGCATGTCACGGTCGATTGTATCGTTAATAAAAAAAACTACGGCACCAAAATAACCGAAGCGCCTTTCGTCATCGCGCTGGGCCCCGGGTTTGACGCCGGGACCGACTGCCACGCGGTGATCGAGACCAACCGGGGCCACAACCTCGGCCGCATAATTAAAAAAGGGCAGGCCGCCGAGAACACCGGACGGCCGGGCAGCGTTAAGGGCTTTACATTCGAGCGCGTCATCCGCACCGAACACGAAGGCATCTTCAAAACCGAACACCGCATCGGCGATTTCGTAAAAAAAGACGACATTGTCTGTTACGTCAACAGCTATATTTTCCGTGCAAAATTCGACGGTTTCATCCGCGGGCTTCTGCCAAACGGCATGCGCGTGAAATATTACACGAAACTCGGCGACATCGATCCCAGAAACGACCGTTCATACTGCTTTTCAATATCCGATAAATCAAGAGCCATAGGCCGCGCCGTGCTTGAAGCGGTCATGGAAAAGATCAAGGAAACCCCCGCTCCTTTCGGATTAGTGAACAGTGTATAGCGAATAGTGAATAGTTATGGATTGTCGCGCTGCGCGCTCTCTTATTATTTAAAAATGGCGGCCGAAGGCCGCAGCCTCAACTATTCTCTATTCTTTCTTCTCTATTCTCTAAAATGATCCGCTACTTCAAACAGCTCAATATTCTTCTTTTTGGCGAGCATTTATAAAACTTTAACTATCGCGGGATTGACAGCGTTTTTTATTTTTGCTAAACTTAAAGTATAAGAGGAATTTTTCCTTTTGAAAGCGAGTTGATGTTTCGTGAAAAGAAAAACAGCGATCATTTTATTTATCACAATTATCTCTTTATTTTACTGCGCCGTCGACGCCGGCTCCGCGTTCGCTCAAACTCCTAACAGGATAGGCCTTTCTCTTGAAACAAGAGGCGCGGCACAGAGGCCTCCCGGCGGAACTTATATGACGGACATAGAGTTCTCGAACCTCTTGAAACAGGCGGACGCTTTACTGGCCCTCAATGATTTCAACCGGGCCTTTTCTCTTTTAACGCCTTACGAAGTTTACGTGTTCGGCTCCGTCGACCACTGGACTAATCTTGCGCGCTACGACTGGCGCCTGTGCCAGGTGTACGAAAGAAAGAGCGACATGATAAATCTGAGATTTTATTTAAAATGCATAACCGATGCCGAGCTTCAGCAGAAGCCCACTAAACACCAGACCCAGTATATCGAAACCGTCGATAATAACAACGTGTCCAACGGCCATTATTATTTCGGCGCAGCATACCTTGGCCGCGACCTCCAGGTCAAGGTCTGGGCGCGCGAAAAACTCAGCATACTCGACCAATCAACGAAACCTTTCGGAAGACCTGATCCGAGAATGAAATATGACGGATATCCGGGAAGGCGTTACGGAAGAACTTCAGGATTTTAATTTTGTAATTGTTTCAGCAACGCGATCTGTTCTTCAATGAACTCGATCTCGGAAGCGGCGGCTTTTTTCGCAAACATATATATTTCAACGGCTTCTGCGATCTTTTGTTTTCCAGTTAATATCGCGGCGCATTTTACCAGAACCGCCAGCCTTTCGCGCGGGGTCTTTAAAAGATCCATGGCCGATCGGATGGCGGTTTTCATATTTGCCTCAGCGCCGTTCTCGGCGTAAGCAAGAGCGAGAGCCTGCCACGCCGCGGCGTCGCCGGGATCTTTTTCCGTCAGTTTTTTAAAGCCGGAAATCATGGCCGCGATATTTTTTTCAGCGCCCGCGCTTATCCGGCCGCGGGAAAGGTTGTAAGCGGTCCTTGCAACCGCCCTTATATATTCTATTTTATCGGGTTTCATCTTCAGGGCCTTTTCAAATTCGAAAAACGCCTCGAAATAGTTCGCGCTCTTTTCGCAAAGTACGCCTTTAGTGTAAAACACTTCGTCATCACCAACATTCAATGATATTAAAAGGTCCAAAAGCGAAACGGGGATCTCGGGAGGCCTGAATTCGCTTCCCCAGAATTTAACGAGCCCCGATATTTCGGCGCGCAACTGGTCGGAAGTTAAGCCGGCAATGCGGGATCTGACGATGCGTTCGAGATTATAAATATACGCTTCGTAATCAATGCGCACCATGCTTTGCGAATAAAGCGTGCGCGGGGCGGCGAATTCAATACTCTGAAAAGCGTCCGTATTCAGAGGCCCGGATCCGGCCGAGAGCCGCGTCTGGATATTATTCATAAAGAAAAGGCTTCCAAAAATCAGTTCATTATCTACCCCGTATTTTTTCAGGGTCGGAAAAAGGCCGGGATTATCTTTAATTTTTTTATAATATCTCGAGATTTCACCGGCCAGCTCTTTTCCGGGTTCTTCCGAAGGCGAACTCACCGCGTAAACATCGCCCATGAAATTGGTCCATAATTCAGCGTTTTTAAAAACGCCAAGGTATGTTCTGAGAATGAGTTTATAAATTTCTTCGGAAGTTTCATAAGTTTGGACCCACATAAGCATAACGCCGCCGGGATTTAATTTATTTTTGCACTCCCGGAAGAAATCCTCCGTGAAAAGCGACCCGATCCCCGCGATCCACGGATTCGAAGGTTCGGATATTATAACGTCGAATTTTTCAGGCGATCCAAGCATAAAACTTCTCGCGTCGTTTATTACTATGGATACCCTTTTATCATTCGAGTAAGCTTTGTAGGACTCGTCAAAATAGCTCGCTGCCTCCACTACCTCGGGCGATATCTCGATACATGTTATTTTCTCTATCTCTTTGAACATGCAGAGCGCGGCGAGCGTCGTTCCCGTCCCCATGCCTATCACCACTACGCTTTTAGGCGAAGCAGTTTTTAAAACAGGTAATACTCCTATCAGGTGCTGGGTCAGCATATCGCCTTTCATATTCGAGCCGTCGACCTTTCCGTTGATGCGCAGATCCTGCGTTCCGTCGTTTTTATCGCGCGATACGCCCACGGTCGCGGAAATGCCCTCCCTGTAAAAAAGCTCCTGCTGAAAAGAGTTGTATTTTCGAAGTTCCTCGGCTGAAGCTTTTGTTTTTCTATAAAAGCTTCCTATATTAAGCATCTTCCGGTCCCATTCAGGAGTGAAAAAAACGGCGGGCGATATCAGAAGAACCACCAGGGCTGCCGTTTTACGATGAATATTAATTTTTTCGAATATTTCCGGCGCTTCGGCGAAAAAAGAGGCGGAAGCTATTAAAAAGAGGGCCGAGGCGCCGAGAGCTACCGTTAATTTAAGGCCGGCGGCGGGAAGAATGAAGATCCCCGTCAGAAAAGAGCCGAGGACGCACCCGAGGGTGTTGTATGAATAAAGCTTTCCGATGGCGTTTCCCGCGCCGGCAAGCTCGCCCCGCGAGCCGAAACTCATCCGCACGGATGACACCGCCGCGGGAAACGCCGCGCCGGCCATCAGGGCCGGCGGCGCCATGACAATGGCGCATATCGCGAATGCCGCGAGCTGATAAAGCGGGTATGGTATATTGCCGATAGAGATCATGGAAAGAAAAAGAAGCGGAAGACGGTCGTAAAACGATATGCCGGCGAGGATATAAACCGCCGAAAATAATTCAAGCGTTCCGAAGACCGCGAGCGGACGCCGCGCCCTGTCCATAAAAGTCCCGGCCGCGAGCGAACCTATAGCGAGAAATAAAATAAAAGTAAAAAGCATCATGGAAAAAGAATATGTCGACGAACCGAGGATAAGCACGAGAACGCGGGTCCAGGCCACCTCTAAAAGCATGGAAACAAATCCCGCGAACATAAAAAGCCTGAACACGATTTTTGAATTTGCGGCGGCTGCACCTGAAACGTTATCCGGCAGACCATCCGCGGGGACTCCGGACCGGGCATCAGCCGGAACAGCCGTTTTTTGAACATCCGCAACGCGAAGCGCTTCATCGCCGGAGGAAACATGTCCCGAAAAAACCGCTTCATTGAGCGGCGCATGGATATCACGCGCTTCGCGGTTCCCGTCGAACGCCTTCGAAAAAAGAAGCATAAAGGTTCCGCACGCTATATTAAGAGCGCAGGCTATATTCATCGTAAATTCCGAGCCGAATTCCTCGAGCATGTAAAATCCGCACAATATGCAGCCGGCGGCGCCTCCAAGACTGTTGAGAAAATAAATCAGGCCGGCGCTTTTTCCGCGGCTTTCAAAATTTTTCACTACGAGTTTCGACATGACCGGAAAGGTCGCGCCCATAAGCGTGGCCGGGACGATTATCATCGCGAGCGCCGAGATATATTTAAAGGCGAGTTCCGCCGGGCCCGAAACAATATAAGGAAACGCGAATATAAAAATTTCTTTATACGCATTCATTAGAAAAGGGAACGCCATGGCGAAAACTCCGATCCCGATCTCGAGCCGCGCGTATATTTTAGCCGGCGCTTTGGCCCCGTCTATATATCCCGCAAGAAGCGCCGAACCTATCGCAAGGCCCGACATAAAGGCTGTAAGAACGGCGGAAATAGCATAGGTCGTATGGCCGAGGACCAGATGGAACTCTCGCCCCCAGACGATCTCATAACAAAGGCCGCAAAAGCCGGAAACGAAAAAAATTATATAAAGCGCCAGATTTTTCAAAATATATCCTTTCAGACGTTTGAACACGCCCCGCATTTTACAGCAAAAGACTCAAAGCGCTTAACACGCCGCTGCCGGATAGACATCCTCGTAATTCGGCATTAGCGGCAATATAAGCGCAAATCGGCATTTAACCCATTATCATTTCAATGATATAAATACTTTTCCCGGCGTATTTTAACACACATCGATAACGCATGTCAAAAAGGAAAATAAAAAAGCCCCGCATTTTACAGCGGAGCTTTTTTATGGTCTGTTTTTTAACCAGTTATTTTATTGTGACCCATCTGGTCAGGCCTATATCCGTGTTAGGAGATCCTCCGTAATACGAATACGCCGTACCCGAATTTATCCACATGGACACGTCGGCCAGAGTTCCGTCCTGAATGTTGTTATAACCCTGAACTCCCCAGCGCGGATTGCCGTCGATGCTGTTTAAGACCCAGCCGTTGGACTGTGCGCTTTCAAACGAAGCCATAACGGAATGGTCGGTAGTGCTCTTTACGCTGGCCCTGATATTCCTGCCGTCGTTATAGGTTATCGGCGTACCCGCGATACGGGTCTTATGCAGCGTTACGATCGTTTTGAAGACGTTTACGTAGTCCGTGCCCGAAAACACTACGCCATTGGTCTGGCTTGCGTCATAAAACGGGGCCGCGAAATAGATCTCATTGTCGCCCCGGATATCTTCGCCGGTCGAAACGTCGGTGTAATCGGTTATGCCGATAAAATTATTGTTGTTGATCATTATCGACATGTTGGCAAAATCATTCGCGCCTGTTTGATCCGGAGGAGCTCCGTTCCTTGAAATGGAAGCCCTGGAATTATTTTCAAAGGAGTTGTTGATCATCAATAACCCGCTGGCCTCGTCTTTGATGACATTGGCGCCGGCCGAGTCCTTGTAAGATTTAATATATACGCCGGCGTTCGAATTGAATGCGATGAGGTTATGGTTGATGATCGGATTGGAGCCTTCCAATTCTATGCCGTCTGCACCTGAGAACGATATCACGTTATTGGCGATCTCTATCTCGCACGAGTATAAAGATGTATTCGTATTGTTCACAAGCGCGCCGGAACCTTTTCGGTAGTCGCAATCGATCATCTGAATACCTGAATCATGATTGCCGAATATATTATTCGAAGTAAATTGCGCGCGGGCGTTCTTGCACAATACTCCATTATCGTTATTGTTGGATATATTGTTCGCTATGATCACGGGGTCGGCGTTTTCAATTCTTAAGCCGTCGGTGTTGGATTTGATCGAGTTGTTGTAAACGTTCACGACCATGCTGTTCGCTTTATAGGAATCGGCGACCTTTATCCCGTAATTATTTTCGCTGACGGTATTTTTGGTGATCTCCGACTTCGAGTTTATACAGTGGATGCCGTATCTTTTATTCTTGCTGACGTTATTCGACGAGATGGTCGATATGGAACCATTAACGCAGACCACGCCGTCAGTGCCGTTATCGGTGATAATATTCTGATTGATGGTCACCGTGGAATTATCAGAATATATTCCATCGTAATTATTGGAGATGGTGCACATCGATATGGTCGGGTTCTTTGAATCTTTCACGTAAACCGCCGTTTTCGCCGAAGAAATGTCGCAGAAATTCAAAGACGATGAAGGATATAGCTGATCATTGGTGATCCTTATGCCGTTCCACTGCCCTTTTATGCTGCCTGAACGAGTCGACTTGAAAATGATCTTATTGGCCGCGTCGCCGTCGGCGTTTATAACGCCGCCATTTTCAACTACAAAGCCTGTTTCGGTGTCGAACTTTAATTCCACGCCGCGGTCGATCTTCAGACGGCCGCCGCTTTTAACGGTTATCATCCCGACGATCGTGATGGGTGAAGCGGATTTGGATATGACTATCTCTCCCGTGATCTCAGCCGGCACTACATCTGACGGAATTATAGTGTTTGTGACCTCTATCGCGGGCGTCGTGTAAGCGATATTGCTGACGTTCAGGTTTTTATCCGTCACCTGCAGCGAAAATGAATATTGGCCGATGGTTGACGGAGTAAAATAAAAATGGCTTCCTGAATCTTTAGTTGTGACCGTCGGGCCGGAGATCTGCGTCCATTTATAGACGAGGCCGGTTTTACCGTCTTCAGGGTCGTAGCTTGTGCTCGCGTCCAGATCCACGTCTGATGCGCCCGAAGCGTCCGTCGTCACGAAGTATTTTTTCGTCGAATCATATTTTATGACGGCGACGGGCGGCAGATTAACTGACGCGTTGATCTCAAACTTGTTGTAAGTAGTTTCAGACGGATAGAATACCGTATAAGGCTCATGAGCAGCCGAAAGGGTATTTTTAACCTCGATCTGATATTCGTATTTCTTTTCCGCGCCGAAATTCACGCCGCTCAAGGTCAGCGTATATTTCTGTTTTCCGGCTTGAACCTCTCCCGTCGCCGCCATCTGGTGCGTGACTTTATTCGTTCCGCCGGCTTCCTGCAGGTAAAGTTTAGGAAATCCCTGCTCTAAAGGCGTATCGGAAGTTATATCGGCGCTGAATGCGATATTAGAACCAGGCCTTAATACCAGGGCCGGTTCAATTCCATAATACTGGTTGGCTTCGACGATCGGAACTCCCACCAGATTAGAAAAGCCTATAGCGGGAGCCGAGGTCGGGAAATTCGTCGAATTGACCCCATCGGTCGCCGTAAAATAGTAATCGAATGAAATAAAGTCCGAAGGAAGCGAAGCCGAAAATATCGCGCCCTCATAAATGGACATCGCGAATTGCTGATATGCCGACTGACCATATTTTTTAGCGAAAAGCGTTACTTTGGGATTTCCGCTGTTGTCTAAAACTTTCACGCGCACCGTGTAAACCAGTCCGACCGACGAGGTCGACTGGAACACTTCGGGCGTAAGCCTTGTAAAAGCCGGCGAATAAAAATCGGGAATGTTATAAGAGGTGGGTCCGGGGCCGCAGCCGGTCGAAGCCCACATCATCGTCATCACAAAAAGTGAGATGTAAACGAATATTAGAGTGAATCTGCTTATTTTTAACTTCAATATACTCACCTCACGCCTTATGGAAGGATGCTTGCAGAAGCATCCAGTTGAAGACCGTTTCCATTATAATCCACGCCGTAAAAAGTTATTTTAGCGGTCAGCATTCTATTGTCAGTGGAATTAGTTGTATCTTTGTACATCTCGGTTTTTACTTTCGTATTCACTACCGCGAGTGAAAAAGTATTGCCGGAGGCCGTGGCGGTAACGCCGCTCGTTGTCGATGAGGTCGTCGTTGAAGCCGTAGTGGTCGTCGTGCTCGTGGCGGGAGTCGCCGTAGACGATGTTGAAAGTGACGCACCTGCGATCGTATAGGTCATTTCGGCGCCGAAGGAAAGAGCGCCTATTTTTTCACCCGTGTAACTATCTACATATTCAACCTTGTAATTTTTCAAAGTTACGGGGATCGCGTTAAGATTTTGAAACGTTATCGCTACAGGCGAGAATTTACCGGTTTTAATGATCTCGGTCTCGGCGCTTTCACTCGTTGTCAGAGATACCACGGAAGGCGAAACACTTGGAATTATTATACCGGCCGTTTCATGGGCGACGTTGCTCGCGCCGGTGCATCCGCCGAAAAACATCATGGCTAAGATGGAGAAGGCCGCTATGTATTTGATCTGTGTCATATATTTATCCAACATTTTATATTCTCCTTTCGACTCGTTCTTAATAAAAACCGTTATTTTTTTCTCGCGACAACCTTCGCCCTTATGCTTTCGATCATCTGCTGAGCGCCAGGGGAGCGATACGCGGTCTTCGTCCGTTTGTTCTCAACCTGAACATGAGGCTTTTCGACAGCCATTTCATTTATCAGGATCGGGCGCGCGTCTTCGACGATCTTTTTAGTATTACATACCGGAGCCGTTTTTTCAATTTCTACGCTTATAGCCCTTTGCGTCTCCGAAAATTTCGGTTCTTCTTTTTTGGGCGCTATGAACGGTGCCGGAATTTTTTTAACCGGTGCGGTGAACGCTTTGGGTTCCGGTTTCGAAACGGTTAAAACTTCAGCGGGTCTTGGACTTTCGAGCATATCTCTTGCCGCTTTAGGAATTTCGAAATCACTTTGAACCGTCTTTTTAACTTCGCGATCCTCGTTTTTCGAGCCAAATATTTCCGAGAATTTAAATTTTTCATCAACGTTAGGATATTTATTCTCGACTATTTTCGTGTATTTTTCTTTATCCAATACCGCATATCTCGAATCGTTGCCTATTATTTTCGGCGTTATGAAAATAACGAGCTCCGTGCGCGTATTTTCACTCTTTTTGTTGGTGAACAATTTTCCTATGAACGGTATCTTTGAAACAAAAGGGACCACGGTGGCGTTTTTATTCACGTTATTTTGAATAAATCCGGCGATCACCAGGGTTTCATTGTTTTTAACTTCTACAATGTTATATGATTCTCTTGTGTTTGTAAGAGGCGCGTCATTACCTGGAGCTATCGTTTTCAAGCCCAAAAACGTTCCAACTTTCACGTGCAGGTCAAGCCTTATCGTATTTTGCTGATTGACCGTCGGCGTTACATCGAGTTTTATAGTTGAATTAGCCGTTTCAGTCGAATTTTGCGTCGTGCTGATACCGTTGTTCGTCTGATTCACGACGCGGTTGTATGGAACCGTATCAGTAACTTCAAACGTGGCCTTCTTTTTATCAAGCGTCGATGTCGAAGGCGCGGATAATATCCTGCCGTGGAGCTTCGTTATCTGGGGCAGAATGGTCGAGTTGAAATGATCGGAGCTGATCTTTCCAAAATCGAGCTTGACGCTCATTCCGTCGCTGTTAAACGAAACGGCTTTGTTATTCATGCCGGACGTCGTGGTCGGATTATAAAGCGTATCGTATATCCATTGCAGCGTGCTCGTCATATTATCGCCGAGAGTGACCTCTATTATTTTAGCTTCAATTAACACCTGGGGCGAAGCTATATCGAGAATTTTTACCATAGCCTCCATTTTTTCTATCACTTCAGCTTTATCGATGACAAAGAGCGAATTGGTTCTTACGTCGGGAATGATACTGCCTTCAGGAGATTTAAGCTTATCGAGAACGCTTAATACATTGCTGCTGGAGCCGGTTGAACTCGTACCTGTCGTACTTGACGTACTTGACGTACTTGACGCCGTTGACGCGGCAGTGGTCGCCGTGCTTGAAGCCCCGGTTGAAGAGCTTCCCAGATCGATGTTTTGAAGCACTATAACCTTCGTGATCATATTAGATACCCTGTTGGCATCCGTAATGATTTTTATTTTCTGTTCATTGATCTTATTCATATCGGACTCGCTGGGAACCGGCGCTGAAATGGCAGGAGCTTCCAGAACGGGATATGAATCCTTATTCGGCTTGAATTCTCTGGCTGTTTTCATTTCAACTATATCATTTGGAATCTCTATTTTTTCATTTTTAATCGGTTCGACCGGCTCTGCCATTGAAACAACAGCCGTCTTGCTTAAAGTTTTCTTCATTTCAACCGGTTCGGGTTCTTTTGACTTTATTTCAAGCAAATTCAAAACTTTAGGATAATAAAGCGCAGCGAGTTTTTCAACTTGCATGCTTTCAAATAAAGATGATACCCATCCTTTTATGACCGCGGTTTCTTTAACTATACAAATTGAAATGGCGTCGGCCACTTTTTTACCGACTATGTCGCTTATTTTACCTTTTAATTCAAGTATATCATCATAAACATATACCACGCACGTGTTAAAGCTGTTTTCGGTCCAGATGGAAAGCTCGGTCCTTCCTACGGCAAGCCCGATCATAAGCAGTTCATTCTTTGATATCATAGTGGAATCGATAACACTCGGATTGCCTACGGAAAACCTTTTGACAGTGTCGTCGATCCTTAATATCTTTGACTCTTTAAGGGCTATGCGGTAAACGCCAGCCTTCTCGATCTGGGCCAGAGCCAAAGGCGCCGTGATCAGAAGCGTCAGGCACATCAGGCCGATAAATAATAACATGGAATGTTTTCGTGTTGCCATATAAATTGAGTCCCCCTTTTCGATTTATAAAATTAAATTACTTAACGTTAATGACTGTTTTGGTTGTGCCTTTATACATTTCAACGGGTATTTCAACGGGTTGCACAACCGCCGGCGCCGCGGGTTTTTGCGCGTTCTGCTGCGTTGATCTCGGTTGGCGTGAACCGCCTTGATTTCCAGGGTCCTCCGTCATGAGATCAGGATTAAAGTTCGGGTCCCTCGGGTCCATCGTCATGCGTTTTTTCCCGGCCGCGGCGGCCCCTTCCTGTTTTCCTGCAAATATTTCAATGGCTTCTTTTTTCGTAAGTTTTTTGCTTACGACGATCTCCTTGGTCGAGCCGTTCACCATTATTATTTCTTTCGTGCCGCCCTCCGCTGTTTCTCTCAGCGCGCTCGTATCGAATTCCGTTTTGGAACGAAGGAGAAGACTGAACGTCATTTTTTGCGGACTGTTGCTTACAAGCGTAATAATTTCAGATTCTTCCGGCGTTGCGGCGAAGGTTATCTGCGTAGCCGGAGTGGCCTTGATACTCGTCTGCGGTTCACCGGGGCCGCCGGCGCCCTTCGGATCAACCGGGCCGCCCTGACCGGTCGGAAGTTCCGAACCGATCGATAATACCTGCACGCCGGACAATATCGTGCGTATGGGTTCCGTCATTGTTTTATCGCTGAATATGCCGACGATATCGACATAGTCGCCTTCTCTTATAAATCCGCCGACCGACTGGATCACGCTGACCGCGATCGTGATGGCTCTTTTTCCCGGCGGGATGGCTTCAGATAGTCTTTTAGGAACAAAAAGCGTTTTTTCCGTTATATTCTGCGTCGTGATCGGTTCGGTTACCCTGATCCTCGTAGTGGCGACCTTGCCTATTATCGCGGCTTCGGATGTAAGCGAAGTGCCGCCTAATTTTATCCATGCTTCGTCAGTGTCGAACGTCTCGAACGCCCTTATCATGTCCGGCGTTATCTCCGTTTTCGCCTTGATCTCGATCGCAGCTCTGTAAATCACGACCGGCTGCGTCACACGAACGGGTTGCGGGCCGACTTTGTCAGCCGGCGTTTTAGGCGCCATGTTCATGGCGACCAGAATAGCCATAATACCAACTACGACAGCCACTAAAAACCTTCGATTCATTATAAAACCTCCTGAAAACTTTAAATATTTAGTTAAATTTTTTCAAAACTTAAAAATAACATGTAATGGAAATTTATCCTATTACATTTATGTTTATCGACAACAATTCAGTTTGCTTGATAACCAACATTGGTCAGGACCGGTGACCTTTTGCTAATAAAGGCCGGGCTGTTTCAGCCCGGCCTTTATTAATAGTTAAGAGTGAAAAGTGAATAGTTAAGAGTTATTGCAGACGCCTTCGGCGCTCATTTTTTTATTCTTCCTTAAAAACATGAAGAATTTTAAATAACTGGCGGCCAAAGACCGCGACATCAAATTCAATATTATCCATTCGTTTTTCACTTATTTAAGGTATCCCACAAATTTCGCTCTGACCTCGCCATATTTTGACGAACCGGTCTCGCCGGCGTGGGCCGTGATATCTTCAAGGAAGAAAAGCGCATACGCCTTGATCCTTACCTTGTCCCTTCCAACGATCTGATAGATGAAAGCCGGATTATTGGTTACATTTATCGCCTGCGTGCATGTTAGCGCTCCGCCGACGGTATATGGAGTAACGATAGGGACCGCGACGAACCGCGACGAACCGTCGGCAAAGCTTTGATAAGTACGCGGCAGTGTATTGCCAGCCGTTACAGGCGTCTGGGTATCTATGCTGTAAAGGTAAGAAATACTGTCGTTGGATTCAGTTTCAAAGCAGTAAGGCACCGAATCGACAAGCGGGCTCGTTGCGATATCGCCGGGATAGGTCGAGGTCGGCGTTCCGGTCAAAGACGGAGTGCGGCCGAATTTTACGGTGCTTGCGTATTCGAGTTTATCTATGTCGTAGGTATCGTCATAGTTATCCCAGTCGATGACGCCGTATGACATGGCATTACTCGTGTTCGTGGTGACGGTCGAGAGGGAGCCTATTAATATATTATCAAGAACGAGCCTGTAAACTTCGACAAGGCGGGGATCGTGTCCGGCCAGGAACGAGAACCAGCCGTCGCCGTATTTGGCGGCGACGTACTTCGTGGTGGTACCGTCGATCGTGCCCAGGGTATAAACGGTATTATTATTTGGTCCGGTGGTCGCTTTTACTTTGCTAGTCTTAAAATTATTGGTTTTTCCCGAATAGTTCTGCATTACGGTCATATGGTCCTGTACGACGGCAAGATTGCGCTTGAACGGATCGCTCATCGCGTCCTGAGTCTGAAGCGTGATATTTCCGGAACCGCTGCCGGTGTTGATATTTGCGGGATTCGGCCATGTCGGGCTGAAATCACGGAAGGCGAAAGTGTTGGTTTCGTAATTGGCAAGAACGCCGCCGCTCGCGTCCAGCGCAAGGGCGTTATCGAGCGACTCGGTGGCGTAACACATAGCGAATAGATATCCGCCGCCGACGACCCAGTTTCTTATGGTGTTAACGACGGTGAATTTTCCGGCATATACCGCGGCATAGGCGGGTACAGGCCTTACAAGACTCTTCAAGTATTCGTTGACGCGGGAATCCGGTTCGACAGTTGGCGTCGGCGCATGCGCGTGCTTGCAGCTCGAACGCGAAATGTCACGGCCGGCCTTCTCGTTCAGATAATTTATCGCTTTTTCTCTTTGAGCGGCTAGATCATAGTTTTTAGACAGGTCGTTCACGCGGAAGCGCATGAACACTTCGCGGCCGCCGGGCTGTGAAAGCATTTTCATATCGCGCAGCATTTCTTTGTCGTAGAAGGGATACGCGGGCAAAGCGTCTTTATCGCGCGCCATTTTATTTCTGTTGACGGCGGATTCGAACAGGTCGGATCTCGCGGCGAGCTCAGTTTTGATGTTTTTTACGGAAGCCGCAATATAATTTTTCACATTATAGACCCGGTCGATAAATCCATGTTTATATTCACCATCATCATTCATGGTAAGTCCGGAAGACTGTGTCGAGCTTGAAAGACGCATGATGGTCGAGGTAATATTGCCGGTATTGGAAGTACCATCTGAAACGCGAGCGTCGATCGTAAAGTAATTTTGATTCGACGGGATGACGCTCAGATCGACCTCGGCGGTGAACACGCCGGTGCCGCCGCAGTTGGAAAGCACGCCATTCGGGGAATAAGTGGTCGAAGAAGCCATATTCGAATTCGTAGAATATTTAATCCTGTATCTCAGCTCGGAAGGGTTGGAACAGTTCGGACCCGTCGCTTTCGCCGGTTTAGCGCTGAATAACACATAAGCCTTTCCGCTCCTGTAAAAATACACCTGCGCATTGTCAACGGCGGTGGAATAGTTGGAGTTTTTACTTACGACGATCTTCGGCGAGGTCGAGCCGCCGGACTGAACAAGATAAAAATCCCTGTATGCGATGACCTCCCTGTTGAGATTGTCCTTCAGATAAAATTTTGCCTTCCAGATACCGAGATGTTCAGGAGTATCCCCCCAATCGCCCAGATCCACGTCGACCGCGAATCCGCCGCCGGAAGCTGAAAGAGTGTATGGACCGTGGTCATGGCCGCTTCCGGGATTTGTGTATTCATAACCGCACAAAACGGTAACTTGTTTGATCGTAATGGCGGTCGTATCGACGGCATCGGTAATGATCTTGAACCCGACGCGGCTCCTGTTGTAAGCGAAAGAATAAGATTCAGAATTAAACCCGGAATCCTGGGCACAGACATGTGTTGAGGTCGTTGCAACGAACGGATCGGATATATTGACAGTCGTAGCCGGGTTATAACTTCCGCCTGAAGTATCGGATAGATAAGCCTTCAATGTCCATGAACCGTTATGTACGGAACCGAATGTGCCCCAGTCAAATGAGCCAGTGTAAGCGAAATTTCCGATGGACGTAAGCGTCTGGCTGGAACTTATGTGAGTTCCGGAATGAGTGTTGCATTCAACCGTGAAATAATGGTTGGCAAGACTCCCGGCATTGATGTTATTCGCGAAAAATTTGACATACATCATCTGGTCGTTATAAAAAGTATTATTACTGGTTGAAAAATCAGAGTTCACTGAAGTATAAAACG
>CAZKCG010000084.1:0-19189 GCA_964551445.1 uncultured bacterium | reverse complement strand
CGATTACAAAAAGGAGCAGTAAAATGAAAAAAATTATTCCCGCCCCCGCTGTATTTTTGTTAACGGCGGTAATTGCATCGATATTTTCGTTCACGAGCGCCGCACTGGCGCTAGACCCGTGCGAATTTCGCTACAGCGTGGAATTGAACGATCAGATAAAAAAAGATTCGATCTATCAGGTCCATCTTACGCCCGATATTATCGAACGCGCGGCCGCGGGCGGAACGGACCTGCGCGTCATCAGCCACGACACGGTTGAAGTGCCTTTCGTGGTGCTTGAAAACAATACTCCCGCCGAATATGCCGCTAATTATTACACGCTCGAATATCTGCCGCAGCCCCCGGAGGAAGAAACCGGCTCGGTCACCTACGCGATGAAGCTGCCCGACAAACACCAGCCCGTGAGAATTTTCGAGATAGATACGCCGAACAACGATTTCAAAAAAAATATTATACTTTACGGAACCAACGACAGATCGAACTGGAACTTCATAACCGAAGAAACGATCTTTGATTTCATGTCGCAGGTCAATCTGAGAAAAACCGAGATCAAACTCTCATCCGCCGTCGACTATCTCTATTACAAGGTCAAGATCGTGGACGCGGCTTCGGCCGGCGCGCAAACCGGAGATTCAAAATCGATAAAACTTAAATACGAGGGCCTTGATTTCAGCGTCGATAATATTAAAACCCAGAAACTGCAGATCAACAGAATTGCCGCCAAAACCGGTATGAACGCCAGAAAAGACCACACCGTCGCCTATGACGAAAGATCGTTCTCAAATCTCGCGCCTCAAAAAGACAAGAATAACAATACGGTCATCGACATAGAGGCGAACCTTCCGTTCGACCGCGTATCATTTGATATAACGACGACCTACTACCAGAGAAAGGTCAGCATTTTATCGAGCGAAACCGGAAAAGAAAATTCCTATACAGGCGTCGTCGAAAATTCGATCTATAATTTCCCGATGATGGATTTCAAAAGCTCCCGCAACGATATATATTACAGCACTCCCAAACACAGATTTTACCGCTTTGTGATCGAGAACAAGAACAACCCGGCGCTCAACATCACCGGAATAAAATTTGAATGGGTACGAAAAGACCTTTATTTCGTGGCGCTATCGGATTCGCCTCAATACCTTCTATGCTTCGGCAACGCCGCTTTTAAAAAGCCCGAATACGACATACAGAGTTTCATTCATCAGGGAAACTGGTACAAGCAAAGGTACTCAAATATTAAAAACGGCGGCGTGACTTTAAATGCGGCTTACGCGCCATCTGCTCCGAAGATCGAGCTCAAACCTGAAGTCGAAAAGATGATACTCACCATCATAATCATATTTCTGGTCCTCGGCCTCGGATACTGGCTTTATAACCTCATCTCGCAGATGACGCCGCCGCCCGACGCAGGCGACCCTAACACTCCGGACGAACCGTAAAAAATTTAAAACCAGGGAGGCGCGCGAATTTATGCCGCTTGAAGAAATAGGTGTTTTTGACGATTTCAACGTTCTGACCGACGCCCTTAAGGGCAAAGGCGCTCTGCTCGTATGCGGAAAAGACAAACCCAATCCCATGACGATCGGCTGGGCTGCGCTTGGAGTGATATGGGGAAAACCGATACTCACGGTCCTCGTGCGCCCTTCCCGCCACAGCTTCGAATTGATGAATTCTCACGGAGAATTTTCGGTGTGCGTTCCGCCGCCCTCGATGTCCCGCGAACTGGCTTTTTGCGGAACGCGCTCAGGCCGTGATTTCGATAAATTCGCGGAATGTAAGTTCACCAGGGTCGCGGGGCATAAAATAGCGGTTGCGCATATCGCTGAATGCCGTATGCATTATGAATGCCGGGTGGTCCATAAGAACGAAGTAACGGCCCCCGCCCTTGACCCCGGCATAATTTCACAATACTACGGAAGCGGCGATCTTCACACTATCTATTACGGAGAAGTTCTCGGCGCCTACAGACAGATCTGACCGGGAGATGATCTCAAAATATGGAATCAAACGTATTTACCATCAGGACCATGTCGCGAAAAGACCTCGATACGGCCATTGAATGGGCCGCTGCGGAAGGCTGGAATCCGGGCGTAAAAGACGGCGATAGTTTTTATTATACCGATCCCGAAGGTTTTTTGATAGGCGAGCTCAACGGCGAACCGGCAGGCTGTATTTCCGCGGTTTCATACGGCAATAAATTCGGATTTATAGGCTTTTATATCGTAAAACCCGAATTTCGCGGAAAAGGCTACGGGATAGAGTTATGGCGGGCCGCGATGAAACGGCTGGAAGGCCATAACATAGGCCTTGACGGGGTCGTGGCCCAGCAGGATAACTATAAAAGATCCGGCTTCTCTCTCGCCTATAAAAATATCCGCTATGAGGGCGTTTGTTCTCCTTCCTCCGCAAGTTCTTCCGGTCTGGTCACGGCCGATGAAATTTCGTTAGACGCAATACTTGCATACGACGATAAATTTTTTCCGGTCCCGCGCCATGCTTTCATGAAAAAATGGATGGATACCGCCGAACGCAAAGCAGTGGCGTTCGTGCGCGGCGGAGACGTATCGGGCTTCGGCGTCATAAGATCGTGCAGAAAAGGATTTAAGGTCGGCCCATTGTTCGCGGAAACGGAAGACATCGCCGCTGAAATTTTTAACGAGCTTATTAAAACGGCCGGATCGGAAACGGTTGTTCTCGACGTGCCGGAAATGAATGCATCAGCGCGCAAGCTTGTAGAGCTGCATAAAATGACGAGATCGTTTGAAACCGCTCGCATGTACACCGGCGAATTTTACAAATTGCCATTCGATAAACTATATGGCGTCACCACGTTCGAACTTGGATAAAATATGGTAATACATTAACAAATGACCGTATGCTTATATTATCGCATCGGCCATTTGTTTTTATTGTTGAATAAAATTTTGCGCGAAGTCATCAGCGGTCTTTTAATTGCAGGGCAGCATCACCGTCACGGCCGTCGTCGCGTTTTCACCGCTTTCGATCGTAAAGCTGCCGCCATGAAGCTCGGTTATGCGTTTCACGATCGAAAGGCCGAGCCCGACGCCCTGCTGCTCATAAAACTTGCGTTCGAATTGAACGTAAGCGCCGACCCTGGCTATTTGTTCCGGCGTCATTCCCCGTCCTTCATTCGCGACCCTGACAACGAAATTCGAGTCCTTTATATAATTTGAGACCCGGACCGGCGTGTCACGCTTAGAATAAGCGAAAGCGTTATTTAAAAGCTCCTCCATTATCTTTTTCAGATTAGCGAGCGATATGTCCAATTCGCCCTCGTTAAGCTCGAGTTTGACGTCGCTCTCCCTGGCGGCTGAAACGGCTTTTTCCATTATCGTCTTATATAGAAAGTCCTTCACCCCGGCCATCTTCCCCGAAGTTATCCTGGTTTTCAGTTCGGGGTCCGAAAGCGAGACCTCGAGTTCGGAATATAACAGAAAATTATCGATGAGTCTGTGCAGGCGGCCGCCCGACTTTTTAATTTCGCCGACCATGTCTATTATCTCGCTTTTGGAAAGCGTTTCGCCGGACATTAAAATAAGGTCGGAATATCCGATGATATTGCTCAGCGGCGTCATCATTTCGTGCGGCATGGACTGGGTTATGGATCTGCGAAGCTCGGAAAGCTTTGTTTCCGAAACTTTCCGGTTTATATTGCTTTTTTCGAGCCGCGTGTTTATGGCGCTTAAAAGGCCTGATTTATTGAACGGTTTAGTAAGGTAATCGTCGGCCCCGGATTCCATTCCGCGCCTTATGTCGGAGCGGTCGGCCCTGGCGCTTAAAAAAATGAAGGGGATCACGGCGGTCGCGTCATCTTTCTTAAGTTCCGCGGCGAGCTGATAGCCGTCGAGCCCCGGCATCATGATATCGCAGACTATGAGATCGGGTTGTTCACGCCTGGCGGCTTCGAGTCCCAGGAGTCCATCGCACGCTCCTATGGTCTCGAATCCTTCGAACGAGAGGATCTTTTTCAGATTGTCCAGTATGTCCTTTTCGTCTTCTACTATAAGTATTTTCGTCATAGTTTCGGCTCCAGAGTAATTTATAGTTTATAATGAAAGTATCTTTTCAACAAGTTTTTCAATGCCTTTAGCGGCTTCGGATATGTTTTTGGCGAGCATGTACGCGGGAGTGGTAACGACGATGTTCTTCGTGTCGAAACATATCTCATCGGCGGCGCAGTTTATATGTTCCGCGCCGAAACCGTTTAAAACCGTGGCGGTCCCGGCGTCGTTGCCGATGGTTATTTTAACTTTATGTTTTCCCAGCACCTTAGCCAGTATAACGGGAGCTATACATATCGCGCCTACAGGCTTTTTAGCTTCGTGAAAGGACTTGATAAGTTTTTCAACCTCAGGATTTACGGTCATTTCCGCTCCGTCCTTCCCGAACGAGCAGAGATTTAAAGCGGCCCCGAAACCTCCCGGAAATATGACAGCGTCGTATTCCCTGGGCGATATCTGTGAAAGATATGAGATGTTTCCGCGGGCTATTCTGGCCGACTCTGCCATTATATTGCGCTTCTCGCCCGTTTCCCGGCGGTCTCTGTGGTCGACGGTTTTCTCGCCCATGGCGTCTATCGAAGCGCATTGATATTCGGCTCCGCCGCGCGATATATATAAAAGCGCGAGGGTCGCCTCGTGTATTTCAGAACCGTCAAAAACACCGCAACCGGAAAGCACTACAGCTATTTTTTTCATAAGGATACCTCCAGTGATCTTTTATCTATTTGCCCTTCTTTTTCTTCGTTACCGCTATTTTTTCAGACGAGACCTGTCTCAGATCCGGGTCATATTTTACGATCCTTGTAAGCTGGCCGTCATCGTCATAGATAAACTCGAATTTAGCCACGTTCTTGTCTTCAAAAGACCTTATGGTGCCGTCATAATCATGAAAGCTCATCGAGAGGGTCCGGCCGCCGTAGGTCACGATCTTATAATATCTTTTATTTCCGTCCAGGTCGAAGATCTCATCAACACCCTTTGGTATAAGCGTTCCCTCGCAGGTAAAATCCTCATAATATCTTTCAGTGCCGGAAAAACACGTCACTAAAATTATTATCATGACAAGAAGAGAAGCTGATATTACAGCTATTTTAATGTAGTTTTTATCCATTCGAATTCCGCCGTTGTAACTTATGTCTGAATTATGGTATAACGCTACGAATATACACAAATTAATCGATAATGTCAATTTTTTGTTGACTAATGGGCGATTTAATTGTAAATTATTGTGAAAATTCCAGAGATATCAATTTATGTCGGAGAAAAAATGATCATCGAACGCGAAAAAATAGACGACAATATAATTAAAATAGCCGCGCGCCTTATGGACGCCGGCCGCAAGGCATACCTTGTAGGCGGAGCGGTGCGCGACATCGTCTTCGGCCGCGAGCCTCAGGATTTCGACCTTTTGACCGACGCTACCTGCCTCGAAATAAAAAAGCTTTTCAGAAACGTCGTAGCTTACGGAATGAAACACGGCACGGCCATCGTCGTCATGGAAAAAAAGCCTTACGACCTCACCTCCTTCAAGGACGGGGACGCACCCGCCGGAGATCTGGAAAACGACCTTGCCACAAGAGATTTTACTATAAACGCCATGGCCTGCGACATGGCCGACATGAAGCTGTTAGACCCGTTCGGAGGCCTGTCTGATTTTTCGAACAAAAGCATAAAATGCGTTTTAAATCCCGAAGACAGGTTCAACAAAGATCCGCTGAGGCTTTTAAGGGCGGTGCGACAGGCGGCGCGCTTCGGTTTTTCGATCGAGGATAAAACTTTTTCGGCGATGAAGGAACTTTCTCCCAAGATAGTGACTTCGGCCCCGGAGCGCATAGCTTCAGAAATCATGAAGCTTTTCGACGCTGAGAAAAGCGGCAGATGCATCGATTACATGGTGAAGTCGGGCATCTGGAAAAGCCTCGCCGAAAAATTTTTCGGCGTATATTTTCCGCGCCTCGACCTCGCCGGTTTCGACCTTAAAGCTTCATTTTTCAAAGGGTTCACATGCCTTCCGCCGGAGAACGCCGTTTTAAAACTCTCGTTCTTCATATTATATTTTCTGCATTCCTGCGGCGGAACGAAGTTATTCGAAATAGACATGAAAAGCGTCGCGCGCTGTCTTCATTCAATGAAATTCGCGAGGAGCGAATTCGAACCAGCTTCGGCGCTGGTATTTATCGCCGCTTCCGAATTCAGGAATTCATGCAGGAATAATTTCAAGGCCGGCGATGATCTGATAACGGCGAAAAAAGATATGCTCGGTTATTATAAATTATCGAAACAAAAAGATATATGCAAAGACGTTTATATTCTCTGCGAGAATTTTTTCGCCGCGGCCGGCGAGGCCGGAAATGCCATGCGCTTCGCTTCGCTTTCCGAAGCGCTCGAACGGGTCGCCGTTGAAAATCATCCCGTTTTTCTCGAAGACCTCGCTATCGACGGCGAAATGCTGAAACAGGTTTTCGGAATGGGAGAATGCCACCGGATAGGCGAAATGCTCAAATTCGCCCAGAACGAGGCCGTCGTGGACAAAAGCGCGAATACCCGCGAGGAGCTTATAGCGCGTATAAGATCGAAATTAATTAAACACTAGATATTCAAGAAGTTTTCCGCTCTGTTCTAGCGATCCCGCCGATATCATATCTGCCGTATCCCGGGTCGTATGCCACGCCGGATAATCAAAATCGATCAAAAGCGCCGAAGTAATTTTCGCCGCGATCATGGGGATATGGTCGTCGGCTATCTCATATTTCACCGAATCGTTTATGCCCTTAAGTCCGAGTTCTTTCGCTGCCGCGAAAATATAATTATTAAAATCAGGATTCGCGCTCTGGGAATTCTGGTCTTTATAAATTCCAAGATCGGAATCGCCGACCATGTCGACGAGTATGAAATACTTTATAGCCGCGCGTTCTTCCGGTTTAAGCGAAGCCGCAAAATATTTTGAGCCGTAAAACATATTCTCCATTCCGGTGTAAAAATCCTCGCCGTCGAAAAACACCAGTTTAACGCCTGAATCGATCGAAGCCTTCTTCTGTGAAACGGTCCTTGCGAGTTCGAGAAGCACGGCCACGCCCGACGCGCCGTCGTTGGCGCCGTCTATCGGCGTCTGCTGCTTTTGCGGATCGGCATCGCGCGGAGCATAGGGCAAAGTGTCGTAATGAGCCCCAAAAACCTTGAAACCGCTTTTATTGGCCGGATTAAATGTGGCTATGACATTATGAAATTTAACGCCGGCGCCCATCCCCGAATCGCCCGTGAAACTTTGAAGACTGGTCTCAAAACCGAGCGCCTTTAATTTCGAAGATATATATTCGGCGCATGCAAGCTGTTTTCCGTTGACGGAAGTGCGGGGGCCGAGCGCCACCTGGTCCATAACGTGCTTCAGGGCGTTGGCGCCGGAAAAAGTGAAATCGTATTTTTTTACGGCGGCGGCCGTTCCGGGGGTTTCTCCCGCCGATATGCCGTCCGTCCCGGAACACGATATCACGGTGATCAGAAAAATAACTACGGCCGTTATTTTAAAAGCCGCGGCTAATAAATTATTTTTTTTGAATATTCTCATTTTGTGTTTCACATCGCTTTCGGAAGTCTTATCGTGAATGTCGATCCGCGTCCCTGTTCGGACTCCATGTTGATCCCGCCGTTATGCTCCTCGAGTATCCTGTGAACGATAGAGAGGCCGAGGCCCGTTCCGTTGTCCTTGGTCGTAAAGAACGGATTGAAGATATGCCTGTGGTTCTCGCCGGCGATGCCGCATCCGGTATCGCTCACGCCTATGAAAATATTGCATTCGTCCTGTTTCACGGCGATCTTGATGATGTTGACGTCGCGCCCGGTAAGCGCCTGAATGGCGTTCTGGCAGATGTTGAACATCACCTGTTTTATCTGGCCCGGATCGCATTTAGCTATGGGCTTTTGAGCTTCATAATCGCGCAGGACCGTTATATTCGACGCCGCGATCTTCGACTGCAGAAGGAAAAGCGTCGATTCGATGACATCTGCCACGTTGGTATCGCAAAATTCGGGCTTGGAAGGGCGCGCGAAATTCAAAAGATTCGATATGATATTATCGAGACGGTCGATCTCTTCGAGTATCGCCTTGGTGTATTTGTTATGTTTGGAATCGCGCTGTTCAAAGTCCTTATCGAGGATCTGTATCATCATTTTAATTCCGGTGAGCGGATTTCGTATCTCATGCGCTATGCCGGAGGCGAGTTCTCCGACGGCGGAAAGCCTGTCGGTGCGCCTGATATGTTCCTCCATTTTGCGGATCCTGGTGATATCGCGGATGAACATGGCGATCCCGAGCCGCGCGCCGTCTGAATTTTTAAACTGGAAAGTGGTTATTTCAAAGTTCATATTATTCGTTTTATTGAATATTTCAAAATTTTCGAATATAAACCCTTTTGAAAGCGAGTCGCTGAGTATCTCGACCATGGTCGAATCGGCGTCAAGGATATCGCTGAACCGCTTTCCTATTATTTCCTGGTTGCCGAATTTCGTAAGGTTCAGGTATAATTTGGCGGTCTGGTTGATGATATTGATATGCCCTTCCGTATCTACCGTTATTATTCCGAGCGGCATACTTTCAAGGATCGACTCGGTATAGGTCCTTATGTTCAGAAGCGTCGAAAAAAGATTATCGATGGAGGCTACCTGCGACGCGAGTATCTTGACCGTTATCTTATCGTCATCGTTATACGCGTAAGATATAAGGCTTCCGCATACAATTACGCCTACGAGTTTTTCATCGACGATCACGGGCACGGCGAGAAAAGATTTATAAATGCCGTGATGAGAAAGCAGCGGAACGCGGGTTTGCGCGACCTCGCCTACCGGGCCCTGGCCTATCGTAATGGGGCTTCCGATAAAAGACGGGTCGTCGCCTCGGAACTCCTTGAGAACGATCTGATCGCTCGCGGGCGATGTCACGTAAAGCGCACACATGTTATAATCTATAAGACTTTTTACGACGTCGACGAGGGAACCGAGCGCGTCGGCCGGGCGCACAATATTTTTGGTCTGCTGGGAAATTTCGTACAGCGTCGTCATCTTGCTTATCTTCTGGTTCTCGGCGAGTTTAAGGCATAGATTTTCGGCCATGAAGGTAGCGGTCTGGACCAGAATGGAAAGCTGTATCATTTCTTCACGGCCGAGCGTGAAGCCCGCAGCCTGATGAAAGGCTATTATTACGCCGAAGAGCTTGCCGAAGGCCACCATCGGCATGAGAAAATGGCCGGCTATGGAATTAGACTCGAACATCGCAGGGATCCCCTGATTTGAAAAACGGCATATATCGGAATTAATGGGCAGCGATTTGAAATAATCGACCGGATCGGCGGGAACCTTTACGGATGAGACCGAAAAAAACGAAGGGTCTATGTCTATTTCAGACGACATCACTAGTTTCGAATCGTCCTCCGAAAAACCCGTCACGTATTGTGAAACGAATTTTTTAGCTATCGCGTCATAAGACGCGTACATCATTTTTTCAAAATTGAAGGCCCGCGATATGGATCCTATCACGAATAAAAGGTTCTTCTCGCCGAGCGAACTCGACTGTGAAAGTTTCGCCACTTCGTAGAGGATTTCGGTTATGCCGGAATGTCCGGCGTTCGGCATTTGCATAAACACTCCAAAAATCTATTGATTTTTTTGAAAACTTAAATTATACTACTCGCATAAAATCCAATTGATTATATAATAAAAACATTATTTTTACAAGATAAAATGAACGCTGAAACAAAGCTCCCGAGAGGGACGAAAAAAAACGAGGAAAAAACGGAGCGCAAAAGGCCCATCGGAATATTCGACTCGGGACTCGGCGGCCTTACCGTCTTTTCCGAGATCAGAAACGCTCTCCCGAACGAAAACCTCATATATTTCGGAGATACGGCGCGCGTTCCATACGGAACGAAATCGCCGGCGATCGTGGAACGATACACCATGGAGATCGTTAATTTTTTAATGTCATGCGACGTTAAAATGATCGTCATCGCCTGCAACACGTCAACCGCCATCGCCTATAAAAAGGTCCGCCAGAAGATCAGGATCCCGGTCGTCGGAGTTATCGAACCCGCCTGCATCGTGGCTTCTTCAATCACAAGCGGCGGGCGGATAGGCGTCATAGGAACCAGAATAACCGTCCAGAGCGGAGCGTACTCGGAAAAACTCATCGAGATCAACCCGGAAGCGAAAGTTTTTCAAAAAGCCTGCCCCCTTTTCGTGCCTCTCGTGGAAGAAGGCTTTATATCAGGCGATATAATAGATCTCGTTGCGCGGGAATACCTCCGCGAATTCGACGAAGCCGACATAGACACGCTGATACTCGGCTGCACTCATTATCCCATGATAAGATCCGTCGTGGCGGATAATATCAAAAGCACCGTCAACATAATCGATTCAGCCAAACAGACGGCGCTTTTCGTCAAAACGATATTGAACGAGACCGACGCCCTTAACGAATCGAAAAAAAACGGGAACGAAAAGTTCTTTCTCACCGACGCGTCCTGCAACTTCGTGACGATCGGCGAGAAATTTTTAAAGCGGCCCATAAAAAACGTAAGCGTCGTAAAAGTTTGGGACATACTTCTTCAGTGAAGAGTGTGAAGAGTTAAGGTAGTCGCGGCCCGGCCGCGCTCTAAATTAAATGGCTCTTTATTAAATCATAGCAGCAAATCAGTTTGCTGAAAATCAACAAGTTTTTGCAAAGCATATTGATAAATTTAAATCGTCAGAAAGTCCGAAACTATTCTCTATTATTTGTTCTCTATTCGTTATTCGTAATATATGCTTAATAATAAATATAAAAGTTAAAGTAAAAAAAGTTGGAGGAGTTAAAAAGTGAAAAGAATCGATGGCAGAAAACCCGATCAGATAAGGCCCGTCAGGATAACACGCAATTTCCTCAAATACGCCGAAGGCTCGGTTTTAATTGAAATGGGAAACACGAAAGTTATCGTGGCCGCTTCAATAGACGAGGGAAAGGTCCCTCCTTTCATAAAAGCTCAGAATTCTGCTCCCGGGGCTGTTCCCGGCGGATGGATAACCGCCGAATATTCGATGCTTCCGCGCGCCGGAAAAGACAGAAGCCAGCGCGAGATCACCCGCGGAAAGGCCGACGGACGCTGCCAGGAGATCCAGCGCCTTGTGGGCCGTACGATGCGCGCGATATGCGATCCAAAACTCATCGGTGAACGCTCCATATTTTTAGACTGCGACGTGATGCAGGCTGACGGCGGCACTCGAACCGCCGCTATAACAGGCGCTTATGTCGCTCTCACCGACGCGCTCAACTATCTCGTCAAAAACAAAAAGCTGGCTAAAAATCCTATAAGAAACCAGGTTGCCGCCGTTTCAATAGGCATGGTCAACAACAAAATGCTTCTGGATCTCTGCTACGAAGAGGACAGCCAGGCCGAGGTCGATATGAACGTTATAATGACCGCCGATAAAAAGATCATCGAGCTTCAGGGCACCGCCGAAAAAGATCCTTTTTCGATAGATATCATGAACGAATTCATACATACCGCGTATAAAGGCATCGAAGATCTCATGAAATGCCAGAACGAGGCGCTTAAAAATTAGCGAACAGCCGGCCGCGGCAAAGCTATAAAAACCTCAAAAAAACTTAAGTTATATATCCTTTGAAAAACCGGCTTTCAAGCCGGTTTTTTCTTTGTTTTCGGCCGTTCGATCTGAATTCCGATCCGCGTAAAAAGCCCCGGCAGCATTTTAATAATATCCAGATTGAATTGCTTTTCCCGATCAGGCAGATCGTCATAGGCTATTAGATAAGGGTTCGTCTTGTCATGATCGTTTTTAACGCCTGGTGCGCAGATCCAGCCTTTGCTTTTGCGTTCCTCTATCCATAGTTCGTGAAGCACGCGGGCCATTTCAACCATTTCTCCGCTTTCAAACTCCAGAGACGCGTCCCAGTCGTTTAAGATCGCCACCTTATAGCCGGCCCTTTTCAATACGACGAAAACGTTTTTGGCAAGGATCAGGTTCGAGCTTTTATAATCTTCCGAAAGGTCTTTCCAATCGGCGAGTTCCGCATCGACTTGTATTTCACTCTTACTGACCCTGCCATGAATGTTTATATATTCTCCGTGAAATGCCCGGGCCAGACGCTCGTAATTTCCATTTATAAGGTGTTCGGGGACACACGTTTCTTCGAGAAAATTAAAAATTTTCATGTTCTTAAAAACTCCGGTCTCATAATTTTTATTCTGAAGGACCGTTCCAAGACCGCCGCCGTTATTCATTTTAACGATTATAGGAACGTCAGCCGCCGAAGTAAGAGCGGAAAGCCGCAATGCCGAGAGCATGCATTCGGGGTCAGTCTTCAGGCATATATATATTTTATCTATAGCGCAGTCGCCTTTTTCGTCGAACAGAAAGGACGCTTTCAGAAACTCGGCTGAGTTGATGTCTATCTGGAGTATATTAATATCGCACACTTTTTCAAGTCCGGGATAACCGATACGGATCACGTCGATCTTGTTTTTCGCGTCAACGTCAACGGCGGTTATCTTAAGCCGGACACCGGTTTCATGGAATGTTTTACGCCACGATCTGGCCATATCGACGATCAGGTTCTCACCGATCCTGCCGAGGCCGATCATTAGAACTCTATCATGGCGGCTGCCGGCGTTATTAGATTCCTTCAGAGGATATTTATTCAACAGAAGTTTCGCTCCGATGTGGAAGAAATTGAAGAACTCTATATTGGAACCCGTCTTATCTTCGTTTTGAAAGCCGTTCACCTGAAAAAAGTTGCATAGCTTGTTATTTGCTATATGAATAAAGGACGCCAGATTGTTTTTATTTTTTCTGGTCAGATCGTTAGTAAGGACGGCTATCTCGGTATTAGTTCCATCGTCGTCGGTTATCGCGATGAGATGCTTCGCTTTCCTTATCCCCGCCTGTTTCAGTATATAACGCTGATTAGGGTTCCCGTTTATTATTATGGCGCCTTCGTCACGAAAACGTTCCAGCGCGGGATTATTCTGGTCTGGTTCTATTATAACGACGCTCCTTCCGCTTTTTAAAAATTTCGCGGCGAGCATCGACCCGATATTTCCCAGACCGCATATTATCACATGGTTTTTAAGCAGCCACATCCTTACAAGCTTTATCTGCCCGTAAAATATCGATGCCGCGGCCAGTATCAGGGCATATGCCGCCGTAGTTGGCGCAAGCCATCTGGCGGCTTCGAATTCCCATGACTTGGATCCCGGCATATCTCCTATCTGAAGAGCGAAAAGCTGCACCGAAAGATATGCGACATCGAGCCAGGAACGGGTCTCATTTATCTTTTCATAATATTTTTGAAACCCTATGCATCCGAGTAAAAACGCCAGGGTGCCAAGGCACAATATCACTATCCACGGGTGCCTGGCAAGGGTCCGTCTTATTTTTCTTATTGGTTTATACATTGCGATCACTTCTTTTGAATTTTATTCCCCCGGCGCTCGGGACACGCCGGCCGCTAATTCTATCATTAAATCGCTGAAATTTCAAATGTGCCTTTTTTCGTGCAGCGCCGACGGCCTGTTGACAAATCAGGGAAATATATGTAAAATAAATAAAATTTTAAAAACGAGGTCAAAAATGAATATCAATGCATTCGAATATTATAATACGGTTATCGGCCGCCGCGGGAATTTCGTGGACGGCGCGATACTCGATCTTCCGAAACTGCCGGTCTTCCTCTTCACCGGAAACCGGGACAAGATAGAGGAATTCAATCATTTTTTCAACGGGACGCGCTACTACTTCTTCGGCACCAACATTTTGAACGAAGAACTCAAAGCCCGCTCCAAAGCTGAAAATCCTGAAGAAAACGGAGATACCCTCGTTGAAAATTCTATAATTAAATCATCCTTCGGCCATAAAATTTCCGGGATCGCGACCGTCGCCGACGATACCGGTTTTTTTGTGGACGCGCTCAACGGCGAACCGGGAGTTCGCGCTGGACGTTATGCGGGAGAGGCCTGCGACTACGAGGCTAACAGGCTGTTAGTGCTTAAAAACCTCGAAGGCGTGGTCGAAGACAAAAGAACGGCCGCTTTCAGATGCGTCATAACGCTGTTTTTCCCGGGTATTGAAAAGCCTTTCGAATTCGTCGGCGAATGCCGCGGCAGGATAATAAACGAAAAAAGAACCGGGAACCAGTTCGGATACGATCCGATATTCGTTCCGGACGGCTATGACAAAGCTTTTTCCGAGATGGAACTCGAACTTAAAAATAAAATAAGCCACCGCGGAAAAGCTTTCCAGCTGCTTCTGGATTTCCTTGAAACAACCGTTAAATAACAAGTTGCAACTATACGCCCCGACAACGACTATGACCGGGTTTTTCGTCACTCTTTGAAATTTATAATAAAATTCGTTTCGAAGTTGTTATTATAGATTTAACATATCTAACAGTAAAAATAACAAGAATGAATCCATTGTTGCACCGATAATAATCGAAATTGCGATTAAAAATAAGAAAAACAATGATTTACTAACACGGTTGTCTCAAATAGTTTTATATCACTTAAATTTAACAATTGCATTAATCATTAACTTAAAGTATAATATAGCAGACTTATTAAACAAGACGGGGTGTAGCGCAGTTGGCTAGCGCGCTTGCCTTGGGAGCAAGAAGCCGAAGGTTCGAGTCCTTTCACCCCGATTTAACAATTGATAAGTCAAAAGCATGCGGAAGTAGCTCAGTTGGTAGAGCGCCATCCTTCCAAGTTGGAGGTCGCGGGTTCGAGACCCGTCTTCCGCTTTAAATTGAAAAGAGCCTGGGCCTGTAGCTCACTTGGATAGAGCAACTGACTTCTAATCAGTTGGCAGGAGGTTCGAATCCTCTCAGGCCCATTAAACACTTGACAAACAAGGCCTGAAAAAAAATTTGAAAAAACTTTGAAAAACACTTGACATTTATTTTTTTTGTGATATAATAGTAAACATCTTCCTTGACAAAAAAATAACACCGAGATTAAAGTTAAGTTGAACCGGAATTTTTGCTTGGTACTTTGAAGTTGCGATAGTTGATATTTGCATATTGCGGCGGATGTAGCTCAGTTGGTTAGAGTACCAGATTGTGGATCTGGACGTCGCGGGTTCAAACCCCGTCATTCGCCCCAACTAAGCGCCCGTAGCTCAATGGATAGAGCATCGGACTTCGAATCCGCAGGTTGTAGGTTCAACTCCTATCGGGCGCACTGAAGTTTTAATAATTCCGTGCCCGTGGCTCAATGGATAGAGCAGTGGATTCCGGATCCAAAGGTTGTAGGTTCGACTCCTATCGGGCACATTGAGCATTGATAAATGAGTTTAAATCGTTTTATAGTGGGCCGTTAGCTCAGCTGGTAGAGCACATGATTTTTAATCATGGTGTCACTGGTTCGATCCCAGTACGGCTCATATGTTACTCCGCTATAGGCGGGCGAGTGATGGAACTGGCAGACATGCAAGACTTAGGATCTTGTGGGTAACCGTAAGAGTTCAAATCTCTTCTCGCCCATTGAAAGAGAGTAATTCGCGGAAGTGGCTCAGTGGTAGAGCGTTACCTTGCCAAGGTAAACGTCGCGGGTTCAACTCCCGTCTTCCGCTTCAAATTAGACCCCCTGAAATTCAGGGGGTTTTTTATTTTCCTGCAATTTTGCGCGTGATTTCAAGAGCGTTGAATAAAGTTAATTTTAAAAACTCCATGTCTATAATTTCTCTCAAATATTTTCAACAATTTTTAATCTTTACAGACTTGACTCGACTTTCAATTAAGCGTATAATAAATTGAAATCGCGTTAATTAAACAGCGGCAAATTTAATTAAATTATATCGATGTTATTTTAAATATTTACATTCCGGGCGGATTTTAAAAACCGCTGCCGGAAATAGAAGGTGAAAAGAAACAATGAAGTCGCAAAAAGAAATATCTCTCGACAAAAAGATCCTAAGCATGCTCTCGGGACGCGCACACGCCGCAGCTGAAATAATACTCGCCGACGCGGAGATCCAGCACATCCAGGAATACGCGAATGTCGTATCCATAAAAAGGCTCGGGTTCAACGACCACGGCCCCGTTCATATGAGAACGGTCGCCATAAATTCGCTCATAATGATAGACCTGCTTCATGACGCCGGAATTAAGCTCAACCTGGAAGACGAAGAGGCCGGAACGTTCGAAGACAGCAAGATCGCGGTCCTTCTGGCCGGATTTCTGCACGACATCGGAATGTCCGTAGGCCGTGAAAACCACGAACATCACGGCGCTATGCTCGCCGGCCCCATACTTGAAAGAGTGCTCGCGGATATTTACAAGGATACCCCGGAGAAAAAAATAATTATCAAATCCCTTGTCATGGAATGTATTTCAGGCCACATGGCGACGCAGAAGATCCATTCGCTCGAAGCCGGCCTCATCCTCATAGCCGACGGATGCGATATGAAAAAAGGCCGCGCGAGAATACCCATGATCGTCCATCCCGAATCGAAGGTCGGCGATATCCATAAATATTCATCTTCAGCCATCGAAAGCGTCACTATCGAAAAAGGCGAAAAACTCCCGATAAGAATAAAGATCGAAATGTCTGAATCCGTTGGTTTTTTCCAGGTCGAAGAGGTTTTGATAAGAAAGATAAATTCGAGCCCCGTCAAATCGCATATCGAACTTTACGCGGGCGTTATCGGCCAGGACGTCAAGTGTTATCTATAATTTGAGTTAACGCCGGATTTTCGGGATTTATAATTTGACAATAACTTTGCTTTATTGTATATTATAAAACATGAAACAGAACGAGATTTTTTTAAGCCTCATAATTCGCGAGATCGAGCGGCCTCAGACGCCTGACGCTATAAAAAGCGTTTTAAGCGAGATCGAAAACATATCGCGTACGGATAAAAGCGCCGGATCAAATGCCGAAAACAGCCTGAATTCGGATATTTATAACTTTATGTCGTTCAAACTTTCCGAACAGATAAAATTATCGACCTGTGATGGAAATATTTCCTTCATAAAGAACTATGATTTCGTTATGGCCAGAAACCTCATGCTATTCGCGGTTTTAACCGCCTTCATCTTCTTTACGCTTAGATCTTCCCGCTCCGACGACGCCATCATTTTTTTATACGGATCTATCGCTTTTTACATCTTCCTCATTTTTCTGGCTCCGTCAAAAGTCAGAAAACATATCGCTTTCAGGGAAAAAACGCTGCGCGGATACCGTGAAAAACTCATCGAATTCGCCATTATCATCATTAAAAAATACGCTCTGGAAAGCGCTAAATTCAGCGTTTCTTTTGAAAAAGAGGAAATGTTTTTAAACCTCAAAAAGATAGAAAATAAATATTATTTCGTTACCGACTGATAATTTCCGGGGGCTGAAAAATTTGCCTTTTAAAAAGATATACGACACCGATACCGACTCTATCAGCGACGCATCCTATATTTGCGACACTGAAATGACCATTCTGCACGTAAATTCAGCGTTTGAGATCCTCACGGGGCTGAAAAACGATAGGGTCGTTAATAAAAAATGTTACTATGTTTTCAACAACTCGGAGAAAACCTGTAAAAATCTCTGCACTTCAAGCGGCAGAAAAAACGAAGGCAATTATTTCGCCTATCACGACAGCCAGATACTCACTCCTTCAAAAGAACTTAAAGACGTGCGTTTCCTGATTTTCCCACGCTATGAGAACGAGAAACTTACAGGCTATCTCGTTATAATAAAAGAGCAGGGCGCCGCGAAAACCGCCGCCGCGCCTTCATTACAGGATCAAAGAACGGAAGGCGTGAGTATTCCAGCGGCTCCTTCCGCTCCACCTCAAAAAACCGGTGCCGTACTCACCGACAAAAAACTTTTTTTCATCGCCAATCAACTTTTAAAGGAAAACGAACTTTTAAAAAAGAAACTTTTAAATAACGCCGGAAATGTTGAGTCGGCGTCCGCTCATCAGGCCGACCGCCTTGACGCTATATCCCGGAACGCTCCGTGCGGCATTTTCACGGTGGATCAAACCCGGCGCATAACCGGCTGGAACAATGATGCCGAGCGCATCAGCGGATATTTGAGCGCTGAAATGATAGGGAAAAAATGCGATGTTTTTATGCAGGCTCCTTGCGTCCGCAAATGCCTTATGTTTTCCGATGACAAAAAGGCTGTCCACGGCGAAGAATGTATTATAAGAACTAAGGACGGAAGGCTCCTCACAACTCTTAGAAGCTTTGAAATAATGACAGGGCCGGACGGAAGAACGGCCGGCGGAATCGAAACCTTCGAAGATATTACATCCCGAAAACTTGAAGAATCCAATCTTAACTATCTGCGCGAGGCTGCGGAAAAGGCGCTCCGTGAAAAAAAAATAGTTATCGAAAAAATAGCCCGCGAAATGGCGCTTCCGCTTCATAGCGTAACTGATTTCACTTCGATACTTGAAAGATCTTTTTTAAATGACAGGGAAAAAGACCTTCTGGCTCACATTAAATCGAACTGCGAAGCCCTTTATAATCTTATCAATACTCTTTTAGACGCTTCCAAAAAATAGAAGATCATGATAAAAGAACCGGAAGCCTTATCGATCTAAAGCCTCCGGTCCTTATGGATTTTTTATGGGTTTATATTTGGTTTTTTCTAAAAATTAACGGCCAAGAGCTTTCTGAAGGTCAACGGCTTCCTGGATAGCCTGTTTCCCTGCTTCGTCAGCGATGCCTTTAACCTGTTCGCCCGACTGTTTAACTACGTCGGTTATCGTCGTTACGTCTTTCATTATGGAATCTTTCAGGGTTTTGCCGAGGCCGGTTGCCTGAGCTACGAAATCTTTAATTGAAGCCGGATTTACAACGTTCTGAACGGACGCGAGCAATGTTTTGAAGTTAGCTGAAACGTTTTTGATGCCGCCCGAGAAAAGATTCTTAGCGTTTCCAAGAACACCCTTGGCGTTTTCGATTATGCCCTTGAAATTTCCGATCTGGCCCTGGAAAAGGGTCTTGGCCTGAGCGAACATATCTTTGAAGTTTCCGGCAACGTTTCCAACAGCGCCCTTTACGCCGCCTATTACGCCCTGAAGGCCGTCTTTAAGCTTGTCGGCCACACCTTTAATATTTTCGATAAATGGATTAGCGGCGCCGAGAACTTTTTTGAACCACCATCGCAAAC
>CAZKCG010000083.1:0-20168 GCA_964551445.1 uncultured bacterium | reverse complement strand
GTTCCTTATTCCAGCTTTCCCTGTTTATTCATCGATGTTGAAATAAGGAATTTATGCCGTTTTCGGATGAGGCCCGTTCGGACATATCTCGTATGGAAGAATATGCATACTGTTATTGTCCGCGTCGGTTTCCATGAATTTTTTCCCCGGCGATCCATCCGGGTGTATGCAATTCTGAGTTACCGTTCCTATCTGCATATACGAGCGCCAGACCCTTCCAAAGACAACCGTCGGCGAGCGCCTGTCGAGATATTTCGAAGGCCGGCCCGATTTTGAGAAAGCGAGAGGCTGCATATCCCCGAAGAGGTGTAATAGCGAAGATCTTTCCGACTTGAAGGACGAGGCCGAGACGAATTTATTATAATAATTACCGAGCAGATATTTTTTAGCCAGTTTATTATCGCTCATGGCGAGCCAGTATATGCCCGAATGGACGATCCTTAGAATATAATCTTTTATGCCGCCGGGCATAATTGAATCGTCGAAGGATTTAGCGTAAGGGTAATTTCCTTTGAGTCCCTTATCGACGAGCATCGCGATATCGCTTTCGAGGTATTGAAAACCTTCACCGTAAAATCTGTGTTTCAGTTTTTCATCGTAAGGGTCCATAAGATCAGGATTGACAAACCCCGGAGCGAGATTTAACTGATAAAGAGTATGCATTTCGTCAGGTTTGATACCCATGAAGATCCAGCCCCTGTTCTTAAGCTCAGGCATATAACTTTTAAGCGTCCTGGGGGCTTTTCCTTCCGGAAGATATTCCCTGATGTCGAAGTGACTTTTAGCGTATCCGCTGATCTCGGCCACGTCGTCAGGATGGTTCACGACGATCATGGGGACCCTGAGAGCTTTTCCGTGGTAATCGGATTCCGCGAGTCCCTGCTGTCCGTATTTAACGTGTTCCGGCACGGTTTCGCCCATCATCTGAACATGGTCCGGAATATGTTGAGCTCCGCCTTTTGAAAAAAGCGTGAATTTTGAGATAACGGGAAGCAGCGTATTAGTGATCTTGATCTCATAGCGGCAGCAGAATATCCTTGTGACGCTTTTATAAGTGACCTTCGAAGTTATTATAAGCCCTCCCGCGCGCTCAAATGGATCGGGATGCAGATAACAGCTTGTAACGCAATTATTTCCTTCGGGAACTGGATTAAAAAAATTCTTGAATTTACCGTATTTTAATTCGACGCTTTCGATCCTGCAGCCGATATCTGAAGCGATCTTGAAAACCTTCAGCTCACCGCCGGTAAGATTTTCCCATTTACCTTCGATATCATTTGTTTTAAGAGGGAGCAGCACGAATTTTTCCGGGACGGAAGGGTCATTTTTTTTAAGAAGATCGTGAATGACGAGCGACCTTAAATTGAACCAGCACGCCGCTTCCTGCGCGGCCGCCTGAGCCATTTTATCGGCGACGGAAGCGTATTGGAGCCTTGCGACGATATTTCTTTCAGACCTGGAAAAATTGTAAAGCGAAAAGCCCAGCAGCGCAAGAATAAGGATTATCACGACGGTTATCGGGACCGCCATTCCGCGCCTGCCGGGAATATTATTCATAATAATATTTTTATCCGCTGATATATTATTTAGCATAAATGAACTATTTTGTGATGCGGGCAAGTAATTTCACCGGCAAAAAACATTTATTGATTTCTTTTTCTTATTAATCTTTTCCCGCTGGTATTTTCGGGTATCTCATTGGTTTCGAGAAATTCTTCCCGGTTCTGTTCTTTGATCAATTCGTCCGATAAAGGCGAGAATCTGACCGGTTCCGGGATCGGCTTACCCGCTTCTACCGTAACCATCTGGTCTTGTTTGAGCTCGACGCTTTCAGTGCCCGCTAAATTTTCAACACTTACGACGCCCTCTTTAACTCCGACCTTCATTTTGTTTTCGGCCGGATCATAATTTACCATGAACTCCGTGCCTTTGATACCGATGGTTCCGACAGGAGTGGATACCTTGAATTTAATGTCTCCGGTTTCGCTTTTCACGGGTTTAAAATTGATCCATGTGGCGCCTTTTTTTATCCTGACATTAAAGTAATTGATCTGAAGTTCGGTATTTTCAAGAATTTTAAGTTTTGCGCCGTAAGTCGTCTTTATTTCAGCCGTGGTATTGTTTTCCGTCATCACCATGTCAGATGTGAATAATTCCATTTTAGCGGCTTTTTCTTTTTCTATCTCGATATAACCGGACCGTCCCTCTTTGTCGTACTTGATATTTCCGCTTATGCTTTCAAAGGAAGCGACTGATTTTTCATTAGCGGTCGCGACAGGTTCGGCCGAAACCGCGAACAAAGGCATAGTCATGATAAAGAAGATTAAAATGGCGGCTAATAAAAGGTTCGGAGATTTGTTCATCATTTAAAGAGCCTCCCGGCAAGAAATTTATTATTTAACTAAATTCATGATGCTTTTTTCAGATCTCGTAAACTATAGCTTATCTTTTCATTATAGCAAATAAAATTCGATCTGTCTTGTGGTAAAATGAAATAAAAACAAACGGGTCTTTTTCTTTTAGTCCTTTTTCATAATACAAAGGTTATACTTGCGGCAAGTAAATATTGTTCCGCATTTTTTTAAGCGGCGAGCATAAAAATTTTCAAGAGCTATATCATTGTTTCCAATAACTTAAAATTTAAAAGGGACCGTCCTGAAAAATAAATTCCAGACGGCCCCTTTTAAAGGTTTTTTAGTTTACGGTCTTATCTATGCCTCGCGGCTGGACCGCATTAAAGTTCCGTTTCGAAATAGTAACCGCATTTATGTTCTCTATCGACAATATCACGGTCTTTAAGATCGGTTTTATCGACAGGGAATATCCTGCAATTCGTCGGGCGGGAATTATGGACCTTGCAGAGGGCGGGATGCGTGCTTTCATCCAGGAACGGGCATTTGAACAGAAGCTTGCAGCAGGTGCCGCAGCGGGCGCATTCGCCGTGCCTTTTAGCCTGCATTTTTTTTATGTAGTCGCGCCGGAATTTATGATAATAATAACGCCTTATCTTTCCGTAAGCGAGATCGTAAATATCGGTCAGTCTTTTTCGCATTTTATTCTCCTTGGCTGTTAGTTCAGTCTCTTTCCGCAGGCGGCTATAAAACCGTCAAATAGCGGAGCTGGTTTAAGCGGCCTTGACTTGAATTCCGGATGGAACTGGCAGCTTATGAAATATGGGTGACCCGAAACTTCTACTATTTCGACAAGCCTTCCATCCGGTGAAACTCCGGAGATCTTAAGCCCGCCTTTTTCAAGCGCGTCGCGGTATGAATTATTCATTTCATAGCGGTGCCGGTGGCGTTCGTATATCAATTTTTCTTTATATACCTCATGGGCGAGAGTGCCTTCGGATATTTTGCAGGGATAAAGACCTTTCCGAAGCGTTCCGCCGAGATTATCGATCTCCTTCTGTTCCGGAAGTATATGTATGACGGGGTGAGGCGTGTTCTCGTCGAACTCGGTGGAATTGGCGTTTTCGAAACCGCACACGTTGCGGGCAAATTCCGTCACGACAAGCTGCATGCCGAGACATAAACCGAGAAGCGGAATTTTATTTTCGCGGGCGTGTCTTATCGCGCCGATCTTTCCTTCTATTCCGCGTTCGCCGAAACCGCCCGGAACCAAAACTCCGTGAACGCCTTCTAATTCCTCGATCATCTTTTCGGCGGAGAGTTCAGATGAAACATATTTTATCTTAACGCTGAGCTCGTTCTGGGCCCCGGCGTGATGAAGCGATTCGACGACGCTCATATAAGCGTCCTTCAAATTCGTATATTTTCCGACAAGCCCTATGGTGACCGTAGGTTTTTTCTTGTGAACGAGCGTAACGTATTTTTCCCAGTCGGAAAGATCCAGCGGGCCGCAGGTTAAACCAAGTCTTTTAATAACGGCTTCGGCGAGGCCTTCCTTTTCCATGATGAGAGGGACCTCGTAAAGAGAATCCACGTCGCGCGCTTCTATTACGGCTTCGGGAGCGACGTCGGTGAACATGGCTATTTTTTTCTTAATATCCGGCGTAAGCCTGTGCTCCGTGCGGCAGACGATCGCGTCGGGAGAAATACCTATGGATCGCAGTTCCTTCACGGAATGCTGCGTGGGTTTGGTCTTGAGTTCGCCCGCGGCCCTGATGTAAGGGACGAGCGCGACATGGACATACATGACGTTCTCGCGGCCGAGGTCGAATTTAAGCTGGCGGATGGCTTCGATGAACGGAAGGGACTCGATGTCGCCTACCGTTCCTCCGACCTCCACTAAAACGATGTCGTAATTATGATCGACCAGAGGCCGTTGGATCCGCTCTTTTATGCGATTCGTTACATGAGGGATGACCTGGACCGTTCCGCCCAGATAATCGCCGCGGCGCTCGTTTATAAGGATCGTGTTATATATCTGGCCGGCGGTTATGTTGTTGTATTTACTCAGATTTATGTCGCAAAATCTTTCGTAGTGGCCGAGATCAAGATCGGTCTCGCTGCCGTCGTCCGTCACGAAGACCTCGCCGTGCTGGTAAGGGGACATCGTGCCGGGGTCCACGTTAAGATAAGGATCGCATTTAATTATTGTGACCGAAAGGCCGCGCGCCTTTAAAAGTCTTCCGATAGAGGCCGCTGTTATTCCTTTTCCGAGCGACGAAACGACGCCGCCCGTAACGAATATAAATTTAGCCATAACACCTTCACCTTTCAGATAAATTATTTTCTGTATTTTTTAATAAGATGGCATACCGCCGAAACGACGTATTCGACGTCCAGATCGTTCATTTTCGGGAACAGCGGAAGCGAGATTATCCGGTCCGAAGCGTATTCGGCGTTGGGCAGATCTCCGCGCTTGAGTTTATAGGTATCGCGATAGAACGGGTGTAAATGAAGCGCTATAAAGTGGACCGAAACGCCTATATTCATTTTTTGAAGCTCTGAGAGGAACTCGTCACGGGTGCATTTGAGCATTTCGGTTTTTAATATGACGGGATATAAATGGTAAGCGTGCTTGACATCCGGCATTATCTTCAGCGTTTTAATTTCGGCAACGTCTTTGAACATATCGTTATATTTTTCAACGTAGCGTTTTCGCAGCTCCCAGAACATCTCAATTTTTTTCAGCTGATGCAGGGCCAGCGCCGCCTGGATGTCGAACATATTATATTTATATCCGGGATACAAAATATCGTAGTGCGCGAACCCGCCTTTCGAATATCGTTTCCACGCGTCCTTGCTCATACCGTGAAGCCCGAGTATCCTTATTTTTTCTATAAGATCGTCGCGGTTCGTCGTCAGAGCTCCGCCCTCGCCCGTCGTCATATTCTTCGTCGCATAAAATGAGAACGCGGTCATATCCGCTATAGAACCGACCTTTTTATCTTTATACCACGACTCGGTCGCGTGCGCCGCGTCATCGACGACTGCCGCTCCGCACGATTTAGCCAGAGCCAGTATCTCGTCCATTTTGCACGCCTGGCCTATATAATGGACCGGAACTATTATCTTCGTTTTTTTAGTTATCTTCTTTTCGATCTCTTCGGGGTGAATATTAAGAGTTTCCGGCATCACATCGGCGAAAACAGGTGTCGCCCCAAGATGTACCGCGACATTCGCCGTAGCCGCGAAGGTCATAGGCGTTGTAATGATCTCATCGCCGGGGCCGGCGCCGAGAGCGGCGTATGCCAGATGCAGCGCGGCCGTACACGAATTAAGCGCCACGCAATGCTTCGCGTGAGTATAATCCGCGAATTCCGCCTCGAATTTTTTCGTCTTCGGACCGGTGGTTATCCAGCCCGATCTGAGCGTATCGATGAGCTCATTCTCTTCTTCCGGCCCGAACCAGGCACGGTGAAAAGGAAGGAACTCCTCTCTTATTTTAAATTCCTCTTTATTCAAAGACATTATAATTACCCCTCTAATTCCTTATTTTTAAATATCTCCGCGAGATAATCCTTCACTTTGCCTTCTTCGTTTATCATGCTTATTATATTTTCGATCTCGCCGGAATCCATTTCGACGAATATGACATTCATTTTACCAGGTTTTTCGGAATGAGTTATCAGCACCCGGTTTTTAACGTCAACACCGTTCAAAGCGGCTTTAGCTTTTTCATATATCAGAGCCTGAACGGTCTCGAAATCTTCCGCGGACGCGTCTTTGGCATCCGAAGTTTTTTCAACGCCCGGGTCCTTCTTCGCGTCTGACGCCACTATAAGCTCGGCCGTTTTTACAGGAGCCTGTTCTTCTTTAACGGCCGCGGTCTCACCGCTTTCGGATAACTTTTCATCCATTATCCGTTCGGCTATGCGCTCATTCGCCTTTTCAACGTCTTTATCGTCCTGCCGCTGTTTTTCGGCTTCCGTCGGAACTTGCGGAACTTCCGTTTTCAAACCGTTCTTATCGAAGAGCTTTATGACCGGCGGGCCCAGCCCTTTATCTTTCTTAGGCGCTATCTCGACCATGAACCAGTCGTATATTTCTTTGTCCATGACTCTTTTTCTGACCTGTGGATAAAGGATATAAACAAGATATTCCTTTATAAGCGACTGCTGAAGAGATGCGAAAGAAGCTGTTTTGTATTTTTTTCTGTTATGAAAGGAATTTCTCAATTCGCCGTTCTCGTCATTTTCCCACCTATATAAAACCATAGCGTTCACGACGGTCTCATTGAAATCTTTGAGCGGCAGCATCGGAAATACGAGCGTATCGGTCTGGGCGTTATAAACGCCGTTGCCGCTTCCCGGAACAAGTAATATTGAAGGATAACCCGTAGATTTAACTTTTTTATTGTTGAACACGTTATTATCGGCCTCGGCGAAATCCGCCATGGCTTTAAATACGTAGTCAGGAAGATTTTTATGGATCTTTCTTATCATGAAGAGTATCGGTTCGATCTGGTTATGTTTGGTGATCTGGGTAAATATAGTTTTTAAAAACGCTATTTTTTCAGTAAGAAAATTTATCTTGTGTTCCGGCATGGAACTCTGAGTGCACTCGGCATATTTGTTAAGCTCATTCTTGCAGTTCCCCTTCGCCGAAACAAGATTTAATATCTCACATTCGCGCAGGATTATCTCCGTTTCAAATTTTATAAGCTCGCTCTGAAGCCTGTCGCCGCCATAAATACCTTTGAAAAGATCGCGCCGCTCATTTCTCAGGCTGTTAAGCAAAAAATTCTCAATGTTGACGAACTCGGAAACCTCTTCTTTCGTAAGTTTCGATCCCGTCTGGACCTTATATTTGAAAAAAGCGTAAATATCACTTATCTGTTCGAGTTTGTCAGTCGTTTTGACTATCTTTTCGAGCGTATCCTTCGTCAGTTCTTCGTTCTTTGAAAGGGCCTCGAATAATTCCTTCTTGAGTTTCTTGTTGTTTTCTTTTTCCGTGTTGGCTTCTTTTATTTTAGAAGTGATATTCGAATAATCATTTTTCAGCTTCTCGACCGAAGTAATGCCTATAAAATCCTTCAGCTGTTCTGAAAGCCAGGTCGTTATCGAAAAGACCTCGAATTTCGGTTCGGTAACGAAAGAAGACGAAAAAACTTCTTCAAGCGATCTTTCGTTGAAATTGGTTATGTTATTGCCGAGTTTCTCGGAAAAATAACCAAAATCTATCACAAGCCGCTCCATATGAGTAAATTGAAGTTCGCTGATGTTTCCCTCGGTGAATTTTCTGCTGAGTATATACGCCAGAACATCCCAGTATTTAGAATTTAAGGAGTTTATGATCATCGGATCGAGCGATTTTTCTATATATCTGTCAATAAGAGAATTAACGTTATTCTTAAGCTCTAAATAAGCTTCAGAAGCCTCATTTTTAAATATCTCTTCCATTACGTGATTTATGCCGCCGGGCTGAGGTTTTTCTTTTTTCACTTTTTTCACTATTACCTGTTCCGGCTGGCGCATGTATTTAAAATAAAAGAAAAGGAAAAGGATAACAAGAACGGCCGACAGCCAGAATATCCAGGCATTGGACCTGTTAGACTGAAAAGATGAAGATACCGCGTTGAAAAAATCGTTTACCGTCATTAGAATTTATTTTCCTTCTGAATTATCGCCGAACAGTTTCCGGTTCAGCTTACTATTCAATTCGACCAGTTCAAGCAATTCAAGGATAAAAGAAGCTTTCAATCCACGAATTTCAAGATCCGTCCTGTCGTCAGCGTAAAACGGGGCTAATTTAACATTTTCTTCGCCCGCGGCGATGTTAAATACAGACCTTATTTTTTTTATTATATCTTCGCGCAAGTTCTTATTTTCAGGCTTATCGTTCGTATCGTCTTTTTTCAGCGTAACTACTTTTATCGTTTCTTCTACGATTTCGGGCCCGGAAATATCGAACTCGCCCGGCAATTTTCTGGGCGGTATTTTTTTGGCCGCGATCATCGGCGATATCGGAGAATCCGATTTTAGAGGCTCGCGCCTGGCCTCGTCTTTCGTAACGGCGGAAACCCGGGGCTCTGAAAAAGTCTTGACAACGGGAACGGCCGGATCGCATGCGTCCCTTGAAAAAACAAAATTAACGAACCATTCCCGTGTTTCGATATCGATATCAGGGACCTGAATTCCTTTAAGTTCCTTCGTGATGAAAAGCGTGTAATTTTTTATAAATACCTGCTGCTGAGCGGGCGGGGTAAGTATTTTATTTGATTTTAAACTCGAAAAAGAATTTCTTAATTTGAAGTCCGAATCGTTTTCCCATCTATAAAGCGCGAGCGTCGAAACGACCATGTCCTTATAATCCTTCATGGAAACTTGAGGAAAAACAAGCGAACTGATGGCGGAATTATAATCGCCTTTGCCTCTGCCCGGAACTATTATCACGGATACGACGGGAAATTTTCCGGTAAACAGGCCGGGATCCGCCTTCGAAGTTTCACCGATGATATCAAATATCTGATTTACTATATTTGCGGAAGGCATTTTCGTCAAAAACATCATGGGTTCGACCTTGCTGTTTTTTGAAATGGCGATGATATTATTTTTCATGCTGTTGAGCTTATCTTTTAAAAACCAGTCCTTTTTTTCGTTGATTATCTCGTTTTTAGAAAAAATAAAGTTTTCGAGGGTGTTTTTGTTTCTGCCGATCATGGAGATCAGATCGAAAATTTCATGTTCCTTCTGAATGATCATATCTTCGAGCATTACCATGTCGTTATTAAATTTCATGTTGATCTGAGTGCAGGAGCGGAATATTTTCTTTCTTTCCTCGCGGGCATTTTTAATAAGATTTTCTATCCCGACGAATTCGACGCGCTCATCCGGACTTAAGATCATACCGGTCTGTATGCGGGATTTCATCATAGCATATTTATCTAAAACATCGTCTATTTTAAAAGTGAATTCGCAGACCTTCGTAAAAAACTGAGGCGCTTTTTTATCGTCGAATTCTTTTTTCATTTCGTCCAGAAGCGCACGCTTGGAATTGACGAAACGGTCTTTTTCCTGCCGGCCCGAATCAACCTCGAAAATTGAATTCTCGTAATTTTTTTCGAGTTTTTCGATAGTATAAACGCCCGTAAATTCTTTTAATTGATGGATAAGCCATTCGGTTATCGAAAAGAACTCGACAGGCGATTCGCCTCCGGAAAATTCCGGGGAAATATTCAGGATCTCGCATAAAGTTTCGGTATTTATTTCGGCCGCGTTTTCCAGAAAAGCGTCTGAAACGTAACCGAAATCGATCGCTATCTTTTCGTTCTGATTGAAAGCGAATTCGCGGCTCTCGCCCCGCATGAATTTTTTTCTGATTATGAAATGTATCATATCCCAGTAAACGCTGTTTAAAAATCTTATATGAACGGGGTTAGTGGGATTTGATATATAGCTTGTAATGGCCGACTTGAAATTATTTTTAAACCTGGTCGCGCCGTCGGATGAATCGTGATAAAAAATATCATCGAAAATTTTATTGGTCGTCATATATTAAAGATCTCCGTTTTTTTCTCCGGCTGAAGTTTCCGATTCGAATTTTAAGAATTGCAAATCTATGCGGTCTTTTATCTTCGATCTCTTTTCCTTTATCTCTATTTCAAACGAAGCGAGAGCCAATGATAATTCTGAAGTTTCGGACTCATAAACCGTGTCTTTAAGCATGAAATTCTTCTGAACGCTATAAGCCGAGACAAAAGAAGAAAAAAGATTTTCAAACTTGTTTTTCATTTTTTCGCGTTCGCTCTCTATTATTTTTTTGTGTTCGTCCTTTAATATGTCAAAAATAGATCCAAGGCTTTCAGCGCGGTTCTTATCACTATTGGCCCGTATTTTTTTAACCGCTGAATCGTTCTCATTCTTAAATATCGCGCCGTATTTAAGCGCGAAAGACGAGAATTCACTATTAGCGTTCTTTAACGCCTTCGAAAGATTTTTACCGAACCCTTCTATGCTTTCTGAAAAAGGTTTGTAAACCTGAGCGTATTCGACCTCATCGGTAGAACATTCAACAATTGGAATATTTAAGATATCCTCTTCGAAAGCCGCGTCAAAAAGGATCTGCCGCGCGTTGATTTTATTTTTGATAACAGGTCCGGCGTTTCGTTCCTGTTTTAAAACCGCTGCATTATTCTTGTCCCGCTTTTGCGCAATGGCGGTTTCGGCAGCCGCGAAAGCCGAAACAAATAAGATCAACGCAGCTATCAAACTTAAATTTCTGGCATTTCCGTTCATTTTAAATCCTCCGTTAATTTTTTCAGCTTTTTTTAAGAAGGTCGGTCAGTTTATGAAGTTTCGACTGTATCAGGAGAGTGTTGAGTATCAGGTCGAGTTCGGTACTGTGAACGTTGACGTTCAATATATGGATGTTGATGGAATCGTTTTTATCCGAAGGCGTTATAACGAACTTGTCATCGATGGTGTCCGCCTTGATTATGGATCTGATCTTGGTATAAATATTCTCGCGGGCCTTTTCGAATTCGGGCGTGACGGGGACGCTTTTATCCGGGGCCGGGCTTTCGGCCCGTACAGTTTCCTGGAAAGCGGCGGCGGGAGGCTCCTCGACAAAGTTAGGCGCAATGGACATCTCGGGGCGGCTTTCAACATAGTCCCAGGCACTCTGGACCGGCCTGTTATCGGGCGCCTGTTCATTTTTTCCGGAGCCGGGCGCGACCAGGAAATCTTTAAGCATGGTGTCCATTGGTTTTTCAACGCTTTCCGGGTGAACGGGTTCCGACGGCGATTCCGAAAATTTTTCGGCGGGACCGGCGGAAGGGATCTCATAATCGTTGCTTTCGCCTGATATTTCAATATTTTCAGCGGGGGACGATCCGCCTTCGTCAGGCGCAAGGTCTTCGAATGAATCAGGCGCCCGTTCGAAACTATCGTCCGGAGCGGTTTCTTCCGCAGGCTGCTGATCGCCGTCAGTCTGCTGTATGCTTATCTTTTTTTCCTCGGATTTTTTCGGGGCGACCTGCCATGTGAACCAGTCGCGGATCTCTTTATCGAAAACCTTATATCCTTCGCGCTCTTTGGTGATATACATAATGTAATCGCGGATGAGCGAGCGTTGAAGATCGACGAAAGACAAGCGTTTATAAGGCTTCAGCGCGTTGAAAGAGTCGCGGAATTCGCGCTCCTCGTCGCAGTCCCAGCGGAAAAGCACGAGCGCCGAAATAAGGGAATCTCTGAAATCCTTCGGCGGAAATTCAGGTATCATGAGCGCATTGAGATCATAATTGTAAACGCCGTTCCCGGGTCCGGGAACGAAAATTATGGTCGGATGGCCGAACCGCCTGACCTTTTTATTGGCGAAGACCTTGGGATCGGCTTCGATGAATTTAGCTATCGCCTGAAATACGAAGTCCGGCATTTTCGCCTTGAGATTGGCCGTCAGAAAAGGCGTCGGCTCTATCTTGTTTCTTTTAGCTATCAGTTCGAGCATCGTTTTTAAAAGAGTGAGCCGCTCGTTGAAGAATTCTTCTTTTTTGGCCAGCGTTATCGAATTTTTAGACTCTATGAACGCTTCGAGCGCGATCTTGGATTTTCCTACCGCCGAAATTATTCCGAGAAGCTCTATTTCGCCGTGTATGGTCTTTTCCTCATAATCGACGAGCTCCATCTGATGGCGCGGAAAAGATTTCAGGATCTCTTTTCTTTCGTTGCGAAGCTCGTTCATAGTATTTTCTATATGTATCAATTCGAGACGCTCTTCTTTTGAAAGGGCAGTTCCGGATTGGACCTTGTATTTTATGAGCGCGTATCTATTGCTGGTGGCGTATATATGATCGGAGAGCGAATAAACTTTAGCGAACTGGAGCGGGTTGTTTAAAAGCTTGCTTAAGACAAGAAGAAAATTCTTCTTAAATATCATTATCTGTTCGGAACTTTTCTTGGCCGCGTCTATTTTGGTGATCGCCGTTTCATGTTCGGCTTTAAGTTTTTCTATTTCGTAATGACCCATGAATTCCTTGAATTGTTCGTTAAGCCAGGCGGTTACGGAAAAATATTTTATTTCAGGCTCGATGCTTATAGTTGAAACAAGAGTTTCATTGAAGCAGTTCTGGTCGAATTCAGCGCCCTCGATCAATTTTTCGGATATATAACCGAAATTCACAGCGAGCTGCTCGGCCCTTGTGAATTCGAAAAAGTTCTTCGCGCCGATATTGGCGAGCTTCCGCTTCATTATGTAGTTGACGAGATTCCAGTATGAATAGTTAAGGGCCCTTTTCGCGAAGGGGTCCTTGGTATTGGCAAGGTATTTTTCGATATTTAAAAATATTTCGTGCCTGAGGCTGTTAATTCTTTCGGTGCCGTCGTTCTCGAGCAGCTGGTCGAGAACTCTGTCTTTTTCAGCGTTTGCGTTAGCCATTATAGATCACTTCTCATTTCTATTTCCTGTTTTCCATAAGCGAATTGAATTTTTTATCTAATTCTTTGAGGCTTTCTTCAAACCCCTTATTTCCATTTAAAAGTTTCTCCAGCATTTTGTTCATTTCGTCGAGATAAGCCGGTTCGGGTATGTTAAAAGCATATAAAGCCGCGAGTTTCATTTGTTCGTAGAGCCCTTTTCTTATCGAATATTCCGGCTCGGCCTGATCTTTCTGGATCTCGTCCAGCGCCGATTTTCTGGTCGGTATTATATAATTCTGTTTACCGAAAAGCACCTGCGATTGTTTCGAGTTTATGAAATTTATAAATTCATAAGCCTCCTTCGGATATTTCGACTTAGCCGAGACCGTAAGGAACTGGCCGCCGATGGGAGATCCGGAAACCTGTTTTCTCGGGATCGGAAAAACTCCGAGCGCGTTTTTTTTGTTGGCGAAAACGTTTCCTTTAAGTATCTTTTTGATGTTCCACGGGCCGTCTATTATCATTGCCACGCGGCCGTCCATGAATTCCATGAGCGTGAAATCATGTCCGAATTTAGGGTCGATCTTCGCGGGAACTACGTTGTAGCGGTTCTTCAGATCGTATATCATTTTCAGAGCGGCCTTGGTATTTTCGGAATTCACCATTGGACGGCCCTTTTCATCGCAGAGGTTCCCGCCGTAGCTGAACACGAAAGGAAGCAGATAGTACGATTCGAAGTGATAGGAAAAGCCGTATCTGGCTATTTTATATTGATTGAAAGCGGGCGATTCAGAGCGGTTGCCATCTTCGTCGACGGTCAATTTGCGGGCGGCGCTGAGAAACTGTTCCATGGTTTTAGGCTCTTCTTCTATCTTTGAATCGTTAAAAAGGGTTTTATTGTAGAAAAGGGCCAGGCAGTCGGTGACCTGCGGTATGCCGAAAAGGTTCTTGCCGTCGATAACGCTGAATTTGTAGAGATAAGGCAGATAGTCCACGTAATCTTCGGTGGATATAAAAGAATCGAGAGGATAGAACATTCCTTTTTTCGCGAAGGGGACAACGAGCCGTATCTCGACCCTCATTATGTCGGGCAGGTTATTTTCCTTGAAACGGTTTTCTATCACGGATTTAGCGTCATAAAACGATACGTTCTCAACCTGTATCTTTATATCCGGATGTTTTTGAGAGTATTGAGCGATGAGCTGCGACAGCGTTTCGTTCTCTTCGTCATTCATGGTATTGATGAATGTGAGGACCTTTTGAGAAGGCGCCGCATCATCGGCCGAAACGGCCGGCGTAATTAACGCCGCGATAACGAGGGTCGATAATATTTGTAAACACAAGACTTTCAAAAGACGCTTCATTTTAGTATCACACCTTTTTCCATTAAGATTAAGGTTCTATTATTTGCCTGGTAAGCTGCGGGTATATATATTAACAAAATATACGCTTAACAAAAATATATTATAGTTTTTTTTGTCGCGATTGTCAAATTTAATTACTTATTATTTTTAGAATTTGCCTTTTTTGACATATTGTTGTATCATATTTAAAAAATATTTTAAAAGCTCAATAAAAACGCCATATAAAAAGTGAGGTAAACTAACTATGAGATCAGTAATAGAAAGCGTTTTTACCGGCCTGAAGCAAAACGGCGTAAGCTACGCTGATATCAGGATAGTAAAAACCGAGGAAGAAGAGGTCGTCGCGCAGGATGGAAAACTTGACAGTTATACGCTTTCCTCCGACGAAGGATTCGGCATCAGAGTGTTTTACAACGGCGCAATGGGTTTCGCGTCATCGAACGTCATAAACGAGGCGGAGATCAAACGCATCGCGGGTTTCGCGCTGGAGATAGCTAAAGCTTCGGCCACGACCGTCGATAAACCTGCCTTATTCGACCAGCAGGACCCGATAAAAGACGAATTCACGACGGCTGTCAAGATAGACCCGTTCACCGTTTCCATAGATGAAAAGGTCGGGCTTTTATTCGACTGCCACGATAAAATGAAAAGCGTGAACGGAATAACGCTGACAAAGGGCTTTTTAGTATTCTGGAGAACGAACAAGAAATTCTATTCGAGCGACGGAGCCGAAATAGAACAGACCATCTACGAATCCGGCGGCGGCATCGAATGCTATTCGTCTGCGAACGGCGATTTCCAGAAGCGTTCTTATCCTAATTCATTCCGCGGAAATTACGGAACGATGGGTTACGAATATATTAAAGATCTCGGCCTTAAAGAAAACGCCGAACGCGTAGCGCGCGAATGCATAATGCTTATGTCGGCGCCTCAATTGCCGTCCGAAACGGCGACGCTTATCATAGGCGGATCGCAGCTCGGCCTTCAGGTCCATGAATCATGCGGCCACGCGGTAGAACTCGACAGGGTATTAGGCCTGGAGGCAAGTTACGCCGGAACCTCGTTTTTAACGCTCGATAAAAAAGGAAATTTTAAATACGGCTCGAAAATAGTCAATCTTACCGCGGACGCCACCATCATAGGCGGACTCGGATCGTTCAAATACGACGACGAAGGCGTTCCGGCCCAGCGCATCGAAATAGTCAAGGAAGGAAAATTCTTGAATTACCTTTCTTCGCGCGATACAGCCGCCGCGATAGGCGAAAGATCCAACGGAACGGCGCGCGCCAGCAACTGGAACAGGATACCGATAGTGAGAATGACCAACGTCAATCTCGAGCCGGGCGAGCCTACTTTCGACGAACTTATAGCCGATACGAAGTCGGGATATTTTATAGAAACAAACCGGTCCTGGTCGATAGACGACAAGCGCATAAACTTCCAGTTCGGCTGCGAGATCGCCTGGGAGATCAAAGACGGCAAACTCGGAAAAGTTTTCAAAAATCCGACCTATTGCGGAATAACTCCTGAATTCTGGGGAAATTGCGACGCCATATGCAACAAGAACCACCAGGTGATCTGGGGCACTCCCAACTGCGGCAAGGGCGAACCGGGTCAAATGATGCACGTCGCTCACAGAACTTCGCCCGCGAGATTTAGAAACGTAAGGGTAGGTGTTAAATAATGATGACCGGAGAAAAAGAATTTATAAAGATCTATGACTACATAAAATCCCACTCGAAATTCGACAAATTCGACGTTATAATCGACGCGTTCGACAGAAAGCTCACAAGATTCGCCAATTCAGTCATTCATCAGAACGTGGCTGAGAAAAACTTTTCCGTTCTTCTGCGCGGCGTCTCCGGCGGAAGGGTCGGCATGTCATCCATCAATTCCGGGGAATCTTCGAAACTCGATTTTCTTATAAAAACGGTTGAAACGATAATATCTCTGAAAAAAGAGAAAGAGGACGCGGAGATGCCCGAGAAATGGGATGAAGTGCCCGTTTATACGCAGTTCTGGAATGATAAAACCGTTAATTTCACTCCCGGACAGATGGCTAAATCGGTCGATATTATCCTGAAAAAAGCGAAAGCCAACAATATAGACGCTTTCGGAGCTTTTGAAATAACGCTTTCGGAGCTTTTCATAGCCAACTCCTTCGGCCTTAAACGCTACAACCCGGCCACCATGGCCGCGGTCAATATAACGGCCATGGGCGATAAATACACCTACGCCGGCCTTGCCACCGACAGGAATAACGACGTTTCGAAGCTCGATTTCAACGCGCTCGCGGAAGAAGCCTGCGGGATATGCCTTAAGGCTAAAGATCCCGTCGATGTGGAACCGGGCCGCTATGACGTGGTATTATCGAACCAGGCCGTCGCCGAACTCGCCGGCTTTTTAGCATACCTCGGTTTTTCAGCCAGGACCTATCAGGAAGGCAGAAGCTTCCTTTGCGGAAAACTCGGCCAGAAAATCTGCGGCGACAACATAACGATATACGACGACGGCTTCGACCTCGCCGGAAAACCTATGCCTTTCGATTTCGAAGGCTTTAAAAAAGAAAAGGTCACGCTCGTCGAGAACGGCGTTGCTAAAAGCCTCGTATATGATATGAAAAGCGCAAAAAAAGACGGCAGAAGATCAACGGGCCATGCAATGCCGCCTAACTATTCATGCCCTATACCGATAAATATAATCGTTAAGAACGGAACGCATACGAAAGACGAAATGATAAGTTCGACTAAAAAAGGCCTTCTCGTGACCTCATTTCATTACGTGAACATCGTCGACCCGAAAGAGACCATAATCACGGGTATGACGAGAAACGGCACGTTTCTGATAGAGGACGGCAAGGTCACAAAACCGATAAAGAATTTAAGGTTCACGCAGAACATCTGCGAAGCGCTTTCGAATGTTGAAATGGTAGGCAGCGACGCAAAACTCACCGACGCTTTTGACGCGGTCGCGCCGATGATGAAGATAAAAGGATTCAATTTCACTTCAAAGACTGAATTTTAATCACTGACACCGGGCGGCTCGCATCCGGGCCGCCTGATATAAAAAAGAAAAAATGCGCCTGCAAATATCAGGATTCAAATATAAGACAGGCCCGGGAAGATCATTTTCCGGGCTTTTTGTTTTTCTCTTCTTCTTCTATTTTTTTATGTTCGTCGTAACACTTGCTGTAGTTCTCGCAATTAGGGCAGCAGGTCTGCGGAATATTCTTTTCTCCGCGATACCATTTAGTATCGCAGCTGAACCATTTCTGGCACCTGTTGCAGCAATTCCATTGCATATTTTACCTCCGCGTCGCTTTAATAATTTTATATCTGATTCTAATTTTTCGTATATAAACCGGTTCAATTTAAAGCCAAGAGAATAGAGATTAAATAATAGAGAATAGTTGTGGATTGACGGTCGCCATACCCGCTTTTATTTATTTTAAGGGCTGTTTTAACTTATGAAACCATTTAATAATGGCGGCCAAAGGCCGCGGCCTCAACTATTCTCTTTTCTCTCTTCACTTTTCACTAATATAGTTATTCCCTGATATAGCGTGGAGCTTGTATCCTGGGTTCTTTTTTATTCGACCTCGAAAACGCGAAAAGTCCGTGCGTCGCGTCTTCTGACGGTTTGGACCTCGAAAGATAAACGGGGCGGAAACACGAAAGCTTAAGCTTGAACTGGGAGGCAAGATCGAAAACGTCGAATATTCTGGAATAATGATGTATCAGAAAGAACATCCCCGTTTTTTTCAGAAGATATGACGCGGCCCTGAAAATATCATAGAGCGTGCATTTTATCTCGTGCTTGGCCTGCGCCTTTTTCAAATTATCGTTCACCCTGCCGGTCCCGAGTTTGAAATACGGCGGATTGGTCATTACCAGATTGAAAGTTTCCGGGTAAAAATTCGACAGCGTGTCGCGCAGGTCTATATTTTTAAAATCGGCGTTCGAAAGAGCGTTCAGCGCGGCGCTTTCTTTTGAAAGTTCGACGAGGTTAGGCTGGATATCTATGCCTGAAATTTTCATCGCCGGATATCTCTTCGCGAGCGCTATGCAGAGACCTCCGGTACCGGAACCGAGCTCGAGCGCTTTCGTCTGTTTTTCAAAATCGTAATTTTCCGTTATGAAATCGAATAATAAAAGCGTGTCGGTGGAATAACAGAAGGCCTCGTCGCTTTGAAGTATCTTAATTTCAGGGTCAATTATCGTATCGTGCCTTTTTTGCATTTCATGGTGCCTTCCTTGCACTTTCCGTATTTGCACGGCGGGCCGGCGTAAGAAAAAAGCACCGGAGCGACCTTTAAGGCTTCCCGGAGCATTTTTACGGCAAGCGCCCTGATCTCCCACTGCGCCCTGGTGCAAAGCCTGAGGCTGAAAAAATGAAGCAGCTCGCGCGCGTTCATGGTGAATACGAATTTGGTCTCGGCCGCGTTCGGAAGCACGAAACGGGAATCCTCATTCTGAAATTCGAGAGTTTCGGCTTTTCTGCCCAACGCGTCGAACCAGAAGTCGTAAAACCCCTGGATGGTTTTCATCTGTTCGTCGAATTTTTCGATATATTCCTTCCCGAGTTTTTTTATCGAAGGCGGGACCACATAATTAAAGGTGGCTTTCGCTCCGCCGCTGCGTTCGTTAACGTAGCGCTGCGATTTAACGCAGAAGGTGGCGATCCTGTGCCTTGTTATCTGGGCGAGAAGAGCGCGGCTGACGCCTTCGACGCCGAAGGTGAGGCTGACGTGCTCTATGGGAGTAAGATGGCCCATATCCATGAGTTTTTTTATAAAATCGCGCTGATCGTTCTTTGTAACTTTATCGTGAAGCTCGTCCACCGTGCATTTTGAATAGCACATACGGGCGGCCATCGCGACTAACGTTTCGGGGTTCGGCGTATGTTCTACGACCGAAACTTTCAACTTAACCTCGGGCATTTAAAACCTCTTGATTTCAAGATGTAAAATAAACAACGATGTAGAGGCGCATTAGATACGCCTCTACATCATCAAAGAAAAATATTATATATCAGTTTTTAAGAGCGTATTATTTCTTTTCTTCGGCGGCCTTAGCTTCAGGCTTAACTTTTGCGGGAGCCTTCGCGTTCTTAACTTCAGGCTTGGTTTCGGGTTTTCTTACGACCCTTTTCTTCGGTTTCGCGTTCTCGATAACGGTATTCGCGTGTTTTTTCTGGAATTTTTCGATACGGCCGGCGGTGTCCATTATCTTCGTTTTACCCGTGAAGAACGGATGGCATTTCGAGCAAATATCGACTTTTAAAGCGGGCATCGTCGAACCGGTCTTGAATGATTCGCCGCATGCGCATGAAACAAGTGCTTCTTCGTAAAATTTGGGGTGGATTTTTTCTTTCATTTTAAAGTCTCCTCCTGATGATGTTTATATGTCGTTTAATAATCTTAAGTAAAAATTCATTGTATTTTAACACAAACAAGCAGTAAAAATCAAGATATTTTTCGTTTTTTATTTTTTTCTGATCTTTTCCATTATTTCGTTTATGTAGCCTTTATTATCCAGAAGCCTGTAAGCGGAGTAAAATACGCCGGATATGAGGTAGGATACGACCGCGAAAAATATAGCCTTTTCGATCGAGATAATATACGCCGCGAAAATTATAAGCCAGAAGCCTATCTGGGTGAGCACTCTTTTAAATATCCTGGGTTTTGCCTTGTTCGTCTTTTTAAGCGCGGGATAAGGTATGGTAGAGACCATAAGGACCGAAACGATGAACATGGATATGGTTATGGCCTGAATATGGTTCTCGAGGTTGTACATCGAGCCGAAAAGCACCAGTGATGCCGCGAAAGCCGCGCCGCCCGGGATCGGAAGGCCGAGAAAGTAAGGCGTATGGGGCATTATGTTAAACCTGGCGAGTCTTAACGCCCCGCACAGAGTGAACATGAACGCGACCATTATTCCTACGATGCCAGCCCAATCCATATAGCCGTAAAAAACCAAAAGACAAAGTCGGCAGCCGAAAGAAACCAGGTCGGAGAGCGGAACAGATTCCCGCCTCGAAGG
>CAZKCG010000082.1:0-20727 GCA_964551445.1 uncultured bacterium | reverse complement strand
GAAGTCGGGCAATGTCGCCGAGGCCAGGGATGGCCACAGGAGGCGACCAGTTACCATTAGATTAAGTAAACCCCCGGCGTTCCCCGTTCCCCGCGCCTGCAGGCGCGCCTTTTGAGATTTTAATGCTGTGAATTGTTTGAGATTTTTAATTCTTGTTTTATTTTAACAAAAACCGTATATCGTATTTTACTCCGGAATAATTTAAAAGTTCCGGCCTCTGCGAATGCAGGAAAAAAAGAACCGCAAATGATTATAAACGATTATACATGATCGAAAAATGATCGTTCTATTTAAACGGTCGGGAAAAATTTATTCGAACAGCAATCCCATAAACTTAGCGCTTTGTAGCATTAACGGTTTGAATTATCAGCTGAGTTTTGTTATAATAAAATCATATTTTCTAATTAATAAGTTTATCAAATGCGGGAGAAGATGTAAATGCGCGCTAATTTTTTCAAGTCAGGATCAGCGGCCGTCATAGCTATTTCAGCAGCCCTTCTGATAGCGTCAGCTTTGGCCTATTATTTCATGTCGTTTTCGGGATCAGGAAATTCTAAAGACCCGAAAGACGCTATTGCCAGACGCGACTGCGAGCTTATCGCCGCGAGCGTCACTAAATATGAAAGCGCCGAAGGCAAAGAACTCGGTTTTCTTATTGATCTTAAAAAGTCATATCTTCCGAACGCGAGTTCGATGCAGGACCCCTGGAAAAATTTTTATCAGCTGGATGCCGTTAAAAAGATGATCGTTTCTAAAGGGCCGGATGGAAAAGCCGGAACTGAAGATGATATAGCGGTCTCATACGCCGGCGGAACCGGAGATTCAAAATTTCCTTTGCACGCCGCGTCCAGGCGGGGCGATATTGAAAAAATGAAGGCGCAGCTGAAAAACAACGCCGACGTTAACGCTTATGACGACGATGGAAGGCCTCCCCTTTATTTCGCCGCCATATCCCATCATTCAGAAGCGGTAAAACTGCTCATCAGTTCCGGAGCTTCGGTGAACGCGAAGAATAAAAACGGCGAGACCCCTCTTTTTCTGGCCGCCAAAAGCGGCGACCCCAGCGCGATCATGGCTCTTGCGGGTAACGGCGCCGACGTCAACGCTTACGCGAAGGATTGCGAGACGCCCCTTATGCGCTGTTCAGCCGCGGGCAATTTAGAATGCGTAAGGCTGCTCATCGAAAGGGGCGCAAAACACAATACGATCGACGATAAAGGAGAGTCGGCCCTCGACAAGGCTCTTAAAAATAACAAACCGAAGGTCGCCGATTTTCTTAAAATGAGCGGCGCAAAAAAGAAATAATTACGCGGAATGATTCAAGGGTTCAATGCCGGTATTTCAAAATATGATCAGGCCCTTCAAACCGGGCCGCTCCGGGGCGTGAAAAGAAAATCATGAATAAGATGCTGACCGACTTTAAAAACACGGTCCAAAACAAGTTTTTTATAATGTATATTCTGAAATGCCTTGCAGGCGCTTCGTTCTGCTATATGCTTTACTGTCTTTTTCCGCACCGGCAGTTCAACTGGAGCATTGTTTCGGTTCTGCTGGTTATTTCGCCTGAAGAATTCGATTCGCATAAGCTTGCCGTCGACAGAATAATAGCCAACATTACGGGCGCGACGGTAGGCCTTCTGGCATATCTTATACATTCGCCGAATTTATTGGTGCTCTGCTGCTCGGTGTTCTCGACGATCATACTCTGCGCGTTCTTTAAACTCGGGAACGCTTCCAGGTCCGCGCTTGCCGCTCTCGCTATAGTATTGATACAGGAAAAGGAAAAACACACTTATATTTCGGCGCTCGACAGAATGCTGTGCGTCGTGGCGGGATGTTTCGTCGCAATGGCGATAACTAATATTTTCTCTCTTATATATAAAAAACACAATATAAAAAATGTGAATGAAAACAGATGATCAAAAGCACATGTCGGCGTTTGCAAAAGCCGGGTTTTCGCTATCCTTGGGCGATAAAATAACCCGGCCGTGATCTATCCGCCAATCGATGGCAAGCGACCTGTCGTTATACGCTATACCTCTGTTAGAGGCGGCGTTGTAAAGATTATCGCATTTATAAAAAACCTCCGCGGTCTCGCTTAATACAAGAAAGCCGTGAGCGAATCCGCGGGGGATGAATATCTGTTTCGCGTTCTCGGCGGAAAGTTCAACCGCGACCCACTTTTTAAATGTAGGCGACTTGCGCCTGATATCGACCGCGACGTCGAGGATGCTTCCGCTTAAAACCCTTACAAGCTTGGCCTGGGCGTGCGGCGGGAGCTGATAATGAAGGCCGCGCAGCACTCCATAGGTCGAGCGCGACTGGTTGTCCTGTACGAACCTTGTGTTTATGCCGTTTTCCCTGAAAGTGTTCTCATTGTAACTTTCATAGAAATATCCGCGTTCGTCAGGAAAAACGCGGGGTTCAAAAATAACTACGTCGTCTATTTCGGTCTTGTAAAACGGCATTATTTCTCCCTCAAATCAATTTTGGATATTAAATATTTCCCGGAATATAAATGCGGCATAGTTTATAAAACCATGGGCCACGGTTTATAAAAACGCTGGATCGACCCTGGTTTGTTTTTATCGCGCCTGTTTTGCGGCAGGCCGGTCCGGGGCGCCTTATTTCCAGGCCTTCGCCGCCATGGTTATGGCGTCTCCGATCGATTCAAAGCATCTTTTGACGGTGGGTTCGTTTATGAATTTTTTATGGAACGGCTCCACTATCTTGAGATATCCGGCCGGGTCCTTTCCAAGCGCCGCGTCGTCGACAACTTTCTGCGCCATAAATTTGAAGCTTTCGCTGAATTCCTCGCATTCAGGCGTCACGACGATCGTCAAAGGGCAGAGATAGGAGCTGTATTGTTTATATTGTTCGTCCAGCGAATGAGCGGTTTTAAGGATATTCTCGAATCCGGCCTTTATTCCGTTGAGAAATCCTATCTCTTCGGCCACGGTTTTAAGGCTCTTTTCGTAATCATCTTTTTGGATTCTTTCGGCGGCGTATTTTGGCATGTTCGGAAGTACGCCGGAAAGTTCCTCCAAGATCTTAGCCGGTACTTTTTTCAGAAGATCGTCGGCGGCTTCAATGGCGGCCGTGAGTTCTATATCGCCGGAAACCCTGTCGTAGGCTTGTTTGAGATAACCGAGCTTATTTATGACCTCGCGAAAATCGCCTTCGAGCCCGGTTTCTTTTTTTTCCTTGTCCGTTTTCGTCTCGGCGAAATTCGTTCTTATAAGTTTCAGCTTGAGTTTTTCCTGTTTTAATTTTTCGATCTCCGCGGCGAGATTTTTTTTCATCGCGCTGACAGTCCAGTAATTGGTAAGAAATCCCATTCCGGCGTTAAGCGTTTCGACGGTCTTTCGAAGCGTTATGACCGCGCCTTCGTGCCTTGAAACAATAACTTTCTGGGCTTCTTCGGCCGCATCCATCTCCGGGTTGGCAACCTTGTAGCCGGCGACAAGATCATTCCTTGAATTTTTGATCGCGTCAAGCCGCGCCTCGTTTATTTTGAGTTCTTTTTCGAGCCCGGCTTTTTTTTCGGCCAGCTCTTTTTTCTTTTCAGCGGCGCATTTGGCGAGTCCCGCGTAAAACTTGCTTTCCTGTTGATATTTTTTATTTATAAAGGTTTTCACGGCATGGTCCGTGATGCGGGCGGTCTCAGCGTCAAAAGAGATCTGGAATTTATTGACGAATTCGTTCGTGAACGCCTCCTGCATCTCATTAACTTCTTTGATCGCGCCGTCTATATTGGCTATAGATCCGGCCAGGAAGTCTATGAACTTGTTGAGTTTGTAAGATCCCATAAAACCACCACTTATATTTATTTAAAAGTGTTAAATTCCGTATTTAGGCGCGAGACACATTCTTTTCAGCTTGAAAGCGGCGTCTTTGATGATGTTTTTACCGCACCCGTGAGGTTCTATCTCCGAAAAATCACCGCGCGCGTCCCAGTACAGCGGGCATCCGCCCTGGCATATTTCACGCATACCGCATTTTTTACAGGTCGGCGGCGTGAATTCCTTGTTCCTGAAATATTTCGCCGCGCGGGACGACCATATCGATTCGAAACTATTTTTCAATATGTTTCCGAGGCTGCCTGAAAATGAAGAGCATGGAAGCACTTCGCCGGACGGAGACACGGACAGAAGTCCCGAGGCCGCGGCGCACGATTTCGACCCGAGCCCCACCTCGACCGGATTGAAAAGGCAATACGGCGTCGGCGAATACCAAACAAGTTTGATGTCAAAGTTTTTGGCAATGCCGTCTAACTTTTTGATCCGTTCCCCGATGTCTTTATATCCGATGGATGCGTCATCATTTGTATTGGCGCATCCGGTCTTTATGACCATGTTCACCGAAAAATATTTAAGGCCGAGCTTTGAGAGTATCTCCGGCAGCGCGTTTATGCTTTCGGCGTTCTCCGCCGTCATCGTCGAATTGGTATGGACATGGATCCCGGCCGCCTTGAGGTTTTTCACAGCCGCGAAGGTTTTTTCGAACGCTCCTTCCATCCCGGTTATCATATCGTGCGTGGCCGCGTCCGCGCCTTCGACGCTCACCTGGGCTGAGTCGAGTCCGCATTCCTTAAGTATTGCGCATTTTCCGGCGTCGGATAGTATCAGTCCGTTGGTGATAAGGTTCGTGCGCATTCCGAGCGATCTGGCGTAAGTTATCGCTTCCGTAAGTTCCGCGAATCGAAGCGTCGGCTCCCCGCCCGTAAATGATATGGTGGGGCAGTGCGCCTCTTCGAATATTTTCTTTATAACGGCTTTAATTTCGGTTATACTCATGTCCGGCCCGCCCGCCGCCCGTAAATTTTTCATTCCAACGCCCGCGTAGCAGAACTTGCATTTTAGCTGGCACCCGTAGGTCATAGCGATCTCGGAAAGGACCGGATAATAGATATCATGGCTCGCGAAATCCGTGAGCTTCAGAGCCGGCGTCGGATAGCGGTCCACGTAGGGGACGGCGTTCTGCGACGAAACGAGCGAAAGAAGCGTCTGAAGAAGCTTTTCAATATCATTTATAAGCCTGTCCCTTCCTATTTTATATTGCGCCGCCGTTTCGGTGATAAGCCTTTCCAGATCGATGTTTATCCGGTTTTTTTCGCTGTTTCCGGCGGTATGATATTCATTTGAATATAGTTTTTCAAGAATATGCCTCGCCGTTTTATTGACGAAATACATTTTATTCGGACGGAGTATCAAAAGCCCGTCTTCTTTTCTGAGATAGACCTGCTCCATCGTGGTCGATATCAGAGAGGACGCGAGGAGCGTGAGATTTTTCATTCTCTCGCCGGCTTCATGGGGCGTTTCATATACTTTTATTTTTTCAGAATATTCATTTTCAGGCATATATTTGAACTGTCCTTTTAAAAATCGCTTACGCACGCCGAATGGCAGGCTGAATGACATGCGCTGTGGCAGTCGCAGGCCGAATGACATGCGCTGTGGCAATTTGAGTGAACGCACGCCGAATGGCAGGCCGAGTGAACGCAGGCGGAGTGACATGCGCTGTGGCAAGCCGAATGGCAAGCCGAGTATCCGAGCGCCGTGCCGATGGCGATCATTTTGGCCGAAACGAAATCCGTCGTTTTCGACACTTTTTCCTCGACGCTTTTCGCGACGCTCGACGCGTAGTCTTCTATTGAAGAAGCCGCCCTGTCCGCGCCTTTTACGACATCTGAATTTTTAATGGTCTCGAAGATATCGCCTTCGCGGGCGTCTCCGGCGTCGCGCCTGTCGCCTGCCGCGCCGCCGCCGCTATAATTATAATGGTCGTCGTCGTAATAGCGGCGCCTGTAGCTGTAACGGTCGTATTCGCTGTCGAGCATTATCCAGTAAAGATCATCCGCGTCATTCACGCGCCGGTTCGTTCTCGCATCGTCGTAGCGGGTTCTTATCCGCTCTTCATATACGCGCCTGGTCTCGCGGTAGTCGCAGTCCCAGGCTTTTGCCTGGACGCGGCGGCTCACCGTTTCAAGTATCGCGGCGACCTTCGATTTATCGATCGAGCCGTCCGGAAGTATGGCCGGAAGAACCGCTTTCTCATAATCCTCGACCGCTTTTGACGCGTCGGTTATCTGTATCTGCAGAGGGTTCTGGCTCACGAGCGTTATCGCGCCGTTTTTTTCCATCTTTAAAATTATAAGCGAAACTACTTTGGCTGAGTTTCCAAGATATAGCGCGCATTCGATCTGGTTGAAATCAGGGACCTTGTCGGCCGAAGTAAAGTTTTCAACTTCTATCTCCGGCGCTTCGTATTCGGCGTCATCCGGAAGCTGCGGGATCGGCGGAAAAATGATCTGGAAGAACCAGCGCATGACGCCGAAAACGCCCTTTAAAATTACGAACCCGACGACCAGAAAGAAAAGCATGACGAACCAGTCCTCGGGATTTAAAGGATTAAAGAACGAGCTTCCGCCGCCTGACGGGCCGTTTGAAACTTTTGGTGAACCGCCCGCGGTGCGGCCTGAAGCGTCCGGCGGCGCGCTATTTGGGTCTGACGGATCGACCGTGCCGCCCGTTGCTGAAGCTTTCGCCGGCGCTAATTTAAAGAATTTTTGAGGCATGTAGAATTTGGCGCCGAATTTTCGATTCTTCTCGAGGTTGTTGCTCTCTAAGTGCAGCGAAAGCCAGGTTTTTTTAGACACTTCGTCGGGCGTCGGGTAGAAAATAGCCCGCTCGAAATTTTTCTTTTCGGCTTCGGGAAGGATGACGCCTATGGTATCCATGACCGCGTTGGTTATATCTTCCGGCTTTGTTATTTCCGGACCGAGCTCTATCGGCGTTATAAAGGTTATTATTTGTTTCGATATCGGCCTTGCCCATTCCGGGGCGCGCCATTCTATGCCGACGTAGTCTTTTCCGTTTATGGCGGTAGTGAAAGCCGATTGCGTGCTCACAAGATACGCTATTTCAAATTCGTAAGTAACGCCCGATTTCGTATAACTATTAAGCGTCATGCCGTAACTGTTCGCCTGGCCGTTAGCCGGCGCCCCGAGGCTCGCGCCTATTTCGCGTCCGCCGAATTCCCCGAATTTGACTGAACTTATGGAGTGGCCTTCGTCAAAAGGCCCGATCGTCCTTATTTTGTCGCGGCTTTCCTTTTCGAGGAACCGCAGCTTATACTTGACCGATATCTTTCCGTCGGAGAGGATGCTCACCTGGGATTTCACTTCTTCTATGTCTATCTGCGCCAGCGCTTTTGAAGAAAGAAGCAGAACGAAGGACAGGATCAGAAGTAATACGGCGCAAATTTTTCCGCCGCGTATTTTTTTAAAAGTAAATTCAAACATATTTTAAAACTTCCCGCTTTCAAAATTTATCAGAACGCGAACTGCAATAGTATGACCGATACGCCGAGCAAAGGTATCAATATTCCGAGCCTTTTATTGAGCCTGACCGCCTTTTCCATCTGGTTGTTATCGACGAATCTGATGAGGTATATCGTCGAAATAAGCGACGTGAAAAGCATGAAATAGGTCGATATCATGAGTCTGTCGGCTAACGTCAGATAGCTGACCTGCGGTATGGCTGATGTCAGGTTGATATGAAACGCGACCGATGTGAAGACTGTCGAAATTCCAAGCGATATCCTCTGCGACACCTTGTCCGGGCTTAACGCGAAGGACAGGAATGAAAGCGAAAGTATTATCGAAAGCGGCAGTATCAGTTTCAAAATCGATGAGAACCTCGGCCTCGATATGGTTATTCCGAAAACGTATCTTGAATATGTAAGGCCCTCGTCGTTCCCGTCCTCATAACCGAAGGATGTGTTGTATGCGTGCGTCGTGATCCTGTTGAACTTTTCCTTGATCTCCCAGCCCTGTATCTTCGTCTGTTCGTCTATGTTGTTTTCCTCCGGCACGATGCGGTATTTCATTTTCCGCAGATCGTTCTCACGGTCCTCTATTTCGATGGTAAGATACTGCAGGTCGAGCGGGTAGGACTTAAAGTTAAGGTTATTCGACATTGTCGCGATTATCCTGTGAGCAAGCCATTTATAGGGCTTTCCTTCGATCTCTATGGTGTCGTATATCGGCGCGTCCTTGAAATCGCAGGCCCCGTTCATTATTTCGAATCCCGCCGGATTTATTTTTTCGCCCTGCCAGATGAACCACACGTAAAAATCGACGACCCATGTGCCGGAACCGACCTCGAGTTTTCTTATATTCAAAAGGTATGTGCCGACCTTGACCTCGTCGGTGGCGAGCGTCTTTAAAAATCTGTTCTGTTCGAAGGTCTTCGCCGATATCTCTTTTTTTATCTCAGCCGGCGGGGCGCCCTGGGCCCGGACTTCTTCTGAAGATGAGTTCGCGATGCCGCGGATGAAAAAAATGACGGCGATCAGAACTGAAAAAGCAAATATCGTTTTAAATGTTTTCATAATAAGTGATCCTTATGCCTTTGAATTACTATAACATCTTTTTCTTTTTTTCAGGCATCGAGTAATTATTAAAAACCATGAAATTCTTTCCGGACGATCCGTTCAAGCGGCCGGCCCGGTCCGCGCCGATATATTTCAAAGGATGTTTTCCAGTCCTGAGCTCCGAAAGGGGAGAGCGGTTCCGGACTTTCGGTCTGTTATTCCCGGCACCAAAACACAAAATAATATGTTTTCATTATATCACAAAAGCTTTTGAAAATAAATTTTAATTTGATTTTTTGTGCCTTTTTTCTCAATTTGATACGCCGCCGTTTGTCGTTAAAACTCTTGTCTCATTATGACACAAAAAAATCTCAATTTGATATAAAGACCAACCGTTAACGCGGCAAAAACACCGGTTTTACTGAGGCGAAGGTTGGCATCAATTTTGCAATACAAAAGAAAAAAGTCAGGGAGGAGTAATAATGAAGAACGCAGACCTTTTGAATGACGAGTTTATAGCCGTCGACCAGAAACCGCTTATCGAGAAAGTGATCTATCAGTACGCCGACATCGACCCGAACGGCGCGGTTAACCTGAACGCGGTTTGTGAATGCGCCCGCTCGGGAAAACTTTTCGTGATAAACAAGCCTCTTCCGTTCTCGAATTTTTACGTCGACAGGAACTATTTCGACGTCGTGGTCGCCGATCCCGTCCTTCGCGCCCATTACTTTCTTTACAACATTTACTTCATCGAGGACGGGTTCATATACGTAGCCGGCGTAACTTCAAAATTCGGTTTCGATAATATGCAGCCAAAGGCATATAAGTCGTCGATGGGCACTTTTTTGAACTTCGACTGGAAGTTCGACGCGGCGAAGAACGATTTCACTTATAAAATGAACGGCGTGTATTCGGTCAGATTCAATCCTAACTATTATTCGCAGACCCGGTCGTTCGAGAACCTTGAAAAGTTATCCGAAAGCCATAAGCTCTATGCCGAACTCGCCGATCTTGTCACGCCGTATGACCGGCCTGAAAACCATATGCAGAGATCATTTTTCATGGAAGGCGCCCGGTCCGTCATGAAGTACGGATTAAATTTCGATTCATACCAGAAAATGGTCGCGCATATCAATTCGCAGGGGAACCACGCTTTATCAAAAAACATACCCCGCTGCTATTTCGCCTTCGAGCAGTTTTATCTGAGCGGATTTATGGCAGCCTTAAATTTTTATAAAATAAAATAGATTTTCATCCGTCCTTTATGGTATAATCGGTTCCGGTGATTTTTTGAATGAAGTTTATTGACTGCCCGCATTGCAAAATGAAAAATTTAGAGACCGTGACCGTCTGCAAATCCTGTAAAAAACAGATATCAAACGACGGCGTCACCGTCATAGACGAATCTTTTCTCGCCGATATAAAGGATTCGAAAAAAGAAGCCCAACCCGTTCCCGCTGTTAAACCCGTGATCGACGAGAAAAAACTCGCCACCGCTAAAGAAACGGTAAAGGCAGCCGCCGGAACGAAAAACGCGCCCAAAGGCGGGGACAGCCTTACATTTGACGATCTCATCGAGGACGGCCTCGGCGCGGAAGAGTCCGATAAGGGCGTTCTCGAAGCTATGGAGGTCGTGCGTGAAACATCCGACGGCGCATCCGCGGAAACTTCCGACGACGACAGGCTGGGACGAAGGACATCCGCCGGGGTCCAATTCGTTAAAATAAAAGAGGAAAAAGAACCTGAAGGTTTTTTCAGCCTTAATTTCACCCGCAATATCATTCCACGCCTTTTTTCGATATTCTTAACCGTTTCCGCGCTGCTTATCGTTTTAGCCGGCACGATCTCTTATTATATAATGGATATTCCCGAATATTATAATTACTTTCACATAAGGTCCGATCTGACGAAGACCTTTCCTGAATCTTTAAAACAATTAAAAGTTTTCGAAAACGCTAAAACCAACGTTGGTCTGAAATTTCAGCTGGATGAAATAATCGGCGTCATCCTTAATAAATATTTCAAATGGATGATCGTGGTTTCAAAAGCTGAAAAGATAAACGACCCTTCCGGAAGGAAGAACGTTTACAGGCTCGAGATCCGCGAAAGTTTCAGGGGCAGGGAATTTCATTACATGACCGTTCAATTTAACGCCAATATGCTCAAAAAGCTTAAGGGCCAGACCTTTAAAATAGACTCTGAACAGACCGTCACGGCTACCGGAAGAATAACCGGCTGGGGCCGTTTCGCGGGAACCTCCATCAATATCGACGTTTACGATTTTGAGATCCTTTGATTCCCGGTCAAATATATGATTTAAAAATTTCCTTCACGGCCCCGAAGCCGTCTGGAACAAATTTTTTATATTCGCAGTATATATATGAAGAAGTGATCTAATTTCGCCCATTATATGAAATTTGACCGGGCCGAAAAGGAGAATATATTCATGAATAAAAAATATCGCTCAAAAGCCTTTTTAAAATGGTTCCTGGCAGCAATGCTGCTTGTTTTTTCATTGACAGGCGGCGCCGTCCGCGCTTCGCAGATCGACTCGCTTCAGGGCGGGCTTAATACTGGAAACGTATCGCCGATGGGAAGTTCCGGCGCGCTTTCGGGAAATGTTACCGGCTGTGACGGCGATGTTTTGAACGTGCGCGACGGGGCATGGGGAAATATCCTCGGAACGCTTGAAAACGGCGCCGGCCTTGATATCGCCGGAGAAGATGGCGACTGGTATAAAATAAATTATAATGGCGGCACGGCCTATGTCTATAAATCCTATGTGGCCGTTAAAAGTTCTCCCGGCGCGGCTTCGGCCGCCGGAAGAAGCGGCACGGTCACGGGCTCGGAAATAGGGCTCAACGTTCGCGACGGGGCCTGGGGAAGCGTTATAGGCGGTCTTTCGGACGGCGAGAGCGTCACTATAACGGGAGAAGACGGCGACTGGTATAAAATAGATCACAACGGCCGGACGGCCTATGTCTATAAATCATTTATTTCCACAGGCGATCAAACGCCCGCGACGGCTGAACCGGCATCGGCCGAACCAACGCCGGCAACGGTTTCGGAAGCTTCGGCGGGTTTCGACGCCCATGTCACGGGCTGTGACGGCGATGTTTTAAACATGCGCGACGGAGCGTGGGGAACCGTTATCGGAACGCTTCAGAACGGGTCCGGCGTTAAAGTTATCGGAGAAGAAGGCGACTGGTACAAAATAGAACATAACGGCCAGACGGCCTATGTTTATAAAGAATATATCGCGAAAGGCGCTCAGCCGCCAGTTTCAAATCCCCCGGCGGCGCAGAATACCGGCGGTGTGCTTGATGTGCCTTTAGTCGGCCAGCCCGACGGTTATACCTGCGGCCCGACCTCACTCGCGATGGCTCTGAAATATTACGGCATGGATAGATCCATACATCCGGAGCTTGCGACGCTCTGTAACACCACAACAGACGGCACTCCGTCCACGGACAATCTCGTGAACGCAGCGAAAAAGCTGGGGTTTGCAGGAAGTTACGCGAAATCCGGCGATCTGAACTGGCTCGCTCAGGTTACGGCGGGCGGGTCGCCCGTGATCGTGAACGTCGCGGGCGGAGTATGGACTGGCGGCCACTATGTCGTGGTGACCGGCGTCAAAGACGGAACGGTTTACATTAACGATCCGGCATGGGGATATAGCAATGAAAAGGGCCATTCCGGAAATAAGATAACCATGGACGTTAACACCTTCAGTTCTATATGGGGCGCCCGCTGGAACCGCGCAGCCGTCGTCGGGCGGTAATATCCTTTCTCTTTCAGCGCCGCGTATTTCAAATCAGATGAAAAGGGGAAATACAATTGGGATCTTTATATAGATTTTTCAAACCGTTCGTGTTCTGCATTGTTGTATCGATACTTTTTCCGGTTATTTCATCGCCAGGAACCGTTTATGCGTTAGACGCAAAGGCCATGTTCTCGACGGGGCCTGGAAGCGTTTCGCCCGGGGGGCCGTCCGCGGATACCCGTGAAAACGGCATTTTAAAAATTGACGGTTATGACGCTCCCGCTTCGTTTTTCGCTTCAGCTATTTTGAACATGGTTCTCGTACTCGATCAGAAAAGGAGCAGGATCTGTAAATACTCCTTAGATGGCGGCTCTTTTGAAGAAATCAATCTCGAAGCGGGGCTCTCGCCCATTGATATGGCTTATTTTCCCGAAACTAAAAAACTGATGTTTTTGTTCAGGAATAAACCCTTATTAGGCGTCGTCGATCTTTCCGGTAAAGTTTCCGAAGTTTTAAAGCCCAAAATTTTCGATATCTCTGACGCCATAGGCGGCAAAGATCCTCTCCCTCAAAAGATATGGCCCTGCGCCGCGGCCGGCCCCGATGCCAGCCGTTTTATCATCAACGCCGTTTCAGGAAAGAATATCAATGCTTCATTCGTCTATAAGAACGAAAAACTTTCCGCCGGCCCCGCCGTCTGCCCGGGTTCGGGAATGACCGCCGGAGCGTCCGGCTCATGGGCCGCCCTTTGCATCGATAATTCGGCCACTGAAGCGGTTATTTTAAAACACGATCTTGCTAAAAACAAAATTTCCAGATATCCGCTTCTGAAGGAATTCATCCCTAAAAAAGAAGGATACGGCTGCCGCGGCGCGAGCGTCATAGGCTGCGACGCGAAAGACAATATATATGTTGAGGCCTTATATTCTTCGAGCGACGAGAACGTTAAAAGAGCCTATGTTTACAGGTTCAATTCCCGCGGAAGATTTACCGGCAGGGTGGAAATTTTCGCCTCTTCCGAATTGTTCGTCAACCGCTATATATCGGTCGATCCGTCCGGAGCGGTCTTTTATATGAAAAGAGACGGTAATGACGGCAAGCTGAGCTTTTATAGATTCGCGATCAATGAAAAGAACTGAAATATTTATCGTGGTCAGGAAAATGGCGCGCATCTAAAAGCGACAGACCGCGCCTTTTATCATAAGGCACGGCCTGTTTATGATCAATATTTGTGATCGAACCGGTTTCCGGTGAACTATCCGAACGGTTGCGATGGTTATGACTGTATAGCCGAGGAAGCCTTGTTGAAAAGGCCGGTGAGCGAGGTTCCGGTAGCAGAAAGAGCGGCGATAACTACGATAGCGATGAGGCCCAATATCAAACCATACTCAACCATACCCTGTCCGTCTTCGTTCATAAAGAATTTTGTCATAACTATCACTCCCTTTTATTTTTAATTTTGTTCTCCGCTTTACGCCAACTTATAATGCAAGCATCGTGCCAAATCGATAACCCATAGATTCCGGCACTATGTTTTTCAAGTGACGGATTTCACATCACATTATGTTTTCGCAATGTTAAGAAATCCAACACGATCAATGGTTTTAGCACAAAATAAAAACCGGAAGATATCTCGCTTCCGGTTTTAAAAATATATTATGTTTTTTGAATATTCTACGCTTTGTCTTCCTCGGCGGCGGGTTCGTTGTCTGAAACGACGAATGTAGAGGAGATCCTGTCGAGTTCGGCGGCTATATATTTTAGCTCGCTCAGAATTTCGGTCTTGCGGGTATCCGTAAGCGTCTTCTGGCTGAAATCGACGTTTATTTTTCCGATGATGGTATTTAGATTCTGAAGCATTTTTTTGTCTTCGCCGACGATCTTGTCGAGACTTTCCGTCATAATATTAAAGGCGTCGGCCAGATCCTGCAATTCATCGCCGTAGCGTAGCTTGATACGCTTTGAAAAGTCGCCCGATGCTATGATCTTCGCCGATTCTTCCAGGCGGTAAACGGGGCCCGCTATCTTATGCGAGACGAAGACCGAGAGAAAACATATCATGACCATGATAACCGTCATGCGCGACATTAGAACGTCGTTGCCCTGAAGGAATATTTCGACTAATTCATCGTGTTTTTTGGTCGGGTCTGAAAGGTCTTTCCAGATGCTGAAATAGACGGTCCAGCCGACGATCATGGCGACAAGAAGCATGGCGGTAAATATAACGCCCATATAGCGGAACTGAAGTCCGCGTTTGATGATGAATATCCTGCGTTTGAATTTAGCGTCGTTTTTATCCTGGGTGCCCGCCTCGTCTTCGTTCTCAGCGGTCACGGCATCGACTAATTCATCTGAATCTTCCTTGAATCCGGGTTTGGGGTTCTTATTCAATTCTTTACTTTCGTCTGCCGGCATTTTTCCACCTCTTATTATTTTATATATTTGTTTATACTACAATAACGGCCAAAGGTTTGTCAATAGGTAATCGGGCTTAATTTGAAACGTCCTCGAGTTCCGCCGTGTGGTAGGTGCAATAGACCTCGTCTTTGGCGTTGAGCTTGAACATGCCGCCGTTCCAGCATTTCGGATAATAGCGCAGATATTTCGAACTCAAAAGCTTTTTGATGTTGACCTCTTTTTTAACGTGGCCTATGACCTCCTGCGGGAAGTCGGCTTTGTATTCTGAAATAGCTGTCGCGAGCGTCGTTCTGGCCGAACGGCAGGATATGAAGCTGACGTTGGCCTCGATCGTAAAGAACTGAAGGCTCGCTATATAGACGAAAGCCGCGAAAAAAACTATAACGGCAAGTATCTCATACCATGTGTATGAGAGATACCTTTTGGGAACCGCCATTACTTTTTTTAATTTAGCCGGCTGCGTCTGATGCTGTAACATTTTTAAGTTCCTGTCCATGTTTTAAGATCCGCCTCGATGAGTTTTAAAGGATAATTTCAATTTCCGTCCGCTATTATTCTATACATTTTTTATGAAATTGTCAAATGCGTCCGGAATTCCCGTGTGATATTCAAGCCGTTCACCGCTGCGCGGATGGTTGAACGAAAGCCCGCCGGCGTGAAGCCAGAGCCTCGAAAATTCATGAGGCAGGCCCTTTCTGGAAAGGATGATCTTTTCGGCAACGTATATTTTATCGCCCATTATAGGAAAGCCTATATGCGACAGATGTACCCTTATCTGGTGCGTCCTGCCGGTTTTGGGCATTGCCTTTAAGAGAGTGAACCCTCTTTTGGCTTCTATCATCTCAAATTCGGTGAAAGCCTCGCGCGCCTTGGATGTTGAATTAACAAGGACCGCCATTTTTTTTCTGTCGGTCTCGGAACGCCCTATCGGAAGGTTCACCGCGAATCTTTTTTTTATGATCTCGCCGTATATTATCGCGTAATATATTTTTTCAACTTTTCTGTCCTTGAACTGCGCGGAAAGGTTCTGATGCGCGAAGTCGTTCTTGGCTATTAAAATAAGCCCCGATGTGTCTTTATCGAGCCTGTGAACTATTCCCGGCCTAATGACGCCGCCGATCCCTGAAAGGTCCTTCGTATGGTGCAAAAGCGCGTTGACGAGAGTGCCTGAGTGATGTCCGGCGGCCGGATGAACGACCATTCCGGAAGGTTTATTTATTATGATGATATCGGAGTCCTCATAAACTATCTTCAGATCTATATTTTCTGAAACGGTGTTGAGAAGCGTTTTCGGACTCGGAATATAAACTGTTATGGTCTCGTTCTCGAACGGCTTGTAAGACGGCTTTTCTATCTTTCCGGAGCCGCTCGAATAAACGTTCCCGCCCTCGAGCAATTTTACGGCCATGGCCCTTGAAACGCCCTCTATTTTTTCGGCGATTATTCTGTCGAGGCGGTTATTTATGTCTTCGGCCGTTATTATAATTTCGTGTTTCTGTGAACTCATATTATTTTTTATCTCCAGTGTTTTGATCCGCTATCGTCGTTCCAGCGGTTTTTTTATTGATGTAAATTAGAAGGGCTGTAGCGAAAACCACGCCCAAAAGGCTTATATTCTGAGACGGTGAAAATCCGAAAAGGAAAGCGCCGCGGTCGTCGTCGCGCATGAATTCGATCGAAAAGCGCCAGGCTGAATAAAGGTAAATGTATATCACGAAAAGATATCCGCTTTTTTTAAGGTATTTTTCGACGGATAAGAGAAGCAGTAAACTCAAAAGGCAGAACAGCGATTCGTAAAGCTGCGTCGCGTGGCGCGGCGCGGGGTTGTGAAGTCCCGGAAATACCACGCCGAAAGCCGAGGTCGTGCAGGCCCCGTAGCAGCAGCCGTTGAGGAAACAGCCGATCCGGCCGAGCATATGACCGAGCGGAAGCGCTGGTATCAAAAGGTCGGCGATCTGAAAAAAATCAAGTTTATGAACGCGGATGTAATATGAAAGAGTAATTATAACGCCGATCAAACCGCCGTAAAAAACAAGGCCGCCCTGATGAACGTAGAAAACGCGGATCGGGTCTTTTATGTAATCCTTATAGTTAACGATTATATAGACGACGCGGGAACCGACGATGGCTGAAACTATGGCGTATATCGACATATCAAGGACCATTGAAACGTCCATGTTGCGGGCTTTGGCGCGGTATGTCGCAAGGATTATTCCGAATGTGAACGCCAGAGATATGAAGAGCCCGTAGCTGTGAACGGTCAGGGGGCCGAGTTTTATGATGTCAGGATACACTAATTTTCACTTTCCTTAACTTCTTCGTGGGATTCCCAGAACATTTCAACGATAAGCATTCCGACGCCTATGTTGATGACGATATCGGCGATGTTAAAGACCGGCCAGAAACGGAAATCAAGAAAATCTATGACGTATCTGTATTTGATGCGGTCTATAAGATTTCCGAGCGCCCCGGCCAGGAGAAGGGCCAGCGCGACCTGTACCCAGAGGTTATTCGGCGCCAGAAATCTCGAATAATAAACTATGACGGTTATCGAGATCGTGGCGACGGCTATGAAAAGATACCATTTTTTCTGAAAAAGGCCGAAAGCGGCCCCCTGGTTCTGGATATAGGTGATGTGGAAAATATTATTGATAACGGGGATGCTCTGGCCCAGCATCATCGATTTTATTATGATGTACTTGCTCAGCTGGTCGATAGCGAGAAAAAACGTGGCGGTCGAGAACATTGTTTCGTTCTTTACGATCGTCACGAAATTCGAGATCAGATAGATCGGCCATGTGACCGCTACCATACAGGTTATGACCACGATCAAAGCTATCCACATTATGAAATCGTATATCAGGCTGAAAACTTTTTTCATTTATTCTGGTTACCTTCCTGCTGTTGCGGAGCGTCCACTACTTCCCTGACCTCGCGGATCGCGTCGATGATATCTTTTATGGATTTAGTTTCGGGCACTTTTTCCTGGAATATGCTTTCGTATTTTTCCTCGAATTTTTTGCGGTGCGTCTCCTCGAAATCGGCGTGCGGATCGTTCATGTGCGTCCAGTTGAAGAGAAGCCTGTCTTTAGCCTCGTATAAAATATCGGGGATGTCCTCTTTAAAAAACAAGCCGTACTTGCCTTTCTGCCAGTCGCCTTTGGCCACCGCGAACGATTCGTCGTGCAGCTGGTAGAACATCCACATGCCGCAGATCCCGATAAACATTGTTATGGCGGTCACGACGGCGATCACGAGGCTGAAATTTCTCGTGGTGCGGCCGATCTTAAAAAAGAAGCCGCGTATCGAGCCGATGAATTTAGCCTTGCGGTCGCGCGCGAGCTCGCCCTGGACGTCGTAAAGTGAACGGTAGCAGTTCTTGCAGATGTATCCGGAGGTCATTTTAGCGTCCTTGCAGTAACACTCCTGGCATACGTTCTTTCTGCATGCGATGCAGCTTCCCAGGAGCGTTTCGTGAAGATGGACCGGATCGTTGCATTCCTTTTCGGGCGGCGGCGAGAACAGATTGAAGAGCCTGTCTAAAAAAGGAGGCGATTCCTCAATTTTTGCTTTTGGTTCGTTATTTTCTTTTATTTTTTTCTGAATCTGTTCGAGGTCTTCATAGCAGAATTTGCAGATTATCTTGTTGTTCATGTCAAGCGTAATAGGCGCCTTGCAATCCGGGCAAACGGATTTTTTGCAAATGGCGCACATACCGATAGGTGTTTTAAGATGCCTTGACGGGCACCATTCTGATGAACTTTTAGCCAAAATTGAAACCTCCGGTTTACATCATCGGCATAAAGATAATTTTACGAACCTGTTAAAAGGCTAAATATAAAAGCGATATTAAAGAACACTTTTTTGATCTTGCGTTGCCGGGTTTATCTGACGGTCAGGCCTGATAAACCCGGGGCAGTTCTTTACGATATTTTTTCCACGGCGAGTATCATTTTAACGCCGTTTATGTCCCATTCCTTCGAGCCGTTCTTCGCTTCGGTGATCCTGGTCAACGCCTCGGCGAGCGTTTCATGTTTTATGTATTCCGCGTGTTTGTCGATCGCCTTTAATATGGCGTCCGATTTAGCGGCGTCGACGGTCTCGTAGTAGATCTTTATCTTGTCGAGTATTTCAAAATCCGAATCTTTGCGCATGTTCTGGACCTTGTTCACTATCTCGCGGGCGTAGCCTTCCATTATGAGTTCGTCCGTGAGCTTGGTGTTAAGCGCGATGCCGTATTCGCCGTCGATGAGCGATGAATAGTTTTCCTTCGACTTCGACGATATAAGCACGTTATCGGCCATGAGTTCGACCGTCTGGCCGGCGAGCTCGAACGAGTATTTCTGGTTTTTCTTTATTTCGAGAGCGATCGGCGTGTTGGGCGTAGCCTCGAGATATTTTTTGATCTCAGGAACGAGTTTTCCGTATTTCGCGCCGAGGGCGGGGAAATTCGGCTTCACGACATAGTCCACGAACTCGTTGAGAGAACTTACGAATGTGAGAGTTTTAACGTTCAATTCCTCGTCGATGAGTTCTTTCATTGAGTTTATTACGTCTTTTTCGTGAGGCGCAACGGTCTGTATTATCATTTCGGCTATCGGCTGGCGGACCTTGATCGAGCAGGCGTTTCTGGCGGATCTGCCCATATAGACGACCTTCTGAATTAATTCCATCTGCGATTCGAGTTCTTCGAAGTTGAGCTCTTCGCTGTATTTCGGATAATCGGTCAGATGTATCGACATCTTCGCGTTCGGATCGATCTTGGAGACGAGGTTTCTATATATGTTTTCGCTTATGAACGGACAGAACGGCGCCAGAAGTTTCGAGAAATTAACGAGAACTTCGTAGAGCGTGAGATATGCCGAGACCTTGTCGTCGTCGAGCTGGAATTTCCAGAAACGGCGGCGGCTGCGCCTTACGTACCAGTTGGAAAGTTCGTCGAGGAACTTTTCGAACGCGGTCGTGGCCGACATTATTTCGTATTTATCGAGGTCTTCGCGGACCTTTTTAACGAGCCTGTTGAATTTGGAAAGGATCCACTGGTCTATCAGCGGGCGTTTTTTAACGTCTATACTGTATTTGGTCGGGTCGAAATTATCGATATTGGCGTAGAGCGTGAAGAACGCGTATGTGTTTTGAAGCGTTCCCAGAAATTTATTGTGGGCTTCCATGACCGCGTCCTCGAAGAAGCGCCTTGCGTTCCAGGGGGAAGTAGCTGAATAGAAGCACCAGCGGAGGGCGTCGGCGCCGTATTTATTGAACATCAGGAACGGGTCTACGACGTTTCCTTTGCTTTTGCTCATTTTTACGCCGTCTTTATCCTGGATCAAACCCAGGACCATGACGTTTTTATAAGCGGAAGTTTTATGAAGGAAGGTTGAAGTGACAAGAAGGCTGTAGAACCAGCCGCGCGTCTGATCGACCGCTTCGCAAATGAAATCGCCGGGGAAATTTTCGGCGAATTTATCTTTGTTCTCAAATGGATAGTGCCACTGAGCGGTGTGCATCGAGCCCGAGTCGAACCAGCAGTCGATGACTTCAGGTACGCGCTTCATTTTAGCCGAGCAGTCGGGGAATTTTATGTTGACGTTATCGACATATGGCTTGTGCAGTTCGATATCGTCCGGGCAGTTGTCGGACATTTTCTTAAGCTGTTCGATGGAACCAATACATTCGATCTTTTTGCAGCTTTCGCATTTCCATACGGGAAGCGGAGTGCCCCAGTATCTGTCGCGCGAGAGCGCCCAGTCTATCATGTTCTCGAGGAAGTTCTTGAAGCGGCCGTCCTTGATGTATTCGGGGTACCAGTTTATCTTATCGTTGTTGGCCAATATCTCATCTTTGAGCGCGGTGGTCTTTATGAACCATGAGTGGCGCGCGTAATAGATGAGCGGACTGTCGCATCTCCAGCAGAAAGGATAGGTGTGCGTCATCTTTCCGCTCTTATATAATATTCCGGTCTCTTTCATGAATTTTTCTATCGCCGGGTCGGCTTTTTTTATGAATATGCCCTTCCATGGTTCTACTTCGCCGGTGTATTCGCAACGGGCGCTCACCGGCTGAATGACGGGGAGGTTGTTTTTGATTCCGAGCTGGTAGTCGTCCTCGCCCAAGGCCGGCGCGATATGGACGAAACCGGTGCCGTCGGTCACCCTCACGAAGACGACAAG